>NZ_JTCM02000052.1 GCF_000817785.2 Hassallia byssoidea VB512170 | reverse complement strand
GACAGGCTTGTTTTAAAGATCCGCGATGCCCAACGAACCTGCAAGATGAAGCCTGTCCATTTTTGTCCAGGTTCACGTCCTTGGGCATGGGGCATGGGGGAGGCAGTGCGGTCTTGGGGATCACCTGCGTGGAGCACCTGCCGTCATGGGGCATGGGGCATGGGGCATGGAAAAAATCTCCCATTGCCCATTAAACAATTGCCCATTGCGATAGGGCCCATTGCCCATTGCGATAGGGCCCAATGCCCAATTCCCCATTCCCTCCTGACAAAGTTGACAAAATAGCCGTTAATATAGTAAACAGACTGGTTGCAAATGTCCCATACGTGAATTATCCTGCGCTGTCTTCAGAACTTGACCCGCATACGATATTTCCCTTTGAGTTGGATCAATTTCAGAAGGATGCGATCGCCTCGCTGAACGCTGGAAGCTCCGTTGTTGTCTGTGCGCCCACTGGCAGCGGCAAAACTTTAATCGGGGAATACGCTATTTATCGCGCTTTGTCGCGGGGTAAACGTGTATTTTACACGACGCCTCTAAAGGCGCTGTCAAATCAAAAGTTACGTGATTTTCGTTTGAAATTCGGTTCCGATCTCGTCGGACTATTAACTGGCGATATCTCTGTTAACAGAGATGCGCCGATTGTAGTCATGACTACAGAAATTTTCCGAAATATGCTCTATGGCACACCCATTGGGCAAGTCGGCACCTCATTAGTAGACGTTGAGGTGGTGGTGCTGGATGAGTGCCACTATATGAACGACCGTCAACGGGGCACAGTTTGGGAAGAATCGATTATCTATTGCCCCCGTGAAGTTCAACTCGTAGCCCTTTCCGCCACAGTTGCTAACAGTGACCAACTCACCGACTGGCTAAATCAAGTTCACGGTCCGACTGACCTGATTTACTCTGATTTTCGCCCAGTCCCCTTAGAATTTAACTTTGGCAATCCCAAGGGGTTGTTTCCCTTGTTAAACGAAAGCAAAAATAAAATCAACCCCCGCTTAGTTAAAAGGGTAAAAAGGGGATCGTCCGATAGAGGTAGAGGTGGTAGACCAGAAGCTCCCAGCATAGAATACACCCTGAGCCAGCTACAGCAAAGGGATATGCTACCCGCAATTTACTTTATCTTCAGCCGTCGGGGATGTGATAAAGCAGTGGCTGAGGTGGGTGATTTGTGGCTGGTGGATAATGACGAGTCCCAAGTGTTGCGACGGCAAATTGACGATTTTTTAGCTCGCAATCCCGATGCCGGACGTTCTGGACAAATTGCCCCTTTATACAGGGGAATTGCCGCACACCATGCGGGAATTTTACCAGCGTGGAAAGTCTTGGTAGAAGAACTTTTTCAGCAAGGACTGATTAAGGTAGTCTTTGCTACCGAGACATTGGCAGCAGGAATTAACATGCCAGCCCGGACAACTGTGATTTCCACCCTTTCCAAGCGTACCGACACCGGACACCGTTTGTTAAACGCTTCCGAATTTCTGCAAATGGCGGGAAGAGCCGGACGCCGGGGGATGGACAAGCAAGGTTACGTGGTGACGTTGCAAACTCCGTTTGAAGGAGCCAAAGAAGCGGCATATCTAGCAACATCTAAACCTGACCCTTTGGTGAGCCAATTTACACCAAGTTACGGGATGGTACTGAACTTATTGCAAACTCACACCTTGGAAGAAGCCAAGGAATTGATAGAGCGCAGTTTTGGGCAGTATATGGCGACGTTGCATTTAAGACCAGATTATGATGAGATTGGCGAACTGCAAGCAGAATTGGCACAACTTCAGGCGCAAATAGCCGCAGTAGATGAAAAGGAAATTGCTGTTTATGAGAAATTGCGCCAACGGCTAAAAGTAGAAAGGCAAATTTTGAAAACTCTGCAAGAACAGGCTCAGTCAGATAGGCAAGAAGAATTGGGCATGATGTTGAGCTTTGCAGTGTCGGGGACGCTTTTAGGTTTGAAGGGGAAGAATATTCCCGTATCTACACCTGTAACAGCGGTGTTGGTGGGAAAAACCCCAGGCTCCGGTCAATCGCCTTACTTGGTATGCTTGGGGCAAGATAACCGCTGGTATGTAGCGACGACTGGGGATGTCGTGGATTTGTATGCGGAACTACCGCGAATTCAAGTTGAAGCTGATTTGTTACCACCGCCGGAAATGCCTTTAAAACCAGGACAGTCACGCCGGGGGAATGAACAAACAGCAGCGATCGCTTCTATAATTCCCGATCCGAGCGAGTTTGTGCAACTACCACCAGAAGTAGCCGAACAACTTAGCCGCACAGCCGCGATTCAAGAGCAAATAGAAGCTCATCCTATACATCAAGCCGGCAATCTCCCAGCACTTTTTAAACGCAAAGCCCGCTGTGTCGAACTCGAAGCCGAAATTCAACTGATGCAGGAACAAGTTGAGCAACAATCCCAACGTCATTGGGAAGAATTTGTCAACTTAATCGAAATTTTGCAACATTTTAACGCATTGGTTAACTTAGTCCCAACTCAATTAGGGCAAATCGCTGCCGCTATGCGCGGAGAAAATGAATTGTGGTTGGGTTTGGCGCTTGCCAGTGGGGAGTTGGATAATTTAGATCCGCACCATTTAGCAGCAGCAGCTGCGGCTTTGGTGACAGAAACTCCACGTCCAGATAGTAAAGTACACTTCAACTTAAGTGATGAAGTAGTAGAAACATTAGGAAAATTGCGGGGAATTCGCCGCCAGATGTTTCAATTACAACGCCGGTATAGCGTGGCGTTGCCTATTTGGTTGGAATTTGAGTTAATTGCCATAATCGAACAATGGGCACTGGGTATGCCGTGGACAGAACTGTGCGAACATACCACTTTAGATGAAGGTGATGTAGTCAGGTTGCTGCGCCGGACTTTAGATTTATTATCGCAGATACCCCACGTCCCCCATCTGCCGGAATCGTTGCGCCGCAATGCTCATCGGGCAATGCAGCTTATTGACAGGTTCCCGGTTAATGAGGAGGTTGAGTAATGGGGAGTGGGGAGTGGGGAATGGGGCATCGGGCATGGGGCATAATCCCTTTGTGAAATACGCGATCGCTTCTTTTTATTACCAATGCCCATTAAACAATTGCCCATTAAACAATTGCGATAGGGCCCATTGCGATAGGGCCCATTGCGATAGGGCCCATTAAACAATTGCCCATTGCCCCATGCCCTATTCCCTAATACACTAAAGGTTGCCCACCTTTGAGATTACGTAAAGTATTTACACAATATGGGCAGTCGCAACCAAATAAAACGATCGCCTCATGGCTTTCTTCTTCCGAAAAGTCCAACATGGCAACATTTTTATCAGATTGCTGTACTGAACTCACTTTCGGTGGGGGTGTTGTCTGTGAAACCCGCGTACAAACAAAGTTTTTATACCCTGCATGTGGATGGCGTACACAAGCTTGACCGTCTTTCATACGCAGAACTGGCTGTGACGCATGTGCCGGGTTTACTACCCCAATGATAGACATCATAGATGCAAAAATAGTCGGGCTGGAAAGTAAAGTCAGTATTAATTTTCTGTTCATAAGTTTTCAAGGAACGTCTTACTGAACGATTAGGTTATCCGATTAACTGTTACAGGTCAAGAGAGTTTTTTCAGGAAAATAATTAGTTCTACTTTTGATTTTTAGATTTAAAATTTGTAGTAGGCGTTTTAACGCCTGTTTTAAGCACTGAAGTGCTTACTACGAATCAATTCAATTTCCGCGAGTAGTTCTGGTTCGATGGGTGTAGTTGAGAGAATATCGTGTTTAAAGTCGCCCCATTTTTTGCCCGATCGCGTTTTATATAAAGCGATAATTTCCGGGATGCGTGAAGATACCAATACTCGCACGGGTTGAAGTTGATTTAGAAGCCTTGCATGGCGATATTGAGGAGATTGTTGCAAGGCATTATCTAATTGTTGAGCGAGTTCTTGGGGATTTACATTCGTTTGGTCGAGTAACAAAACGTAATGTTGTGGTTGCTTGACGGGTACTAAACTTTTAAAGGATGTTTTTTGTAAGGGTAAGGAATCGAGAACTTGACGCACAAATTGAGAATTTAGTTTCTCGCCTACTAAATCGCTGATTTCTTGTGTGCGTCCGAGAAATTGCAAACAAGGTGTATTTAAATAGAAATGGGTAACGCTCAGGCGATCGCCTATTCGATAACGATACAATCCTGATTTCTGAGAAATAATTATCTCATAAATGCCGTCTTTTTCCAATTCATGCAAACGGTAAATTTTCCCCGCTTCATCTTCAAACTCAAAAAACACCTCATTCAGCATTGGTACGCATCCTTGCGCTGAAATTAAGGGGATAGTTAGCGGTGCTTCGGTGGCAAGGAGTCCTTTACCCTGTACTAAAACGTTGGGAAACAATAAACGCAAAAATTCCGCACCATCCGCAGCGTTAGCGCTATCCCAACAAGAGATAAGTTTAAGTTCTCGCCAAAGTTGCGTCCAGGGAATCTCTGTATTGAGAAGCAGTTGGTGACGTTGAGGTGAAAGGCGATCGCCTATTTCTAACAAAAGTCGTGTACGATTACTTTGAATATAATCGAGGATAACTTTGAGAAAACTCGGACTCCAAATAGAGATAATTTCCAACTTTTCTTCGAGTAAAAGTGTGTGAGAAAGTTTATTTTTAAATTCTTCCGCATCACCAACGCGATTTAATCCGCGAGGTGAAATCAAAAAAGGACTGAGAAACCATCTTAACCATTTATCTAAATATTCTGAATCATTGTTCAATCCGATTTCATCTTGTTTTCCTCCCAACTGTGGCGAAATGCAAAAGTATATTTTACCTGTTGAAAAATTTGCCCCATGCACAATTAAATCATGCGCCCAAACGCAGAACATTTGATTAAAAGAACTCAGCAAAGATTTGGTGTAAGGAATTAACTTTGCAGCACCGCGACTTCCGGAAGTTTTTTCATAAAAAAGGATTGATTCAGATGTTAGTAAAGGCTTTTTAGTTTCCTTTTGTTGCAAAATTAACTTTTCAATATCGTGGTATGCAACTATGGGGATGTGATGCCAATCGGTAATAGATTTGATATTTAAAGATTTACCATATTCACTTTGAATAAGACGTTTGATAATCGCTTTTTGTACTGTTTGCTGCGATGCTTGGGGATTTTTCAGTGCATGATGGAACCGACTAGCAGCAGGTGTGAGAAGCTTTGCGAATAGTTTAATAATAAAGCGCATTTAACGTAGTGAGGGCTTCAGCCCTCATAATTTAAATTTTCAGGGCTGAAGCCCTTACTACAAAATTAAGTTTCTAAATTTTCACTATTGACTAAATTTTTTGTTTGGATAAACATGAGTGAAAACAGGAACATAAGTTCCATCTAAAATTGTAACTCCTGGTGCGATGTGATTCCAAGCTCCTAAAAAGACATTGTTACCGATTTTCACTTTTTTAACATATAGCAGTAAGTCTTGTTTTTTCGGTTTGATGATGTGAGAATAAATGCCGATGCCATTACCGAATACGACATTATCGCCGATTTCGATTAAAGCGCGATCGCTTATTTCTAACTGCGGTGTCCAATAAACATTTTTACCCACTTTTGCGCCCCACAACCGCAACCACAATGAGAATGCACCAGGGATAAGCCGCAACAGTGTTTCTAACGCGGGAAAGGCAATATATATTACTTGGATTTGATGACTTCCCCACCAAGGCGAATAATTTTTACCAGCTAAATAACTGATTCCTTCTTTTAAAGGATAAAAATATTCGTGTATTCTATATATCAATAAGGGAAAGATGTATAAAGAAATCAAAAGCGCCATAATACTTAATATCCCTGGATAAAAGCAAATCCAAAGGATTGATGCTGCTGTCATCAGCATCACTAAAGTAGGAAACAAAGAGAGAATAGTACTGAGAAATGTCATGTCATTTATAAGACAACAATAATATCGTTGACCTTGATTCAGTTTTATTTAGATTAAATTTTTATACTAAATCTGTTTTCGATGCAATTTTTCACAATCTTGATTTTGTTGAAGAACCGAGATTTTGAGCGTTTTGAATCAAACAGGACTTACGCAAGAATAATGAAATAAACGAACCGCAGAGGCACAGAGTTCACAGAGGAATGAGGAAAAGAGAGAATTTTTGCGTAAGTCCTATCAAAAATGGGCAATAACAACTACTTGAAAGCGAGACATAAATACTATACATCTGGATTTAAGAAGATGCGAAGTGAAGAAACTATATAAGTGAAATCTAGTTTTAGAGGGATGTTTTAGCTATTGACACAAAACGCGAGCAATCTAGAACGCAAAAATCTGGAATGCCGTATGAGTGAAAAGATTATTAGCTCAAAAAGGAAGTCAATGTTCTCAGATCAGCACTTACAGCATAAACTTGATGCATTACAACAACAGTATGACTTAGAGGCTGAGAAGCTGAAAGATTTGCGACGCAGTTATGCGATTGAAGCAAGTACGATCGCTCGCTTTCAGTTGGAAAAGCAAATTGAACAAACTGAAGCAGAAATGGATGAACTAGCTCAACAGATTGATCGGCTTGAGAGAGCATCACCTGTTGAACGGTTATATCGAGCGCTGCTGAAATTGAACTATCGAGAGCAGACAAAAAAATTTCGTCGGATTATTCCTGATAATTCAGTCGCAGCTTTTTTGATTCATGGCTTACCCGATTATGGACAAGGTTGGCTGTTGAATCGCTTGGTGCAACAGCACGTTCCTAATAGCATTACAGCAAAAGTCGTGCAATTTAACCTCAATCGGCTTGCGCGTAAAAGCGATGTGCCTTCTTTATGGCGCGAACTTAGTCGAGGAGTTGGTTTAGGTGGGCAAGGTTTACCCCCGGATATTGCCGATCGCGTTTACCAATGGTGGCAAACTCAGAATGTGCTGCTAATTTTCCGCGATGTGGATTTTTTATCAGAAATTTACTTGCGCGAGTTGCTTGAAAATTTCTGGTTCCCATTAACCATTAAAACTACAAGTGCTAACGCCAAAGTTAGTCAATTCCAGCTAATAATGTTCTTGATTGACGAGAAGGGTTGTGTAAGCAAATGGAATGTTCCGTTTGCACCAGAAGAACCTAATTCAAACTGGCAACCAGATAGCCCTGTTAAGCTGCCTGAAATTAGCGGATTTTCTCAAGAAGAACTGGCGAAATGGTTAGACTATGAATCGGATGATTTGCCTATCTTACTAACAGAGCAATTAGAGCAAACAGTACAAACAATTTTAGAAAATAGTGATAATGGCGTTCCTGAATTAGCAATGGAACAAATATGTTACTTATCAGGTTGTTGCGATTGGTATGAAGAAGAGAAAACATGGTTGAAGTACTAAATAGACAAACGTTGAAATATGAAGGCAATGTTCACCCTCAACCGGGAGAACGAGGAGAGAATAAACAACTTTTATCTCCTTATTTACCTAGTCCTGAACTGATAGAAGCAGTGAATTTGGCGATTTATTTGGGGCGACCATTGCTGTTAAAAGGTGAACCCGGATGCGGTAAAACTCTGCTGGCAAAAGCAGTTGCTTATGAATTTAGTCGAAAATTTGGTTTGCCTAAATTGGAGGCTTGGTACGTAAAATCTACTAGTAGAGCCAGGGATGGTTTGTATACATACGATGCAGTCGGAAGGTTGCGGGATGCTCAATTAGCGGCAAGCGATCGCCTGACACCAGAACAACGCCGACGCCTTGACGATCCAACTTCTTATATCCGTTGGGGTCCGTTGGGACGCGCATTTCAACACGATAAACCCTGCGTTGTGCTAATTGACGAAATTGATAAAGCTGATATTGACTTTCCCAACGATTTGTTACTGGAACTTGACGAAAAATGCTTTATTGTCGAAGAAACAGATCAAAAGATTGAGGCAAAAGCAGCCCCAATAATTTTTATCACCAGCAATGATGAAAAGGATTTGCCAGATGCCTTTTTGCGTCGCTGCTTATTTCATTATCTAGAATTTCCTGACGATAAACGACTCGAACAAATTATCCGCAACATTTTTCCAGATATCTCCCCAGAACTTTCTCAAAAAGCTATACAGCGTTTTCAGGAACTGCGAAAAGCGATCGCTGACAGCAGAGGTGAAGCTGGTAAAAATGTTAGCACCAGCGAATTGATCGATTGGATAAAAGTGCTAAAAGAGCATCCTGAGGATAAAATTTTGCAGCAACTCGACGGAAAGCTGCCGTTTTTGGGTGTGTTACTCAAAAACTGGGCAGATCATCAGCGCTATTTAGCATATCTGAAGAAGCGGGGGTGATGGGGAGTGGGGGAAGCGTGGTGTGGGGGAAGCGTGGTGTGTTGAAGTTTCAGGTTCGGAACACGAAGTTTCAGGTTCCGAACTCGAAGTTTCAGGTTCCGAACACGAAGTTTCAGGTTCGGAACTCGAAGTTTCAGGTTCAGAACTCGAAGTTTCAGGTTCAGAACTCGAAGTTTCAGGTTCGGAACTCGAAGTTTCAGGTTCAGAACTCGAAGTTTCAGGTTCAGAACACGAAGTTTCAGGTTCCGAACTCGAAGTTTCAGGTTCCGAACTCGAAGTTTCTCGCTTGAAGCTTGACTGTTGACTGTTTACTCCCTTCCCGCTACAAAATTACCTATCTTCTTTTTCTTCTTCCTTCGTGTCCTTCGTGTCTTCGCGGTTCGTTAGTTGGTAGGGTGTGTTATGCCATAGGCTAACGCACCATCAAGAATTCAAGGTGCGTTGTCGCGCAGCGCAACGCACCCTACATTTAAATTTCTTGGAACTTGATGGTACAACCGAACGGTTTATCCGTGGGATCAATCCAAAATCCAAAATCCAAAATCCAAAATCGGATGACTGTTTAGCACTAATTACTATGAGCAAAGACTTTAACTTGCAACTACCACTACTGAAACTTTTTGACCGACTGCGAAAAGCAGGTTTACCATTAGGCATTGATGAGTATAAACTGGCGCTAAACGCTCTTCAGTCTGGTTTTGGTATCAAAGACCAGGAGGCTTTAGCTAGATTATGCCGTACTTTGTGGGTTAAGTCAGACGAAGAAAGGCTGCTGTTTAACTATCACTTTGAGCAAGTGATGGCTGAAGAAGCGGAATTGTCTACTTTATTAGATGATGCTCCCATTCTGCCAAAATTAGAGCCGGAAAAAAAGAAACGAGGCTTTAACTTACCAAGGCTTTCTCTCACTCGTAAGCTAGTTTGGGGGAGTACTTTGTTGCTAGTTGCGGGAGTATCCATTTGGTTAGTCAGACCCCAACCGAGAAAATGTCCTTATTTCCTGGATACACCGAGTAAACAAGCCATACAGGGCGAAGATTACAAGAAAGAGGTTTCATTTTGTAAAGCAAAGGAAAACGATAAACTGAAGATTACTGCTGTAAAGATACCACCTTGGCTAAAGTTAGAAGAAGGTGAAAATGGAAAATACAGGTTAGTTGGCAAAGCTGAAAAATACACTAATAAAAGCGTTAGTGTGTTGGATCTTTCTGGTAAACAAATAGGGGAATTTGAATATTGGTGGCAGACTAACGATAAAGATGATAGTGAGTTCCAACTAATCTTTACCCCTGATGGATCGTATTTCGCCACCACAGAAGACAAAAATATTGTTCGCTTGTGGAATTCATCGCATCAGCAAATAGGAAAAGACTTACAGCATCAAGGTAAAATCAATGATATAAGTTTTAGCCCTGACGGTAAGCGTTTAGCCACTGCATCGGGTGATGGCTTGGTTCGGATATGGGATGTTTCCGGTAAACAGGTAGGGCAATTAAAGCATCAGAAACCGATTTATAAAATTATCTTTAGTCCCGATAGTCAACGCATAGTCACCGCTTCCGGGGATTATTCAACTGACAATGAGAGGATTTTTCTCTGGGATATCTCAGGTAAAAAGATTGCCGATCTCGGTGAAAATAGTCCCAATCTTGCTGCTTTTAGTGCTAATGGACAGTGGTTGATGACGATATTGTGGAAAGATTCCTCAGAAAACTCGCTCGGAGAATTCTCTGTCCGTTTGTGGGATATGTCTGGTAAGAAGTTGGGAGAATCTAACTTTTCGCAAAAGCAATTCAAAGATTATTTCCCCAGTCGTTACGTAGAATTAAGTCCGAATGGACAGCAGATCGCTCTTACAACACAAGATAAGGTGATTGTGCTGGATATTTTGTCGGGCAAAAAGCTGGCAGAACTAAAACAACCAAATGTTGATTTTATCAACTTTAGTTTAGATGGACAGCGTATTGTCACAGCTTCAGAGAGCGATCGCATTTCACGTTTGTGGCAACCTTTCCAAGATCCATCTGGGAAGCAATGGCGAGGATTGAGACATCGAGGAAAAGTTAGAAGTGTCGCTTTGAGCTCAGATCAACGCTGGATTGCCACATATGCGGATGATGGCTACCTTCGTCTGTGGGATCTGTCGGTTAACGAGTTACGAAAAATACCTTTTACCGGAAGAAACAATAGTCTTAGCTTTAGTCGCGATAGCAAGCGCTTGATTATCACTTCAGAGCCTTACTATCAGAAAGTAAAGCTAGAACTCAGTGATGCAAGTGGCATAAAAGACACTCGCTCATTAGATATTGACGTTTTTGAAAAACCTTCTTTCAATCCCAATGAGAAATGGGGGCAATTCCTTACTATTGTTGCATTAATCGCTTTGTGTTTGTGCTTGATGCAATACGCGATTATGAGGTACTTACAAGAACGTAATGCCAAATCGCGCCAAAAGCAAGCAAATGATGAGTCTAAAGCTGATTCTACACCTGCTGCATCGACTTTTGAAAAGAAGCGATCGCCTGAAGATGTGGTGCAAGTTGTGCAAGCAGTGCGGCAAGCAGTTGGCATTGAGTTAGCTGAATACTTCCCCGTAACTCGTCGGCAAATGAAGCAAAGTTGGCGTTATTTGCGACGGTTTGTTAGGGAAGGTCCAGCCACGGAACTTGACATAGAAGCGACTGTGAGCGAGTTTGCCCGTCAGGGTGTATTCCTCAAACCTAGTTTAATGCCCAGACGAGTCAATCAAGCTGAGTTGCTGCTGTTAATTGATCGAGATGGTTCGATGGTACCATTCCACACGTTATCTTGCCGCTTGGGAGAAACAGCAGTCCAGGGTGGACGTTTAGCTAAAGCAGATGTTTATTATTTTCACAACTGTGCTGATAAATATATTTACCACGACCCTAGCCTTTGCGAAGCTGAATTATTAAACGATATCCTTGCGAGTTACTCACTCTTCGCAGGTGTGATGATTTTTAGTGATGCAGGTGCAGCTCGTGGTGGTTTGAATGCAGAACGCATCAAGTTAACTGAGCAATTTTTGCAGCAACTTAAGCAGAAAGTGCGCTATGTTGCATGGTTAAATCCGATGCCTCAATCTCGTTGGGCTGGCACATCGGCTGGTAAAATCGCTCTTTTAGTACCGATGTTTGAGTTTAGCCGTCAGGGATTGCAGGGAGCGATCGCCCATTTAAGAGGTCAGTTTACACCCTACCGCCAATGAAACCTACAGTTGCCATCCGCCGAATAGATTCGTTTGAAAAACGCTTTGGCAAGCCTCATCTCTACTTGGCTTATCATGCAGCTTTTCCACTGGCTCTGACTCCGCAACTATTATATAGTTTGTGGGCTAATTTTCAACAAGATATTCACGGTGAATTGCTCAACATTCCTTGGGAATCGGTAGCAGATTTGTTACTTTCTAGTTTGTGCCAAGAAGTAGGACACGAACTTTACGAAATCGATAGCGCAGTGCGAAATGAACTGTTGCGTCGTTTAAAAGCTGACAAAAAGTTTTGTGACGACGACTTTCACCAAGACCGAATTTTGCAACTATCTGACTTTTTAGTGGAATATGTCGATCGCCAACTCCACAGCAATGATATTGATGTGCGGGACTTTGCCGAAGCTCAACAGTGGACAGCTTTAGCTTACGCCAAACCGGGAAAGGCAGTCGAGCAAATTGCACAAGCCTTTAATAAACTTCAATTAGATGTTTTAGAAGTCGATTCGACGCAAAACACAGAAATCCTGCGCTTATCTTCTTTAATAGAAAGCTTTGCAGAAACCTTAGAAGAAGCAAAATTAGAACCTTTATTGCTTTACGCTCGTGGAATGGCAAGCTTTTCTCGTGGTGATTTGCAAGAAGCTATTGAGCAACTTAGTAAAATTTCTGAGTCAGGGACAATCGAAATTGCTGGACAGGAATTTCCCATTCCCGAAAGCCTCAAAGAAAATCTGGGAAAGCCTAGTTTACCACCAAAGCAGGATTTCAGCGGTCAAAATTTGCGGGGAAAGTCTTTCAAAAATCGAGATTTAACTCAAGCAAACTTCAGCTATGCAGATTTACGCGGAGCAAACTTTGTAAATGCCAAGTTAGTCGGGGCAAATTTTAGCTATGCAAAAACTGGGTTACAACCTCGTGGGGCATTTGGTTTGATGTTTTGCTGCTTTTTGTTGTTGTTTTTATCTAGCGCTACTGTATCGCTGCTTGGTGCTGGGTGGGGAGAATCGTTAAATTCACTAATACGAGAAAATTACAGGAATTATAATAATACTTTCATTTCTACAAGCGTCGTGAGTTTATTAATATTTGCGGTAAGTAGCATTGCTAATATTCGCAAAGGTTGGCGATTATGCTTACAGACAAGTTTAATGATAACGCTGTTGTTAGCTCCGGCAGCATTGTTAATCGGTTTGCTTTTCAACTTTCCGATTAAAACCCTGCGATTGCCCGATGAAAGTGACAATGCGATCGCTTGGGCAATTGTTTTGATAATTATAGTAATTGTGTTTACCTTTAACTGCTTTTGGACTGTTCGCAAGGGTGTAAATACAGCTTGGGTTGCTGTAGCGCTGGCTTTGATGGGAATTGCTTTGCCGACGTTGATGCTTGCAAGCGTCAGTTCATCATCCAAGAATTCGCTACAGTCGATGCCAATTGAGGTATCTTTATTAGTTGTCGCGATCGCACTCGGTTTAGGTTTTGCCTTTACCCGTTTCTATGAAAATAGCAGGAAAAATCAGTTAGAAACTAATATAAGGTTGCATTTTTGGGGTAAATTTAGATGGATAAGATTTCATTTAGTTTTAACAGCGATAATTTTCGCGATCGCTTTGGTAGCAGGTAAAAGCCATATCACTATTTTTCTAGCTTTCATTGCAATTGCTCTTTATTTAGCTTTAGCTTTAGCATTTGAAGCCGCTCTTCCAGAAATAACTTTGGTAAAGATGTCTGTCACGCTTGTCGTTTTTGTGGGAATTATTGTCGCTATAGCTTTAGGTTTTAGCTGGATTGGGCTTTCTAGTTCAACCAACCAGCTAACTTCGTTACTAATATCTACTCTGCTCATAGCTTTGATTATGGCGATATTTTTGATGTTGGCAGGGGTAGCTAACCTGCGTAGTGCGATCGCTACAATTATCTCTATACCAGTTTTATTTGCTTTGTTGTTTACTTTAGGGTTTATTAACAACTTTTCGACAGATTCCTTGCCTTATTTCATATATATCGCTGCATTCTTAATTACGGCTTTAGCTGTAACTTGGGCTACAGCAGTAATTATAGCTGTTAGTATCGCCCTAACTTGGGCAGAATCAGGCAATCAAATAATCGCCTTATTTTGGTCTGTTAGCGTTGTCATTACATCAATGCTACTGATAGTGGGTTTTCTAGCCACTTCTGGTGCTTCAAATCTGCCAATTGCCTCCTCAATTGTTACCTCTTTAGCAACTATCCAACTTAGCGCTTATATTGGTTTGCAGGCTATATCCGGCAATGTTAAATTTACCTCAGTTCGCAATTGTGCTCTTGCCTTTGCCTCCGCAGGTGGTACTAATTTTGCTAAATCTGACTTGACGAATGTGGAATTTACCCAAGCCACGCTGAAAGCTGCCAACTTTAGACAAGCCAAAATTAACGGTACGCGCTGGTTTGGGGCAAAACGACTTAACCGTGCTTGCGGTGACAGTTATTTACAGTATCCTTTAGTACAACAATTGTTGGTTACTAATAATGGACAAAATCAGAAGTTTGATAATTTAGATTTGCGGGGAATTAATTTACGAGGAGCAAACCTTGTTGATGCTAGTTTTATAAATACAGATTTGAGTGAAGCAGACTTGCAAGGTGCTAACCTCTCACGCGCAAAATTGTTGCATACTAAATTGAGAAAAACAAATTTAGCGATCGCTCAACTCACAGGTGCTTATATTTATAAATGTGAACTGACACCAGAAACAAAATTAGTCGGAGTAGAGTGTGATTATATCTACACGCAAATACCCACTAAGAACAACCCCGATCCCGGTCGCAAACCAGAGTTAAACGGTAGAATATTTAAACCAGGTGAATTAGCTAAGGTTTTGATAAGTTTGTATTCTACAACGACAAATCGCCCTGAG
This sequence comes from Hassallia byssoidea VB512170, assembly GCF_000817785.2. GTDB lineage: Bacteria > Cyanobacteriota > Cyanobacteriia > Cyanobacteriales > Nostocaceae > Hassallia > Hassallia carrinoi. Next base: position 30,042 of record NZ_JTCM02000052.1, on the reverse strand, counting down.
AATAATTAAAGGGTAAAAATAGCTTTTGGGTTAAGCTTAACTTCGTCTCCACACCTAAAGAATCTGGTGCTTTATCGCATTCAAAATAAGTCCCGTGTATTTTATCCCAAAGCTTGAAATTTGCTCCATAATTACCAACAGTACCGCTGCTGGCGTGATGCCAAGCATGATTCTGGGGTAGAATGAGCCAAGGTGACAAACAGCGGTAAAATAAAGATGTTGGTTTGGGTGTAAAAACACTATGTCTCCACAAATCTAAAGCCGAACTCAAGCTGACACCTGCAACATACCAACTTGAATCTTGCAGCAGGTAGATAAATAAAGCGTGAACCCACAAGTAAATAATTAGAAAGCTTGTCCACAAAGTATTGCGAGAAGTTCCTAAAACATCCATTTGTGTAACTGTGTGATGCACTTGATGGACATACCACAGCCAACGGGTATGAAATAAGCGATGATTCCAGTAATATAGATAATCTACAAACACGAAGCTGAAGCAAAATGCAACGATGGGGTGCAGATTTAGAGAAGATTGAAAATTGGGAAGCAAATGCTGATAAAGTTGATATATAACAGTTATTTGCAGTATGGGAATCAAAATTCCCTGAAAAAATAGATTAATTCCATCTACAAACCAGTCTTCACGCTTTTTTAAGCGAAATAAAGTAAGTTTGTTGTCATTAGCCACAGTCAGCGTCAGCAAAATCACGAAGGCAAAAAAAACTAACATTTCAAAAAACAGTGTCTCTTTACACCATTTGCAAGTGGAATTTTATTTATAATATTTCTCAGGTTCTACCTGGGAATTACGAAGTGGCTTTATTTTGCCACTTCTTTTTATGAATAGGACTTACGGACGAATAATCGAATAACGAACCGCAGAGGACACAGAGGTAACAGAGGAATAAGAGTTTGAGAGAGTTTTTGCGTAAGTCTTAATGAATGTAGTTCACACCCAAAACTTGATTTCTACAGATTTTTCTGGTAAGTTTCTAGGGTCTTCTCCTTCAGCGATTTTGTTGCGGATAGATTCGACAAAGATGTGGATTGTATCAGCGGGAGTGTTGGCAAAATTGCTGCCGTATTTTTCAATTACTTGCCACTGGATGTTTAAAGCTGCGACATCTTGACGGATAATATATTGAGCAGTCCATTTGACAAAAGGTCGTGCTAACTTGTTCCAAATGCCGTAGTTGAAAGTTACGTCAGTGTAAACTAAAGTTGAATCCGCAGCTTCGGGAATCGACTGACTGGTGATGAAAAGTTTTCTGTGCGTTCCCATATCATACTCAACGCTGGTGATATTCGGCATGTGAAAGCTGTCGATATGACGAATTTCGTAACCTTGAGAGTTGAGGAAGTGTGTAAACCAACCGAGATTTGTTGTTTCGTTACGGTAGGATGCGAATACTGAACCGTTGCGTCTTTGGACTGTCATTTCTAGCTGTGAAGCGCAAGGTGTGCGGAAGACTCCCGGATGAACTGATGCAGTGTGGGGAATGTCGATGAAGTTTTCCGCACAGTTGGTGACATTGTTGCGAAAGCGGTTGATGACACGTACTGTTTCCCATCCTGGTTGTTTATAGCAAGGCATTTTGAAAGGCGCAAATTCTTGACTTGGCTTTTGCGTCAATCGCACATAAACATATCCATCTTGCTCTTGTGTGTCATAACATAACACGCGACGAGCATCGGTAACTTGAAAATTTTCACCTTCAGCAGGTACAGCTACAACTTTGCCGGTTTTGTCGTAAACCCAACCGTGGTAAGGACACTGAATATTGCCTTTACAGATTTTACCATGAGACAGACGGCTGTTTCTGTGCATACAGCGATCGCGCAATACAACAGCTTTCCCATCATCACCACGAAACACCACCAGCCATTCATCTAAAACTGTGCGTTGCAGTATCGTCTTCAATTTTAGTTGCTTACTCTCACAAACAACATACCAAAAATCCTCAAATCTCACTTTTACCCCGCATAAATTTTTATATCTATATCGTTTGTTAAATCTATCTGACAAGCAAGTCTTGCTTGTTCATTTCCCGGTGCAAATATCTCTAAAATTTCCTTTTCTTCCTCACTGGGTGGTGGAATATCCCCTTCTACAACTACCAGACAAGTTCCACAAATTCCCGTCCGACAGCCAAATAACACCGGAGAATTTTGTACCGTCAGATATTCAGAAAGTTTTTGATGTTTTTCTAGACTAATTGGTTGATAATTGCTTTGGGTAAAGCGAATAATATGTTTATTCATTAGGACTTACGCAAAAATTCTCTCTCTTCCTCATTCCTCTGTGAACTCTCTCTTGGAAAGCTTTGATCGGAGGAAACCTCCGCTCAAACTTTCCGCTGCGTACTCTGCGGTTCGTTAAATAAATCTTCTTTGGCTAATAAAAATTTATTTTTCGACCATACAGACGCTTCAAGTTGATTTACATACTGCATATATTTAACTAACGGCATATCTATATTAATAATTGCCTGAGGATTGTAGCGAATATTGTCATAAATCATGCCATCTTCACCACGCAAGAAATAGTAAGCTAATTTAGTTAGCAAAAGCAACATTCGCGTAATAACCCAACCGAAAATACCTTTTCTTTCTTTTGCAACATAAATAGGTTGAATGCGCGTTCTACCCGTTTCTAGAGGGGTGTAAGCGTAAATCATATGTAATGGTGGCACAATACGAACTTTTTTCATAATAGTTAAAAGTCCGATACAGCCATCTGCATATCTCATCGTATATTCATAATGTTCGCCGAGAATTTTTTGCCCTATTCGCTCTCTTGTTGTCGTTTGGGGAAATTCACCGCTCAGTGTAAAATCAACAATTGTACCGGATTCATTTTGTTGTAAGGATAAATCCATTTTAATATTTAATTTATGTACGGTTTGCAGATGTTGAGCATCAATGCCATTCATCATGCAAATGTGGTGATGACAGCTTCTCTCGAAAGCTTTGTCATGTATTGTCACGAGAGGTTTATCTTTAAGTTCATCAAATTCAACTACTTTATTTGGTGCTTCTTTATCTGGATAAACCCAAATAAAATCATATTTTTCGTCAGTTGCATAAGATTGCAGTTTCGCTTTATCGGGAATTGTTGATTGACAAGGAATGTCTTGACAGTTTCCCTCACCATCAAATGCCCAATGATGAAAAAAACAGCGAATGAAATTACCATCAACTCGTCCAATTCCTAAATCAGTTCCTAAATGTGGGCAATAAGCATCTAATGCGCGAATATTTCCATCTTCTCCGCGAAAAATAACGATTTGTTGTCCACAAAGATTTAAAGATTTTGCTTGACCTTTTGGTATTTCTTTGCTTGGACAAGCAATATACCAGCCTTTAGCGATAATATCCCAATTGTTGAAGATTTTCATCTTCACAATCGGTTGTGTGTTTTGATTTTGAAATTGATTCATTTTCTCTGTGAGTGTAAAAACGAGGAAAATGACTTTTGTTGCATTTCTAAATATTTAGGAATAGAATTTGATGCCATGAGGGACATTTGTTTATTACTTTGCCAAACGTAGTTGAGTTTATCGAGGTAAACTTTATAAGATTCCATTGCTTCGGTGTGGGTTTGATAGCTGCGATGTAGTCCTTCTGATTCTTGGGTGAAGCTAAGACGCATCATTTCTTTTGCTTCAATATCGCTCATGCTAAAAGATTGCGATCGCAAGACTTGATAAATCGCTGCATACAATGCCGGATCGTACCAAAAAATCCCGTTTATAACCGCACTAAAATGATAATGGTCTTTTTGACAACCACGCAAACCCAAGTTAGCGACTAACTTCTCAAATGCTGTCGGCGGTTTCAAACACGAAATCACATCATGGGATATAATTGTCGAACTGTTAAAATGAAAGCTTTCATCCATGAAGTGATAGTAAGATATCTTTGCAGGGATGGGAGCGTTTTCTTGGTCGGGATGTTTCTGATAATAATTGCTTAACTTATGCTGTACTAACTTACCGTTGAGTGTTCGCACACCCCGCACGGTGAAGTATTGGCAAGCCAAGAAGGTATTATCTGATGATAAAAGTCCAAAGGTTTGTAATTGCAGCTTTTTCCAGAATCTTTTGAAGGTGTTGGTATCGGCGAAAATCATCGTTTCCGCAAATGGTCCGCGCATCGTATAGGAGAAAATTCGCTTGCCAAATAATGCGGCTTCTACTTGGTGGGAAACTGTTTGAAAAGCGTTTATATGAGCGCGTTCTTGGGCTGATTCTAAGTCAAGCATATCACAAACTAGACGAAAATCTTCTTGAGCATAAAGTCCGGCTGCGCTAGTTTGATTAAAGAAGATTGTGGCAATTTCGGCGGAGATAATTTGGGAATAATAAGCTACCCAATAAAGTTGATTTAAGATAACTTTTTGACGAGGGCTTGCTTGTGACCATACAGGTGTACCGTAAAGTAAAGAGAATTCTTCTGGGTTCCAATAGACATCTTTGCAATCTTCATATTTAAATGCGGCAGCAGCTTCGTCAAGCAGTTGCGTGTGGTCTTGTTGTTTGTTGCGTGTGTGGTTAATTTGTAGTTTGCGGTAGACTTGGGGATTTTCTAAAAGGGTGTTTTGTTTGGGTTCGTTGAGTGTTGTGTTCATGTTAATCTAATTAATAATTATTAATTCATAATTCATAATTAAAGAATGTAGTAAGCGCTAAAGCGCTTAAGGATTAAAGCGCTGAAGCGCTTACTACGAGTTTTATATGAGCTTTTATACACATTTGTGGGGTGGGAAAGGGTGAAATGATTTTCGCTCTTGCAGTTGTTGAAGTATGATTTCTGCATGGGAGTGACTCATGAGCGATCGCAACAATTTCAAACGACTACCACTATGAGTTTCTGTATCCAATTCGGCAAAAATCTTTACTTTCTGTTGCCGGGATAAATCACCTTTGACTTTCTCAATTGCAGCTACAACGCTTTGAGGTCCCACTTGCACCATCTGCAAAAATGATGCAAGTGTCTCGATTATCGTCTGTTGGCTTGATGGTGTCACGCAGATTCGGTCAAATAGCGTTACTCCTGTAGCGTGGTGACGGCTTTCGTCTTGCAAAAACGAATGTAACATCAAAGCCAAATCTCGATCTACACAGTCTTTAGCGAGACTGCGATAATGGCTTAAACCCCAACCCTCAAGCACTACTTGTAGCACGAACAGCAGCACGGTTTTATCTTGACTTTCTATCAAATCTCCTAAAAAGCGTAGGAAAAAGTTATTTCCCACAGGTTCGGGAGTTGGTAAGAAACGGCTAATTTGCGCGAAGTGGTTAGCTTCATCACCACAAAAAAGAGCATAAAGCATTCTTTCTTCTGTCGTTTCTGCCAACAGCACCATTTTTGCCATGTAACCCATACCCGCTTTCTCAATAAAGTAGGATTCTTCTAGCAGTCCGTAGCTACAAAGTTGTAAAATCTCAACTTGCTCGTTTAAAGTAGCATCGGTAAAGATTTCTACATTATGCAGGTTGAAGTGTGTGGCATCCCAAGGAGGAGGGGGGGAGGGGGAGACAAGGGGACAAGGGGACAAGGGGACAAGGGGACAAGGAAAATTTGCTTCCTCATCTCCCCTATCTTCAAGGAGTCTCCCCCTCTCCTTGTCTCCTTGTCTCCCCATCTCCTTGTCTCCCCCCTCTCCCCCATCTCCCCCTCTCTTCAAAAGGGTTGAGGACAATAAGCGATGCAGTTTGTCTTGCTGTTGTAGGTGGGGTAGGTCGAATCCAGCGGTTTTGCGTTCAATATTCATAGGATTTGTTGTAAAATTTATACTAACCCACACCCTGGAAGGGTGCAGCTATCCAAACCAAGGAAAAATAAGCCTTTCAGCCCACGTAGGTAAGCTCTGTTCGTGTAGCAAGTGCCAGTACGATGACTCTACTTTAAGGATAGAGAGATGCAAAAACTTTTTAATCTCTGTTTTGAACTCGAATTTTATATAAAAATCGCTATTAGTTGCGCGATTGTTCAGCAGGCATTCTATTTTCTCTTAAACAATATCGAAATCAACTTTATAACCCAGGTGCTATTGTACTGGCTCGTTGGTTCTATCTCATTTTATGGTATTGGTTTTTTGATTGAAAAAATAAAAACTAACGATGTTTGGAGGGAGAAACTAAATGCAAGAGTCAAGAAAGTAAAAAAGCAACCATTTCCTTCATTTACTGTAAAAGGCATCATTACAGGAGAAATCAAAGCTTTTATATCAGCATTAATAATTCTATATCTAGCTCCGGAGGTTCATAGAGGAAATAGCTTACTCTTAAACCTTGGATGGTTTTTGATGAGAATAGTTGCTGCTGATTTATGTTTTTACGTTTCCCATCGGCTCTTTCACACAAAATTATTGTATAAAATCCATCTGAAACATCACGAGTTTAGCGATTCATCAAGTTTTGTTGCTGGTCATAAGAGTCTTCTTGAATATATTATTGTTACCCTCACAGACGTTTTACCTATCTTTATATTTGGATATGACATCACTCAACTTTGTGCATGGAGCTTTATAGGCAATGCTTACAATCTAGAAGGTCATAGTTCTTTGTCAATATTTTTCATCCCATCAAATTTTCACGATCTTCATCACACTTCCTTTCATGGAAACTATGGCATTCATGGATTTTGGGACAGGGTATTCAACACATTGAATCCTACTACCAAAAAACCAGGAATTATGTTTCCTGTGAGTCTTCTGGAGTATAAAAGTATCAAGTCGTCTCTTAGTAATGACCGAACTATCTAAAAAGTTCGGTCACTCGCTAAGTTGTTTCATTAATCACTAGTCATATCGTCTCGCCATTTTGAGCGATCGCTACTTTCTATGTCACGCGATCGCGCATCTAGCCAAGTTTCCCAAGATAAAGCTTTCTGTCTTTCCACATGATTGATAAACTGCATAATCGATTGATCTGCCTTAATCGGGGTTCTCATCTCAAACTTAATTGTTTGGAAAATCTTAGTATCACCTTTAGCAAAGTAGTCACCCACCATCTTTGTAAGTGATAGCACAATTGAGTTAAATAACCAACCGAAAATACCTTTACGTTTTTTCGTAATGAACAAAGTTTGACCTTCGGCTTTTCCTTGTTCGGTCATACGCAGGGTAAACATGATGTGGAAATGCAAAAAGTCGGGTCCAACTGTAACTGTACCGGTGCTACCGTACCAATAACACATGCTGTAAGTAACGGCGTTTTTGTAGAAAGGACGAATCAACTTAATAAAAAACGAATCTTCACCCCCCCGTGTAGTATTGCTGAAGGTAATTGCATTCTCATTCAGTTCGTCTTTCTCGAAGACAATTTCTAATGGTAGATTGTGAACTGTATTGAAGTGTTGAGCGTCAATTGCATTAATCATCACCACGTTGGGATGACAATTTTTGATGAAGCGAGAACCTAAAGCGCTGTGACATTCTTCGTCCTCCAACTCCGGGACAAAAGGTAACGGGTGGTGCGGAGTTTCCCCAGTCCAAACCCAAATCATCCCGTATTTCTCAGCTGTGTGCCAAGATTTCAACTTCATCGGCAGCGGTTCTTCTAAACAAGGGATGTCAACACAAATACCCTCAGCATCAAACTTCCAGTTGTGGAAAAAACAGCGCAATTCATTACCCTCAACTTTACCTTCCGCTAAATGGGCACCCATATGCGGACAGTAGGCATCAAAGGTAATTACTCTTTTGTCTTGACCTCGGTAAATAACTAGTTCGCGACCGAGAACTGTGACAGCTTTTACCTCACCCTGACTTAAATTGCGCGAGGGTAATACCCAATACCACCCCTCGATAAAGCGCTGTGGGTTATTGAAAGTCTTTTTTTGGCTTCTTGCGCTAAAAATCTGCGAGTTGATATTCATGTTGAGGTTTTCACTTCTGGTGAAGCAGCTGATATATAATTCCCAATTTAATAGCCCTTAAAATGTTGCGATCGCAGGTTTTGCTTTGTGAGTATTTTTTTCCAACCCCCATTCTGCTGAAAACTGTTGCTGCTGCTTCATAGGAGAATTAGCGAACCACATTCGCTTACCCGCATCTGTCAGGTTTTCTTCACAAATCTCTGTTAAGCAAACGAGTTCGGCGCCTTGGAGATGACCTGGGTTACATTGCTCAAAAAAGCGGATGTGAGGATCTTGCAGTCTTTCTTGAGGAATTCCCCGCAGACAGTCTCGCAGCACATGGGGATGAGGAAAGCGGACTATTCCCGCTTTTGTGTCATAATAGTCGCCAAAGCGATCGCCTGCAAGAAACTCGATCAACGAGGAAATATAAACTGGTGTAACTGCATCATATCGCGGATAAAACTCCCGCCAGAAAATCGGCAGAAAACGATAGGTACGATATCCCCCAGAAATGAGCAGCCAATATAGTCTACCCTGAGCATAATCTCGCCGAAGCTGGTTTACCGAAGTTATCCAACAGCGAGAAAGCGCAGAACTCGACCACCCGCTAGGGTCCATTATCGTGTCCCCAGAATAGACTACACTTAATTTTTCACCCTGAAACTCTGTGTTATACATCAACAGAGTAGAAAAACCTTGCAGCCGATTTGTTTTTTCATCTTTGAGCAGAATTACCCAGTTTTTCTGACTTAAGTCTGTCTCAAAAACATCTCGCTTTACACCTTCAAAATAAGTGCTAAGTAGCGAGTACATAGCTTCCTTATCTTCTGGTGATAAATCCTCAGTGTGAACCAGTCGGCTTTTCATTACTTCATTCAAACAAATTTTGTCGTTCCATTATATGAACTGTAATCATTTGTTTGATGTGATTATAAAGTTCTGTGTCAGAAACTGATCTGTCTTTCTTTCTCAGTCCTCGATCCGCAGTCCCCAGTTGCCGATCTGTAGTGTTAAAACAGATGTCAGGCTTTGGAAAAAGGCTGGTGAATATAGTTTCATGAGGCTTTGATACTCGTGAAAGAGTCTTTGATACTCGTGAAAGAGTCTTTTATACTCGTCAGAGAGTCTTTGATACTCGTGAAAGAGTCTTTTATACTCGTCAGAGAGTCTTTTATACTCGTGAAAGAGTCTTTTATACTCGTCAGAGAGTCTTTGATACTCGTCAGAGAGTCTTTTATACTCGTCAGAGAGTCTTTTATACTCGTCAGAGAGTCTTTGATACTCGTCAGAGAGTCTTTTATACTCGTCAGAGAGTCTTTTATACTCGTCAGAGAGTCTTTTATACTCGTCAGAGAGTCTTTTATACTCTTTGACGAGTGTTTGATACGTCGCCTACAGGCTGGAAGCCTGAGGCTACACGAACAAAGTCCGCCTGCGCGGACTTCAAGTTTAAAAAGCCTACCTGCGTAGGCTTTGTTCGTTTAGCCGAGGCAGCGCCGTGCGGGGGTGGAGGAGTTTGAGGCGACTGCCGTCTACCCTTCCAGGGTGAGGGCGCATTTTTTCACTTCTAGGATTAATTATGAAAATTCCGCAAACGTAAAGCGTTTGTCACCACAAACACAGAACTAAAAGCCATTGCGCCCCCAGCAATAATTGGGTTAAGTAACCATCCGAAGATAGGATAGAAAACCCCAGCAGCGATTGGAATACCCGCAACGTTGTAGATAAAAGCAAAGAAGAGATTTTGCCGGATATTGCGGATGGTAGCACGACTAAGTTTAATCGCCGTGACAATGCCTTGCAAATCTCCGGAAATTAAAGTAATGTCACTAGCAGCGATCGCTATATCTGTTCCCGTCCCAATCGCAAACCCCACATCAGCTTGTGCTAACGCCGGCGCATCATTAATACCATCACCCACCATCGCTACGAGAGAGTGGGGAGTGGGGAGTGGGGAGTGGGGAGTGGGGAATGAGAAGTTTTTATTTCTCCTTGTCTCCTTGTCTCCTTGTCTCCTTGTCTCCTTGTCTCTCCCCCTCCCCCCTTGCAGCGACTTAATCACCGCCACTTTTTCATCGGGTCGAACTTGGGCAAAGATGTTATTGATATTAACTTGAGAAGCGATCGCTTCTGCGGTTTGTCGATTATCTCCGGTAAGCATCACTACTTCTAAACCCATCTTTTGTAGTGCTTTCACCGCATCTTGTGATGAAGGTTTTAAGGCATCCGCAATGCCCATCAACCCTTCTATTTTGCCTTCAACAGCAATCCAGACGACTGTTTTACCAGCAGCTTCCCAGGTGGCTTTGTACTGCTGAAAATAACTTGTATTAATACTTAATTCTTCCAACCAGCGTTGTGTACCGATTTGTACTAGCTGATTTTTCACAACACCTTGGACACCGCTACCGGCAAAAGCTTGAAAATCTTTAGCTTCGGGAAAATTGACTTGTTGCGATCGCGTATAATTCACAATAGCCTCAGCCAAAGGATGTTCAGAATTACGTTCCACCGCTGCGACTAACTGCAAAAGCTTCATTTCATTATTATTCGCAGTACCATTAACAGTTACAAAGTCAGTAACAGTCGGTTTCCCCTCAGTCAAAGTCCCGGTTTTATCCAGCACAATCATTTTAATTTTGTGTGCCATTTCTAAGCTGGTTGCATCCTTAATTAAGATGCCATTTTCTGCACCTTTCCCAGTTCCCACCATCACAGAAGTTGGTGTAGCCAAACCCAAAGCACAAGGACAAGCGATAATCAACACACCAACGGTAGTAATTAAAGATAAACTCAAATTGCGTGTGACACTAAACCAAACAATAAAAGTAACAACAGCAATACTAATCACTGCTGGTACAAACCATCCAGTCACTTGATCTGCTAATCTTTGAATTGGTGCGCTACTTCCTTGCGCTTGTTGTACCAGTTGAACAATTTGCGCTAAAAACGTATCTTTCCCAATTCGTGTTGCCCGGAATTTAAAGCTACCTGTCTTATTAATTGTCGCTCCAATTACCTCATCACCTGGTACTTTTTTATTAGGCAAACTTTCGCCAGTCACCATCGATTCATCAACTGTAGAATTGCCTTCAATCACTTCACCATCAACCGGAATTTTCTCACCCGGACGCACCAAAATTATATCATCAATTCTCACTTCTTGAATGGGAATATCAATTTCCTTGCCACCGCGAATTACTCTCGCATCTCTAGCTTGCAAGCCGATAAGTTGGCGAATTGCCTCAGAAGTTTGTCCCCTAGCGCGACTTTCTAACAACTTTCCTAAAGATATTAAGGTAATAACTACCGCTGCTGTTTCATAGTAAACCTCTGGCATCAAGCCTTGATTTACAAAAAAGGCAGGAAAAATAGTAGCAAGTAAAGAATAGAAATAAGCTGCACTTGTACCCAAAACAATTAGCGTGTCCATCGTCGCTGAACGGCTTTTCAAAGCTTTCCAGCTATTTATATAGAACTTATAACCGCACCAAAATTGTACAGGTGTAGTTAAAATTAATTGCAACCAAGGATTATGCAATGATGCAGGAATGAAAGGTAAATGTACGCCAATCATCATTGGCAGCGAACCAATAATCAGTAAAATACTAATTACTGCTGCAACTGCTAGTTTAATTTTCAAGTTGCGTAATTCCGCAAGACGAACAGCTTTTTCGGCGTCATCTTCCCCAGTCATCATGTCTTCATCTTCTAGAGAATAAGCCGAGTATCCCGCTGCCTCTACAGTTGATTGAATTTTATTTAAATTAGTTTTGCGGGGATTATATTTAACTACAGCTTGTTCTGCACCAAAGTTGACGCTACATTCACTTACACCTGTAACAGAGAGAATCGTTTTTTCGATTCTTTTAGCGCAAGAGGCACAACTCATGCCTCTAAGTTTCAGTGTGAGAATATCCATATTCAACAATTCCAAATTACAAATGCCTAAGTCGCAGGATAGAAAGGCATTTACGCATGTATCATGATTCCGATTATTTCAGTACTAGGACTTACGCAAAATACCTCTCAAACTCTTATTACTTCGTGTCCTTCGTGTCTTCTCCTTCTCCTATCGGAGAGGCTGCGCCAACGGAGACGCCAAGGGCGAACGTGGTTCGTTTTTTGGTCATCTTGCGTAAGTCCTGAGTACGTTAAACTGAATTAAAGTACACTCTTTATGTCAGCTTCACTAAAACTATTCTAAAATCTCTAGTAAGGTGGAGAGTCAAGCAATTATGAAAAAACAAGATCCCCGACTTCTTTAAGAAGTCGGGGATCTGAGGAAGGTCAATTTTAGTATCAGGTTTTAGCTTGATTTTTATCTATCTGTAGTGTGAGTTGAGAAATCTATCGTGTTAACTAAAGATAATCAACTGCTGTTAATTGGTCAGGTAACAGCCAAAAGCCAAGTCCCGATAAGGACGATTCGCTATTACGAAAGTCTCGGTTTACTCAAGTCATCAGGACGAACCGAGGGAAACTTTCGGCAATTTTCCGCAGATGTACTTACTCGGTTGTCATTTATTAAACGCGCTCAAAAACTGGGGCTGAGTCTAGAAGAAATTGGCGAAATCTTGAAAGTATATGATGGTGGGAAACCAGCGTGCGATCGCATTCAAGAAAAGCTAGAAGATAAAATATTAGACATTGACCACCAGATAGAACAATTGTTAACTCTGCGAGGCGAATTAAAAGGAGTACTATCAGGATGGGAAAGTTTGCCAATCAAGCCAGAAGATACAATTTGTCCGTTGATTGAGAAAACTTGATTGGCAAGTGAAAACCTCAAATATTAACTAAGTAGATGGGCATAAATAAACGTTCCTTAACGTAGTAACGGCTTTAGCCGTTAAAACCGAAGCTTTGAGCGGTAAACCGCTCACTACGATATTTTACGTTTAATTTCGCTCACTTACTTAATTGTGTTTAATTTGCGCTTTAGCGTCACTCCACCTAAAGCCCCAAAAGCTAATAACCCAAAAGTGAAACTTGCTTCAGGAACAGCCGCAATACTTGTCACTTGAGAGAAATATGTGTTAAAAAGGTTATTGATAACTTTACTAAGACTTCATCTATAATTCGTCTTCCCCAAAACTCCGGGAACCGAATTACATTACTTGAGACGCGGCTGCTGAACCCAAGTCTCCCCAATCTCTTCACAACCAAAAGTCTTTTATAAGACTTACATTGGAGTATTCATGCAGCCAAAAAATCTTAAGCGTCTCCTGCGTGCTTTAGCGCGACAGGGTTTGAATGTAACTTACAACAACAAAACTTATTCAATTCGTTTACGTGATAATTCGGATGTGCCTGTAGCACAAGTGGTGCTGCCAGAAGGTTTACCCGTAGAAGCGAAAGCACTCAAGCAGCTAGCGAATCTCGCAAGCGTTCGCCACCCCGCAGGCGGTTGCGTTTGCCGTGCCTGTGCTACACCTGACTTTCACCCTGGTGATGCGGGGATTGCCATTGGTTCAGTGGTAGAAACTGAAGGTCAAATTATTCCTGCGGCTGTCGGGAGTGACATCAATTGTGGGATGCGTTTGCATGTCGCCGATTTGACAATCGATGAATTTTTAGCGAAACGGGATTCCTTTGTCGAATTGATGAAAGGTGATTACTTCTTCGGAACCCGCGATGTCACCATGACAGCAAAAACATCCCGCGCCATGTTTGAATACGGAGTTCCCGGTTGGTTAGATGCGATGTTGGATGCACCTACAGGCAGCTTTGTCAAATCTAATTTGCAGCAAATCGCCCAAGAAAGCCAACGCATTTTCTTAGATGGTTCAATGGATGGAAATTCAAAACTTGCACCCGAAGAACTTGTACCCGATGAAGGACTGGTGCGCGATGGCGGATTAGCTACAATTGGTGGCGGAAATCACTTTGTAGAAGTGCAGCGGATTGATAAAGTTGAAAATCGTGCGATCGCCCACGCTTGGCGAGTGCGAGAAGGACAGCTTGCATTTATGATTCATTCAGGTTCTCGCAATGTGGGTAAATACATCGGTGGAATGTGGCGAGATAAAACTAAAGCCGCTTGGCAAAAAGGTCTGAAGTATCCTGACTCGCACATTTTTCCGCTTTCTGTGCATTCCCACCCCGAATTAGTTGCTAGTTATTTGCAAGCTGAGGCAACAGCTGCTAACTATGGTTTCATCAATCGCTTGATGTTAGCAGAACTATTACGTCTGCGTTTGCGAGAAGTTTACAAAGATGTAGAAGCACCGTTAGTTTATGACTTACCGCATAACATCACCTTACCAAAGGAACCCGGTTCTTGGATAACTCGCAAAGGTGCTTGTCCCGCTTATGCAGGACAACCTGTAATTATCCCAGGTTCAATGGGTGATTATTCTTATCTGATGGTAGGTAGAGGAAATCCAGCCTTTTGCAATTCCGCTTCACATGGCGCGGGAAGAGTGCGTAGCCGTTTTGACCTGACTCGCCAAGGTGCATCGCAAAGTGAGTCAGAACTGAGATTAACCGGGGTAGACTGCATCACTCTGCGCGAAGAACGCAGAATTGAGGAAGCACCTGCGGCTTACAAATCGATTCAGTCAGTGATTGATGTGCAAGTAGAAGCGAAAATGGTCGATATTGTGGCGCGTTTGAGTCCGGTTTTGACCTTTAAAGCTTAAAGCGTTAGCCCAACAGCGTAGGCTTTGATAGTTGTAGGGTGCGTTACGGCTCCTGCCTAACGCACCGCTAACGCCTGAAATGGTGCGTTAGCAAAGCATAACGCACCCTACGCTATCTTATATTTGTTTTCGCCTACCTACACAGTCACATTCTTGGCAACAATGATGCTAGCATATTTCTTCACCAGCTAGACCAGACCATGAAATTAGTTTGCGCCCAAAGCGACCTCAGTACCAACCTCTCACTCGTTAGCCGTGCAGTTCCATCACGTCCAACTCATCCGGTACTTGCTAACGTGCTACTGCAAGCGGATGCTCAAACTAACTCTGTAAGTTTAACAGCCTTCGATCTCAGTTTGGGTATCCGCACCAGCTTTAGCGCTGAAGTTGTGCAATCCGGAGCGATCGCACTTCCTGCTAGACTACTCGTTGATATTACCTCTCGTCTTCCCGAAGGAGAAATCACCTTAGAAGATGAATCTGCAAGTACCGCCGAAACCCCAGGCGGCGAAGGTATAATTGTTACACTCACACCCAAAAGTGGACGTTATCAGCTGCGAGCAATGGGAGCCGAAGAGTATCCGGAACTACCCGTAATCGAAAATATTGAAGCAATTCATCTTACCACCACTGCATTAATTGAAGGATTGCGCGGTTGTTTATTTGCAACCAGTAGCGATGAAACTAAGCAAGTGCTTACCGGCGTGCATTTAACACTTAAACAAGACGCGCTAGAATTTGCAGCGACAGATGGACATCGTTTAGCAGTTGTAGAAACAGTTAACGAAAGTCCTATTGCTAGCAGTGAAAATCAACTAGAAGTAACTGTACCAAACAGAGCCATGCGGGAACTAGAGCGGATGTTGGCTCATAGTTCCTCTGAAGAAGAAACTGTAGCCTTATACTTCGATCAAGGTCAAATTGTCTTTCAATGGCAAAATCAACGCTTAACAAGCCGAATTTTAGAAGGACAATATCCCGCTTATCGGTTACTTATTCCTCGTCAATTTGAACGACAATTAACGCTCGATCGCAGACAATTAGTTAGCACCTTAGAGCGAATTGCTGTCTTAGCCGATCAAAAAAATAATATCGTCAAAATCAGCATGGACGGCGATGCAGGGGAAATTACCTTATCTGTAGAATCTCAAGATGTGGGTAGCGCTATTGAATCGATGCCGGCACAAATATCAGGAGAAGATATAGATATTGCCTTTAACGTCAAATATTTAATGGAAGGCTTAAAAGCTTTGCCATCTCAAGAAATTCAAATGCAGTTAAATGGAAATCTCACTCCAGTGATTTTTACACCACTAAGCGGTTTAAAGATGACTTATTTAGCAATGCCGGTGCAATTAAGAAGTTAAAAGTGCTGAATAGGTGTAATCGGAATTTGAATTGAAAATTCCGTACCATCAGGTAGCGAATTACATTTGAAGACACCACCGTGTTTGTCTACCACAATTTGGTAACTAATTGATAGACCTAAGCCAGTACCCTTTCCTACTGGCTTGGTGGTAAAAAACGGATCAAATATTCGCTTTTTGATGTCTTCGGGCATTCCGGAACCATTATCTAAGATGCGAATCACCACTTGATGATTGTTTATAACTTCGGTACTAATCCGAATTTGGGGGCGATCGCTTAAAAGTCCGGGGTTTTTTTCTAATGACTCTTCTAAAGCATCAATCGCATTACTCAAAACATTCATAAACACCTGATTTAATTGTCCGGCATAGCATTCTACTAAAGGTAGGTTGCCGTATTCTTTAACTACCTCAATAGCGCGACTGTTTGGCGTTGGTTTTAAACGATGCTGTAAAATCAGTAACGTGCTATCAATACCTTGGTGAATGTCAACTTGCTTCATCTGGGCTTCGTCAAGCCTGGAGAAATTCCGTAAAGATAGGACAATCTGACGGATGCGATCGCTTCCTAGTTTCAACGACGACAGTATTTTGGGCAAATCTTCGGCAATAAATTCTAAGTCTATATCTTCAGCTAGATTGCAAATCTCACGGCTGGGGTTCGGATACTGCTGCTGATAAAGAGCTAGCATACTAAGTAAATCGTTAGCGTATTCACACACAGGACCGAGGTTGCCATAAATAAAGTTTATGGGGTTGTTAATCTCGTGTGCCACACCAGCCACCAATTGTCCTAAACTGGACATTTTCTCGGTTTGGATTAATTGGGTTTGAGTTTGTTGTAATTCTTCTAGCGCTTGAGCGAGTTGTTCTGCTTGATGCTTGGTTTGGGCAAGCAACTCAGCTTGCTGGAGCGCTACCCCAAGCTGCACCGCAATCTGAGCTAAAAATTTGATTTCCGAAGCTTCCCAGTGCCTGGGTGCAGAATTTTGATAAGCTGCCAGCAAACCCCAGAGTTGTTGCCCTATGAATATGGGAGCGATCGCATATGCTTTTACCTGAAATTGTTCCAAAACAGCAAAGTGACAGTCAGAGTGACCAGCCTGATAGATGTCGTTTACTGCAAATGTTTGATTCTGGCGATACCTTCCACCTTGTGTTTCTTGCAAATAACTATCTTCCCACACCATGTTTATCTGGGGAGTAATTAATTTGACCCAATTCTCACCAACAAACTCGGCAAGAAACTGACCGCTCCAATCAGCGTTAAAGCGATAGACTGCAACTCGATCCGTTTGTAGTGATTGACAAACTACTTGGGTAGTCGTTTGAAATATCGCATCCAAGCTGAGAGATTCCCGAATCTTGGCAACAACTTCAAATAATACCTGTTGTTGTTCTGCTGCTTGTTGCAAATTCAATGTCTGCTGTTGTGTTTGCTTGAGTAATTCAGCTTGCTGGAGTGCGACCCCGATTTGGGCAGCAATCTGACTGAAGAAATCAACTTCAATATCTTGCCATTGCCGAGGTCCAGAGTGTTGATAAGTTGCTAGCAAACCCCAAAGTTTTTGCCCGACAAAGATCGGAGCAAGCACAAAAGCGTGAATCTGAAACTGCTCTAGATTGTCGATATGACACTGAGCAAAACCCATCTTGTAGATGTCATCTACTGCAAATGTTTCATTGTTGCGGTAGCGTCCTCCCTGTGTATCTTGTAAGTAAGTGTCGTTCCAAACAGTATTAATACCTAGTTTGTACTCATCATTCAACCAGTTGGGACTAGCAGCTTCAAAATCACCGACAAATTCACCACCCCAATCAGAATCAAAGCGATAAACAGAAACACGATCAACTTTTAAGAGTTGACAAACCTCTTTAGTAGTTGTTTGAAAAATAATATCGGTGTCAAGAGACTCACGAATTTTGGCAATGACTTTGAACACAGCTTGTTGCTGTTGACTTGTCCGTCGCAGTTCAACGGTGCGCTTTTTAACTTGATTTTCTAAGTCGCTATTAAAGGCTTGTACTTGTTGGTATAATTCATACTGCTGACATGCCGAGGCAAAATGTTTGCCGATTTCTTCAGCCAGTTCAATCTCTTCAAACGTCCATTTCCGAGCCTGTGCTTTTTTAAATTCACGCCAAATATCAAATGATATACGCGGGTAAAGTTGCCGCTTGTCACTATCATATTGACCAGCCCACAAAGTTTCTGTGTCTATTTCGTCTCTAAAAATACTTAAATAGCCAAGTAATTGCTGACGATAATAAAGCGGAATCATCAAGATGCTGCGAATTTTGGTTGGTTGAAAAGCAGCTTGTAAACTTCGTAAATTTGGAGTTTGATATATATCTGAAATAGCCCAAACATCATAGTTACGATTGTAGTGTTCCTGCCAGACGCTATATTGTTCCATCAATGGATATATTGTTTGTTCTGGTATTGCAGGTTGCTGTCCGCTGATATAAAGTTTGACAGCATCGCTTCCAGGTATCAAACATTCCGCGAAACTTCTGAAGCTGCGATTTTGATAATTAAAAGCTTCATTTCTAATACAAAGTCTGCCACCAGAACCCCCAAAAGCAACAATGGCTGCTTCTAAAGCTGGCTGTAATACAATTGTCGGCAGTGAATGCAATAATGTAGCAATGCGGCTAACGATCGCTTCTCGTTCAGCTTTTCTGTGCGCTAAAGTCAAAAGAGTACTGTGAGCGATCGCTATCTCTAGCTGCTCTACCACAATTTGTAGCACTTCCAGTTCATCTTTGCCAACACAAAGCGGTTGCGAGTGGTGAGATACCAACAGTCCCCAGAGTTTTTCCGATTCTAGAATCGGCACTACCAGAGATGACTGTACACCCATTGCCGTCAAATATTCAACATGACAGGGGTCTACAGGACGATAACGAAAATCTTCAGATATAATTTCTTTGGTTTGGGTGTCACACGCAAAACTTTGACCAATTTTGCCCTCGTCCACATTTACAAGCGATCGCACTCGTGATTTAATAAATAATTCCCGTGCATCAGGCGGAATATCCGAAGCGGGAAAATTAAGCCCTAACAAAGATGGTAACGAGCGATCGTTTATCGATTCAGCAATGACCTGACCGCTACTATCGACATTAAATTTATAAATCATCACTCGATCTGTGCCGAGAAATGAACGCACCTCCCCCACTGTCGCTATGAGAATATCTTGCAGTTCTAGCGTCAGACGAATACGGTTTGTTATGCGACGCAGCAAATTTTCTTGATTTCGACTTACACGCAAGTCTTGTTCTGTGGTAGAGGTCATTGCTTTTATTAAAATTATTAAGATAATCTTTAGAAAATATAATTATTGTCTTCTTTCATAACTGATTTAGTCCTCAGCAAAATCACTGATTATATTTACATAAATGTGGCAAATTATTAATATAAAATCACTAATATCCACAGTACAAATATTAGATATACTTTGAACGAAAGAGCGTCAAAAGTTAGATTCCCGATTTATTTAAGAAGTCGGGAATCTGAACAGAAATCATCTACGATTCCTATATTATGATTTATTGTTTCTTCTTTATTTCCTTGAATGATTAATGACACAACAATGTTGTGCCCCTATAAAAAACCTATATCTTATTTAAAGCTTACCTATTTTAATTGCCTTATAATCATCTATTGGTTAAGAGAGTTAGAAGTTCTGATAAAGCAAAAAAATCAGTAATTCTAACTCCTAACTTCGCTCCTCCCTATTGTACAGACGTTCCGGCGGAACGTCTCTACTAACTAATTCTCGCTGCGTCAGCAAAGCGAATTTTCAGATAATCATCTTCCATCTTTGCGCCAGATGGTTGCAATGCTGCCAAAGCTTGCGGTAATACTAAATTACGGCGATGATTGCCAATTGTGATGTTTAATTCGTCTCCACTTTTACTAAGTTGAACCTGGCTTTTGGGAATTCCAGGTAAATAAAGTTCCAAACTGTATTGATTATTATCTTGCACTACTCTAATAGTCGTTTCTTTGTAATAAACTTGAGTTGGATCTTCATCTTTGTACAGCGTTTCCTTCAATCTTTCTAACGCTGCTAAACCGCAAAGTTCCTCAGAAAAAAGCGGTGCTTCTTTCACAGGCAGAGGAAGGAAGTTATCATGAATTTCTTGGCGATATTGCTGCTGATTTTCTTTCCAACGCTGGAAAAATGGATCTTGTACTTCGTTGGGAATGATGCGATTAGCTATAATTAAATCCGTTGCCACATTATACAAACTCAAATAAGCATGAGCGCGGAGAGACTCTTTAATCACCATCTTTTCTGGATTGGTAATCAGCCGCACTGAAGTTTGAGTATTATCAGTTAATACTTTTTCTAAAGCTTCAATTTGCTCATAAAATTCATAGGGTGCGTCCATCACCTCTTTATCTGGCAAAGAAAAACCAGCGATCGGTCTAAAAAGAGGTTCAACTAAAGGTCTAAGTGCGACAGAGATGTTTTGAAACGGTTTGTAAAATCGGCGCATATACCAGCCGCTGATTTCTGGTAAACTCAACAGACGTAATGCTGTACCGGTGGGGGCTGAGTCAATAATCAAAACATCATACTCGCCTTCGTCGTAATGGCGTTTCATCCTTACCAAGCCAAAAATCTCATCCATGCCTGGTAAAATTGCTAATTCTTCGGCTTGTACCCCATCCAAACCCCGCGCTTGCAAAACTTGGGTTATGTAGCGTTTGACGGCACCCCAGTTTGACTCTAGTTCTATCAGCGCATCGAGTTCCGCACCCCACAAATTTGGGCGAATTTGTCGCGGTGCATGTTCGAGTTCTAAATCAAAACTGTCTGCCAAGGAATGTGCCGGATCTGTACTCAAAACAAGTGTGCGATAGCCTAGTTCTGCACAACGCAGTCCAGTAGCTGCGGCAACGGAGGTTTTGCCTACACCACCTTTGCCTGTCATCAAAATTACACGCATGGATGATTTGTCCTAGCTGAGGATTTTTTACATTTATTTACATTATCGACTTTTTAACGGAAATAAATGCTGCTTTACCACGTCTAAACGCGAACAATTCCAATAATCGATGTGAGAAACAATCAGATTATCAGAGTTGAGGCGTAACTCACTCCAGCCAGGGATAGAGATGTGTGGTTTCCACGGTAGAGGTGTATTCCAGTTGAGTGTCCACTTCATTTTAATTGTGTCTGCTTCTTGTTGAATATCGTGTAAATCCATTTTCGGATTTAAAAAGAAAGTCTCGATGAATTTAATCATCAGTTTGTATAGCTTGACACCACGAAATTTGTTCAGCGGATCTTGAAAATAAACATCTTCAGCGTAGATGCTGTAAGTTTGATTTGCCGGAAATCTTTGATAGTCTTCTTTGAGGATTTGAATAATATCCATAATGAATCATCTGTTGCACATGAAAAATGCTTCAAGCATTTAGGAAAACTCGGAATGAGCGAATGCGTGAATTGTTTACGGTTCTACTTCATTCCAAAGACGTTCTAACTGACGTTGCCAAGCAGCTAGAACTTCTGACTGCGCTTCTGGAGTTTGTTCTATTTCACCTAACAATCCTTCAGCATAAAAGCGGTCTAAAGTTTGCATAGTAGTTTGTAGAGATTGTCCTTGCTGTTTTGCTGCTAGGATAATTTGTCGAATGCGATTTTCAATTAGCCGATTGAAGACATCATCTAAACCAGCTTGATGTAAAGATATTAGTCGGGCGATCGCACTCTTTAAATCCGCACTTACCAAAGTGTCACTATTATGCTGAAATACTCCCCACACTACCCCTTCATACACTGCGTAGCGTACTTCTTGAGTCTCGTCAAAATTCGCTTCTAACAACTGTTCTAATAAAGGTTGAGCTTCTTGTATTGGCACAATTGGCAGCAACACTCGCACCCATGTATTATCTTCGCTAACTAGCACCAATAGCCGAAAACCAGAAGTTTCTACTTGCCAAGATCCCTGTGCGATCGCAGCAACAGCTGCTTCACCAAATAAGTCTGCCAGCGTTACCGCTATTTCATCTAATTTCATAGTTTTTTCTTCTCTTTAGCCTCTAGGGTAGCGTTTTGCGGTTCCAGGCGATAACGAACTAAGTACTTAGAGGCAAAAATAACTAGAAAAATCTATCTATCAGTCTGCTGTACTGCCTGCTGAACTACTTCTAAAGGTAAATCTAACAATTGGGCGATCGCATCCAAACTCAACCCAAACTCTACCATTCGCGGTATTGTTTCTAACTTGTTTTGCTGCTTACCTTCTTCTAAACCTTGCTGTTTACCTTCTTCTAAGGCTTCTTGATAGACTTTAGTTTGTTTCAACTCACTTAAACCTAACATTGCTTCAATCTCCTCGCGGCTCTTTTTTGGTAATTTATAGACAATGATTGTCTCAATTAAGTTGATGAGGTCACGCTTACTAACTTCATCAGTTAATTGTTGTTTTGCTTGGTCGATTAAACGTCTTGCTAATTGTGGTGCGGTTTCCTCAGCCTCAATAACAAGTTTAACAACACCAACACCAAGCGAGGTTTCTGCAACTTCTCCTAACTCATCTAAATAAATGCGTCTTACTCGATTTATAGCTAACATTTCACTCTTCCTGTGAAGCTTGTTGTCTTTCTATACCGCGAGTGGGATAAATAACTACAACTTGCCAAGGTGATACAGGTTTGTATTGCCGCAAGTAGAGGAATAATTCAAACGGTAATATAGATCCTCATCGGCTTGAAACTGAACTTCAACCACATAGAAGGGTTTTTCTGACTCGTTGCTGGTTGGTAAAAATAAACCGTCAAGACGAAAGGCAAGTTGTTTGACTTCGCAAGAGGTGAATTCATAGCCAACAGCTTCCGCTGGGGATTTGTTAATTAGTTCAAAGAAGATGCTAGGAAATGTTTGAAATAAGCTATAGAAAATGCTGTCTGTTTTCACTGTGATTTCGCGTACCGAAAGCTGCTGATTATAGCTTACTGAAAAGCTTTATAACGAAGAGCGATCGCCACCTGGCATACTTAAGGCAGCTACAAGAAAAGAAATCTTCGATTTTATAGGTGCCTTTATAGTGCCGATCGCTCGTCTACACCAGTACTCTTTGACACACACCAGAAAACGGTTTATTTCCCAAGCCGTCAGCTAACTGTCTTAGTATGCCACAATAGCGTCAAACAAGCGATCGCATACTTTTAGGAGTTTTCATTGTGGAGTTCCGATATAACCCAGCAGAAATTGAGGAAAAATGGCAAAAAACATGGACTGAATCAGGCTTAGACAAAACACCTACAAACAGCGACAAGCCAAAATTCTACGCTTTATCCATGTTCCCCTATCCATCGGGCAGCCTGCACATGGGTCACGTCCGTAATTATACGATTACTGATGTGATTGCCCGCCTCAAACGGATGCAAGGTTATCGGGTACTGCATCCGATGGGATGGGATGCATTCGGCTTGCCAGCAGAAAACGCCGCCATCGATAGAGGTGTTCCACCGGCAAAGTGGACGTATCAAAATATCGCTCAGATGCGGCAGCAATTGCAGCGTCTGGGTTTGTCAATCGACTGGGAACGCGAAGTAGCTACATGTTCCCCTGATTATTATAAGTGGACGCAGTGGATTTTCTTGCAATTTCTCAAAGCGGGGTTAGCGTACCAAAAAGAAGCTGCTGTTAACTGGGACCCCATAGACCAAACTGTACTGGCAAACGAACAAGTTGATAGCGAAGGAAATTCTTGGCGTAGCGGTGCCAAAGTCGAACGCAAGTTGTTGCGGCAATGGTTTTTGAAGATTACCGACTACGCGGAAGAATTATTAAATGACTTAGATAAATTACCAGGCTGGCCCGATCGCGTCAAGTTGATGCAAGCAAACTGGATTGGTAAATCCACAGGTGCGTACTTAGAATTTCCCATCGTCGGGATGGATGAGAAAATCGGCGTCTACACCACCCGTCCAGATACGATTTATGGCGTTACTTACGTAGTGTTGGCACCGGAACATCCTTTAACAAAGCGCGTTACCACACCCGAACAGCAAGCAGCAGTGGATGCATTTGTCAAAGAAGTTACCAACCAAAGCGAGTTGGAACGCACGGCTGAAGATAAACCGAAGCGGGGTATCCCCACTGGTGGTAAAGCAATTAACCCCTTTACCAACGAAGAAATTCCCATCTGGATTGCCGATTATGTACTGTATGAATATGGTACCGGGGCAGTGATGGGTGTACCGGCACACGATGTCCGGGATTTCAAGTTTGCCAAAGAACAGAATTTATCTATCAAGGTGGTGATTGTACCAGAAAATGGCGAACAAGAAACATCACAAGCATATACAGAACCGGGAATTATGATTAATTCTGGTGACTTTGATGGTATGGCATCTGGTGAAGGCAAGAGTGCGATCGTTGAATACGCGGAAAAACAAAATTTTGGTAAAGCGCGGGTACAATATCGCTTGCGGGATTGGTTGATTTCCCGGCAGCGTTACTGGGGGGCACCGATACCAGTAATTCACTGTCCCAATTGTGGGACGGTGCCAGTACCAGATGAAGATTTACCAGTACAGTTGCCGGAAGATGTAGAATTTAGCGGGCGCGGTGGTTCCCCATTAGCACAGTTGGAATCTTTTGTCAATGTGCCTTGTCCGAGTTGCGGCACTCCCGCAAAGCGAGAAACTGACACGATGGATACTTTTATTGATTCCTCGTGGTATTTCTTGCGGTATCCTGATGCGAAGAATGAACAGCAGGTTTTCGATCCAGCGAAGACGAATGATTGGATGTCGGTGGATCAATATGTGGGTGGAATTGAACACGCGATTTTGCACTTGTTATATTCGCGGTTCTTTACTAAAGTATTGCGCGATCGCGGTTTGTTGAATTTCGATGAACCCTTTCAACGTTTGTTGACTCAAGGTATGGTGCAAGGTTTAACTTACAAAAATCCCGTTACAGGAAAGTATATCCCATCAGCACAAGTTGAAATAGCAAATCCGAGAGATCCAGAAACGGGGGAAACGCTACAAATCTTTTATGAAAAGATGTCTAAGTCGAAATATAATGGCATCGATCCTGAAGAAGTTTTGGCGAAGTATGGTGCGGATACTGCACGCATGTTTATCTTGTTTAAAGCACCCCCAGAAAAAGATTTGGAATGGGAAGATGCTGATGTTGAAGGTCAATTTCGGTTTTTGAATCGAGTTTGGCGTTTGGTTGTATCTGTTGATAATAGGGACGCGATGAATCGCGTCACTACGACGGGGGAATTAAGTAAGGCTGAGAAGGAATTGAGACGGGCAATTCATACTGCGATTAAGGAAGTTACGGAAGATTTGGAGGGAGATTATCAATTTAATACTGCTATTTCCGAATTGATGAAGTTGAGTAATGCTTTAGCTGATGCTAGCTGTAAAGATTCACCAATTTATGCTGAAGGTATTCAAACTTTGGTGATGTTGCTGGCACCTTTTGCACCACATATTACTGAGGAATTGTGGCATTTGTTGGGCAATAGTGATTCAGTTCACACTCAACCTTGGCTGAAATTTGACCCTACTGCTTTGGTTGCTGATGAAATTACTTTAGTGATTCAAATTATGGGCAAAACTCGCGGGGCAATTCAAGTGCCTCAGCAAGCTGATAAAGCAGCTTTGGAAAAATATGCGCGTGAATCGGAAATTGCCCAGCGTTACATTGAGGGTAAGGAAATTAAAAAGGTGATTGTGGTGCCTGGAAAGTTGGTAAACTTCGTCATTGGGTAAATTTAAAGACCTAGAAGCCAAGACCTAGAAGCCCGGTTTCTTAAAGAAACCGGGCTTTAATTATTTTATACAAACACGAACAAGCGCTTGAGAGTTTTGCTCACTCAAGCGCTTTGCCGTATAACTGTATACCAACCCACTTGTTTGATGCAACATTTGGAACCAGCAATACCCCCTAACTTAGGAGGATTGCGAAGATAACCTGTAGCAAACATATTATGAAGTGGTATCACTCCTTGCACTACTAAGAATATCTCTTTTGCGGTCAAGACGGGATTCTGGTGAGTGACAGTTTCTTAACTGACACTTGTTTATCTCACATGACTTATCATTTAGGGTGATAAACAAGACGAAGCAGAACTGTAGATGATTTGGGTTATAGGTATAAAAACATAATAAGTATTTTATTTGATGGTTAGCGATCGCACATCGACAATCAACAACGTGCAGAACGCGGTAGCATGAATTTCTCACCCTCTGCCGCAAAGTTGCCGCGAACCATCAGCAGAGAATCTCCATCGAGGATGTGAGATAATGCTTGCACATCGGCATTGAGGCAATCTGGGCTGAAGTAGATCGCAACTTCTTGAATGCGTATGTTAATTCTTTCAAGAATCTCAGCTAAAGTACAGATTCTCGTGCCAACCACATCGAAAAGCTGAAGTTGTGTATCTTTTATTTCCATGCAAATGATAACATCCAAGTCTGGGGCATAGTATAGGGGGTTTCTTCCCTCATTGACGCAGAATACAGCCTTCTCATTGACTATGCCAACGATGTTAGACACAGGTTCGCGTGTTTCTAACAGTCGGTGTAGCAATTTCACGTCATTAGGATCGGAAGTATCAATTAAGCGAAAACCTTGACTACCTACTGAGTCAGATTTGGCGATGAAAATGTGTTCTTTAACAACGCGAAAGCCAAAAGGTTGATATAACTCTGGTTGTGCTGTTGTTAAAACAAGCGTATCGTAACGACTGTTACAATAATCAAGCACTTCTTTCATAATTTCCCGGTAATAACCGCGCCGGCGATATTCCGGATGGGTACAGACTGCGTGGATTCCCCCAGCGATGATATTTTGTCCCATCAGTTGCATCGGGATTTCTAACACTCCGACATGGCTAATTGCTACGTCATCATGCAAGCGGATGAAGGGAGTAGAAGCAGATTCCCAGGATGCACCAAGCATTCTACCAACTTGCGCGGCGTCGCTAATTTTGATTTCCGGGAAGACGATTTCTAATAAGTTAAAAAGGCGATCGCTTAATTTATCTTCAGCAAATGACCTTTGAAAGCGATACTGATTCATAAGAAACTTGCTCAATGTACTACATACACTACACAGCAAGTTTTGCATATTCCAGGGTGGAAAAGCAATGAAAATTTTTGTTCCGGGACGCTTGTGTTTGTTTGGTGAACACAGTGATTGGGCTGGAGGTTATCGCCGCATCAATCCGCAACTGAAAGCGGGCTGTACGCTGCTTGTAGGCACGAATCAAGGAATTTATGCCGAAGTGAAGCCTCACCCAGATTCGCTAGTCCTACGCACATCTACAGAGAAAACGCTAATACCGATGGAAAAGCAGGTTTTGCTGACTGAAGCGAAAAACGGTGGTTTTTTCAGTTATGCTGCTGGGGTTGCCTACCAATTGCTGACACACTTTCATGTGGGTGGAATAGAAATTGATAATTATTTTACAGATTTGCCGATTAAAAAAGGATTATCTTCAAGTGCGGCAATTTGCGTATTGGTAGCGAGGGCGTTTAATCAAGTGTATAACTTAAAAATGACGCAACGCGGTGAGATGGAGTTTGCTTATCTGGGGGAAATTACGACGCCTTCGCGTTGTGGACGGATGGATCAGGCTTGCGCTTATGGCGATCGCCCAATTACGATGATATTTGATGGCACTGATACTGATATCATCGAGCTTAATACTCCCCAGGATTTATTTTTTGTCATTGTAGACCTCGGTGCGGCTAAAAATACCCAAGAAATTCTTCGCAAGCTGAATGAGTGTTATCCCTTCGCCACGACCGAAGTAAGCGCGAATGTGCAAAAATATCTAGGTGAAATTAGTTATAAAATTACCCAAGCGGCAATTGATGCTTTGCAAAAAGGCGATGCTGAACAAATTGGTTTTTTGATGAAACAAGCACAAGCCGAATTTGACAAGTATCTCATACCCGCTTGTCCCCAACAGTTAACGGCTATTGTCTTGCACCAACTTCTTAATTATCAAGCAATTCAACCTTACATTTATGGTGGAAAGGGCGTTGGTTCACAAGGCGATGGTACTGCACAATTTATTGTCAAAGATAAGGAAAGTCAACAAAAAGTTATAGAAATAATTGAGCGTGACTTTCCGCAAATGCAATGTTTGCCACTAACTATTTATGCAAAAAAAGAAAGTTAGAAAAGCTGTAATTCCGGCGGCTGGTTTTGGTACTCGTTTATTTCCGGCTACCAAAGTTGTGAAAAAAGAACTTTTCCCGATTATTGATAAAGATGGTAGGGCAAAGCCTGTAATTTTAGCGATTATTGAAGAAGCGATTACTGCGGGAATCGAAGAAGTTGCAATTGTGGTGCAACCAGAGGATAAGAAAACTTTTAAAACTTTATTTAAAAGACCACCCAAAGCAGAACTTTTTGAAAAGCTTTCACCGCAAAATCAGGAATACAGCAAATATTTGGTAGATTTGGGTGATAGAATTACTATTTTAATCCAAGATAAACAAGAAGGCTACGGTCATGCAGTATATTCTGCAAAAGATTGGGTGAAAGATGAGCCGTTTCTGTTGATGTTAGGCGACCACATTTATAAATCAAATATTGACAAATCTTGTGCTAGTCAAGTTTTAGATGTTTACGAGCAAGTCAATCAGAATGTGGTAGGATTGACGACAATGCCAGCAGAGTTATTGCATAAACTTGGCTGTGTTACAGGCGTTTGGGAAGAGGATACGATACTTTCGGTTACACAAATATCGGAAAAACCCAGTATTGAGTATGCACGTCAGCATCTGCATGTGGAAGGGATGGCAGATGATGAGTTTTTATGTATATTTGGGTTGTATGCACTCACACCAACAATTTTTGATTGTTTGGCGGAAGATATTAAAAATAATGTGCGGTTAAAGGGTGAGTTTCAGTTAACAACTTGTTTGGATAAGTTGCAAAAGAAGGAGAGGATGTCAGGTTATGTTGTTAATGGGAAGTGTTTTGATACTGGGTTGCCAGATGCTTATTTGCAGACGATGATTGATTTTAGGAATTTATAGCTTTGACGAATTTATCAGCTGGCTTTTTACGGGATGTGGAAATTCAAGTTAAAAGTCTAGCGTTGCGTGGCGATCGCCAAATTCTAGCGGCTTACTATAGATTATTTAGGCTCCCGTGAACTAAAAGGTGGTATTGTATTATACGTTGCCGACGGCTGAGTTGCGGTTGTCTGCATAGGCTGCGGCTTTGCTGAAAAAGTTCTATGCGTGATGCAAAGTTGCTCAGTCAGGAACAATACAAAACCAAAGGAGTAAGAGAATGCGTCTAAAAAAGCTAGTCAGCTACGGGATTTTTGTGCTGGTGCTCGTCATCGGGTTCGGTCTCACGGCAATTGCCCGTGGTTCTGACAATCCACCCGCGAGTCAGCAGATTGCGATTGCCCAACAGACGAGCGATCTCATGCTTAACACGTTGTTGGCGGCGTTGACGCAGGAGTTCGACGAGACTACGGTGGATAACGTCGAGCAAGGCAAGCAGTCCATCTCGCTGATATTTAACGATCGCAACAAGGATATGCGGCTGGTCGGCACTGTTGACCCGCTCGAGGAAAACGATCGCCCCAGCGACAACTTCGAGCGTCAGGCAAACGCGCTGGCACTCGCGGGGCAGGCATACACCTCCGTTCAGCGCGTGAATAATCAATGGTACTATCGACGCTCGATCCCCCTCAGTAACTTCAGGGCGGAGTGTTCGCTCTGCCACACCAATTTCCCTGTCGGTCCCACATCGGACTGGGTGGGTGCGCTCATGCTCAGGGTGCCGATCAAGGATTAAGGAACTTCCAAAGAATAAAATAATTATTCTAGAAGGTAGGAGTCAGTGCTGCCGTCAGCAACACTTAGGCATTGAGCCTAGATCCCCGCCTCAATGCCAACTATGTATGGTTGGAGTTTTTAGGTGCTTTTGTCTTTTCCACATAAGAGTGAAAAGTCGGATTTATCGGAAGTATAATTTCTCAAGTTTAAAAGAATGATTTGTAGTCAGGACATAACGTGTTTTTAAGCGCAAAGAGCGCTTACTACGAATCCCCAGAGCGTTTGTTTGCTTCCGGGAGTAGTTGACCCAAATATCCACCGACACCAACTGAGCGCCAAGTCGCCAAAGGTGGGGCGGAAGTTA
>NZ_JTCM02000051.1 GCF_000817785.2 Hassallia byssoidea VB512170 | reverse complement strand
AGACAAAACCGGACAGCCATATAGCTGAAATAGTCGTGGAGTTTTGAGGATCTTTAATACAAGGCTGTCCGGTTTTGTCCAGTTTTAGTGTAGGGGAGCCACTGCGTTGGACGGGTTCCCCGGCAGACGCGCATGTGGCGTTTTCCCTCCGCAGGCGACTGCGAACCCGAACGCGAGTGCGTCTTCGACAGGAGAAGGGACGAGCGTTTGTTTAGCCGCGAATGCGCGTCGTCGGGTAATAAGTGCTATCGATGGACTTTTGACAGTTTTAGCATTTGCGTCAGTCTATCAAGCAATAGAACTTCCCGCTTGCTATCTTCTAATGTCCGCGCTAGTATAATTGCTCTTTCATAAAAATTGCGGGCGGTGGGATAGTTACCTAATTGCTCATACAATAAAGCATAAGACTCAAAAGATTTTAATTTCTCTGCTAAATTTTCTGATTCTGTAGCCAGCGTTAAACGCTGTTCTAGTAAGTCGAAAGCGCGTTCATATCTTCCTATAGAACGGTGAGCTGTTACTAAACCGTCAATTGCTCGTAATTCGTTGGTGCGATCGCGTGTAACTTTTGCCAATCGCAGTGCCGAACCATATGTACCAATGGTATCTTGATAATTACCGGCGGCTAGGTAAGCATCGCCTAAATTATTCAAGGTATTCGCTTCGGCGATCGCATCCGGTGTTCGACGCCGGAAAATTAAAGCTGTTTCCAACAGCTTAATTGCTTTGTTATAATCTCCTAACCTGACTGTCGCCAAACCCAAGTTACTCAAAGACAGTCCTTGTCCTTCAATATTTTTGACATCGCTGGCAATTGTAACTGCTTCTGTAAAGGTTTGGGCCGCTGCGGTGAATTCTCCTTTTTGCAGTAGTAATGTGCCAATGTTATTTAGTCCAAAAATCTGTCCTTGAAAGTCTTGAGTATCGCGAGCGATCGCTAACCGACGACGCATTGGATCTTCAGCTTCTTTTAATCGATTCAGCTGCACGTAACCTCTACCAATTAAATCGTAAACTAAACCTTGCGCCTTTAAGTCACCAATCAAACGATAAATATTCAGTGCTTGCAACCAAGACTCAATTGCTTTATCGGATTTTCCTGAGGCTAATTGTTGTTCACCTTGACGCACCAATATATCAGCCTCGTCTCTTGATTCTCGCACCACTGAATGATTTAAAGGGCGCTGGAGTTGTTGAGTAATATCTACCGCACCCGCTGCGATCGGATTCAGCAAAACTGCAAACAGTAAATACGAGACAGCACAAAATTGAGATTTTGGCAATAGTTTACCAGAAATTTTACTTAGAAATAAACGCTTTTGCTTCATAAAAATAACCGTAAAATTACGGTTGAAAATAAAATAAATAACAACCAAATTAAGGTTTATTTGAGAACACACATAAATAGAGTTAATACTTAGGTTATGATTGGGGTAAATCTTCACCCAAGTAGATGGCGCGGACATCCGCTGGTAATTTGTCCTCTAGCATAAGATAGCCTTCCTGGAGAAAATTGGCTACCTCTGCCGGAGCGATCGCTTCACCTTCAGCTTGCAGGTAAGCAGCAATGCGAGTTTCGCTCCAGTGAAAGGTTTGAGCCATTAAAACCATCAATCGCAAAACTGGGGGCATTTGTTCTAAAGCTTGTTCGATATAACACCATAAAGGTGGTGAAGTTGCTTGCAGAGAATAATGAATTGCTTCTGTGGGTGGTAATTCGAGATCGTTGATACAAAAAGCCGTCATATTGATCAGCCAATTTTGCAAAGTTAAAGTTTCTTTGCTTGCAGCGTCACTTAAATCAAGTCCACCGAGTTCGTAGTATATATGTCGCCAAGTGAGGGCAAACAGATAATCTGCTTGCACAGGCGATCGCGCTGAATGGCGAATTAAGGTGTACACTATCGGGCTATAACGGCAAAACATCGCCGTAAAGTATTTTCCAGCTTCTGGATGGGACTGAAATAAATCCAAAAGTTCCTGATCGCTGTAATGAAACAGCGATTTAACTAGCGGGTGATTAGCTTCGGGGAAATGTGGTATTTGCACAATCCAAATAAATGTATGTTGTTAGAATGAATGTTATTAGAAATGAATATTTCCTGGTCTACACTTAAATTGTTCATCAAGTGTCGTCTTTACTAATCGCGATCGTGTCTGTTTGTGAGTAACATCAAGACTAGTTCGTTATTGATACACTATAAATACGGACTTTATTTTAGTCTGTACCCTTGAATAATAAAAGCTATTCCTCAATAAAATCCTAGATGTGTTCATGGTTATAGCAGTTAGTGTGACACCGTTGTTGATTCAACCTTATACTTTAGGCTCATTTTTGCCTTCCCTGCCGTTAGATAGCTTATTTTCCACCCAAGGTATTATGGTGATGCTGCTAGCAGCTTACGCCGGTGCCATGTGGATGTTCCTTACCAGTGCGCCAAAAGTACACACCGTTATGGTGTCAGATTTAGAGATTGCCCGCCAGTTGTATGAAGGGCTGCTAGACTTGCCAGCAGCGGAAGTACCTTTGCACTACTACTACAACTACGAGCAAAGTATAGGCGCTGCGGGAATCGATCCGCTTTACATGTCAGCTAGCCCAACGTTTTCCGGCAGCAGAATGATGAATAATGCTAGCGAAGGGCTTTGGTATCAATTAAAGAAAAACACCCAGCTACACGTCATTACTGGAGCTAGTTTAGGCAGTAAAAGTCAGCAACGTCACGTTTGCTTCGATCGTGATTGCCTGGATATGATTTTAATGCGTGTGGAAATGCGCGGCTTGAAGTTCAAGATTCGCAATCGCAAACCCCTGAATTTTTTGGTTAAGGATTATGAAGGGCGCGTGATTGAATTGGCGGAAGTGGCGAATTAATTATTGGTCATTGGTCATTGGTCATTGGTAATGGTTAATTAATTTCTTGATTGGGTTTACACAACTAGACCCAATCATAATTTTTTTTGATGCGCGGGCGAAAAATTAAGCTTACAAAGGATGTATATATCTAACCTATATAAAACAGATTTCTATGCTTGGACTCAAGAACAGGTGAGGTTGCTGACAACTCAACAGTGGAATCAATTAGACACGATCAACCTGATTGAAGAAATTGAAACTTTGGGTAGAAAAGAACGGCAAGAACTTAGAAATCGGCTGGGAATCTTGCTGGGACATTTATTAAAATGGCAGTTTCAAGCTGATAAACGCACTAATAGTTGGTTAGGTACAATTCGAGAGCAACGTATTCAAATTAAGCTGCTTTTGTCAGATAGCCCTAGTTTGAAACCTTACTTAGAGGAAGTTTTTCTCACTGCTTATGAATTAGGGTTAGCTTTTGCGATTCGAGAGACGCAATTAGGTGAACAGGTTTTTCCAGAAATATGCCCTTACACTTTAGGCGAAACTCTAAATCCTGAATTCTTACCAAATCCGAATCAGGTTGATGAGCAGAGCGAGTAATTACCTCAATACTGTTTTATCACCGTAAACCGTGGCAAATAAAAGCAGCCCAGTAATGAGGATCTGAAAAGGGGAATTGCTGAGTATAATTTTCGATTTCTTTAATTCGTCTGTTCAATTTGGCATACATATTATATTCACACTTCCATTGTTCATGTTCGATAGAACCTGAAGGATATTTTTTTCTATTTACTATCAGTTCTTTTTCCCTTGCTTCTACTTCCTGGAATATTTTATTTAGGTCTAATTTGGTAAATTCCCGTAGCTGAATTTGGGCTTGCTGTAAAGCTTCAGGACGATTTTTACCTTCTTGTCGCTGCTGGTAGTAAAAAATGGAAAATAATGCTGTGGCTAAATCATTGACTGACCACAGAGTACTAACTACACTTATAGCACCAGCACACAAAAAGCCTGTGGAGAGAGTAAGAATATCATCAGTTAGAGAAGGAGTACCCAAATTAGTTTCGCAGCAAGAGAGAAACACTTCTACAAGTTGAGATAAACGCCAGCTTGGTGTCATCAATTGCCCCAAGGTGATGCTGCTGCCATACGCTAATTTTAACTGTGATTCTAAAGGATTATCGAGGCGAGATTGGGCATGGTGGCAGGAATGAAGTACTTGAACTTGTTGTGCTAGCTGTCGATAGTTGTTAGAGGTGGCTTGACTGCTGCCAATTAATCTGTTTTCTAGTGGAATGTTATACATTTGGGCGAGTTTTTCGCCTTCAAACCTGGCACAGGGAAGGTTATCTTCGGCATCTTCTACAGTTCCATATTGTAGAGATATTCCATTAAATGTCCCTACACTATCGCGTTGTTTACAAAATTCTAAAATTTGGCAGCTTGGGGTATAACGAATCAGAAATTTATCTCCTAAATATTCCTGATATTCTCCTGTGGGCAAAGCAGTGAAGGGAATCTGATGCAGTAACAGGTGAGGTACTAAAATTAATTCTTCTATTCCTTGAAGATGTTGAGATATGAGTTCGGATATTTGCAGCCGTTCAGCTAGTTCCCGGAGAATACTGTTAATTTGAGTTTCCCATCTTTTGTAATCATTCATATAAGGCAATAACCAATTCTGGTTAATCCAGCCTTGCAACGTCTCTAGTCCTTGTCCTGTGCAGGTGTGGAGAGTAATTTGGTTTTTCTGGACGATAAAAATATGGGTGTCGCTGTTGGTAGTGTAGAAACTGAGAATAGCTGTATTGGGTTGCTCAATTAGCTTTTGAATTTCTGACAAGCTGAGGGGGTTTACTTGAATTTCGCCAGCTAATACGGGATCTTCGCGTCTGACTTTTTCCCAAACTTGCTGTTTTTCAGTTTCTAAAGATGCGATTGCTTCATTATAAGCTTGGAATGCAGCGCGTGTTTGACTACGGTTATTGTCGGATTTATGGCTTTGGCGTTCTTTGTCAATTTTTTGTTGCAGTTCTTCATACTGCTGCAATAACTCCTGAACTACTGGGGGAATTTCGCCGCTTTGGTAGAGGTCGTTACTTGCCATTAAGTCTACCAAGCGTTTGGAACGCGATCGCTCTGAATATTCAAAGGCTTTTTCTATTTGTCCGGCGTTGATACAGGCTTGCACCATGCTTTCGTAAATGCCGATGGATTCTTCTAGAATCTTTTGACGACGTGATTCAGATTTTACCCAACTACGGCTAGTCTCTACTGCTTTAATAGCAATACTATAGCCTTTAATAGCTTCGTCCCAGTATCCAGATTTAAAAGCTGTATTACCAAGATTGCGAGAAGCTCTAAGTGATTCATTAGGGTAAGCTGTGTGTGTATGAATTTCTAAGGCTAACCAATAATAATTTATTGCAGAAGTGGCTAATCCTTGATCGCGGTAAGCATTGCCTAAGTTATTCTGAAGTATGGCATATGTAAATGGATAATTCTCACGAGTATAAAATTTTAATGAATTCTGATAAGCTTGAACTGCCAAATTAAAATTTTCTTGTCGATCTCCCTGAACCCTTTTATCATATGCAATACCCATATTCATTTGAGTATTTGCCCATTCTTCAAAAAGTGATTCTTTATTCAATACACCTAATACTTCATTGCAAATATCTATAGCTAATTCCAAATTATTTGAGCGATTAGGATGTGGAGTATCACAGTAAAGAGATGCGAGATTATTTTTAATAACAACCCATTTTTCAGTAAACCTATCTTGGGTAAAAATTTCTAACACTGCATTACAGATTGATACTAATTTGTCTAAGTTTACATAATTATCATCTCTTTTTGTCTTTTTGATTTTTGCAGAATAAAGAGGAATCAAATTAGTTTGAGTTTCTGCCCACTCTCTAGTATATTCTTCACAAGAATAAATTTTTAAAGCATCATGATAAGCAATAATTGCCTTTTCTCTATTCTCTATAGGATCGCCATAAATACGATTACCATAAGCATTTCCCAAATTAAGTTTAGATATTGCCCACTCTCTAGGATATTCTTCGCTATTAAAAATGATTTCAATAACCTCAAAACATACAATTGCAATCTCTAAGTTGCTAGCTAGATTTCCCTGTGGGAACTGTCCAATTAATGTACCAAAATTACTAATAATTCCTGCTACTGTTTGTGCCTTGTCTGGACTTTCTCCAGCAAAATAATTTTTAGACCAACGACGCAACAAGTCAGCAAAATTCAAATCTAGTTTGTCTAAATTATCTTGCAGTAAAGGATAAACTATCTTCTTATCAGCAGAACTATGTGAGGTTTTTACCAATATTTGCAATAACAAATCTATAACTTCTCTCATGATTAATTTGCCAATAGTTAGTTAAGTTAATTGGAAATATTTTACTCTGTACCAAACAAATAACACTTCTAACAATCATTCCAAGATATCTGCCAACTTTTCTAGCAATTCTTCAGCTAAATCCAACAACTCAATTTCATCAACTTCATCACTACTTCCACGATTACTTTCTCTATACGCCACATTAGCAGCCAAAACATTTTTCACAGCGAAAATCCTATCTTCTTCAGATAGACTCAAACATTTTTCCAACTTTACAGCAATTTCTTGGATTGTCCTTGAACCTAAACGCTCTCTCACTTTCACCGCTACCGAATCGTCACTTTCCAGCAGTTTTACCAAAGCTGTTCTCAGTCCATCATCCTCGCTGGAAAACTTCTCGATCGCTACACGAACATATTCCCGCACGCTCATTTTTGCCGCCAATGCCTTTTGTGCAACCACATCTGGCACATCTACCAGGAATGAACCTTCGTTATCGCTGGCTTGATATAATTCATTCCCTTGTTTGACAGCTATCAGCAAATCTGCACCCAATGCGTATAAATAGTGCAACACCGATTCCAACTCATGTTCTTTTAACGCCGACTCCAATTTAGACACCGCCGCTTGCTGTACTCCCAGTTTTTCCGCTAGCTGCGTCTGAGTTAATCCTGCTTTATTACGTATTTCCCGCATGGCATCAGTAAGGTAGAGACGTAAATACTCTAGCTTGCCTGCCAGAATCACCTCTGGTTCGTCGCTTACCTTTTGCTGCAACCAACCTTGAAAATTAGGCTTTTTCATCATTGTTCCCTCTGCTGCAATTCACGCAATCTAACTCTTGCAGGCTCTTTGTCTCTATCTTTGATAGCGTTATCGTATTTCTTCATAAAGGCGTGCAGCACTACAAACCGCTGAGGAGTCGCAGCCGTTAAGATAAACCGTGGATTATGTTCGCTCTTGGTCATGCGTAACTCATACAGGTCATCTTCCAACTTCTCAAAGATCCCACTGGTAAGTGATGCGAGTCCTTTGTTGCACAGGTAGCCAAGATTAACTTGCAAACGCCTGGTTTCGGAAGCACTCAGTAATGGCTTTGGTGGATTTTCTGGTTGCTCCTCTTCAGGAATCATTCTGATGAAAAAAGCCAGCAAATCTTTGGGGATTTCCCCATTGACATCTTGATAAAGTTCCCAACTCCAAGTCACTTCCTACCTCACAGTCTAGTATTCCTTATAAGGAATGTCAATATTAATATTCTTTCAAAGGAATATTATATCGGCTGCGTAGGTGAAATTAACCCAACACAAGATTTAATACTGAAATTGGTGCGTTACGGCTGACACCTAACGCACCCTACAATTAAGTTGCTGATTCGGATTCGGATTTTTCTGGCTTGAGTAACGGAAAAGCGATCGCATCCCGAATACTCGCACAATCAGTTAACAACATCACCAACCTATCAATCCCAATACCTAACCCACCCGTCGGCGGCATTCCGTATTCCAACGCAGTTAAAAAGTCTTCATCTACACCTTGCGCTTCTAAGTCACCGGCGGCTTTGCGTGCAGCTTGTTGTTCCAGGCGATCGCGTTGTTCAATCGGATCGGTTAATTCTGAGAAACTGTTGGCTGTCTCTCTCCCGACGATAAATAACTCAAATCGCTCTACCAAACCAGCTTTAGAACGATGCGGCTTTGCCAGTGGCGAAATTTCTACCGGGTAATCAACCACAAAGGTAGGCTGAATTAACTTTTCTTCAACCTTTTGCTCAAAAGCTTCATTTAAAAGTTTGCCAATTGATGAGCAATCATCTATACCTTCAAGCCCAGCGTTTTTACTTGCCGTTTTCGCTTCTTCTAAAGTTTGGAAAGTGTTGAAATCCAAACCTGTATATTCCTTAACTAAATCGTGCATTGTTACCCGACGCCAAGGAGGAGTCAAATCAATCGCCGTATCTTGATAAGTAATTTGCAGCGTACCCAGAACCTCTTGAGCGACAGTGGTAATAATTCCCTCTGTCAGCGCCATCATGTCGTTGTAGTCGGCGTAAGCTTGGTAAACTTCAATTGAGGTAAATTCGGGATTGTGGCGGGTAGAAACTCCCTCATTACGGAAAATCCGCCCTAATTCAAACACCTTTTCAAAACCACCGACAATCAACCGCTTGAGATGCAATTCTGTGGCAATTCGCAGATACAATTCCATTTCCAGCGTGTTGTGATAAGTAACGAAAGGACGCGCATCCGCACCTCCGGCTTCACTTAACAATACTGGCGTTTCAATTTCCAGAAAATCCCGCTGCTCTAAGTAGCGGCGAATACCAGCAGTAATTTGGGCACGACGGCGGAAAGTTTGCCGCACTTCCGGGTTCACAATCAAATCAAGATATCGCTGACGGTAGCGCTTGGCAACATCCGTTAACCCATGCTGTTTATCAGGCAAGGGTAACAGAGATTTGGTCAAAATAGTGTATTGTTTGACGTAAACAGATAACTCGCCCTTTTCAGTCCGTTTGATAGTGCCTTTAACGCCCAAGATGTCGCCGATATCTGTGAGTTTATCGAGTTGTTTGAAAGCATTGTCAACAACATCTGCCATGCCTTCTTCAATGCGTTTTTTCTCTAGATAAAGCTGAATTGTGCCAGTTTCATCTTGCAAGGTGACGAAGGCAAGTTTACCCATAAAGCGACGTAACTTGATGCGTCCGGCGATCGCTACTTCTAAATCGACTTCTTCACCGTTGGGTAAATCCGCATATTTTTCTTGCAATTCAGCCGCGTGATGGGTAGATTCCCAACGATAGGCGTAGGGATTCATACCTAGCTGCTTTAGCTGTTCTACTTTTTCTAGTCGCGTGGCACGAATATCTTCTTCCGACATGGTTAACGAACTTTCATAGGGCAAGATTAATTATAGATGCTGCGTTCAAGGGAAATAAATGTAAAATACTGTCTTGGTTCGTAGTGAGCGGTTTACCGCTCAAATCAAGGATTTTAAGCACTGAAGTGCTTACTACATTTAAAATACTCTAATTCAAACATCAACAAAACTGCGTAAAATACCTAAAATTTTCCCAATATCTGGAATAAAATACTCATCTAAATCAACTTCGATTCTTTGTTCAATTAATCTCATAAATTTCCAAACGCTACCTGTGGTAACAACGCCATAGATAATTTCAATTTTATTTTCTTTGCGTTGATTAAATAATTTAGCGGCAATCATTTCCGCAATACACTGCCCTAATCCAGATTGAATATTATCGTTTTTGGCTTCAACAATTGTAATTACAGGCGCTTGAATAAATAGCTGTTCTGGAGATAAACTTATTATAAAATCACAAAAACCACTTAAACCTTGTTCTGGAGCAACGTTAAATTCTTTACCAGAAAATAGACTAATCCGATTTGCTAGTTGTTTTTTAACTTCAAAAAGAATCGGAGCGATAATAAATTCCGAACGTGCTTTTTCTGTACCAATTGCAACTGCCAAAGGAATATATTCTTTGAGAGTTTGCGCTAAAAGTGTGCTATACTCTGCTGCTGGTACATCAGTAAACATGCCAATTCTCTCGGAAATAGTAAATCCAAACGTTTCCGATATGACATCAATAGTAAATTGGCTGTATGGCATTACAAAAGCTAATTATTTAATTGTGCAAAAAGCGTGCTGAAATAGCTTTCATTTTCAAGTTACTAATTTGCACGATCGCCTTTAACATCTCTTGCTGATCTGGTTGCAAGTCAAGTGACTCTAACGCTTGATTGAAACTATTACCTGCATGTAGAGTTTTGGCAAGTTCGGTACGTTGGGATGAGTCTAACATTGCCTGAATATCTCTATTCCTACGCTGACGCACAGCTTGAAGTTGCTGCCGATGTTGAGGAGTCAGGTTGATTTCTTCAGCAACAATCGCACTCTTACTAAAATCAACTGCTTCTGGTGCTGCCGAGGCAATGAAGGGCAACAACAAGACAACAGCAAGAATAGTAGCTAACACAAACACCCGTTTTATCCAGTTAATAGCCATACTGAGCAATGCGTAAATTCTCCCACCTACAAGGAAATGATAAACTGTCAGGCATTTAATTTTCTCATTTGGGAGTGGGGGAGTGGAGGAGTGGGGGATGGGGGAGACAAGGGGGATGGGGGAGACAAGGGAGAGGGGGGAGACAAGGGAGAGGGGGGACAAGGGAGAAGAAAATTGATCTTGTCCTCGTTGTCCTCGTTGTCCTCCTTGTCCTCGTTGTCCCCAGTCCCCAGTCCCTAGTCGCCAGTCCCTTTTTTCATTTTGTTAATTTCTCGTTGCAATTCTTCAATTTTCTGGCGTAAATTTTCTGCCTCTTGATTTTGCGGTGTTTGTACTCCAACATTGACAGCACCCTCAGCGGGCGATCGCATATAATTTCCTTTCTTGATTTGCTGATATTCTTCTGATACTGCCCACTCACGTAGATAATGCAAGCGCTCCACGGGGAAAGGATGACTGAGCATCTCGCCTTGTGCGCCGTTATACATTAAGAATTTATACACTTGATTAAGCACATCTTCATCAGCCTGATAATTTTCTGACTGACGGATAAACTCTTGTAAACTGCATTCGTGGGCATATTTGCTGCTACCGCCAGCTACTTTCATCATCGAAGACATTACCGTATTTAAATCATCCATCACCAACAGCGCGGCGCGATCGGCGGATAACTCGGCTTTGCGCCGCCATTCAAAAAAGGCATAAATCAAAGCTGGTGTAACAAAATTGCTCACACCAAAAGTCCACCTACCTAAGGCATTAGCGGCACTCATCGCCCACATCGCCATTTGAATTAAAATAGTATGACCACATTTAATATGCCCCAGTTCATGGGCTAGCACCGCCCGAATCTCGGCTTCGTTTAGTAAGTCTAAAATCCCTGTGTTTATGACTATGTAAGGATGCTCCTGCCCCAAAGCATGACTATTTGCTTGGGCATTTTGTGAGACAAACAATGCAGGTTCTGGATAAATATCCAAATCTCGCACGGATTCCCGAAACATCTGGTAAATAGTGGAATATTGACGCGGCCCGACTTGGATGGTGTTGCCCATTAGATAGACTAACTGAGGGCGTTCGTAGACAAATTCCACAAATTTACGAGCAATCAAATCAAATCCGGGTAAATTTCGTAAAGCTTCCTCGGCTTGGCGATCCAGTGGATGCCTGAAGGCTTCGCTGGAAATTCCTGTGTATGTAGGCATAATGAACACCGAAATTGGTAATTGGGCATTGGGCATTGGGCATAGGGCATTGGGCATTGGGGAGCCAGTGCCGTGCGGAGGTTCGCTCCGTTGAGGCATCTGGCGTCATCGGGCATTGGGGAGCCAGTGCCGTGCGGAGGTTCGCTCCGTTGAGGCATCTGGCGTCATCGGGCATTGGGCATTGGTAGTTATTTCCATTACCCATTACCCATTCACCATTCCCCATTCCCGATTACCCATTACCCATTCCCGATTACCCAATAACAACATGATAAAAGTGGGGCTTTGTAGGTAAAAATTACTTTGTATGGGGATAAAAGCGTGTGATTGAGGCAGAAGTTCATTTGTCACTACATAACTTTTTGCGATCGCAGGCGGGTTTCCCTTCCTGGCCCCATCATTTGACGATGGCAAGGTTGGTAGCACGCGCCTTGCGTACCGGACGTAGCGCTTTAATTCAAGTTGGGGCGGTTTGCGGTTATCAAGGACGATATCGCACTAGTTTTGTGGCATCCGCATTAATGTGGCATGGTCCTGTAATTATTGTTGCACCGGAATTGGTACAACAACGCCTTGTAAAAGTGGAAATTCCCCGACTACAGCAGTGGCTTCAAGTCGGCAAACCGATTAGGACCGGTGACGCTTTCCCTAAGGATGGGTTCCAAGGACTGTTTCTCACTTCCCCTGAAGCTTGGTTAAAAGCGCAACTGACTTTTACAAACGATTTTCCGGCAGGTATTCCCACAATTATTGATGGCGTGGA
This sequence comes from Hassallia byssoidea VB512170, assembly GCF_000817785.2. Taxonomy (GTDB): domain Bacteria; phylum Cyanobacteriota; class Cyanobacteriia; order Cyanobacteriales; family Nostocaceae; genus Hassallia; species Hassallia carrinoi. Next base: position 34,813 of record NZ_JTCM02000051.1, on the reverse strand, counting down.
CGATCTGGAAGATTGGGTGCGTCATCAACTCAAAAGAGAAATTCAACCTCATGATTGGGATCAACTGATGCTAGCTTGCCCATATCAAGTTGATCTGATTCGCGAGGTAAGGGTACAGCTGACACGGGAACTGTTTTTGCATCCGGCTAATCCTTACGAATGTTATCTGATTTCTCAACCGGAAGCAGAAATTCTCAGCCGTCTTTATTCGGCTTTAGATCCAGTTATGCTTCCAGATGTGTGGAAACGCTTTTGGCAGCAATTTAAAAACATTGATGAAAATTCCAGTACGAATAGGGGAACCCCGCCCCTACCCCCCACTCTCCTCTGGGCGACTATTGCCCGTCGCCAAGGTTTATTTTCTTTACATTACGCACCAATTGAAGTAGGAAAAATTCTCTCGCCCATATGGAGTCGGCAACCTGTGGTGTTGATTGGTAGCGCTTTAGAACCGGAAACTGAGGCTCCTATTTTTAAAGCACGTTTGGGGTTAGATGATTTAACTTGCTTGAAGTTTTCTTCTGATAGCCAAACAGAAGCGATTCAATTATATTTGCCGCATAAGTTACCTCTACCGAATACGCCGGAATTTCAATCAGCTTTTATTCACAAAGTCCGGACGCTGCTTTGTTTAAGTGCGACTGCACCAGGATTGACAGTCATTCTGGTGGGGGATGTGCCATTAAAGGCTCAAGCCGGGGCAATTTTGGCATCTGAGTTTGGTTCTAGGGTGCAGGTTGAAAAAACTTGTTTGGATGAAAATGGTATTTTGGTCAGTGGTTGGGAATTTTGGCGATCGCATCAAGGTGTGTTGCCTTCACCGAAGCTTTTAATTATTGCGACTTTGCCTTTGCCATCTTTAGAAAATCCTTTGGTAGCTGGTAGGGTTGATTATTATAAGCGATCGCATCAAGATTGGTTTCGTTTATATTTATTGCCCACTGCTTTGAATGAATTGCAACGGGCGATCGCTCCGGTACGAGAAAGTCAAGGTATTGTTGCTTTACTTGACAGTCGTGTGATAAATCGTAGTTACGGTACTCAAGTTTTGGCTGCCCTTAGTCCCCTAGCACGTATTAACTATCTCGATCCGAGTTTGTTTTCTACACAAGATGAGGAAAATTCTACATAATCTTCTTGGCTATTTACGTTTTGTCAAGCACAAGCGAACGAAGCGATCGCCAAAAGTTATCATCGGGACTGGGGACTAAAGTAATGAAATTTAAAACAACTGTAGTCACAGCGTCAAAATTTTGTAACTTTGAATTACTGATTATGGGTGAAGCAAAGCGTCGTAAAACTGCTATGGGAGAAAAATACGGTCAAGAAACTCGCATCTTACCGTGGGTTCCCATTACCAAAAGTCAATCCGAAAAATTTGTCCAATGGACTACTAAAGGTGCCTGGATTGGCATTGTCCTTACAGTTATCGGCTGGATAACAATCCGTTTTATTGGTCCTGCTTTCGGTTGGTGGCAAGTCGTCTAAAAAAGAGTGCGCGGATAATTTTTACATAAAAGACAGCGATTAGCAACTAAGCTGTCTTTTATGTTTTATTGTGTAATAGTAATGAAAATAAAAATTTTTGTATCTAATACTACTGTTTACCTAAATCAGTCACAAAAGTTTTTGTATTTTATGTAACTGTTATCCAAATATGAAGAAAAAGGCTGAAAAACCTGCCTAAATGGCAACATGGCGTTTTTGAGTTGACTTATTCTCAGTGATAAGACCACAGGTTTTGGGTTTTAGATTAGACTTCTATTAAACTGACCGATAGGTCTTACCTTGATTGCGGACGGTAAAAATCGAGAACTATAGATTCAGCCCGACCTGAAAAGACAATTTACCAGATTATCTGCCAAGCTAGACGTATACAAAGCGCGATCGCTTTTTCCTGATTCTGACAGAGTACAACCTAACCACGTTATCAAAAGTTAATCAGAAGACGTAACAAGGCGTGAGAGCTTATGCCAATCCAAAATCTGGCTGTAAATTGCCGATAAAGATATAATATGTATCTTTTGCGTGGTTGACTTGTTCCAAATTTGCGCTACTCTTAAAGCGGATTCGCTTCCGCAAGCATCTACTTTGACACAGGAGTATAAGGGTAAGATTAAGTTTCTCTATTCTGTCCGAAATTTTGGATCTGCAAACTGAATATTTTGATACGTAACGCCAACGAGTTATGCACTACCCTAAGCTTGGTAGCCACTCAACGACTCAACATCCTTCTGGAAATTGTAATGAATAGTTTACAATACCAGTTGATGAAGAAATCTAAAGAAAATATAAATTTCAATCAAATGATAGTGGTGTTTGGAGGAAAAACGTGTTTCTAAGACTAGCGCAACAACATCGGCAATTCGTTCAAGACTTGGTAATGAGCCTGCAAGCCTTGGCAACTGTACTTGAGCGACGTGGATATCTGGCGTCTTGCTATACCTGCGGCGACCAGATGAATAGTGCTTCGTTTATGGTTAGTTTGGGCGACAGTCATCTGATTCGCTTTTTGGTGTCTGATTACGGGATCACTTGGACTGAGATGCGGGACGATCGCGAATTAATGAAGCTGGAAGGTGCAGAAGCAATCAACCAGCTACAGGAACTTGCCAATATTGTCAAGCAACCTACGCCAACTTCTACAGGTAACAAAACTTTAGCCAAGAAGTGTTAAAAATCTCTGTGTCTAATGGGGTATTTAAAAAACCTCCCAAAGGTAGATGTCAATTTGGGAATTGCTAAAAGGTAATTGGCAATTGGTGAGCAGTCGAATGGGCGGTTCTGCACTTAACAAAGGCAACGGGAAAATCCCAACGCAGCTATTGCTCAAGTCGGGAAACCCTGACTGTGCAACTGGCTGGCTCGATTTGAAGGAACTGCGATCGCGCTATTGGTATTTGTGGCTTACACGATCGCCTTTTACCTACACCCCATTATTTAGAAGTCATTGGCTGCCTTGTCTTTTTTCGCTTCTGCATAAAATCACTGTCTTTTTTCGCTTCTGCATAAAATCACTTTTCAAAACTTAATAAAAGCATTCTTTTTGTCGCTTCTATCAGAATGCGTTTATTTTAAGCTGAGACAAAATTGTCAATCTCTCCTCAGAAACAATTTGTAAAATTGACATTTGATTCTGAAGTAGGTTTGCTGCGGTTGCGTATTATAACCCATTACCAATCAAAATGAAAGGTGCCCAATAGTAAGGATGATTGAGGCTACCGTCAACGGCAAGGGATATATTGTTACTACCGTTTTGCTGTTTACTTGTAGGCGATTTTCCGGTAATTAAAGCAATTTGTGCTTGTCTTAAAGCTTCAGATTTTGGCAGCTTACTCGAATTGAGCAAGGTATAAAAAGCAGTCATCAAAGTTTCTGTACCGCCATCATCGACAGCCCATAATGAAGCGATCGCTGCCCTAGCGCCGGTTTTTTGCATTTGATAGCCAAAGCCTAAAATCTCTTCACCGCTGCCTAATTTGCCTCCCAAGCCAGTTTCGCAGGCACTTAATACTACCAATTCCACACGAGGTAATGACCAATTAGCTACATCTCGCAAGTTAATGCGATCGCCATTTCCAAATAGAATAAAAGAGTTTTCTGGTCTACCCGTCACAAACGCTGCGTGAGTGGCAAAATGGACAACTGTATAGTCATCCAATTGTGGCACAGTGGCGGCAAGGCTGAAGGCATCGTCTAAAATTTTCTTAGTTCCAGGGATGATGGTTGCCAAGCTTTGCACTTCCTGCGCTGCAAAGGGCAAACCGGAAAAGGCAAACTTTCGATTACCAACTCTAACTTCATAATTACCTTTCGTAAAGGCAGCAGCTAAAACCCGCAATTTAGATTCGGGTTGGGTGTTGAAGTTAGTTAAGCTGGCAGCGGTGATGTGATTGATACTGTAGCGCTGCACTAGCCATTGTGTACCATCATATAAAGCCGCTAGAGGAACGTAGCGTAACTGTTCATCTGGTGCATAAATTATAGTTTGTGTACCAGCTTGCTTCAAGTCGTTTTCTATCGGTTTAATTAACCAGTCATACAACTGACGTCCAGGTTTTTTGGCATTTTGACTGGGAGTTTGTAAAGCTTGACGGAAGGCTGAGATTGTTTGGTTGAGGTTTTCGCGTTTGACAGCCACGCTGCGATGAATTGGTGGCGAATCAGCAGTTACCAGCACCAATTCCAAGCTATCTGGTAAAACTAGTGGATAGACGAGGACGGCTTTTTGGGGTAATCGCGCCAAATTATCGCGAATTTCGTTAAGACTCTCCAAATCTAAATTTTGCCTTCTGGCGGTGCGGTTAATTTGTTCTACCTGGGATCTCACCTGAGGACTATTGATAAAATCGTTAAATCGATCCAACAGTTGTTGTTGATTTGTTACCAGTTGGGCGATACGTTGTTTTTGTTGAGGCGATCGCCTTTCCGGAGAAATCTGACGTAATTTTGTCAGTTCTTTACCTAAAACAACAGCATTATCGAGAGTTTGATCCAACTTTTCTTTCGTTGGTGTTTCCTCTGGCGATATTTCAATGCCTTTGGCAGTGCGTTGATTTCCAGGTACATTCAGGAGATATTGTTGTAGTTCTTCGACTTTGAGTAAATCCATAGCCCGCTGCGCTTGAGAAATCTGTCTCTGCGCTCGCAGTAATCTTTCAGCCAAAGTACGATATGTTTGGGCAACAGTTATGCTGTAAGCATCCGGATCTACTTCTAGCGCTGCTGGTACAAGACGTGAAATCTCGCGGTTGATCAAACAATGCTTGTAGAAAAAAACTGCTAAATCTGGTCTATTTTGAATATCGAAAAGATAACCGATGTTACTGTAGGTTTTGCCAAGTTGAACGCGATCGCCTAATTCTCTGTTAATCAATAAAGCTTGCTCGTAAGATTTAAGTGCTTGTGAATACTGACCTTGCTTTTGGTAAACTCTGCCAATATTGTTCAGCGTCACCGCTTCCCACCAGCGTTGTCCAGTGTCTGTGGTAAGTAATAGCGCTTTCTGCAATGTTTGCAATGCTTGTTCAGAGCGATTTGCACCTAATAGCTTAATCGCCTCTGCGTTTAGCCGCTTAACTTCTGATTGGCTATTTTTCTCAGGTAATGCCTGAGCCATTTTCCCGTAATTATACTGGGGTGCAATATTTAATTTTACTGGTTTCTTTGCTGATAATGCCGTCCCAAAACCTGGGAAAAGAAGTAAACTAGCAATAACAAAACTGAAATAATAAAAATGAGGACGCATAATAAAACCCTCACTTTATTTGGTGAGTGTTAATTTTAAATTATTAAATTGTACAAGGCAACTAATTTTTGTACCATTACATTGGTAAAAAATCTATAATTTCTGCTAAGAAAAGTTAAAATGTCTGAAGAAAAATCAAATCAACCACAATTATCGCCAACAAGTGCCATTGACACTCCAACCCTGAGGGCATTTGAGAATTGGTTTGAATATCTTATCAGAGCGCAACCCCACCACACTGATTATGCGGGTGTTGTCTGGCACGGTTCTTATATTGCTTGGTTGGAAGAAGCAAGAATAGAATGCTTGCGATCTATAGGCATTGAATTTGCTGATTTAGTTGCTTTAGGATGTGATTTACCAGTTGTAGATTTGTCGTTGCGCTATCATCGGGCAATTCGCTTAGGTATGACAGCAGTCGTCAGAACGCGCATGAGTGAGGTAACTGGTGTCCGTATTAATTGGGATTATGCGATTGAATCTCCAGATAGGCAAGAGTTATACGTTACTGCTAAGGTGACATTAGTTGCGGTGGACAAAGAAAGAGGTAAAATTATGCGTCAGTTGCCTACAACTGTTCAAGATGCATTAGCGCGGCTTTCGGGATCGATGAATAATTGATTGGTTGTTGGGGGTTGTTAGTTGTTAGTTGTTGGTGGTTAGTTGTTAGTTGTTAGTGGTTAGTTGTTTGGGGAATATCGCAAAATTTGTTGTTGCCGACACCCTAGAAGGGTGCGGCTATACAAACAATGCCATGACTAGCGGGCTAATTATCTTAGCCTGCGCTCGTCTGGCTTCGTTCGTATAGCCAGCGGCTTACAGCCTGTGGGGGCGGTATTTTTAACCGTTATTTACCGCTACCTTGTGTTTGCGACAGTGTTTGAGGCAAGTGAACTATTTGATTCCAAATATCTTGAGGAGTAATGCCATAACTTATTTGTAATAAAACAACGATCGCCGCAATTGTCATTGCACTGCTGACGGTCGTTTTTACTATCTTCACTAATATTGTAAATACTACCCACGCGACAATTAAAGAAACGAACATATTATTAATTCCTTAATAATCACCCTTGAAAAAGTCTTGTGTTGATACCAATTCTGGCTTGAAGATGCGTCTAATCAAAATTACGCACGCACGCTTGAAGGCTCTGTGTAGGGGCAATTCATGAATTGCCCCTACACAGAATAAAGCGCAACCTCACATAGAATTGGTATGAGAAACATAAAATTTTACATTTAGTAACAATTATTGCGGCGTAGACAAGGGAAAGGCTTGTCTTAGACATCGCGAATTCACCCAAGTTAAAACAGTTACTATAATCGAGCTTTTTATCCTTGGGCATTTTTTGTATAATTGTCCTGGGCTAAATATACCGGAAAGCGACACAAAAAACGGTATGTAAAGTAACTTTTTATGAAGTAATTATATATTTTTTATACTTTTTCTTAAATACACGTATAAATTATAATTTACTCTGGCTATATTTCATGTAGAAATTAATTTTGCCTCCTGTATATCAAAAATCTTAGCTAAAGCCTTGTGAGTTAACTCGATATCAGTAATAGTGGTATCACTGTTGCCTGTTTCATAACATTTACTCACTTCATCAAGTTGTTCAATCAACGCATAAAGAAGCATTGGCTTAAGCAATTTGCGCTCACTTGCGGTAAATGGAAATTCTTGGTTATAGCTGCTTAGAAAAAGTTGTATTTGCTCAATGCTAAAAAATATACCTCCCGCCGGATTTGGTGAGCTAATTAGACCGTAACAAACATCAATGAGTCTCTCTGCGTATGTTGATTGATCAATATCAATGATTCCGGATACAGTTTCACCTGTATAAAATACATGGCAAAGACGAAAATCACCATGAATATGTGTTCGCAACAGTTGCAAAGGTTGTGCAAGGGCAAAGGTTGTACAAATGTAATTTATAATAAAATTAATTAAGTCAATTTCCCTAGCACTAAATAATTTTTCTCGCCCACAAAGCGCATGATAAAATTTAGGTAGATCGGAAGCGATCGCCTGTTCTATTGTAAAAGTAGTGGGTTGTCCACCCAAAACCTTTGGTTCATAATTTAACCCCAGTTTATGATAACGCGCCATCACGGCAGCATATTCCTGGATACGACTTGGCGACGGTGCTAATATTGGTTCTCCTGGAGATGAACTCATTAAATAAACGACATCATAATCTGTGTCGTTTAAGACTGATTTAAACCAGCTTCCATCAGTAGTTTTGAAGATTTTGGGGACTGGAATTGCATTGCGGTAAAGAAAATCAATATATAAGAATAAGTCCTTTGGTGTACGGTTCATGGTTCGGGAAGCAAATTTTAGATAATAAATGTTTCCCGAAGCTAAAATATTGAGAGTTAACCCAAACGCTACGTGAACAGAGAGGATTTCGCACGACTCAATGAAATAGTGTTTGGCAAGATGATCGTGTATTGTTGTTACCAAATCTTCGACAGAGTTTAGGTGATAAACTCTTTGGAGTTCGTCGAGTACATCTTTGCCGTAAGGTGAGATTATTTTCATCTAGATTCTGAAAAACTTTATTAGCAGTTTAAGTCCGCGCAGACAGAAGTTAGAGCAGACTAGAAAAAATTAATATTTTTAGCCTGCGCTCGTCTGGCTTTGTCCGTGTAGCCGCAGGTTTCAACCTGTCGGTTTCTTTTGTTATCGTAAAGAAATGATACGCGATCGCGCATCGAAATTTTCAGTTGCTGCTAACACTTCAAGTCTTGCCCATTTATCAGCTGCCACAATATCATCTAAAGAAGGATTGGCAGAGTTATCATCTCTAAAGCGATCGCATACCGATTCAATACATCTAGCAATATCTAAAAAGCGAATTTTTTCATCTAAAAATAACGCTACAGCTTGTTCATTTGCAGCATTCAATACCGCAGGCATAGATCCACCAGCTTTACCGACAGCGTAAGCTAGTTTCATGCAAGGATATTTTTGGTGATCTGGTTCACGGAAAGTTAAATTTCCGGCTTTTACCAAATCTAGTTGTTGCCAATCAGTGTAGATGCGATCGGGAAAAGATAAAGCATATAGTAAAGGTAAGCGCATATCAGCCCAGCCTAATTGAGCTAAAACTGAAGTATCTTGCAATTCAATCAGCGAGTGAATAATACTTTGGGGATGAATGACAATATCAATATTTTCATAATCCATCCCAAAAAGGAAGTGTGCCTCAATCACTTCCAATCCCTTATTCATCAAAGTAGCAGAATCTACCGTAATTTTCCGACCCATCGACCAATTCGGATGCTTGATAGCGTCGGCAACAGTCACATCTGCTAACTTGGCTACATCCCAATCGCGGAAAGCACCACCAGAAGCAGTCAGCAAAATCCGCCGCAAACCGCCTTTGGGAACACCTTGCAAGCACTGAAATATGGCAGAATGCTCGGAATCTGCTGGTAATAATTTAACGTTATGTTTCTCAACTAACGGTAGAACTACAGGAGCGCCGGCGATTAAAGTTTCTTTGTTTGCCAAAGCGATATCTTTACCAGCTTCGATGGCAGCAATGGTAGGTAGCAAACCAGCACAACCAACGATACCCGTGACAACAGTTTGGGCTTCACTGTAACGAGCAACTTCGATTATTCCAGCTTCACCTGCGAGTAAAATAGGTTGGGGATCGAGGTCTTTTATCGCTTCTTTGAGTGTGGGTAATTTATCTTCATCGCAAATCGCTGCTATACTTGGTCGAAACTGCCGAATTTGAGCCGCTAACAATTCTACATTGCGCCCAGAAGCCAATCCCACAATCCGGAACTGATCTGGGTACTGCGAGACAATATCTAAAGTCTGAGTACCGATAGAGCCAGTGGAACCAAGCAGAGTAATCGCTTTCATAATTGTTTTATATTTCAAGACAACTTTACTATAAATTGTCGGCGACAACCGCGATCGCAGCAATTAGATAATATTTGTTTGGTGGCGATCGCTGTTGACAAAAATCACAAAAATGTTAAATTTTACACATTGATTGCAGATTTCCCACTAGGAATAGCAGAACGCATAAAACAACCTCACACATACTAGCTAAAGCTAATGCCTCAAGTTCAGGTATTTATCATAAAAGCTAGATGGAGAAACGACTTTTTCTATGTGTCGTTAAGTGTAGCTCTCGATATGTTATTATCTCGCCATCCTCGTTGGCGATACCTAACACTCTTGTTCTTCGCCATTTTATCTGCGAGTTTTAATATTCGATTTGCCCAAAAACTTTGGGTAGGCTAAAAAGTCAAATCGTGAATAATAAGTAACGCCTTATGGACAAAGACTTTTACCTACAGTATGCATCCGTTGAAGATAAACATTGGTGGTTTGTCGGTCGGCGGATGATTATAGAACAAGCGATTCTTAACTTAAGTTTACCGAAAAATGCCCAAATTCTCGAAGTCGGTTGTGGTACAGGTGGCAACTTGAGAATGCTAGCCCGTCACGGTCAACTTTCAGCGATGGAGTTGAATGAAACCGCTTGTAAAATTGCCAATGAGCGGCAAGTAATTCCAGTAAAATTGGGTGGCTTGCCTGATAAAATTCCTTTTAGCAATGAGTATGACATAATTCTCATACTCGATGTTTTGGAACATCTTGATGATGACTTGGCAGCGATGACCGCATTGCATACAAAATTAAAGCCTGGAGGTTCATTGTTAGTTACGGTTCCTGCTTACCAGTTTTTGTGGAGCCAGCATGATGAAATTAACCATCATAAACGTCGTTATGTTTTGAAAAATTTGCAACAAATTGTGAGAAAGGCTGGGTATACTGTGCATTACAGCAGCTATTTTAACTTTTTTTTGTTTCCTATCGTTGCAGGCGTGCGTTACTTGCGTTCATGTTTAAAACTTGAAAGTAATTCTATTGATAACAGCGATTTGAAGAAGCCGCCGAAACATATCAATAAGTTTTTAAGTCTCTTATTTGCAAGCGAACGTCACTTAATGAATCGATTGAGCCTTCCTTTTGGTGTATCTATTTTGCTTTTAGCACAGAAAAGTAAATAAAATTAATCAAGGTTATGATTTGCAGTCAAGGTGGCTTGAATAAAAGTAAGTAAACTATGAATTTATTTGAGAAAATTTATAATACTGACTTATTTAGGACTTACGCACTTCCTTCGTCTTACCAATTGAATTGACGTAGGGTCCCCTACAAGACTTTAGGAAAAGCGCTCATTCCTATTATTTAATAAGCAGTGCATTTCAGTGGTAAAAACACAAACAGGACAGTGAATAAACCAATTTACTCTATAGTTATACCGATTTATAACGAAGAAGAAAACATCACCGAGATGTATCGTCGTCTGAGTAATTTAATCGAACAATTAGACGGCGAGGCTGAGTTAATTTTAATTGATGATGGAAGTCGCGATCGCTCTTTAAACATGATCCGCGAACTTCACCACTGCGATAGTCGCGTGCGTTACCTCAGTTTTGCACGCAACTTCGGTCATCAAATCGCTGTAACTGCGGGTTTAAACTTCGTTCAAGGCAAAATTGTCATCGTTATGGATGCCGATTTGCAAGACCCCCCAGAGCTAATTTTAGCGATGATAGAAAAATGGCAACAAGGCTATCAAGTAGTTTATGCCCAGCGTCTCTCTCGCAAACAAGAAAGTTGGCTAAAACGCTTGACTGCTTACGCCTTCTATCGCATACTCAGGGTTTTAGCTGATGTAGACATACCACCCGATACAGGTGATTTTTGCTTGATGGATCGGCAAGTGGTAGATATTCTAAATGGTATGCCCGAACGCAACCGCTACATTCGCGGTTTAAGAGCGTGGGTAGGTTTTCGCCAAACATCTGTACATTTTGAACGAGATCCTCGCTTTGCTGGTAAAGAAAAGTATACCTTCGGTAAGTCTTGGGCATTAGCAGTGAATGGAATAGTTTCCCTGTCAAAAGTTCCCTTGAGACTAGCCACTTATTTAGGAATGCTCTCAGCAGCGATCGCTCTATTAATGATACTCTTAGTGCTGTACTGGCGCTTATTCGATCCAGCTTCTCCATTAATTGGCTTCACATTAATTACAATTGGTCTATTCTTCTTGGGTTCTGTCCAATTGTTTTGTATTGGCATTTTAGGCGAATACATTGGTCGTATTTATGAAGAAGTCAAAGGTCGTCCTGTTTATACCGTCAAGGAAATTGGCGATGTAAATCATACATTAACAACACCCGCGTCTCAGCCATCTCATCATTCATCAATATAATTATAAGCAACATATATAAAAACATTAATTTTGTATTTATCCTAACAATAATTTAAAGGAAAATTTTGTGACTTTACAAGAATTTTTTTTACTGTTGATGTCTGTTCTTGCCAGTGTGACAGGACAGTTTTTTTTAAAATTAGGCGCACTGAAGTTAGACAGAGTTAATTTAGGTAATGCTGTTAATTTAGTTTTGGGCATTATTACAACACCGGAACTTTTAACCGGACTAGCTTTCTACGGTCTAGGTGCTGTTGCTTACATCCTTCTGTTAACTAGAGTCAATTTAAGTGTAGCCGGTCCTTCTGCATCGTTGGTTTATGTTTTTTCAGTCTTGCTGGGTTACTTCATCTTTAAAGAATCAATTCCCTCGATTCGTTTAATAGGCTTAAGCTTAATTGTTGGTGGAGTTATATTAGTTGTCTGGCAAAAATAAATCAAATTCAAAAAATGACAAATTTCTTTACTAAAAATCTCACCAAGCTAATAGCATATACAAACAAAAATACTTTTTTTGTAGTAGCGATGTGGCTATTGAGTCGAGTTTTGATAGCCGTTACTATGTTGTTAATTGCCCCTTTATTTCCCGCACCCGCAAATGGTATAGCTGCCACATTTAGCTGGGATGTTTTCACTGCATGGGATAGTATTTGGTATCATTTAATTGCAACTTCAGGATATCAAACTACCGATAATGGAGCATTATATTCAACTGCATTTTTTCCCTTATTTCCCTTAATTATCCGACTTGTTATGAATCTTGGCTTGCCTTTTGCAGTGGCAGGCACATTGATAAATACTTTTGCATTTTTAGCTGCTTTGATAATCCTGTATTCTTGGGTAAACGAAAGTTATGGTAAAAGCGCGGCACGGTGGACAACTGCTGTTTTAGCATGGTGTCCTTATTCGGTTTACGGAACTGTAGTTTACGCAGAAGGACTATTTTTATTATGCAGCATATCTGCTTTGCGAGCTTTCGATAAAAGGCAATATATCTGGACTGTTTTTTGGGGTGGATTAGCTACAGCAACGCGAGTAACTGGAATAACACTCATACCTGCCTTTTTGTTTGTCTCCTGGAAAGAACGCAGAGGTTTAAAAGCCTATGTTGCTAGTTTAGCTGTTAGTAGCGGTTTGCTTCTTTACAATTTGTATTGCCAAATTAAATTTGGCGACGCTTTAGCATTCCTTCACGCACAAAAAGGATGGCGTTCTTCGGTGGGGTTTGACTGGCAAGGTTGGCGGAAAATGTTGATGCAAATCGTCATCGGTCCAACTAATAAAAATGGCGAGATTCAAAACTTATTGCATCCTTTGCTATTCACAATTATTATCGGTAGCTGTTATTTATTATGGCGTTTTCGCGGCAAGTTCGGTGCTACCAAGGTGCGTTATGGATTTTATTTTCTATGGATTTTGCTCTGGTTATTAACACGCAATCAATTACCTAACGATCCATTTACAAGTGAACCATTAATTAAAATATTAATTATTTTTGGTGGTGTTTATTTACTTTGGTTTTCTAGAAATAAAATTCCTTTGGTTGCTGTTATATATGGTTTTTTATCGTATGCATTAATTCTTAATACCGGACTTACCGCATCTGTTGAACGTTACGCTTATGGTATTGTGTCGCTGTCGTTTGCATTTGGATTATTGCTTGCTCGTTATCCGCGTTGGGGATATGCAATTCTGGGATTTTTTGCGATTATTTTAGCCAGCTTTGCTGTACGATTTTCTCAAGAACTTTGGTTAGCTTAGATTGTAGTAAGCACTCTCCGTGCTTACTACATTGGTACAGGTGATATGGGAAAAAAACTAATTATGTTTGGTACTGTCGGTTGGATGATTGGCATCAATACCGTAATTCTCTTTGCGTGCAGCAGTTTACGACACCTTCTTTTTCAATCCACTGCCTGGGACTTAGGAATTTTTGATCAAGCGGTTTATTTAATAAGTCAAGGACAGAAGCCGATTTCTTCATTCATTGGTTTTCACATTCTAGGCGACCATGCGGCTTTGGTGTTCTATCCGTTGGCTATATTATACAGAATTTACCCAAGTGTTTATTGGTTGTTGGCTGTGCAAGCAGTGGCTTTGGGGATAGGTGCTTTGCCAATATGGCATTTAGCGCGACAAGCGGGATTAAAGGAAAATCTTGCAGTAGCGATCGCAGCGTTGTACTTACTGTATCCCCTAGTATTTAATATTAATCTGTTTGATTTCCATCCTGATGTAATCGCTATACCAGCGCTATTAGCAGCGGTGTGGGCAGCCAGAGTCAGACACACTTGGTGGTTTTGTGTGAGTATCTTACTTGTATTTAGTTGTAAAGAGGTATTATCTTTAACAGTTATCGCTATGGGTGTCTGGCTGCTGGTATTTGAAAAGCGGCGTTTATATGGTGCGATCGCAATTGTCACCGGGCTTGTTTGGTTTGTGATTGCAACCAAAGGGATCATTCCCTATTTTGGTGGTGCCGCAGGCTCGGTAGAACGTCATATTCAGCGATATAGCTATCTGGGACACACATTTCCAGAGATATTTAAAAATTTGCTGTTCCACCCAGAACTCACCTTGGGCAAGGTTTTTTCAGTCCATAACCTGTTCTACTTAGTTTTACTGCTAGCACCTGTGATTTGGGGGTTTTCACTTCCAGGGATAATGCCTTTAATTGGTGCTATTCCTACTTTGGCACTCAACCTTCTGACTGACGAGCCATTACAAAAAGATTTAATTCATCAATATTCTCTACCAATTATACCATTTTTAATTTTGGTGGTGATTAAAAGTCTTGCAGCAGGTAAGGGATGGCTGCAAAACAAACGAGCAATTATTTTGTGGTCTTTAGTGGTATTTTTGGCTTTGGCAAAGTTTGGCTATTTTTGGTCGAGATATTTAGAATCTCTAGATACTTGGCAAGCTACACGAGAAGCGATCGCTCAAGTTCAAACCAAAGGAAGTGTTTACACAACAGCAGCAATTTCTCCGCACTTGGCACATCGGCAATTAATTAAATTGACTGATGCAAATTCACCACAAACTGATTTAACAATCTTTGATTATATATTGCTAGATGTCCGTCATCCAGGTTGGGCAAGTAATCCACAATTTGCTGCTAGTTTATTAAATCAACTCAAAACTAAACCAGAATTTAAGTTGAAATATCAGCGTGACGATGTTTATTTATTTACAAAATGAGATATTTTCATGAGAATAAGTGGTTTTTTCCAGTAGCTATGTGGCTATCTAGCCGCATATTTATCTGTATAATCATGTTAGTGATTGTGCCTTTACTTCCGGTTCCACCCGGAGGAGTTGCTGCCAAATTTGGCTGGGATGTTTTCTTTTCTTGGGATAGTAACTTTTACGAAGCGATCGCCACTTTTGGATACAATTACTCACTTCCAGGAAAGCAACTGCCATCGGTTGCTTTTTTTCCCTTGTTTCCTTTAGTTACTCGCGCATTCATGAGTGTTGGCTTACCTTTTAAAGTCGCAGGCACATTAGTAAATAATCTCGCATTTTTAGGAGCGCTGATAGTATTATACGCTTGGATGAATGAGCGTCATGGCAAACAAAAAGCGCGTTGGGTAACAGCTGTACTCGCTTGGTGTCCGCTGTCTTTATTCGGCACTGTGATTTATTCTGAAGGACTGTATCTTTTATTTAGTACAGCTACTTTAAAAGCTTTTGATAAACAACAATATGGTTGGACAGCACTTTGGGGTGCGATCGCTACGGCAGCGCGTCCTACGGGAATCGCGCTGATACCTGCGCTTTTGCTTGTAAGTTTGTGGCAACGCAGAGGTGTAAAAGCTTACATTGCTAGTTTAGCCGCTGGTGGTGGTTTGTTTCTATGGAGCTTGTATTGTCAAATTACAATGGGGGATGCTTTAGCATTCCTCCACGCACAAAAAGCATGGCGTCCGTCATTGGGTTTTGATTGGCTGCGTTGGTTAAAGATGATAATGCAAATTGTCGTCGGTACAACTAATTGGAAGTACGGTTACATTAAAGACCCTTGGCATCCACTGTTATTCGCAATTATTATCGGTAGCGCTTCTTTGTTGTGGTACTTCCGCAACAAATTAGATGCTACTAAGGTGAATTATGGCTTTGCCTGCTTAGGATTATTCTTGTGGCTGTTAGCCGGCGATCCTTTGACTAACGTTGTGATGATATTCGGTGGTATATATTTGTTATGGCGCTTGCGTCGGGAACTTAGTTTAATTACTGTTGTCTATGGTTTTTGTGGCATCGGTATGTTACTGGCATCGGGAGGTACAATTTCTCTAAATCGTCTGTCTTACGGTATTGTATCGCTGGCGATCGCATGTGGGGTGCTGCTTGCTCGTCATCCTTTTTGGGGACGCTCCGTTATGGGTTTCTTTGCCATTCTACTTGCTAGCTTCGCTGTCCGATTTGCCCAAGATCAGTGGGTAGCGTAGAAAGTGTTTTTGGTCTGCTTTGTATTCTCATCTGAAGCGCTATAGTCGCTACAACACAAATTGAGAATCATGTGATATTACTAATTATTTAACTTGGATGTTTCGTATATAAAAATACACTCAAATTAAACCTGTTTCAGTGTTGCTCGTATTCAATATTACTTTTTGATTGCAAATTAAATGCTTCAATCAGACTAGAGTATACAGTATTTTAACTTGCTTAAGCAACAACTTTTTTCTTGGTTCAGTATTTATACTATATTCAAGGAGATATAATTGTAGTATGACTGAGGTAATAACTGCAATCAACTAATAGTTAAAAGTGGCAGACAAGAAGACAGTGTTTTAGTCTACATTGATACTTAATAGCCAAAGTATCATAATTTAAAATTACCTTGATTCAAATCAGGATAGTTAGTAAATTACTGGACTTTGTATGCACGTTGACGAACTAGCACGTTGCGGCAAAAATCAAGCTACGCTACCATTTAAAATTCTTGAAATGCTTGCTATACAAGCATTTTAAATTTTGGAATAGGTAATTTTAAGGGTATTAGTGCATCTTGCTTCATATCAACTATATTAAGTTAATTTACATTCATGTAATTAACAAACGGCAACAGATACATTGAGGAAATTAAAAATTTAACTATGTTTTAAAAAGGAAGGAATAACGTTTAGCTGTACAATATTTTTTGTAAAGTATGAATGATAAAGGATAAAGGATGAAAACAATAAAGCCTGTTCGCCTTGGTCTGGTGACAAAAGAAGGATAAATTATCTCTGAAGTCTTAACTTCATTTTTTATCTGACACTTAAAATTCATATTAAAAAATAACAAATATGTTTAGGCAAATGATTTGTTATTCATATAGCTATTATTAGCTACTATCGCCTCAAGGCGGATAATCTAAGCTGAAATTAAACTTGTGCAATTAATTTGCTCAATTTTTATTATATTTCTGTTAATCAATTCTTAATTCTTCAGGATTACCAGAAAAAAGTTGGTATCTAATAATTACAAAAAATGTGCTATAACGTACCCTCAGAACCGAGACTGATGGTTCGACCCTTGAAGGAGCTATGACGTGGAAAACAATAAGTCGTTTTTTTGGTCGCAAGGAATCATAATTGCTCTGCTTGCCTTAGGTAGCAGTTTAAGCCTTGGTTTAATGATGCCTATTAACCCAAAAGCTTCCGAGGCAAAAAGTGAAATCAGTATAAATTCAAACAAAAAACATATTAGTATAGAAACAACTCAGCGCATTGAGCAGTTCAAATCGGCGATGCTTAGAACTTGGCAGCAAGAAGCCAAAGTAAAGGGTCTTGCTTACAGTGTGCCACAACGTTTTCAAGGGGTAACGATCGCAGAAGCAAAACTCAGCCAAAATCAGAAAGTAATTGCTCTTACCTTTGATGATGGACCTTGGATTGGAAGTACAGCTAAAGTACTGGATATCCTCAAAAAAAATAACATCAAAGGCACATTTTTTATTGTTGGGCAAATGCTAAAACAGCATCCAGAATTGGGTGTGCGAATTGTGACTGAAGGTCATGTCATTGCTAACCATACTTGGACTCACAGATATCATTCCATGAATCCACAAGTAGCGGCTTACGAAGTTGAGAGTACATCTGACCTGATTTATCAAACTACTGGTGTGAAAACAACTTTGTTCCGACCACCTGGGGGGATGATGAACAATGGGGTGGCTGCTTACGCCAGAAACCAAAAATATACAATAGTCATGTGGTCTGCTGACTCTTTAGACTACAGCCGTCCAGCTTTATCTAGATTAATAAGTAATGTGACGAGGGCATCAAAACCGGGCGGAATTGTGCTACTGCATGATGGTGGTGGTAATCGTTCCAGAACTGTACAAGCTTTACCACAAATTATTGACTACTTTAAAAAGCAGGGCTATAGCTTTGTCACTGTACCAGAACTTTTAGAAATGCAAGATAAAGATCGGAAGCTAATGACAGCCAAAAAGTAATAGCTATTAGTTATTAGTTATTAATCATTAGTTAAGTTAAT
The DNA here is from genome assembly GCF_000817785.2 of Hassallia byssoidea VB512170. Taxonomy (GTDB): domain Bacteria; phylum Cyanobacteriota; class Cyanobacteriia; order Cyanobacteriales; family Nostocaceae; genus Hassallia; species Hassallia carrinoi. Next base: position 16,819 of record NZ_JTCM02000051.1, on the reverse strand, counting down.
AACAATTAAAAGCTAATATATAATTCTATTTCATTTGTGAAAATTGATAATTTCAGATCCCCGATTTGTTGGATAAATCGGGGATCTTATTTTTTCACAAATCCTAAACGGACTGCTATCTGATTGTAGGGACAATTCATGAATTGTCCCTACGAGTAAGGTATCCTTGTGTATTACATCCAACAACAGAACCGCTATATATCATGGTAGAGACATTCCACACCGAATCATAGTAGAGACGTTCCAGCGGAACGTCTCTTGCGTTGGACATGATATTCTAAACAGAACTGAGTTGTTTTTCGGCAACAAACTGGGGATTTGCCTCTGGACTATCAGCTTCAGAAGGGGGAACCAACTGCCAAAACTTGGGTAAGAATTCTTGCCAGTTTTGCAAAATCATCTTCGCTTTTGGTGAATTAGTGCGATCGCCATGTGCTTTGATTAATTCTTGCAGTTGCTTTTCGCCAGCTTCGGTAATCACTCGCTGAAGTTTGACAATTTCCCGATTAACTAACTCAGGAAATCCACCCTCTTCATCTAAGAAATACGCTAATCCACCAGTCATCCCCGCAGCTACGTTGCGTCCAACTTTACCCAAGACGACAATTACACCACCAGTCATGTACTCGCAGCAGTGATCGCCCGCACCTTCAATTACTGCTGTACCTTTAGAATTACGCACCGCAAAGCGTTCTCCTGCTAAACCGTTGGCAAACAATACTCCACCGGTAGCACCATAAAGGCAGGTATTGCCAACTATCACGTTTTGTGCTGGGTTATAGTTAGCAGTAGCCGGGGGTTTAATAATGATTTCACCACCGTGCATTCCCTTACCTACGTAATCGTTTGCCTCTCCTTCTAAAGTTAAATTCATGCCTGGAAGATTAAATGCACCAAAGCTTTGTCCGACACTACCTTTGAAGATGAGGTTAATTTGCCCTGCAAAGTTATTGTCACCGTATCTCGATGCGATCGCTCCCGCTAATCTTGTGCCGACTGTTCTATCTGTATTAACTATTTTCCAAGTTTTCGTCACAGTAGATTGCTTGTCAATCGCAGCTTGAATATCTGCATCCGCTAACAATTCGTCATCCAAAACCACACCGTTGCTGTGAACTTCTTCATGCTGCAACCAGCTACGGTTTTCTTTAGTATCGGGCAACTTCAGCAAGCAGTCGAGATTTAGCGATCGCGTTTTCGTCAGCTTAACCTCTTCACGTTTTTTCAACAAATCGGCACGTCCAACGATTTCCGAAAGCGTTCGATAACCAAGTCGTGCTAACAGACTTCGCACTTCTTCCGCAACAAAGTAGAAGAAGTTGACAACGTGTTCTGGCATACCAGTAAACCGCTGACGCAGTTCTTCTTTTTGCGAAGCGACACCTACAGGACATTTGTTGGTATGACAAATTCGCGCCATAATACAGCCTTCGGCAATCATTGCGATGGAGCCGAAACCGAATTCTTCACCACCCATCAATGCACCGATTACCACATCCCAACCGGTTTTGAAGCCACCATCAACGCGCAAAATTACGCGATCGCGCAAACTATTTTCCATTAACACGCGATGCACTTCACTTAATCCGAGTTCCCACGGAGAACCAGCGTGTTTAATCGAACTTAAAGGAGATGCGCCCGTGCCGCCATCATGACCGGAAATCTGAATGATATCGGCGTTTGCCTTTGCCACACCAGCCGCAATTGTACCGATACCAATTTCTGCAACCAGCTTAACTGATACCTGTGCTTTCGGGTTAATTTGGTGCAAATCAAAAATCAACTGCGCCAAATCCTCAATTGAATAGATATCGTGATGCGGTGGTGGAGAAATCAGCGTTACTCCAGGCTTAGAACGGCGTAACATGGCGATGTAAGGACTAACCTTTGTTCCTGGAAGTTGTCCCCCTTCACCCGGTTTTGCACCTTGAGCGATTTTGATTTCGATTTGTTTAGCGCTCATCAAATACCCAGGTGTTACCCCAAAGCGTCCGGATGCGACTTGCTTAATCGAACTTGAAGCAGTATCGCCATTTTGCAAACCTTTCAGGTGCGGTAGTGTTGGCGAGTAACCATCTTCTACATCATCGAGAACTTTAAAGCGTACCGGATCTTCGCCACCTTCCCCAGAATTAGATTTTCCGCCAATTCGGTTCATGGCGATCGCTAAAGTTTCATGAGCTTCTCGCGATAAAGCACCTAAAGACATACCGCCGGTGCAGAAGCGCTTGACAATTTCAGTTACAGATTCTACTTCTTCTAGGGGGATGGATTGGCGATCGCTTTGCAAGTCTAGCAAGTCACGCAAAGCCGTAATCGGTCTTTCTTGCAAATACTTCTTATATACCTCGTAATGGTCATAAGCCGTTTTGCCGGATGCGCCGTTTTCTTTCACTTTAGCCAAGCCTACAGCGTTATGCAGCGCTTTTGCCAATTCCGGACTGTTCATGTGATACTCGCCACCCGGACGGTACTGCACAAAACCTAAATTTTCTAACTTCTTGGTTGTCAGTTCCGGGAAAGCCTTACAGTGGAACGAAAGCACCTCAGTAGCCAACTCGCTGATACTCAAACCACCCACACGGGAAGTAGTACCATAAAATCCCAACTCTAACAAATCTTGACCGATGCCGATCGCCTCAAAGATTTGCGCTGCTTGATAACTCGATAGCAGAGAAATTCCCATCTTCGAGAGAATTTTCAACAAACCTGCTTCCACCGCTTTGCGATAGTTCCCAAAAGCTTGCTCTAAAGTGAGAGTGGCAATTGTACCACGTTCCATAGACTTTTGCGTCTTCGGTTCTAACCACCAATCGCGTACAGTTTCCAAAGCCAGATAAGGACAAACCGCACCAGCACCGTAGCCAATCAGACACGCAAAATGATGTGTACTCCAACACTGAGCCGTATTCACCACCAAGGATGCTTTCATTCGCAATCCTTCACGGATTAAGTGATGGTGTACCGCACCCACCGCCAACAAAGGCGGAATGTAGGTGTATTCTGTACCGATGCCGTTACTTACCTTGTCACTTAGAATTAAAATCTTCGCACCAGTTCGCACCGATTCCACAGCTTGTGCTTGTAAAGCCTTCACTGCTGCTTTCAACCCATCTGGACCTGCGGCAATTTCAAACAGCGTTGACAACTCAGCGGTAGCAAATCCCGACAGCTTGATAGCTTCTAACTCAGCTGTATTCAGTACGGGCGATTCTAACTTCAGCCTTTTAGCATATTCTGGCTTGGGATCTAATAAGTTACCCCGCTCACCCAATTCTACTTTCAAAGACATCACCAAGCTTTCCCGCAACGGGTCAATTGCCGGGTTTGTCACTTGAGCAAAGCGCTGTTTGAAATAGTCATACAGCAAATGGGGTTTTTCAGACAGTACCGCTAGAGGTATATCATCCCCCATACAGAAAGTCGCTTCTTTCCCATCCATCGCCATTGGCTGAATTACCATTTCCACATCTTCTGTGGTGTAGCCAAAAGCAATTTGATGTTGCAATCGGGATGGCGAAACCCCGCTCATACTCTCTATATCATTGGTTGTAGAATGTCCGTTACCGTTGAGTGCATGATGTCCGTTGCCATTACCATTAACAGACGATTCACCGACCAAAGACTTCATATCTTGACGGTACTTTTGCAACCATTCTCCATATGGCTGCTTTTTGGCGATGCGCTGCTTAATTTCCCAATTTTTCAGCACCTCATGACTTTCTAAATCCACGGCAATCATTTGCCCAGGTCCGAGTCTGCCTTTCTCGACAATATCGGCTTCTGGTAAGTCCACTACCCCAGCTTCGGAAGCGACAACGATATAATCATCTTTGGTAATGCAGTAACGAGCTGGTCTTAAGCCATTGCGGTCAAGTGTTGCACCGACTTTCCGACCATCGCCGAATACCAAAAGTGCTGGACCATCCCAAGCTTCTTGCAAACCGCTGTAGTATTCGTAAAAATCGACAATTTCCGGGAAATTACTTAAATCAGGTTGGTTGCGGTAAGCCTCTGGAACCATAATCATCAACGCTTCCAGTGGGCTGCGTCCAGACTGCACCAATAACTCAACTACGTTATCTAAAGTCGCTGAGTCACTGTTATCGATGTGAACAAAAGGCTTGAGTTCTTCGAGGCGATCGCCCCATACTGGATGATTCAGGCTTGCATCTCGTGCCATCATCCAATTGATGTTACCCAATAGCGTGTTAATTTCACCGTTGTGACCCAAAAGCCGCATCGGTTGCGCTAGGGGCCATTTGGGCATAGTGTTGGTACTAAAGCGGCGGTGATATACTGCCCATGCACTCTTAAAAGCCGGATTTTTTAAATCCAGATAAAAGTCTCCCAATACAGCAGAACGCACCATGCCTTTGTAGACAATTGTCCGACTAGACAACGAGCAGATGTATAAATCTTCCCAAATGTGTTTTACAGCTTTGAAAATCCGACGACGAGTAATATATAATTGCCGTTCTAATTCATCGCCGCTTTTATCGGAAGCTAATAAAACTTGTTCAATTTGGGGTTGATTTTCTCTTGCTTGTATCCCCAACAAATTAGATTGCACCGGCACTACTCGCCAGCCCAGTACAGTCAATTTTTCCTCTGCTGCCACTTGCTCAACTTTTGCCCTACATGAAACCGCTATTTCTGGATCTTGCGGCAAAAATATCATTCCTACAGCAATATTTTTGGTAGAAGTTAGTTCCACACCTTTTGTGGCAAACTCAGCTTGGAACAACTCCCAAGGAATCGCTGTCAATATTCCCGCACCATCACCGGAATCTTGGTCTGCACTACAACCACCCCGGTGTTCTAAGCAAGTCAAAGCAGCTAAGGCTTTAGTAACAAGTTCATGGCTACCTTGGTTTAGGCGATGGGCGATAAAGCCCACACCACAAGCATCTCGTTCTTCTACTAACCATCGAGGACCCTGGTAGTTACACCTTGAAGACGTATCCGAAAATGTCATTTGTTGGTCTTGATTCATGGGTTGATTATTCATATTTTATTGCTGATAACTTGAGTTATGAATTTTGCCACTACTGTGAAAAAAAATTTCTCACATTTAAAAATGCAAAAATAGAGACTTACCTAAAATTAGGAAAAAAAAATCTAACTTCAGGTTTATTTTTTGGTTCACCCGTGTTAAACTAATCGCGTTATTTTTTTGTGTTTATTTTATAGGGAATCAACAGTCTTTTATTTATATCGTGAAGCTATGCATTTCCTCAATTACCTGTTTTTAAATCAAAGTTACTTTTTTGGTATAGTCTTTCTCGACAGACCTGGAACAAAACTGGTTTTTAAAGCTTCACTGTTTTTAAAGCTGAAATTCTTTATATTTAACAATATTTAGCAGCGTATTACACTATATGCCCATTTGACAATTCCTAAATCTTTGTTGTTATTGAAATTTTTGCGTTTCTACCCATTGCCACTTGTGTTACTACCACCACTACCTCGCTTAAGTTGCAACCATCCGTAAGGATGCAACACTTAATTCAACTTTAATCACCCAGACTATAGTTATCGTCTGGTTGGCTTAAAGTGTTAGTCAACACACGGAAATTGCAGTGGTTTTGGTAGGTAAACTACTCGTTGAATTTTATAAAATACAACACTCCAACATATAGATTATCACGTTGTAGTTCAAACTTGATGTCAGGATTTTTTGATATTAAGAAACATTAGTTAATTCATCTTGTCCGTAATAGTTTTTTAAATTACCTAGTAAGTTATGGTGAAAATGCTCAATTTTTGCCGAGAAGAAGACCGTAAAGCTATTGCTAATAAGGGCAATAGAAAATTTTTTTCAACTTTCGTCTCGCCAATCATTTCAACAGTACTGTGCTTATATGCTACCTCTCCCACTCTTGCCCAGCAGTCTCCGGTAGAAACCAAATTAGCACCAGTTTTGACTCAACAGTTACCTCGACCTCCTTTGACAGGGGTGATCTCTTATGGTAATCAAATTTTCCTCAATGGTCGTACCTTACCAGGTATTTGGTTGCAAAAACGTTCTAAATCTGGTTCATTTAGCACTTATTTAAGTGATGGGGCACTCAGGCAACTAGTTGGAGTAGATTTTTTAAACAGCAGCAATCCCAGCAAACAGCCAGTACAGTGGTTTTCGCTTCAGACAAAGCCAGTGGTTTTAAGCAGCGTCTTGGCAGGAGGATATCGGTATTTAGATGTGACTAATTTTGCCAAAACATCTCGATGGCAGATGCAAGTTAATGGCAACACATTAATGATTTCCACCCCAGCCGCGAAAGTAACAGATATTAGTCAAAGTCCGCAATCTTCAACTGTTGGCGTTGCCCCTCTTCAACAGGCTCGCATCGTTGTAAATTTAGATCGTCCTACTGCTTGGCAAATTAGACAAGAGTTACCAATTAAAAAAGCGCTGCCACCCGACCCGGATACAGTCACCCCCAAAACCTCTGCACTGCCAAATAGGAAGTGGATACTTACCTTAGATGGCATCGCCGATCCAATTTTGCTGCAACGCTATACTCCCCCTGCACCAGCACCAGCACCATTACAACTGCCAAATTTTCTCAAACAATTACCACCAGTAATAATACCAGCACCAGTTCCAGAAACGACCCCGGAACGCCGACAAGAACCACTTATTCAACAAGTGGAAGTGGTCAACAACCAAACGATAATTCATTTGAGCGTCCCCTTTGGTCTAGCGCCCCGGATAAGTACTATACCAAACCCCGATCGCCTGATTGTTGATATTCGCCCCGATGCATTAGTAGACAAAGATATTACCTGGGCGCAGGGGTTGCGCTGGCGACAGCAGATTGTCAATTTAGGCACAGAACGATTTCCGGTTGTTTGGTTAGAAGTTAATCCCCGCACCGTGGGACTAAAGCTGAAACCAATAATAACCAACCTCAATACTCTTACAGGGACTGCCCCTTTAATTCAAACAGCGCAACAATACTTAGCCGTAGCCGGAATTAATGGTGGTTATTTTAACCGCAATAATCGCTTACCCTTAGGTGCGATTCGTCGGGATAATCAATGGTTATCTAGTCCAATACTCAACCGAGGAGCGATCGCTTGGAATGATTCCGGACAATTTTACTTTGGTCGTCTCACCTTGGCAGAAACCTTAACCACCTCCAATAACCAACAGCTACCGATTTCATTTGTCAACAGTGGTTACGTTCAAAGCGGTATCGCCCGTTACACCCCCGCATGGGGAACCTACACCTTCCTTACCGACAACGAAATCATTCTCGTCGTCCAAAACAACCAAGTTACCAATCAGTTCTTAGGCGGCAAAGCTGGTGACACTACCATAAGCGTCAATATTCCTCAAAATGGCTACCTGCTAGTCTTGCGCGGTAACGCCGTCAATAATGCGAATCTATTACCCATTGGCACTAGCTTACGCATTTCCAGCGCCACCACTCCCGTTGATTTTAGCCGTTACCCCAACATTATTGGCGCAGGACCGCTATTAGTACAAAATAATCAAATTGTCCTCGATGCCAAAGCCGAAAAATTCAGCGATGCCTTTATTGCCGAAAAAGCGATTCGCAGCGCCATCTGCACAACAGCAACAGGCACAGTAATGATTGCTGCCGTGCATAATCGCGCAGGTGGCGCAGGTCCCACCTTGACAGAACACGCCCAATTGATGCAGCGTATGGGGTGTGTGAACGCCCTCAATTTAGACGGCGGTAGTTCCACCAGCCTGTACTTAGGAGGACAACTACTCGACCGTTCCCCCAACACCGCCGCCCGCGTCCACAACGGAATCGGTATTTTCCTCCAACCCCGATGAGGGAGAGGGGGGGATGGGGAGATGGGGAGATGGGGAGACAAGGAGACAAGGAGACAAGGGAGACAAGGGAGACAAGGAAGACAAGGAAGAAAATTCACCTCATCCCCCTCATCCCCCTCATCCCCCTCATCCCCCACTCCCCACTCCCCACTCCCCCACTCCCTTTCTTAAAGGTTAGTCAAAGCTTTTCTCTTGCTTAATGAAGACTTGGTGTAGATACAGAAATATCAGTAGTTACCGATTACACCATGTAATGTGGTTCTGCTATGTTTGGCAAAGGTGAACTGAATTACTTATTTTCACGGTTGCTACATTGCGCCATATTTTTTCATCAATGGTAAAGAGTACAAGCAATTTGTCATGTCTCCTAATGAGGTAACTATGGCTCAATTTTCTGAAACAACACAAATCAACACACTGCCCATACCTCCAGCTGGAACTCCTAGAGGCGTTGCTGCAACCGAGTTGCGTCCTTGGGGTTCTTTCACGGTTTTGGAAGAAGGGCGCGGATACAAAATCAAGCGCATCGAAGTTAAGCCCGGACACCGCCTTAGCTTGCAATTGCACCATCACCGCAGCGAACACTGGATTGTCGTTTCTGGTACAGCTAAGGTAGTTTGTGGCGATCGCGAAGTGGTACTAAGCAATAATCAGTCAACCTACGTACCTCAATGTACAACTCATCGTCTAGAAAATCCTGGTGTCATTCCTTTGGTGTTGATTGAAGTCCAAAATGGCGAATATTTAGGCGAAGATGATATTGTGCGCTACCAAGACGACTACGCCCGCACTAATGATGAAAACTCAAAGACCCCTATCAAAAGCAGATAATTCACCTTTGTGTTTCTATCATATCTCGCATGTCGCCCTCATCAGCCTGGAAGCCTGGACGCGGTTGTGCGCGATCGGCATTCATAGCGCATTCCGGTGAGTAAAAAAACGTCTTTGCTAACTGGGCGTGTGAATCACGATTGAAAATATCAAAGGTTTGCAAAGCAGCCTTAAATGCTAACCCCATCTGTAATATGAAGATGGGGTTTTCAATTTAAGAACGTAAATTTTATGATTGAACTGAGTCAATCAGCCGTCAGCGAAATCGGGCGATTAAAATCAAAGCAGCTGCCGCCAAATATTTTCGTTCGCTTGGCAGTCAAACCCGGTGGTTGTTCGGGGTGGTTTTATGATATGTCTTTTGATGAAACGGTGAAAGATGACGATCGCCTTTTTAATTCTCACGGCATCCAAATACTGATAGACCCTGCCAGCTTAGATTATATCAATGGTTTAATACTCGATTATTCAGAGGATCTCATGGGCGGTGGTTTTCGTTTTCATAATCAAAGAGCGATCGCTACCTGTGGCTGTGGCAATTCTTTCTCTATCAGTCAGTAGATAGTGGATAGTCGATAGTGGTTAGTCATAGCGGTTAGTCGATAACCGTCAACCAGCAACCAACAACCAACAACCAACAACTATCAACCAACAAATATTTGACACAAAACCCGCAGAAAGCGATATAATAAGGATTTGTTGAAAACTTAGACCTTAAAGCAGCTTCACGCGCTGTAACTCATGCCAACCATACAGCAGCTTATCCGAACTGAACGCGAAAAAGCGCGTCAGAAAACCAAGTCCCCAGCTCTGAAGCAATGCCCCCAACGGCGGGGCGTTTGTACCAGAGTATACACGACTACACCGAAAAAACCAAACTCAGCTCTACGTAAAGTAGCACGGGTACGACTGACTTCGGGATTTGAAGTCACAGCTTACATTCCCGGAATTGGTCACAACTTGCAAGAGCATTCGGTTGTGATGATTCGTGGCGGTCGGGTCAAGGACTTACCAGGCGTGAGATACCACATTATTCGTGGCACCTTAGATACAGCCGGAGTCAAAGACCGCAAGCAAGGTCGTTCCAAATACGGAACCAAGCGTCCGAAAGAAGCGAAAAAATAGAATGATAGTTAATTAATCGCTATTTAATGCGATTAATTGCTTCACCTTTGTGTATAGCGCCAAAAAACGGTTAACGTTAGTGTAGACGTAAAGCAGCTTCCCCAAGGGTATGCTTGTTTGCCGGAGGCTTGCTCAGAAACGGCAGCCATCAGAGATGGTAGCTAGTTTAGGTGAAATCAAGTTAAATTGGTAAAGCTTCCACCTACACCCGGTGCGTGCAGGATTTTTTAGAATGCTGAAGAGCGACAGCAGCATTTTAATTTTGTTTGATATTAAGGTATATAATATTGTCGCCTTGTTGTGTCAAGTTTTGGGCAACAAGTTAAGTTGAGAGAGCGTGGCAGCGATCGCATGTAACGCATATAATCTGGTTCGCAAATCCGAAGTAAGGGTAAAGTATGTCTCGTCGTGGTGTTATTAAAAAGCGCCCAGTTCCGTCTGACTCCGTGTATAACAGTCGTCTTGTTAGCATGATAATTAGGCGGATAATGCGTCATGGCAAGAAATCACTTGCCGCCCGGATTGTTTATGATGCTTTAAAAACAATTGAGGAACGCACTGGAGCGAATGCCTTAGAAACCTTTGAAAGAGCAGTGCGAAATGCAACGCCTTTAGTAGAAGTAAAAGCTCGTCGGGTTGGTGGAGCAACCTACCAAGTACCGATGGAAGTACGTAACGATCGCGGTACCACCCTAGCATTACGCTGGCTGGTACAGTTTTCAAGGGCTAGACCCGGACGCACAATGGCAAGCAGACTGGCAAATGAATTAATGGATGCTGCCAACGAAACCGGAAACGCTATTCGCAAGCGCGAAGAAACGCACCGGATGGCTGAAGCTAACAAAGCTTTTGCTCACTATCGTTACTAAAAGGCATTCTGACCTGTATTACATAACAGGATGCCTAAACTACGTAGAGAACCGATATATCGCTAGTAAAAAAGCGGTATATCGTGGATTTCTATAAAAAAAGGCGGTTTTCCGTAAAAGTATACAAACTTAACAAAGTGTAATATACAAGATATCATGAGGCGAAAACTTAGGAGGCAGCTGTGGCACGTACGATCCCACTAGAGAAAGTACGCAACATTGGGATTGCGGCGCATATAGATGCGGGCAAGACAACAACAACAGAGAGAATATTATTTTACTCTGGCATTATTCACAAAATCGGTGAAGTCCATGAGGGAACAGCCGTAACAGACTGGATGGAACAAGAGCGGGAGCGGGGAATTACCATCACTGCCGCTGCGATAACAACCAGCTGGAAAGATCATCAAATTAACATTATCGATACACCTGGTCACGTAGACTTCACGATTGAAGTTGAACGTTCGATGCGCGTGTTGGATGGTGTAATAGCAGTATTTTGTTCAGTGGGCGGCGTGCAACCGCAGTCAGAGACAGTGTGGCGGCAAGCAGACCGCTACAGAGTGCCTCGGATCGCCTTTATTAACAAAATGGATCGCACAGGGGCGAACTTTTATCGAGTTCACGATCAGATGCGCGATCGCCTGCGGGCAAATGCGATCGCCATTCAGCTGCCCATCGGTGCCGAAAATGACTTTAAAGGCATTGTTGACTTAGTGCATATGCGTGCATATATGTACAACAATGACCAGGGAACAGATATCCAAGAAACGGATATCCCCGCCGAGATGCAAGAAAAGGCGCAAGAATACCGCGTAAAGTTAGTGGAAGCAGTGTCAGAAACCGATGACGATCTGATGACTAAGTACTTCGAGGGCGAAGAACTGACAACAGAAGAAATTCGTACTGCTCTGCGTAAAGGCACAATTGCAGGTACGATTGTCCCGGTATTATGCGGATCAGCCTTCAAAAACAAAGGCGTGCAGTTGATGTTGGATGCGGTTGTAGATTACCTGCCAGCACCAACAGAAGTACCGCCCATTCAAGGGACACTGCTGAATGGTGATACCGTTGAGCGTCGAGCTGATGACAACGAACCCCTATCCGCTCTGGCATTCAAGATTATGGCTGACCCTTACGGTCGCCTTACCTTCGTTCGCGTTTATTCTGGGGTTCTGAAAAAGGGTAGCTACGTCCTCAACGCCACCAAGAATAAGAAAGAACGCATTTCCCGTTTAGTGGTTTTGAAAGCAGACGATCGGCAAGATGTCGAAGAACTGCGTGCGGGTGATTTGGGAGCAGCGTTGGGATTGAAAGACACCTTGACCGGTGACACCATCACTGATGACGGCGCACCAGTAATTCTGGAATCTTTGTTTATTCCTGAGCCTGTCATCTCGGTAGCGGTTGAACCCAAAACCAAGAACGACATGGACAAGTTGTCCAAAGCGTTGCAATCACTTTCAGAAGAAGATCCAACCTTCCGGGTTAACGTCGATCCGGAAACCAACCAAACCGTAATTGCAGGGATGGGAGAGTTACACCTAGAAATTCTTGTAGACCGCATGTTGCGAGAATTTAAGGTGGAAGCGAATGTCGGTGCGCCACAAGTAGCTTACCGCGAAACCATCCGTAAAGGCGTCAACAAAGTAGAAGGCAAATTTATCCGTCAGAGTGGTGGTAAAGGTCAATACGGTCACGTTGTGATCAACTTGGAACCCGGAGAACCAGGAACTGGCTTTGAATTCGTCTCCAAGATTGTTGGTGGTATCGTACCCAAAGAGTACATCGGACCTGCCGAACAGGGAATGAAAGAAAGCTGTGAAAGCGGTGTTCTCGCTGGATATCCATTAATTGATGTTAAAGCAACATTGGTTGATGGTTCTTACCACGATGTAGACTCGTCGGAAATGGCTTTCAAAATCGCTGGCTCAATGGCGATGAAAGAGGCTGTCATGAAAGCCTCACCTGTGCTGTTAGAGCCTATGATGAAAGTTGAGGTAGAAGTTCCCGAAAACTATCTTGGAGATGTTATGGGCGACCTCAATTCCCGTCGCGGGCAAATTGAGGGGATGGGATCTGAGCAGGGAATTGCCAAAGTAACTGCTAAAGTACCATTAGCAGAAATGTTTGGCTACGCTACTGATATCCGGTCTAAAACCCAAGGTCGGGGCATCTTCTCAATGGAGTTTAGCCGTTACGAAGAAGTGCCTCGCAACGTGGCTGAGGCAATCATTGCTAAAAGCAAAGGGAACGCTTAATTAGATAAAGGAAACGAGGATTAATGGCACGCGCAAAGTTTGAAAGGAATAAACCCCACATAAATATCGGTACTGTTGGACACGTTGACCACGGTAAAACTACGTTAACGGCAGCTATCACCATGACCTTAGCAGCTATGGGTCAAGCCGTAGCTAAAGGTTACGATCAAATCGATAACGCACCCGAAGAAAAGGCACGGGGTATTACAATTAATACCGCTCACGTTGAGTACGAAACCGAAAATCGTCACTATGCCCACGTAGACTGTCCCGGACACGCTGACTATGTGAAGAACATGATCACCGGTGCGGCACAGATGGATGGAGGCATCCTCGTAGTAGCTGCTACTGATGGTCCAATGCCCCAAACTCGCGAACACATTTTGTTAGCAAAGCAGGTGGGTGTACCCAGCTTGGTTGTCTTCTTGAACAAAGAAGACTTGATGGATGACCCAGAACTGTTGGAACTAGTAGAACTAGAACTGAGAGAATTGCTTACCAGCTACGATTTCCCTGGTGACGACATCCCCATTATCAAAGGTTCTGGTCTGCAAGCTCTGGAAGCTATGACCAAGAATCCTAAGACCCAACGCGGTGAAAATGAGTGGGTAGATAAAATCTATGAGTTGATGGACTCTGTAGATTCGTTTATCCCCACTCCGGAGCGAGATGTCGATAAGCCTTTCTTGATGGCGATTGAAGACGTATTCTCGATCACAGGTCGCGGTACTGTTGCCACAGGTCGGATTGAGCGTGGTAAAGTCAAAGTCGGCGATAACGTCGAATTAGTGGGTATCAGAGATACTCGCAACACAACCGTAACCGGAATTGAGATGTTTAAGAAGAGTCTCGATGAAGGTATGGCTGGGGATAACGCCGGTGTACTATTGCGCGGTATTCAGAAAACTGATATTGAACGCGGTATGGTGCTAGCTAAACCCGGTTCGATTACTCCTCACACCCAATTTGAAGGTGAAGTATACGTGCTGACAGAAAAAGAAGGTGGTCGCAAGACTCCATTTTTCTCTGGCTATCGTCCTCAATTCTACGTGCGGACAACAGACGTAACGGGCACGATTACAGCATTCACTTCCGATGATGGTAGCGAGGCAGAAATGGTGATGCCCGGAGACCGGATTAAAATGAGTGTGGAATTAATCAACCCGATCGCTATTGAACAAGGTATGCGCTTCGCTATTCGTGAAGGTGGTCGCACCATCGGTGCGGGTGTCGTATCCAAAATCCTGAAGTAATACTTCTGTAATTTAATCAAAATATGGAGCAGAGATGGTATAATGCCTCTCTGCTCCTTTCTCTGACCTCAAATTTAGGGAGTGGGGAATAGGCAGTAGGGAATAGGGTAAAAAAAGAAATTACCAATTCCCAATCCCCACTCCCCACTCCCCAATCCCCTAATTAATCAGAACCTGGACAATTAAAGATGGCAACTCTACAACAGCAGAAAATTAGAATTCGCTTACAGGCTTTTGACCGTCGCTTACTGGATACATCTTGCGAGAAGATTGTAGACACAGCTAACCGGACTAACGCTACAGCCATAGGACCGATTCCTTTACCAACAAAACGCAGGATATATTGCGTGTTGCGATCGCCCCACGTCGATAAAGACTCACGGGAACACTTTGAAACTCGCACCCATCGTCGCATTATTGACATTTATCAGCCTTCTTCTAAAACTATTGATGCTTTGATGAAACTTGATTTGCCATCTGGTGTGGATATTGAAGTCAAATTGTAATTAGTTAGTGGGAGCGTGGATAGTGGTTAGGTTGAGTCAAGAGTCAAAAGTCCAAAGTCAAAAAGTCAAAAGTCAAGAGTCCAAAGTCAAAAGTGTTTTTGCACCCTTGACTCTTGACTCTTGACTCTTGACTCTTGACAACCAACAAATAACATCCCTTAGTATGAATATTTACATAGCCCTGAAGAAATATGTCTCAGGGCTTTTTATTTAGCCAGAAAACAAATGATAGAATGTAAGTAATAAACGGGAAAAGCAAAAAATAATATCTTTTAAAGATTAAATTTATACCAAGGCAACAATGGCATCTTCTTCTAAAATTGCGGTTCGCGAACTACCTCTGTTCCCGTTACCCGAAGTAGTTCTATTTCCTACCAGACCATTACCACTACATATTTTTGAATTTCGCTACAGAATCATGATGAACACGATTCTGGAGAGCGATCGCAGGTTTGGTGTTTTGATGTACGATCAAGCAAAAGGCGCGATCGCTTCAGTTGGCTGTTGTGCGGAGATTATTCATTACCAACGCCTACCAGATGACCGCATGAAGATGTTGACTTTGGGACAGCAAAGATTTCGCGTCTTAGAATATGTCAGAGAAAAGCCATATCGTGTTGGTTTAGTTGAGTGGATTGAAGACCAACCACCAAGCAAGGATTTACGACCTTTAGCAACAGATGTAGAACAACTGCTGCGAGATGTTGTGCGTCTATCATCTAAGTTGACCGAACAAAACATCGAACTTCCAGAAGATTTGCCAGATTTGCCAATAGAATTATCTTACTGGGTAGCGAGTAACCTTTATGGTGTAGCCTCAGAGCAACAGTTATTGTTAGAAATGCAAGACACCGCAGCTCGCTTAGAACGCGAAGCTGAAATTTTGACTTCTACTCGCAATCATCTTGCGGCTCGCACTGTTCTCAAAGACACCTTTAATGATAAATAATTAGTTAATAGTCACAAGTCAACAGTTAAAGTATCTTTACACTTTAGACTTTAGACTGTTAACTTATAGGGCGTTGGCTGGTAAAACATTGTAACTACCAAAAATTTTTAATACTTCTGCGTGAGTGCTTAATTCAGCCAAAGCAGATTGCATTTTTGGCTCGGTGGAATCTGCTTCTAAATCAATAAAAAACAAGTATTCTCCGAGCGATCGCTTTGTCGGGCGAGACTGAATTTTGCTAAGGTTAATATCAAGTTCGGCAAATATTTGTAGGGGTTTAACCAAAGAACCCGGTGTATTTGCAGGCATACTGAAAGCCAAAGAAGTATGACTAGCACTTGCTGAAGCTATTCGATAAGCTGTGTCTACTTCAGTTTGACTTACCACCAAAAAGCGAGTACAGTTTTCTGGATAGTCGTTAATTCCCCTAGCTAGTATTGGCAAGTTGTACAATTGCGCCGCTCTACTAGAAGAAATTACTGCTGCCGTTTTGTCGTGTTCTAAGCGTTGTAGCGGCTCGGTTGTAGAATTAGTAGGAATCAACTGCACGCTAGGCAGATATTTTTCCAACCATCGCTGACATTGCGCTAAAGCTTGCGGGTGAGAAGAAACTGTTTTAATGTTATCTAAGCTAGGAGCGCAGGAAATTAACGCATGAGCGATCGGCATTACCAACGCCATTTGAATTCGCAAAGTTTCCAGTTGCCATAGCGAATCCAGCGTCATTGTTACGCTTCCTTCAATAGAATTTTCTACAGGCACAACAGCCAACTGTGCATTACTTTGAGCAACAGCTTGGAGTGATTGGGCAATGCTGGGATAAGGACACAAGTTAGCTTCAATTCCCTTATTTTTCGCCAGCCAGTTGAGATAAAAAACAGCCGCTTGTTCTGCGTAAGTGCCAGGAGGTCCTAAATGTGCAATCGATTGATTCATCGTCTTTAGCCTTTAATTACCGCTTATAAGGATACCGTTAAAAAGACTGTGCGTTTACGCTCCTTGATGAAAACGGTTTAAGGCGTTTACTCATGAGTGACATTATACCAGCTGTCCACTTACAAGGTAAACTTATGCAATGGAAGTCGCCATTTTACACGCGAATGCTGGCAGAGGTGGGGGTTTCACAAAAACTAGACAAAAATGGACAGGCTTGTTTTAAAGATCCTCAACACCCAACGAGTCACTCAGATGTTCGCGCTTCGCGTCTCCGAA
>NZ_JTCM02000202.1 GCF_000817785.2 Hassallia byssoidea VB512170 | reverse complement strand
TTTCTCTCAGCTGGCTGACCACGGATTCAACTGTTTCTTTTTCATCCAATTCAACAGAAAAACCGATTCTTTCGTTGTTGTAGCTACCAGTTGAAATTAGAAAATGCGCGTGTAGTCTTTTAATTTTCATGGCGGTGATAAAATACGTCTGTCTGAATTGTCGAAGGCGATCGCACTTTCTCACACACAGAAAGCGCTTACGCCTAATTTTTAAGTTATCCTTGGTTATCTCCCTGCGAGTCGAATACTACTTGAAAACTCGCATCTGGTATCATTCGTCGTAGAGTTTTGATGTGTCCATCGGCTTCAGAGCGTCGGCGAAATCGAGCTACACAAACCTGACGGGTAGGTTCAAAGCAGCGAAAAATTGCCCACGGGTTCGCATTGGGTTTGTATTTTGGTTCCATATCAAAAAAGTAAGTTAGTCAAAAAAGACACCAGCACAAAGCCTCCAGCTAGTGCTGGTGTTTTACTACGTCATCGGAAAAGGTGCATAAAAAGCAATCGTGACTACTGCTGCATAGGCATCTCCTCAAATGGTGTACGCTTTCTTACACGCTCACACTCCTTGCAAAAGGACGTGTAAGAAAGTGCCAGCAATGCTGTAACTACTTACGTTACCGCTGGCATGTTGTGAACAATGTAAATGCTAGTATTCACAGCCTGTGATCTGCGTCTGTTGTGTCCTCCTTGCGAAACGATAAAAGCTTTAGTGGTTCGGGGGCAAATTTTATGTGACTTACATGTGACTTGCACTCTCACTTCAACCGCTGGCAGGTCTTTTACTTGCACTACTTGGCTAGCAGGCTGCTATCTCTGCTTGGTTGCGGTTGGGTATTGCAAATTTAACTGCATAAAAGTCTACAGGCAGGTCTTTTATCAGGGAGGCTGCTATCTCTCCCCATTTCGTAAACATTATGCGTATGATTAGACATATTATCATAGTTTTTAAATCATACGCATAAATTAGGTTAAAATCATGCGTAGGATTGAATGTTAAAATCATGCGTAGGATTTATGAATGCGATAAATGACCAACGACGATCTGAAGAAGGACTCCAAGAGACACGGCTGGTACGAAGAGAAAAAACAACGCATGAACCTGACGTTGACTCCAACAGCAGCCAGTCACTTGGACGCAATATCTCAAGCTCAAAACACAAGCAAGTCGGAAGTTATCGAAACAATGCTCAGAGAGAAAATGCAGCAATCATTGTCATCGATGGAGGTGAAGATCCTGGGAAAATTACAGAACGTCTCAAGTTAATAGAGCAGGCATTTTTGTCATACGTTCACAATCATCAGCAACGCCTGGAAGCACGCCTTGATGAGAGTCGAACTTTAGAACAAAACTTTTTAACAGCCATTAGGGATCTTGAGCGTGATGTTAATTCCTTGACCTCGGAAAAAAAGGAAGTAGACGAATACCCTAACCCAGATAAAACACAAACTGACGAAAGTCCATAACGCCGTCCCCCGCCTTGCGGTAGGACGGCTTTTTGATGGGTGCTATCACCATGTGAGGAGTGCGATCGCGTCCAATTCTCAATGCCCAATGCCCAATGCCCAAAATTATGCAGCCAAACCAAGAAAGAATAATCAGCGAGCTATACCAGGCTTCTGAGTCAGTGGGACTTGAGATAACTGAATTTATTGATTTTATCCTTGTTCAGAATCCGGAAGTCGATAGGACTACCGCCACCCATGTGGCTATATTTTGCTTGCGTCAGCTGCGTACTGCTTTTCTAGAAGAACCACATCTGATGCAGCAGTTGAGAGCGATCGCGCTTCATTTCTCAAAACCCTAAAAATTAAAAAGCCCCCCAGAACTTTAGCGGAGACGGGCGGCTTTTATCAAGTTATGAACTACATGTACTTACGTACATGCTTAGTTTGTGAACAAACCTAGACACAATCTTGGCTTGCAACTCTTTTATTATGCCACATTCTGACAACAAACCTGTCCCTCGTTTGACAGCTTGGACAAAAAAACACGACGAACTCTGTCTGAAACACAAAATTCCGAATTCAGCACAAAAGCTGTGGCACTGGTTAATATGCTACGGACAAATTGGTAAAAGAATAGAGCCAAGTTTGAAAGACTTTAACGCTTGGATTGAACCTCAAAGGGGTAAACCGTACTGCCAGAAACAGTTAAAGAACGCTTTTAATAAGCTACTTGAATGCAATCTCATAAAACTGGTTAAGCAGTATAACTGGCATGAATTCAAGTTAATTATCAAACCATTGTCCTGGTTAGAACCACGTAAAGAGATTGCGGAAAAAAAGTCCGATTTAGAGAAACCGAGTGACAATTTACAGCCTGAAACCCAAGAAAATAAAGTTTCGCTTGGCGACGAGGTTTATCAGCAGCAGCAATCTCTTAATAGTCTCAACCAGCAAGTGACTGATGATACTAAATCTAAATCTCAGGTATCACCAGAGACAAAACAATCAATCAAGCAGCTTTGTTTAACAGCAAATATCCAGTTACCAGAGAAGTGTGAACTCTACTACTTTCCAATTGAAAAAATCAAAATATCTTTAGGCTTTCTCAAAATACGTAATAAACGTGACACAATCCCTAATCCAATTGGATGGTTAATTGATTGCTTGCAAAACGAGTATTACTTTGAACCAGAGAATCAGCGAATACTGCAAGCCTTAAAAGTCATAAGTCCAGATTCTCCGTTTTGGGAATACTACATATAAAAACCGCCTTCAATAACCACTGAAGGCGGCAACTTTAAACACTAATGAACAGATTATGCCGGATTATAAAACCGAACAAGACCAAGTAGAACATTTCAAAAACTGGATACGCACACGTTTTATCGCCGAGTGTGACTTTCAAAATCTTCCTTGCTTTGAAGCGTTTGCGTGGTCAATCGCCCTGCGTGAAATGTCCCAATCGTTAACTCATGCCATTGTCCCCTTTCAACGTCGCGGGGGGAAATCATGAAATACAAACAACTCGAATTGTTCTTTATCCCCCCTGCAACGCGCACCGCTGTTATTGATCCTTTCTGGGACGAGATCGAAAAAGGGACAGAGAAAACAAACACTGTTCGGGAGCAAGTAAATAGTACTACTGCTCCCGAACACAATTGTGCTGAGTCGCTGGTTGCATCTGACACTAATCAACCACATACTCATTGGGTAGAGAAATACTGGGTTAAGCGGCGCGGTGAAAAACACGAATACTACCGATACTGCTGGATGGAAGGAAGAAAGATTTACCGCTGTCATATAAGTGGTCGAGCTGGGAGTGTTGGTGCTAACCAGAGAAAGCAAGTTGTTTGTGAGGCGATTCTTGATGGACAATCGCCCCAGGAGATAGTTGCGCTCGTTCGACAGTATATCCGGGGACACTAATGCAAGAACATCTCGGTTTTGAGGATGTAGGGGCAACGCTCTGGGCGCTTCTATCTAGGCAACCAACGACAATACCCAATCGCCCAGAGCGTTGACACTATCCTCAAAAAGCGTACTCGCGTCCGAGATGTTTACGCCACCACACGACCAATGCCCAATGACTAATTTCTAATTCCCAATTTCTAATTCCCCCCTTTCCACCATCGCTTGAAACTTCCTCAACTCATCCCAAGCGCGGGTGTTAGTGTCTAGCTGCTTAGAATTTTGGTTGGGGTGGTAGTTCCGGCGTTTATGTTCGATATATCTGTCAATGGTTTGTAATATTTCAGCTTGCAGCCCCAAGTCAGAATCTACAGCTTGTTCATCTAGCGCCCTGGCATATTCTAAAATCTTGGGTGCTAGCGCGATCGGCACTCGGATCACTTGAGTTTTCCCGTGCTTCCATCCTGGCTGCCAACTAGTACTATTTACTCCACCTTTTAACATTGTACTTTTTGAAATGCCTGTTACAAGGCAGTGTACAACGTTTTAGGTAGGAAGTTAAAAAAGGGCGATCGCGTCGTTCGGGCGATCGCCTGGAGGATTTTACTAAGCCATCACTATAACCTCACGCATCAATGCGAGTTGCCGGCTGATACAGTTCCTCGACTTCTACCCACGCTGCATCTGACAGTTTTTGCAGTATCGCCGCAAGTGCAAGTGGTTCATCGAATTCCCCCACTTGCAGCCTCTCGTAAAAATCTTCAATCTCTAAAAATAGTTTGTTCATCGGCTATAGCTCACTAATAAGGGTACTTCTTTAACCCCGTCACTGTATAAGTTTTTCATATCTTTCTCAAACGCTTGCCACCCAACGCTTGTACGCAGTACCACACACCCCGCGCTACCGGGCATATTCGCGTCAAAATGCACCCCAAAATCACCCCGCTGCACACCATTAACCATCACCATATGCGGGTTAATCTTGTAAAAGTTACCTTCTACACCGCGCACACCAGGCATATATATAGGTGTGGTGGTAACGCAATAGCAGTCAACACCAATAACGTTATTGGCAGGAATCGGTCCCTTGCCTGGAGATGAGAGACAATCAAAACGTTGATTGTTAGCGAGTCCACTAGTGGCAATGTAGGTGTTGGCGATACTGGGTGATTCTGAATCCAGCAACAGAAGGCGCCCTTCAATTAAATTTGCACTCTTTATCAAG
>NZ_JTCM02000050.1 GCF_000817785.2 Hassallia byssoidea VB512170 | reverse complement strand
TGGACAAAAATGGACAGCCTTGTTTACTAGATCCTCAACACCCCACGACATTTTCGGATGAAGGCTGTCCATTTTTGTCTATTGTTTGTGAAACCCCCTCTCGGTACTTCCCCCTCTAAATTGCCATTAGTCGGTTAATTGACACTTTTGCGGTTTATCCACCAGTCTTGGGCAGAGGATACATCTGAGCGATGAACTGTTTGTCCGTTGCTGACGGATAGTTATTCCAGCCAATCTCAAAGCCGCCGGTCGTTAACTGCTTGGGAACCGCATAGTGCATGATTGACTGTGGGTCGTAGTGGGAGAATTGAGTGATGTTCTTACTATACAGTTGGAATATATTGTTATCTACGTCCTGTTTATTCCAATTGTTGGGCGCACCCATATAGTAGCGGTAAACAGCATCTCGATTCCAAGGAATTCCGGCTTGTGGATGTTGATGTTCGTGGATGCAACCAAGAGCATGACCAAACTCATGCATTACAACTCTTAAATACTCTTTATTGTCGCTATCGGGTTTGAGCCATCCATAGTTCATTGTGGGCTGATTCTTCGGAATGTTTAAGGCATCAGTACCAATATAAGACCAAGAACCGGCACCGAGTTTACAGGAGATGCGAATCTCTGCATCAGGATCGTTGCCAAACTGAAACTTGATGTTACCAAATTGACTCCATTGCTGTGCTACCTGAGCAATTTTCTGGTGAACTACGGGGTCGCCGTCCAAAAAGCGCACGCGCAATGTCCGACCTGGTTTCCACTTTTTATCGGCGATAAGTGCCATTCGCGACGACTCAACGGTGTCGCCAAATTTTTCGATAAAATTCAAGCCGCTTTTTGCATTCTGTGGATTTTCTTCAATCGCTTTTCTTTGCGCTTCTTCAGACATGTCTGGTAATATCTGAATACAAATTTTGATTTCTTCTAGGTTGTTTTCAGCCATGAAAGCTCTCTTTTTATTAATGTGAGTTGGATGAAGTTATAAGACCGCAGCAGATATGAGTGCAAGCAACGGCTACTACATAAATTCTTCATCTACATCGTTAATAGGCAAAGTGAAACCAATTTATGCACTATCTTTGAAAAATATCGACTATCCCAAACCAAAGGTAGTAGTTTAATCGAAGGCAGCGCCAAGCCTTCTAAGCGTTGAATTAGATTTTCCTAACCCAGACCAACTGCTTGAGTTTTGGCGCAGAGAGTGCAAATAAAATTCGTTATGAACCGGGATTTAGAAAATCTTCTGGCGTAACTTGATAACCGCCATATTCATTTATGTATCGCAGAATAGAAGTGCCAAATTCATCGTGAGACACTTCGTTTTTGAGCAGAAGGTCTGCTAACCCATAAGGACCGCGCAGGTGTGCCCCAGCGAGAATGCCAGAAAGGGTGATTGTTATTGTTTTTGACACTCCATTATCATCAAATGTCTTTTGCTGACCGAGGTATTCGTTTATGGACTTTCCTTGACCTTTTAGCGTATCGTTGATACGGTTCCAGTTCAGGGCAAAAGCTTCACGAATTGCAAATTCTTGGACATCAGGAGAATTTTGGAATTTGGCTTTGCTATCAATACCTTTCTTTCCTGTCCATGTACCCCGCCAGTAATTTTTGTCAACACCAGGTTGTCCATAGAAAACATCGGCTTTGTAGTAGCCAAGGTCAATCAGCAGGGCTTCTCCAAATTGGTATTTGCCGATAAAACCGAGTGAATTTTCAACGGTGTATTGATTTGGATTTCCTGATGGTAATCCTGATTCAAATGCTCCTAGTGCTTCGAGCATATCTTGAAAATTTCCCTTGCTTGTACCAGGATTACCAGACTGATTTGGTTCGGGAATAACAAGTACCATTCCAAGTTGAATTTGACTGGGATCATTTCCAATTATCCCGCGATTAGCTTCGTAAATTAGAGACCATAAATTACCATCTTGGTAAACTTTTTCGGCAATTATAAATAGGGTGTCACCAGATTGTACGGTATATGTTTGACTTGCATTTTGCGTGGTATACATGATTTTTTCCTTTGAGAAATTGACTTTTACATCAAGTTCAGTATGCGGGGGAGCCGAAATCTTGTGTCCAATAGTTGTTGGAGTAACCAACACCAAGCTCCCGATAATTGGGATTAAGAATGTTTCTGCGATGTGCATCATTGGGAGGAACCTCGTTGATCCAAACGGAGACTGCTTGTTCTGGTGTCTTCTGTCCTGCTGCAACGTTCTCGGCAATTTCTGACCATTTATAGCCTGCATGTGAGATGCGATCGCTTAATGATAACTCGCCTGGGAGTTGGTGACTTATAGACCTGCTCCGTGCCATGTTCTCGCTATGAGCTTGTGCAGCGGCAGTCAATTGCGGATTTAATCTTAGTGGTGGCAAACCAGCTTTACTGCGCTCTATATTGGTGAGTTCTAAAACTCTTTTGACGATATTATTCGATGGCTGAGGGGCAGATACCCCAGGAATGGTAAGTACCATCCTTGGTTTGAGCTGGGTTGGGTCAGATCCAATTAAGGCTTTATTCGCTTCGTAAATTCTTCTCCATTCAGCAATATTTTTTATTGTTATGATTGTTGTGGGGTCGTCTGTGTTTTCAAATAAACTATATATGATTCCGTGTGTGTTGGGGTGATTTGGAATGTCAATATCACCTGCTATTTTCTCAGGCGAATTAGCAGCAAAAAATAATTCTAAAAATTTTTCTTTTTTTATCTCTTTATTTTTTACACAGAAGCACATTGTTGGCAGTTTCGAGTTGTAGGTTTTGGTGGAGTGGTGTATGGAGAGCGTCGGATATATTACACGGCTCTTGCTGCCCAAAAAGCGGGACATTCGTGGATTGAGAGGGGAGTTGATAGTGCAAACGCTCAACTTGTTCAAGTGCGGTCAGTATTGTTAAATAATTGAGCCACACCACAAGAACGCTCATCATTCCAAGAAATTTCAGAGAATTGGCTATTGGTGTATCGGTTGATAACCTTGCGCCAAAATGTTTGTGCATCTACATTCAAGTCTAGCTGTCGTACCTCCCACTGACTGGGAAAGAAATCGAAAATGTCGGTCGCTACCCGATAGCCAATACCTTGTCTTCGGTATTTGCGTAGAATAAAGAATTCACCCATATCCATAGTGTGTTCGTCTCCTGAAAGATGGCTGCGCCCGTCGGCAATGACAAATCCTGCGAGCGAGCCATCCACCTTGACAAGAAACGGATGTCGCCAAGGCTCAGTCCAACAACCTTTAAGAGCGTCGTCCCCGAATCGACCATCATTCCCGACATCCCAGCCCATGAACTCACTAAAATCATAGAAATAAAGTTCTATCAAATGACTCAAAATCGACTTATCTTGCGGACGGGCTTCAATGATTTCAATATTCACGCTAGTTTCCTCTAATATTGTTGAGACGGCTGAGAGTAATAGTATCCCCCATTCCGCACCCTAAGTGTCGCACATGAATAAGATGAAGGAAAAGTAGTACAGAAAAACTAAAAAAAGAGTAGAAAACAATCACCCAATTGAGAATTATAAAGCGCGGCAGTCATGCGAAAGAGGATTTGCTTTTCTCAAAGACCCATCATTTTTTGCAAATAGCGTTTATCTTAAAAGACCGGAAAGAATCGAAGCATTGGCAATGATAATGGGTTTATGTTTGTTAGTCTATAAATTAGCGCAGCGACAAATACGTCTGGCTTTATATGAGTCACGATTAACTGTTAAAAATCAGTTAGGTAAATCCATAGATAATCCTACCTTGAAGTGGATATTTCAATGTTTTCAATCAATTCATCTTGTCACTTTTCATGAAGAAAAATAAATTTTTAATTGGAATCAAGAGAGAAATTTTATTCTAAATCTATTGCCTGAAGAATGCCAGCGTTATTATCGAGCGGTCACATAATTAATTATATTTTGAAAATGTATATTTTCTTCACCAACGAGCTATTTTTTTTAGAAAATAGCTTTAAATCATTATGTCTAATATTTTTTTTGTGAAACCGCTCCATCAGTAAAATAATAACTTCATTCAAGTAACTATAGGATTTTATCTATCAATTACGACAGAAAATCTGTTCTCATCTTATTGCTAATAATTGAGAATAGCGAGTATGTCTTAGATCCGAGTTTTGACGCTTTCTCATCCGTTTTTCTGAGAAAAACAGTATAATTTTATTCTTTTTTTAGAGATTTCATTCAGTAATTCCCGTTTGTGACAGTTGGGGTACGGAATGGGGGTTTTTAGCAAGACTTCCTAAGCCCCGTTAATTTTTGTGTTAACGTTCTTTGCGGATTAATCGCTTATTGTCATCAACCTAAGAAACCTAGCCTTCAACTTGACTGGCTTTTACCTCCTTATCTTTAACCCGAACTCAGGTTAATTACTAATGGCTGTCAGTCAATCAATTTATGCACTTTTGGGATGAAAGAGAATTCATCAGTCAGAATTTATTGGTAATGTTTTATGCTATATTCGCAGGTAAATGCCTTAAGGCAAGTTGTTTTCGCCGCTTGACAACAGCGCGAAAATAAAGAATGAGTCTTTCAGTCTAATATAGACCACCAAATCAGAGATTTTGGCGATATTCCGAACGCATGTGCGTTCCGCAGCAAAGGAGTGGCTTTGCGATCGCACAAGCAAACCTCTCTCCAGGCAGATGTAATTTAATTTTGTTGGGTTTTGCTCTGGAGTGGAATTGACTAATGGTAGTTGTTAATGACAACCTAAATAATAGGTGCTGCATAAGCTGAATATGCAGGCATCTATTTATAGCATAGAAAGATACATAAAAGTCATCGTACACTAGGAGAACCAGGATCTATGAGTGCGACATCAAGATACTGGCATATTTGCCGAATTAGTCTTAAGAGTCAAAGGGCTGGATATGAATACAGTTTAGTTCCGATTGCCGAGGAATTTTGTCACCAAAATGTTCCTAGTTCCCAAACTAGGGAGATGCAAGCTTTTTTGCTATCCAATTACAGCTTTAACACAGGCTTAGTTGATGTTGCAACTCGTGCGAAAGCTGGGTTTTGTTTGCGGTGCTATGTTAGCGAACCGATTCTCAAAGCTTGTCAAAAGATAGATAGTCTGTTTAGTGGTGATAAGTCGTTTACGTACAAGGATTTACTGCCATTTGTGCTGAATGATGATGGAAAAACGCCGATTATCTTGGATAGCTTACGCAAAACTCAACTTCTCCTGGATGCAAACGGTGAAACAAAAACATCAACTTTTAAATTTTTTACGGTTGAGGTTTTGCGAACATATAACGCTGATGCCTCTAGCATGAGCTTAGATAATTGGGTATACTTGCAAACTAAACAAAATTCTGAAGTTAAAGATTTCTTATCAGAGTTTGGTTTTCAGAATCTCAGTGACTGGGCTTTGATGAATAAAGCTAGACCGAAACAGATTGAAAAATTATCTGTACGCGATCGCCATTTAGTCGAAGTCTTTCATTCAGTTTATCGTCGAGATAGACTTGTGCAGCCTCAAGTCGGGGCAAAAAGATGTCCCGATCCCTCCACTGCCCAACTGCAAGAAATGTTAAAAAGCTTGCAGCAACGAGGTGTCATAATTAAAACCCCGGTTGAGTTGACAAAAGAACTAAAACATGTAGCAACTCAACTCAGAGAATATGACATTTGGAGTTACCGAGAACCTCTGGAAATTCAAGACCCGGATACGGGAAATTATACAACTAGAGTAGATTTACCCAATGATGCCCCAGATGAATTAGATGTGGAACAACGGGAAATTATAGAGTTTTTGCATGAACAACTGAAAACGGCATTAGTTGGATCAATTGAAGAACAGATTAGCGATCGCTTAAGCGAGTTGCAAAAAAGCCGAAAATATGCTCCTCTCGCCAATCAATTCATTCCGGGATTGCAACTTTATTACTGTCAGGGGATGCCTTTGAAAGATGTTGGTCTTAAATTGGGAATGTCAAGTTGGGATCAAACTAGACGAATATTAAATCCCGGAGAGTTACTTTCCAAAGTTCGCACATCTACAGTACAACAAGTTATAGAAAAAATTTTATCAGAGGCTCATTCAAAAGGTCTAACTGAAATTCCCCCAAAAATAGAATATCTCAAAACTGTGGTTGAGCAAATTGAAGCTTTTGCTGATGCAGAAATTTTTCAAGAAGCCGCAGAAGAAATTAGAGCGGGAAAAAGCCGGAGTTTGGATAGCTTATATGCACAGGAACTTCGCCAAAATATAAATAATCACAAATCTGCATGAGTAATAAAGATATGCTTAATTCTACTGATATAAGACTGTTACTACCCGAATCGATTTGGTTAGAATCAGAACATTTTACCGAAGCGAGAAAAATTAGCCTTAGCCTTAATAATGAAGCCGAAAAATGGCAAACTTATCTGAATGCACTAGCGCTACTTGGCTTTGAAGAATGGCTGAGTACACGCATCACCCAGCAACCAATCAAGCGTGATTCAAATATCAGCTATCTCAAAGTTGGTGAATTTAAACTTTGTCTAATTGCTACTGAAAATATACTTGACGAAGAGGTAAATTTAGCAGTAGATATCATTGAAAGACCAGAATTAGCGGCTCATTTCTATGTATTACTTGAAGTCTTAGAAGAGCAAGAAGAAGTAATAATTAGAGGCTTTTTGCGTTACGATGAACTAGTTAATTATACTATCAAACTACAACCACGAGATAATTTTTATCGGCTACCGCTAGCAAAATTTGACCCAGAACCAAATCACCTGTTATTTTACTCGCGTTTTTTAGAACCGACAGCTATTCCTTTACCTGTAGCCACAGAAACAAAAGTAGAAGAAAATTTAGTTGTATATCTACAAGAAACTACAACTAAATTAAGTGAATGGTTACAAGGTGTAATTGATGAAAGTTGGCAAGCTATTGATACACTTCTTAGCCCAGAAATGAATTTAGCTTTCAGCACTAGGAGTGTTGAATTAGCGACAAAGCGAGGTAAATTGATTGACTTAGGAATACAACTAAGTCATCAAACTGTGGCGTTACTAGTGAATATCACCGAAGAAGCTGAAGAAAAAATATCTATTTCCATACAATTGCATCCAACGGGTAAAGATAAATATTTGCCACCAAATATCAAAGTTACTTTATTATCTAAAGCGGGGAATATTCTTCAGCAAGTTGAAGCTAGAGGTCAAGATAATTACATTCAACTTAAGCTTTTTAAAGGCGAAAGAGGTAAACGCTTTAGCATTCAAGTTAGTTTAGACGAGCTGAGTGTGAGAGAAAATTTTGAACTGTAATAACGAATGATGGTTAGTTGCTAGACTTTTGAAACTGAAACTCGCTCCATTCTGATTGACCTATAGTTGTACCACCAGGAGCGATCGCTTGCACTCGCCAGCGCAAAGTATCCCCAGCTTTCTCCTGAAGCCAGGGAGGAGCTGTATAGCTGGTCGTGTTTGCATTCAGCACTGCTGAGAGTATTGGTTTTTTATCGCTTTCAACCTCTAGTTTATATGCGCTTGCCCCTTGAGACTCGCGCCAGTTAAAACTCACAGGCTGGTTGGTTGGAATTTTGGCACTTTGGTTTGGCAATAGTAACTGGATCTGACTCATCTTTGTCTTTATCTGCCCTATCCCATCTCGATTGCCAACGTAGTAACGCAACACAGGCAAAGGGGAACCAGCAACTCCACCAGTAAACACAGTGGTTAAACCAGTCTGCGAGTTGGCAGCATCTTCGTCATTTGTTGCTTCAACTCTCAGTAGTATCAGATGCAGTCCGCTTGAGACTTGAGGAAGTTTGGCTGGATCTGGACCACGCAAAACCACCTGCCCAGTGGGTGGCAAAAACACATCAATCGGCTCAAGAAGAGTATAGCGTCGTTGTAAGCCACGTTGTTCGGGGGGTAGTGATGCCGCTGGCAGCAAGTCTCGCGTGTTAGGCGGTGTATCCCCTGGTAGCACGACTTCCCAACGTCCTCTGAGTCGTCCACTGCCATTGTAGGTAATTTTTGCTTGAAATGGGGGGGGAGTTTGACCCCGTACCACTCCTAATACAGCGGGATCGGTGTTCTCAAACCGCAGACGCACGTTGGTTAGTGACAGTGGAACCCTGGCACTATAACCTGCCAGCCTACATGTTACAGCTACGTACTCGTCAGCTCCTCCAATTGTGCTAGCAAACCGCCGCACGTAAAAGAATTCGGGAGAATTGCCGCGTGCCGCATCCTGGTAAGCGCGACGAGCAACCGAAGGAGGAATTGTCATAATGTCGGTGTAGTTATCGGGACTGCTAACAGTTCCTCGGTCATATTTCCTCGGAAGACGACCATAAATGGTTCCCGGTACACATGAGTTATTGGCGTTAATTTCCCCACACCAGAGTGCTTCTGCTGCACGCTGATTATCTAGTCCTCTAAATGTCAGGTAGACGCTTGTGGCTGAAAAGGTGCTGACATTGACTCCAAAGGGACTGACTGTGATTGCTTGGCTGCTGGCTGTTGGCAAAAAAGTGAATGGTAAAGAAAACAAAATCCAAAGAACACGGAATCGCATATTTTTTTGTTTAAAACTTTCTGATTAAATTGAGATTAATAGTTTTTCAATTATCCTCTTATCTAATTTAATTGCACCGAAGAGTGAAAGGTTTTTTCGTGATTGCTTTATCTTTTGCTTTACTTGGTTGAAAAAAGCGAATTTCTAGTGGGTTGATGTTAAAAACTAATACTAATGTTACCTGTTAGGGTGTGAATCGTGCCATCTCTAGATTGGTTTAGTTCACGATCGCGATCGCTATTAGAGGTCAATCCATATTGTAAGGAAACATTAGCGGGCAATTCTACCCCCGCTGGACCCGGAATTATGAACGTCTTACCCAAGATTACATTCATGGTATCACCGCGTACAAAAGTCCGATTTATCGAGTCAGTGTTTTCATTCCGGCTGAAGTCTACTAGAAACATCAGGCTGGGGTCAATCTGCCACATTATTCCTAAAGTTGGAGTACTGCTAAATTGAGTGATATTAGTTACTAGACTTCTACTGCTTGTCCATTGATATCCTAAATCTAATCGCAAACCAGGAGTCGCTTGCCACCCAACCTTAATTTCATTGGTAAAGTCTTGAGTATCTTCTGGTTGTTGATTTAGCTCACTGTCTACCTCAGCTGCCCCGCTGATTCTACGGTTGTCTGAGAAAGTACTGGAGAAGTTATAGCCAAAAGTTAAATTCTGAATTTTCCATGCGGTTCCTAATGTGTGAGTGGTGGTGAGCAAGTCGGAGCTTAAAAGGTTGACCGGTTCAGGAGAGTTTGCTGTAAAATTGCGGTTTCTGGTGAAGGAATAACTCAATGTGGGGAGTAAGGGGTTTTGCACCGCGAATACTGTTTGCAGGGGTAGGTTTAGATTAAAGGCTGTGTTGCGTCTGTTGTTTTTTGGTGTCGTGGGAATATCTGCGAGGTTGTCTTCGTTCCAACTCTGTATTAATGTCAGATTAGCCCCGGCAATTATCCCTTCTAGTAATATTACTGTTTGCAATGTATCGGGTGCAACACTAGCCCCAATCGAGTTAAATAAGGGATCTATGCGTTCGTGGGTGGCTTTCAAGGTTAAGTTCAAGGTGCGATCGCCCCCAAGGTTCATGTTTTTCACCAGATCGTATTCTGCCTCTAAAAAATATGCATTTTCAGTGGCTGGGACTACGGGTACTATATCTAGTCCTTCAGTGAGTTCAGAATCTCGTTCACTTGAGGGGTTTGTAAAGGTGCTGCGGGCAAATCCCCCATTGAAGCGCAATCTACCAGAACTATCTTCGGCAACTAATGTCAATCCAAATCCATCACTGTCCTCTGCATCAACCACCTGTAACTGGTTAAAGTCAGGTTCGGGGTTGCGGGATGCAGTTATGAGAGTTGCTTCTAAACGAACTCCTCTAGAATCATTATCAGGATTTCCTTTTACTATCTGATAGCCAACAATTGCAGCGGAGATGTTGTCGTTATCTAAGTCGTTTAAGCCAAAAATATTGTCAAACCCGACGATATCTGTAGCGGTGGTGGTAGCCAGAGTAATGTCGAAGCGATCGCTTAGTCGAGAGTTGAGTAACAATCCACGATTGCTAATGTTGTTAAGCAAAAACCTATGGTTCCCGTAAGTATTGTGTCCCAAAGAAAATGTTGTAGAACCATAAGCTAAATCGATATCGTACTTTTCTAAATCAAGATTACGTGCGTTCTCACCCTGCTGCTGAAATCGAATGGCATTTTCTTCTATTGTAGTTCCGAACAGACTAAATACACCCCTAATATCTAGATCCCCAATTCTTTCCTGCGGGTTAAAGTCACCTTTAAAAGTCAGTTCGGTAGAGGTAGGACGTGAACTTATCTCTCCACTGCGTGCTTCTAAAAACTGAGATTCCAGAGTCAGGGTTGGAGGTAATAACGTATTGTTTTCTTGTGAGTTTGGTTGTTGGTTGTTATTTGTTGGTTGTTGGTTGTTATTTGTTGGTTGTTGGTTGTTATTTGTTGGTTGTTGGTTGTTATTTGTTGGTTGTTGGTTGTTATTTGTTGGTTCTTCGCTTGGAGTTGATTCAGTTGATTGTGATGGTCCGCGTTGAGACCGTTGTTGTGTTGGTTGTTGTTGTGTTGGGGTTTGAGTGACTTGTGAATCTGTCGGCTTTACAGCCGTTTCCTCTGATACTTTTAATGGTAGTTGAGCAATTTCTTGCCACTGATTATTTTCTTTTACTAGATAAATAATGACTTTGGTTTCCCCAACAGGAAGGGGAATATTCTTTGGCTGGTAAATTAACTCATTGCCAACCGTCCGAAACATCGAAGTAACATCAGTCTGACCAATAAAAATAGATAATCTTCCCTCATTTGGACTTGGCAGACGATCAAGTTTTAGTTTAATCTCACTCGTAGGTTGAACGGTCTGCTTATCACTAAAATTTGTCTGCTCAATAGTGACAGCAGCAGCAGATGTATGGGTATAGACAATTATGGTAATACCTAATATCAGACTTTTACTAATGGTTTTAAAAAAATCCATAAAAAATTCATTTGCAATAGTTACAATTAACTGTACAGATATCTAAAAACACTTATTAACGGTCAATTTATTCAACTGCCGCATTGCACCACATCAGATAAATGTCATTTTTCATCAGTTGGGTGAACAACGAGATTTATGACAAATTCAAAAAAATAAAATCAAAAACTATCAACCTGGTTTGACTCGAACTTCTTAGACTTCAGCGATTGAAATTAATGAAATATGAGGCATGATGGTTATTTTACAAACCACATGCCGTAGCTTAAAGTTGATATTTCAGTATGATTGAAATAGCATTAGTAAGTTTATCAAGAAAATATATAACGCGATATGCAACTTATTTTTTTGTTACATAACTTTAATTAAATATATGCGAACATGATGCGAAACTGGACTTACGCAAACTCTTATTTGTCTGTACTCACCTGAAATTGCCCATCTGACAATTTGCAGGAATTTAGGGCGTTTCCCCATTTCCCATTCTATTTATTCGGCGTGTAAATTTGCACAATTGGTGCTGGTGCAAGTTCTGATAAATTGACCGATTTTAACAATTTAGTCCAATCTTCAACAAAGACGCTAACACCTGAATTATTGCGACGTAATTCTCCTAAATTAGTTATCGCATCGTACCAAATATTATTAGCGATATAAACTTTGTACTTCTGTGATTTTGCGTTATTTAACTGTTGTTGCAGTTGAGAAGTTATTGTCACTCGTCGCACCCATGCATCAACAAAATACACAGAATTCTTTTGAGTCGGATTACAATAAATGTTGAAAAACCAATGATATCTCAAGTTTGGCTTTAAAGCATATTGGGGATTTTGCGGTAGTTTGACACTAATTGCTCCCGGTTTTCCTGGTAAGGTAATTGGTGTACGCCAAATATCGTTACCTTCTCGATCTTGCAAGACAAACTCTCCAGAACGGATATCGCTGGCTAACTGTGGAATATAAACCCAAAAGCTAGGATACTCGCTGATTGTTGTTGCTAAAAAGGATTTATTGTTAGTTTCTTCACCAGGAACTAAAGCTGTTAGCGGTGTTTTTAAGTTAGGACAATCACCACGCCGGCTTGCTCCTCCTCGGCGCCGACCATCAGGATCGCCATCATCGGGAAATTGTTGATCGGTGGGTTTATTTTGTTTGATATATACATTAGTAAATGATTGCGCGTGAACTTGCAATGGATTCGTTAAAGTCAGTATTAAAGTAATTAAAGTCAGTTTTATCTGTTTTGGAAATAATTGATTTTTACTCATTTTGGTAATTTATTTACATCTTTTTGTTTATACAAAGGACGCGGTAGTATTTTCGCAATAACTGCACTAACAATTAATGCTAATGCTGATGGGACAAGTGGTATCCACCCTGCGAGTGTAAATATATTAAAGCAAATGCTAAAAATTGCGATTAAGGCTGTGGCGATCGCTAATCCTAAATAAAGTGGTTGCTGAATTCTCCAAGCGATGATTCCTCCTAGCAATGACCATCCCCATATCCAAAGTGTTTCCATCCACCCAGACCACCACCACAATAAAGGTCTTTTGTCAAGCACTGCACTGAGAATTTGGCTAATCATATGTGCTTGGACAAATACCCCCGGAATTTGCTTATCATTGTCTGCTGCGTTGCTGGTGTAGGGGGTTTTCCAATAATCAGAACTGCTTGTTGATGCTGTAACGCCAATTAAAACAATGCGATTCTTTAGTGATTCGATTAACTCAGGCTTAATTTGATCGGTTAAAATATCTTTTAAAGCTACTTGTCGAGCAATCTTTTGTGGAGAAAGCAGGGAACGATAATTCAGCAATATTTGATAACCGGATGCATCAAATTTTTGGTACCCGCTAGTGTGGGATTTTAATTCCTTAAATTCTACATCGCCAATCTGCAAGTTTTTGTTTGAATTGATTTTCCATCTAATACCTTGTGCCTTCAAATAATGTTGTGCTAGCTGAAAGTTAAAAGAAAATTCTGCCACACAGGGAGATTTCGCCGGCGGGGTTAAGTGTAAAAGTTGACGACGAACAATATCACCTTCATCGGCGACAAAATCACTAAAACTGTGGCGTTGTCTTGGCACTTGAGGTGGTGGGGGAACGCCATCCTGTGCTTTATTAATCGACGCGGCAACTTTACACAGTGCAAACAGGCGATCGTCGTGTTGCAAGCGATTGGCTAAATCAGGATATTTGCGGTCTAACGGAAAATCATGGTATATATCTAGACCAATAGTAGTTGGTTGATATGAGTCTAGTTTTTGTAAAAGTTGATTGAATGCTTGGTCTGATAGCGACCCACGCAGATTCATTTTTTGCTGTATTTGATATTGAATATCTGCTTCATCAATTGTGACGATTAATAAACGGGAATCTTGCTTTTCATCAGGCGATCGCAACTGCATTAAATGGTCATAAGATTGTAATTCCCAAGGTTGCAGCATCCCCAGATAGCGTACTCCCATGACTAAAGTTCCGACAAGTACACTGGCAATCAACAGCGTTGATAAAGTATGCTGAAGTCGAATTTCATCGCTTTTGGTAGCTTTATATTCTTTTTGGGTAGAAATAATTGTTTTTGCCGATTGTGACCAAATCATCGGTGCTACGGCAGGGTTTTGACAAATTACGGGTAGCCAAGTAGCGCAGGGGTATTCTTTTTCTAATCCTTGCAGTCTTTCTCTTGCATAACGCACCGCTGCATATAAAGATTGTCCGGTGGAAAATTCCGCGAGAAAATACTTTAAAAATTTTTGCGCTACCAAGTCTGGGACAGGTTCTCGCATGACAATTACTTGCGGAATCTGCAAACTCTGTAGTTGCTGCGCTAAACCCAAACCATCGCAAGAGTTAAAAATTGCTAACTTTAAACCGCGTGCGATCGCGCTCGTGAGAGCATACTTTAATTGATCCAGTGTTAAACTATCTGTTTGATTAAGTTGCAACCATCCTTTTTCTTTAGTGTAGCTATGACCGGCAAAAAAGAGAATATCCCAACTTTGTTTCCAAAGGCGATCGTTTAAATCGTTTAACGATGGTTCTACTAAAAATTCTATCTCTGCTTGATGCGATAATTCTTCTAAAAAATTCCGATCCTGACTAATTTCAATTCCTCGACTGTCACCAAAAATAGCTAATATTTTAACTTTTCCTTCACTGCTATTTACAGTAATTATATTCGGTTGTTGATATTCTGCTGCACTTAACGCGACTTCCGCACGAGGATAATCTGTAAAAAAGTTCCACAAATGCCAAGGAAGATGCCGCAATTGATTATCATTGGTTTCAATAATGAAGCGAATTTCTGCCGACGGTTCTAATTGCGTGCGTAATTGTTGGTCAATTTTGTGAAACTGCGTTGAATTAAGCCATGCATTGATGCTGTTGTCTAACTGTTCGCATAAATCGTGAAGATCGACTTCAGAAATATTAGTTATATAAGCTTCTTCAATTTCAAAATCGTCGTCAACTTCAGCTTCCACATTCAGACGCAAACCGAGACGTTGGTGAAAAAGTGAATAAAGCGATCGCCAATTGCGGTATATTACACTAATTTCTGGTGCTGCTGGCAAACTAGCAGTAAACTTCATTCCATAAAAGTTGTTTTGTTCCCCAAGCTGGACTGTTACCGCTGGAAAGCCATCCTCTAAATTACCCTGTCCTAAGCTTAAAACAACTAACCTACTCATCTTTGTCTGACAAAACAACGGTCAGATAATAGATACCTAAATTAAAGTAGCATTTCCGCAAATTGTTTACATCACTCTTGCGTTGGATTTGTCA
Organism: Hassallia byssoidea VB512170; assembly: GCF_000817785.2. Classification (GTDB taxonomy): domain Bacteria; phylum Cyanobacteriota; class Cyanobacteriia; order Cyanobacteriales; family Nostocaceae; genus Hassallia; species Hassallia carrinoi. The sequence goes on along the minus strand of NZ_JTCM02000050.1, from coordinate 32,576 downwards.
AAATGAAATTACGTTCTCCGGATTAGTAGTATTGATTTTTACTTAAATATCTCAGTACTAGCACTAAATAATTTAAAAAATATTAATCTTCGTCACTTTCCGCAAAATTTACTTGCTCGTAAAGGTCGGTCAATACTATTTGAAAATCAATTGTTTCAAATGATAAAGTTGCAGATTCACCTTCAATTTCATCAAAAATCCATTTACCATCAGCAGTTTTTACATAATGCATTACATGATATTGATATTGGTCGATTAAAATATATTCCTTAAATTCTGGGATAGAACGATAATATAAAAACTTGTTGCCCTGGTCATAATTTTGAGTTGATTTAGATAAAACTTCCGCAATTAGTGAGGGATTCATTACGGTAGTCGTATTTGTTCCCGTATAAACAGGTTGTCCTTGAATTACCATCACATCTGGATATGTATGCTGCCGATACTTCGGTATCCATAAACGCACATCACCGATGTAAACCCGATAATTTTGCCCTTTTAGGGAAAATTTTAGGTTTGCATAAAAGTTTCCTGCAATTTGATTATGATTTGTAGTGCCACCTGTCATCGGAACGATTTCTCCATCGCGGTATTCGCTTTTATATTCTGCCTTTTGTTCAAGTTCTAAATATTCTTCAGGTGTGTAATGACGTTTTTGTGTTTCTAACTGCATAAATATACCACCTATTCTTGTGCTGCTAATATTTTCTGGGCAGAAAACTACGGTTATCAAGGTAGACGAGGTTTAAACAATCTTTATTTTACTCGCTGCTCTCGTTGCTTTTTCCCGTGCTTCTTGAACATCAACACCTTTCGCTAAAGCTACCCCCATTCTTCTATATGGATGAGCATTAGGTTTACCAAATAGTTTAATATCAACATCTTTTTCTGACAAGGCATCAGCAACACCAGTAAAAGCGATATTATCTGAAGAAAGCGAAGCTAAAATTACCGCACTGGCTGATGCTCCCAACTGTTCTATATTGGGAATGGGCAAATTTAAAATAGCTCTTAAATGCAATTCAAATTCATTCAAATTTTGGGAGATTAACGTTACCATACCTGTATCATGAGGTCTGGGAGAAAGTTCCGAGAAAATAACTTCATCTTTGGTAATGAAAAACTCAACTCCAAAGATTCCCGCACCTCCTAAAGCGTCGGTAACTTGTTTGGCAATTTCTTCAGCATCCGATATCATTTTTTCGGAAATTATAGCAGGTTGCCAAGACTCTTGATAATCTCCTCTTTCTTGACGATGACCGATAGGAGAACAGAAAATAGTCGGTGCATCCCACTGCTTAATTGTCAATAAAGTTATCTCAATTTCAAAATTGATAAATTCTTCAACAATTACCTTTTGACTGTCACCTCTAGAATTAGCGATCGCATAATCCCAAGCCTTCTCAACCTCACTTGAATTCTGCACTACAGATTGACCTTTTCCTGATGATGACATCACAGGTTTGACAACATTAGGAAACTTAATTTCATCACTAACAGCAATCAACTCTTCCAACGTTTCCGCATAACCATATTTAGCAGTTCTAATCCCCAATTGCTTATGCGCTAATTCCCTAATTCTGTCACGATTCATCGTATAATTAGTAGCCGCTGCCGTCGGGATAACCGTAATTCCTCTTGATTCAAACTCCTGTAACTTTTCCGTTCTAATCGCTTCAATTTCTGGTATGATAAAATCAGGCTGATGTTTGCTAACTATCGCTTCTAAATCATCTGCACTCAGCATCGAAATAACTTCAAAACAATCCGCAACTTGCATAGCTGGAGCATTAGCATAGCGGTCAACCGCAATTACATAATTTCCCAAACGTTGAGCAGCAATTACAAACTCCTTCCCTAATTCTCCCGAACCTAGCAGCATCAACTTTTGTGGCAACTTCATACAACTACTCATTAATATAGTTCTATTTCTTCTTGGCGTACTTGGCGTACTTGGCGGTTCGTTATTCTAATTATCATCTTCCTAATAATCAAACCTAGCACCGCGAAGTTGTAAATCTTTACGTTGACTTATTGTTAAACCAATACCCTCACCAAACTGACACTCATCTACAAGAGCATTTAACCATATAGTTTCATTCAGAGTTGCTCCTTGCAAATCTGCCTTTCTTAAATCTGCATTAGTAAAATTAGCAAATAGTAAATCTGCATTTTTGAAACTGCTGTTTTGCAGATTCGCTTTTGATAAATTGCCCCGGATCAAGTTTACTTCATCCAAATTTAAGTTAGATAAATCGGCTTCGATTAAGTTAGGGAATTTGAGATTATTGGGATTTACTAAAAAGCGCATTATACAATTTATGTTTGCTTCGTTTAAGCGCATTTTGGTTAAAAAGTCATAACGAGCTATACCAAGTTGTTGGAGAAATTGCAAACGTTGTTCGGGACTTTTTTCTAAAAATTGGATAGCTTGGAATCGTAGATTTTGGGTTGTTGATTGTAGCATAGAATATTTTATCACGCAGAGGCGCAGAGGCGCAAAGAAAGAAGTTTAATTTAGAGATTTGGCAAGATTTTCCGGAAAAATGCAGGTATCATTTGTTTAGTATTTACAAGCTGATCGATAAAATATGAAAAACATGTTTATTAACTACAAAATAAAGAAGCATTGGTTAATAATAACGTTTACGGCGATTTTTTTAGGGTTGTTTACTTGTTTATTGGCTGATGTTGTTAGAGCGAGAATTATAAATGTTGATAGGTTGCTGAAACAATTAGAAGAAAAACAAATAGATAATCCTCGTTTGATTCAGAAAATTGCTGTCGAAGAGGGTTTTGAGTATGAAAAAGGACTAGACTTTAAATGTATGTCCTGGTCTACATATCCGGTGGGTAGTGGTTGGACAAATAAAATAGGCGATCGCGATTTTTTTATAGATTTTTATATTCCTCCAGATAAAAAAGCGATAATTTGTACTACACCAGTTTTAGCAGCTGCTTTAACTGCTGAAACTGACAAACCGTTTTTGTATGAGGTTTATCCTACTGATTACGGTTTGCATGTTCGTATTATCATCGGTCTTTCTGAGGTTGGAGATGCTTGTAAAAGTTTGATGGGTAATGTTAATTGTGCAAATTCTATATTATCGCGTCAAGTGATTGTACGGTATGAGCCGTAGAAGATTAGTTGTTATTGGATATAGGATTACTATTTGATTTTTGAACAGGCATTAGATATTGTAGGGTGTGTTATACCAATTCACGAAAACTTTGATACAGATAGATTTCTCGTAGGGGCACGGCACTGCCGTGCCCCTACCCACATATTGGTATCATTATTAAAGTGGAATGGTGTTACGCCGAAAGTACGGCACCAAAACATAAAGGATAGTGCGTTAGCTTTCAGCATAACGCACCCTACCTATATTTCAATAATCAAATATGAGTCCTATAGTTGTTAGTTGTTAGAAGTTATTGAATAATTGGATGATATCATGTCCGTCAAACTCTAGATGAATGCGCTGCAAAGTATCGAGGATTCTGTAAAAAATATCGTCCCAAACTCAAGCCAGAAACTCGCAACTACTGTCTAAGCAAGTTATTAGCAGGGTTGAAGGCTAAAAAAAGGTGAAGAAATCGTCTCCAGGACAAATGAGGCTGCCTTGGGATGAATGGGAAGCAAGTAACGAAGAGGTAGAAAATGTAGCGTGCAAGTTTATTTTTGCTAATTGTTATAACCCACAATTTGCCAGCATCATACTACAAACATAACAAGATGCTTTTAAAATGCCCAGTGCCAGGTAACGGAAACCTAGAACCCGCAATACTTCGTGGGTAATGACTTGTTTGTGAATCTTTACAATTTCGTGTAAGCGTTATATGTTACAGTTTACAAGTCTCGACGCGAGAGAAGAGACTAACCCTTCCAGTCCCAAAACTCAGTCCAAAAACTTGTATGTGGTCTAACAAGCTTCATATATTCATTGTCGTATTGTCGTAGTTTTTCGGCTTCTTGTTGTTTTCGTTGTCGTAGTTTTTCGGCTTCTTGTTGTTCCTCTTCTTGTTTGAGTGAATTTATGTACTCGTCTTTAATTCCGTAGTAGTTTTGCAACTTCTTTAATTCAGCTTCAGCTTTTTCCCCCAGTGGGTATCCTTGTTCAGCTACTTTCTTGGTAAATTGTTGCTTGTAAATCTGATAAGGCTCTAATACTTCTTCTTGGACTTCACGGGCTTGTTCATCCGTTAATCCTAACTTTTTCTGTAAACTATTTAATATGAGGGATTCAATGTCATCATCAATCACGCCATCAGCAGCAAATTCTTCAACTTTCTGACGATACTTGGTAATAGTAGTTTCTTCTGGTGTAGTTGGAGGAGAAACAACGGTTGCTTTGCGAGCATCGGGTGGGGGTGAAGTTGGTACGGGTGTGGTATTTATACTTTCCCCATGCAAATCTTCTTTTCTCAACAGTTGAGGTGTCAAATGCTCTTGAATCCCTGCCATGCGGATGACTCTACAACCAAGTTTATATGCAAATTCAACGCTTCTTCCAGCCCCCAGAGCATCGTAAAAACCAACAGCAAATTTAATGGCGGCTTTATCGCCAATTTCTTGACTCATGCCGATAACATAATTAATGTGTTGGGCGATCGCTTTGGCTTGAATCTCGGAATAGCAAGCATTAAGTAATACACATTCTACTTGATCTGCAAACAAGTCAAACAGTCCAGCTAATGCTTCTGCATCCACTAGCTTTTGTTGTCCGGTGTTATCTTCAAATATTAAGCCCGGTTCCCCTGCACCATGTCCAGAAAAATGTATAATCTGGGGTTCGTGATTCAGAATAGAGCGGTGAATATCTATGTCGCGCACTGCTTCTGCCGACTCTATCTTAAATCTGTCGCGTTGTCTGGCTAGTTGTAACCCTTCCTTAATTTCACGAATCTCCTCACCCAAACGCAGTTGTTTCGTACCTTTGGGATTGGCTGACAACATTAAGATTTTTTTGACTGGAATTTCATCGGTCATGGCAGGGTAGGGTTTTATTACATAATATTTTAGGCTGAAAATCTTCCTTTGAGCCTCTGGCTAGACATTGATAGACTTATTGCACTCATTCCATAACACCCCACCCCCAACCCCTCCCCGCAAGCGGGGAGGGGAGCTAAAGCACAGCTTTTGCGGGGTGGGGTTCTTAATTTTTGATTTATGCAAGATATCTGTATCTACGCACTGATAAGCTACACTTTCAAATTCTACGATTCCGGTCAAAAGAAAGATAGCCCAAAAGCGATCGCTTGTCGATTTTATTTATACTAACGCCAAAATCCCTCAACTATAGCGATTCTCGGTTGAGTGAGATACATAAAACCTCACCCCCTTTTTTTCTCCTTGTTAAAAAGAGGGGTGTTGTGGAACTGCATCCAAGTGTTTTTAAATGCATCGGCAAGCGATCGCATTAGCGATAGTTGTGATGACTGCGTGAATTACTTAAATGAGAAAGCAAACTGGGGTTTGAGAAAGTCAAAGCTGATTTTGCTTGCGGAAAACACCAAAATGAGAAAGCAAACTGGGGTTTGAGAAAGTCAAAGCTGATTTTGCTTGCGGAAAACACCAAAATGAGAAAGTCAAAAGGCATTTTGAGTAAGTCAAAAGGCATTTTGCTTGCGGAAAACACCGAAATGAGTAAGTCAAATGGCATTTTGAGAAAGTAAAAGCTCATTTTGCTTATTAAATTCGACTTTAGCCATAAATGTGACACGAGAAGAATTATTAGCCGATATCCGCAAACATCCTCGTCGGTGGAATTTAATTCTCTCAATCCATCTCTGCTAATTCCATCCAACGTTCAGTCGCTACATCGATCGCTTGCTTGAGTTCTTCCACTTGATCGTACAATTTCTGCACTTGAGTATAATTACCTGGTGCAACGTTTGTCAACGCTTTTTCTACTTGTGCTTTCTCGTCTTCTAACTGAGCAATTTTCCCTTCCAATTGCTCAAATTCTCGCTTTTCCCAAGTGGATATTCGACGCTTTTTATTTTCTGTCTTTTTCGGTTCCGCATCGATTTTTGGCTTTTCTTTAGCGGGAGCGATTTGTTGTAGTGCTGCTTCTTCGGCTTTTTTGTAGTCGAGATAAATTGAGTAGTTACCGGGATATTCGCGTAAATTTCCCCCTTCTTCCAAAGCGAAAATTTTGTCAATTGTTCTGTCTAAAAAGTAGCGATCGTGAGAAACTACAATTACACATCCAGAAAAATCTTCTAAATATTCTTCTAGCACTGCTAATGTTTGCACATCTAAGTCGTTTGTCGGTTCATCGAGAATCAATACGTTAGGTGCGCTCATGAGAACGCGCAATAAAAATAAACGTCGTTTTTCACCACCAGAAAGTTTATGAATTGGTGCATATTGCTGATTTCCAGGAAACAAAAAGCGCTCTAACATTTGCGAAGCTGTAATTTGAGTTCCATCAGAAATTTTGACAAATTCGCCTTCTTCTTTGATATAATCAATTACGCGCTGATTTTCGTCTAACGCTGTGAGTAATTCTTCCGAATGCTGGTCAAAATAACCGATGTGAATTGTAGAACCAATTTCTACATTCCCGGAATCTGGCTGAATGCGTTTGGTGATAATATCCATTAAAGTGGATTTACCTGCACCGTTACCACCAATAATGCCGATGCGGTCTTCTGGACTAAAATTGTAGGTAAAGTCTTTAATTAAAGTGCGTCCGTTGTATGCTTTGGATATGTTATTTAATTCAATAACTTTTTTGCCAATGCGACGACCAACTGTAGAAATATCTACTTTACCCTGAACTTGTTTAAACTCAGCTTCTTGCATCGCGTGGACGCGATCTATTCTCGCTTTTTGCTTTGTACTTCTTGCCTTGGGTCCTTTTTTTAGCCATTCTAATTCGCGTCGCAATACACCTTGATGTTTGCGTTGACTGCTAACAGCAGATTCTTCCGCTAAAGCTTTCTTTTCTAGATAGTATGAGTAGTTACCTGAGTATGTGTAAATGTCGCCTCGGTCAATTTCTATGATACGATTGGTAACGCGATCTAAAAAGTAGCGATCGTGAGTTATTAATAAAAGTGCCCCGCGAAAACGATGCAGGTACGTTTGCAACCATTCTACAGAAAGAGCATCTAAATGGTTTGTCGGCTCATCCATGAGTAAAACATCGGGTTCTGAAAGCAAAGCTGTTGCTAAAGCAATGCGCTTGCGATAGCCTCCAGATAATGTGCCGATAGTCGCGTTAAAGTCGGAAATTCCTAACTTTGTTAGGATGATTTTGGCGTTAGTTTCTAACTCCCAAGCACCAGTCGCTTCCATCTTTTGCATGACCGCAGACAAGCGGGACATTAACTGATTATCATCTGAATTGTGAGCTATTTTATCAGAAAGTTCTTCATACTCGCGCACCAAAGCCATTTGTTCACCGCTGTCAGCAAAAACTTGCTCTAAAACTGTGCGATTTTCGTCTAAGTCTGGTTGCTGGGGAAGATAGATAATTTTAGAATTATTAACTAAAATTTGACCGCTATCAAGTGATTCTAGTCCGGCAATCATTTTTAATAATGTTGATTTGCCAGAACCGTTAGTGCCAATTAAGCCGACTTTATCAGTTGCATCGAGACTAAAGCTGGCATCTTTTAAAATTTCTTTGATGCCAAAGTCTTTATTGATTGATTGTAATGTAATAATACTCATATAATTTTAGATTTTAGATTTTAGATTTTGGATTTAAAAGATGTGATTCATCTCGTCTCTAATATTTCATGAGAAAATGGTGCGTTACACTACGTTAACGCACCCTACATTTAATGAAGTTTATACAAATAAATCCAGGGGCAAATGTCCATACATTTCGTTGATTCCCTTTTCATTGTAAGATTGGCAAGACACCAATACGCCTCGATGATGTCCTGCGTAGGAATCGAGATAACACAAGCCGTTTTTGCCGTTTAATTTGACGTAAACTGGACCTTCAATTGGGGGTAAATTACTCGGTACTTCATAACCCAGAGCTTGGGAATAAGTTCTCGTGGCAAGCATTCCTTCTTCTTCTGTATCAGCGCAAATTCCTAAAATTTGATAATCAGAAAGGCTGGTTAACAAAAGTAACGCCTGACGGATTAAAACTTTTTCTGATGGCTTGACAACAGGTGCGATATCCAGACAGTTGAATTTATTCAGGATTTTTTTCGCTTCTGAGACAGTGAGATTCGTGTGATTGGGTGTTGACATAAATATGTTTATTATGTCCTTGGTGTTTATGGTTGTATTTTAGTTGACGATCGCTCATTTTAAATTTTAGGTGGTCATTACCCTACATTAGGGTTCATTTTGAAGATTGCCCATATTGAAGAGGAAAGGCACGCTGCTCTGAGAATCTCCACTCATAACCAGGACTCTGGGCATTTGAGCACCACCGGTTTTCCAAGCTTCAATGGCTTCTTTTTGTAGAACCAATTGCCCTCCTTGAGCTTTGAGAGTCTCTGCTAATAGTCTTTGAGCTTCGGCTTTGCCTTTGGCACGATTAATTTCTGCTTGTGCTTCTTGTTCGGCTTCCCGTGCTATGTAGACCGCTCTTTGCGCTCGTTGTTCCGCGATTTGTTTTTCTTCAACTGCTCTGGCAAATTCTGGCGAAAAAGTTAAGTCAACTACACTTGTATCTAATACTATTATTCCATATTTATCTAGGCGATCGCTTAACGCATTATCAAAGTCTTCTTTCAACTCAGTTCTTTTGGTAATTGCTTCTTCTACTGTTCTTTTGGCAGCCGCTATTTTAAACGCTTCTTGTGTTTGGGGAGCAATAATTTTTGAGACGATATTCTCTAAAGTTCCTTGTTTCCTTCTTACTTCTACTACCTGTATCGGATCGAGCCGAAAGTTGATCGCAAATCTCGCAGTTAAATTTTGCAAATCCTTAGTAGAACTTTCTGCCGGCACTTCAAATTTTTGCACTGTCAAATCATACACATCTATTACTGAGATTAAAGGCGGTTTCAGGTGAATACCCTCTGCTAAAGCACCATCTCTGGCTTTACCCAAGATACTGATTACACCTGCTTGTCCTGGGTTAATAATGATAAAAGCATTCAAGCTAATAATAACAATTATTGCCGCTAAAAATCCGGCTACTGTCGTTTGCCAATTCCCCAATTGCTGATTTTTCAAATTTTTTTCTCCTTAGTAATACCGATAAATAAGTTAAATACTACCATTCGCTAGCTCAAGAGTATCATCAGTTACAGAAAGTCTGACATTTTCATAACTCTACCTAAGAGTCAAGACTCAAACCTTTCTAACGTGCTAATATCAATGCTCACTTAACTGCAAACGGCTGTGTCTACTGTATTAAAATCTCGTCGGATGTTAATAAGGCGTGGAAATTCAGTACATCCTTTCCAACGCTTGCTTGATTATGGACATGAATATCGTCAACAAATTTGGTTAGCTAGTGTTTGTTCTATTCTCAATAAAGTTTTCGACTTAGCACCACCAGCTTTAATTGGTATTGCTTTGGATGTGGTCGTCAAAAAGCAAGATTCTATTATTGCACAACTCGGAGTAAAAGATACCTTTGGGCAATTTTTGATTTTGGCGTTCCTGACTGCCGTCACTTGGATTTTAGAATCGGTTTTTCAATACTTTTACAACTTGTTATGGCGCAATTTGGCGCAGAGTATTCAACATAATTTGCGTTTGGATGCTTACAGCCATTTGCAAGAGTTGGAATTAGCTTTTTTTGAAGAACGCAGTACTGGTGGTTTAATGTCTATCCTTAGTGATGATGTTAACCAATTAGAGCGCTTTTTGGATGTGGGAGCAAATGACATTATCCAAGTTCTGACAACTATTGTAGTTATTGGTGGTGCTTTCTTTATTCTAGCTCCTAGTGTGGCGTGGATGGCAATATTACCGATGCCATTTATCGTTTTTGGTTCGGTTGCTTTCCAAAAATTGCTGGCACCGCGCTATGCTGATGTGCGAGAAAAGGTAGGCTTACTCAATGGAAGGTTATCTAATAATATCAGCGGCATTACTACGATTAAAAGTTTTACGGCTGAAGATTATGAAAAGGCACGTTTAAGGCAAGATAGTGAAGCTTATCGGCAAAGTAATACAAAAGCGATCGCTCTCTCTGCTGCCTTTATCCCATTGATTCGGATGCTGATTTTAACAGCTTTCACAGTCTTGCTCATTTTTGGCGGTATGGAAGCTGTCGCTGGCAGAATGTCTGTAGGAACTTACAGCGTTTTAGTGTTTTTAGTTCAGCTTTTATTATGGCCCCTAACTCGATTAGGAGATACCTTTGATTTATATCAACGAGCAATGGCTTCTACTAATCGCATCATGGATTTATTGGCAACACAAATCACCATTCATCCGGGAAATGTGCCTTTACCTGTTGAGACGGTACGCGGCGATGTAGAATTTCAAAATGTCAGTTTTGCTTATCAAGATAGGCAACCGATAATTGAGAATTTATCATTACATATTCCGGCAGGAAAAACAATTGCAATTGTTGGTTCTACTGGTTCCGGTAAAAGCACTTTAGTCAAACTTTTGTTACGGTTTTACGAAGTGCGATCGGGAAACATCACCGTTGATGGTATAAAGTTACAAGATTTGAATTTGCGAGATTTACGCCGCTGCATTGGCTTGGTAAGTCAAGATGTATTTTTATTTCATGGTACTGTAGCAGAAAATATTGGTTATGGCAGCTTTGATGCCACTGAAAAAGAAATAATCACAGCCGCGAAGATTGCCGAAGCTCACGAATTTATTACGCGATTGCCTCAAGATTATGAGACAATTGTGGGAGAACGCGGACAAAAACTATCTGGTGGACAAAGACAACGAATAGCGATCGCTCGCGCAATTTTGAAGAATCCACCCATTTTGATTTTAGACGAAGCTACCTCGGCGGTGGATAATGAAACAGAAGCCGCAATTGCGCGATCGCTCAAACGAATTACAGTCAATCGAACGACGATAGCGATCGCTCATCGACTTTCCACCATCCGCAATGCCGATTGCATTTATGTCATGGAACATGGGAAATTAGTAGAATCCGGAACCCATGAACAATTGCTAGAGAAAAATGGCATTTATGAAAGTCTCTGGCGTGTACAATCTGGTTTAAAGTAGAAATGCGATCGAGTGAAAGTGTTTACAATCCCAAATCCAAAATCCAAAATCTAAAATCCTTATGATGTTTGGTAGTACCCAGTCAGAATCAGGAAATACCAAGTGGCGTCGCCAGTTGGATAAATTTGTCAAAGCAAATCAGCTAGAATTAGCGGCGTTATCTTGGGCATTATGGTTAGAAAATAGTGACACTCAGGGTACTATCGGCATTGATTTGCAACCCAAACCGCATTTTGTTTATTGTTCCAAAGAATCGGTAGAGAAACTAAATGAGAGAGTGGAAAATAGGCTTCAGGAACTATTAGGAATTATTGAGCATTATCAACCGGAAGTAGAAGTTGTCATGATTGGTATTGGTAGCGGTGAAGTTAAGTTAATTCAGTTTGCACCCGAACCTGCACCACCGAATTGTTTTGAGCAAATTGGTAAAAATGTGGATACCTTATTAGAGCTTTTAGAACAGCGCATGAGTGAGCAGATTGAAGCCTAAAAATATCTGGCGGCTCGAAGAAGTCGGGGCTACACATACAAAACCAGCGTAGGAGGACGAGCGTTTATATAGACCCTCACCCTTGAGGGCGTTTGTTGAATAAGCGTAAAATACAGATGATTTCAGATATTATTCTCATTGGTCCTAAAACGACAGGTAAAAGCACACTTGGAGAACTCCTCGCGCAGAAACTAGGGATTCCACAGTGTTCTATGGACAAATTACGATGGGATTATTATAAGGAAATAAATTACGATGAAGAATTGGCGAAGCGAATAAGAGAAAAAGAAGGATTTATAGAGCTTTATCGGTATTGGAAGTTCTTTGAAGCTTACGCAGTTGAAAGACTCCTTTCTGAACATAGCAATTGTGTTATTGACTTCGGAGGTGGTCATTCTGTTTATGAAGACGATGAACTTTTTAATCGCGTGCAACGAGTTTTAGAATCATATAACAACGTTGTGTTGATTCTTCCCTCTCCAGATTTAGAAGAATCTATCCAAATCCTCAACGAACGCAATGGTGGATTTGTTAGTAAGGGATTTGATTTTAACGAACACTTTGTCAAGCATCATTCAAATCACAATTTAGCAAAGTTCGTTGTTTATACAAAGGATAAAACACCTGAAGAAACACGGGACGAGATACTCCAAATTGTAAATATTTAAAATTATGGACTATTTGGTTTGTTCCCACTTCCGCCCAAAAATAAATTTCCTAGCTAATAGTTAAAGTCCGTTAAAACTGATAACTTGCACCAATCTTAACAAGCATCGCAAACCGCCTAGGAATAAATTCACAGGCTCATAGGCAAAGTCTGATAAATCAGACTGGTAAAGGATTTCAGTGCGTTTAAACCAACTTCGTTTATTAGCCTTGAAATTTATTTCAAGGCGGTTGTGAGTACTAATTGAAAATGGTGTAAGTTATCAGTTAAAATGGACTGTTAAGATTTTGAATATTCGGTTAAAACAGACTTAAATTATGAGCCAGTAACTTAAGTAGAACTTTGTCAAGTCTCCACGCAATATTATTTTTCCGGATTGTTATCTAACGTTTACAAGCAAGTAATATTTCTTAATAAAAATTAACCCATTTTCGCCATCCACACCAAAAAGCTGAGAATTTGCTCGATAGGAGGAAGGGAATAATCCATTAAATCAATTGTTACTGTTTGTCCCTCTAATTTGAGAAATCGCCATTGCGTTCCACTGCTGACAGTACCGTAAACTGCTGTTAAGGGTTGTCCTTTGGCTTCATTAAATCGCTGTGCAGCTATCATTTCGGCAATGCATTGTCCCAGTCCAGATTTTATATCTGATTTTTTCGCCTCAACAATAACAATAGCAGGTGCTTCTATTGTTAATTGTTCCGGTGAACGGCAAACAATAAAGTCACATACACCGTTGAGTCCAATACTCGCATCAATGTTAAACTCTTCTCCTGAAAACACGCTGATTTGTTGATTGAAAATACGTCGCACTTCTAGCAATACAGGATTGATAATCACCTCTGAACGCGCTTTCTCTGTATCTACGGCTAAAGCCCACGGTAAATCCTCTAAAATAGCTTGCAGTCTGGAACTTGGAGTAACCGATTCAATCGAATCTGGGAAAAAACGAACTCCCTCTACAGTAGTTAATTGAAAATCTTGCTTTACTTTGCCGATAGTAAATTGACTGTAGGGCATAGTAAAAAACTAAATTAAGTGTTTTAGCTATAAGTATAAAACATCTTGCTTTCATTCTTTTTATTGTTCTTCTTCGCGTATTTGCGCGGCAGTCGCCTCAAACTCCTCCACCCCCGCACGGCGCTGGCTTATTTTTGCGCGAGATAAATTTCCTTGACGAGAAGTAAAAACACCGTGTTGGGGACTAAATAAAAATGTCAAGAAAAACAATCCTGATACTACCAAAACGATCGCAGGTCCGGAGGGCAAATTATAAAAGTAGCTCAGGTACATACCGCTAATACTAGAAATTACGCCAATTATTGCCCCCAAAATCATTACTTGATGCAAGCGTTTAACTAATAGATAAGCAGTTGCTCCTGGTGTTATTAAAAGTGATAAAACTAAAATCACACCTACAGCTTTCATGCTGGCGACAATTGTTAAAGCAATCAGCAGCATTAATCCAAAATTCAGCCGATTTACTGGCAATCCAGCAGCTTGAGCGCCTAAAGGGTCAAAGGTGTAAAATAACAGTTCTTTGTATAATAAAAAGACGACTAGCAACACGATCGCAGCGATAATTGATGTGTCTCTAACTTCGTCAACTGTCACACTGAGAATGTTACCAAAAAGAAAGTGGTTGAGGTCAATTTTGTTATCTTTTTGAATGATAGTAATTAGCGTCACACCAAGGGCAAAAAACGCCGAAAAAACTATCCCCATCGCTGCGTCTTCTTTGATAGGCGATCGCGTTTTAATCCAAGCGATCGCCATTGTACTGATGACACCCGCAATAAATGCCCCAATAAAAATATTTCCACCCAACAAAAAGGCGATCGCTAATCCTGGTAAAACTGAGTGACTGATAGCATCACCCAGCAAAGCTAATCGCTGCACCATCAAATAGCTGCCAACAATCGCACACAACAAACCAACTAAAATCGCAATTACAAGCGATCGCTGCATAAAGCCATATTGCAACGGCTCAATTAATGATTCAAGCATAATTATTTATATTACGAACCGTTACGCGAGGAAGGGGGGGAGGGGGGGACAAGGAGACAAGGGGACAAGGGGACAAGGGGGACAATTTCTTTCTATTACCTATTACCTATTACCAATTACCCATTACCCATTACCCATTACCAATTACCCATTCCCAATTTACGCTGCATCCGAAAAGTAAATAACTTTCCCACCATAGGCACTTGACAAATTGTCTTCAGTTAGTACTTGTTGGCGGCTTCCTGTGGCGATTAAGTCGCGATTTAACAAAATTAAATCGTCAAAGTGGGTGATTGATTCGCCTAAGTCGTGGTTGACAACCAAGACGATTTTACCAGCGGCAGCGAGTTCACCAAAGACTTGAAAAACTACTGACTGGGTTTTCTGATCTATCCCTACAAGCGGTTCATCAAAGCAGAAAATTTCCGCTTCTTGGGTTAAAGCACGGGCTAAAAATACTCGTTGCTGTTGTCCTCCAGAAAGTTGTCCGATTGGGCGATCGCTATATTCGGTCATCCCAACTCTTTCTAAAGCACTTTTCGCTACCTGACGGCTAACTGTCGAGAAGTTACGAAACCAACCTGTTTTCTTGACTCTTCCCATCATCACCACATCCCAAACGGTTGCGGGGTAAGTCCAATCGATTTGCGATCGCTGTGGTACATAAGCAACTTTATCAAGTTGCTGCATCAAAGGTTTACCGTGATACAACACTGTACCACGGCTAGCGGGAACCAATCCCAACATCGCCTTCATCAGCGTACTTTTACCGGCACCGTTGGGACCAAAAATTCCTGTTAGTCTCCCTGGTTTAATAATACAATTAACGTCTCTCAGAGCTTCTTGCGTGCGGTAGTGTACCCCCAAATGAGCAATGTTAATCGCTTCAGCGGAATTTGCCGAACTTTTGACAACTTCTAAAGGCATCTCACCTAGCTTCCTTTTGGATAAATCAAATTTCGGGTAGGAGACAGTTTTCATAACCAAGTTAAATATTGCTTTCCTTGAGCTTACTATAAATATGAGACAAATATGAAAACATCTATAATTGGAAGCAATATTAGATATAAATGAAAGTAATACCCCAGACAGAAGTTCGCACCTTTAGGCAGACAAAAGCTCAAAAGCTAAAAGCGATCGTTACTTTTACCTTTTGCCTTTTCTTACTTAGTTGTACCCAAGCAAATCCTAACCGCAACACCCCAAAGGCAGATGGCAAACCGTTGGTAGTCGCGACAAGTACCATCATTGCTGACTTAGCGCAAGATGTTGGCAAAGACGAAATCAAGCTGACGGGAATTCTCAAACCCGGTACAGATCCGCACGTATATGAACCAAGACCAGAAGATAGTAGATTTTTAGAAGAAGCTAACTTGATTTTGTATAACGGCTACAACTTAGAACCGGGACTGATTAAAATCATGAAAGCTACTGGAGGAAAAGCGCGTCAGGTTGCAGTGGGGGAAGTTGTCAAGCCTTTGCAGTTAGATAAAGGTAAAGGTGAAATAGTACCAGATCCGCATGTTTGGGGTAACGCAGAGAATGCGGGGGCGATGGTAAACGCGATTCGGGATGCTTTAATAGAGTTATCGCCAGAAGATAAAGAGAAATTTACCCAAAACGCAACGCAACTAAGTAAAGAATTACAACAGTTGGATAGCTGGATAAAACAAGAGATTGCAACTATCCCACCTGAGAAACGCAAATTAGTAACAACCCACGATGCATTTCAATATTATGGACGCGGTTACGGGATAGCGATCGCTGGTACATTAATTGGCATCAGCACCGAAGAACAACCCAGCGCTCAAACTGTACAACGTTTGGTAGAGTCAGTTAAAAAGATTGGCGTTCCCGCAATTTTTGCCGAAACAACGATTAATCCAGCTTTAATTACGACAGTTGCCCAAGAAGCCGGTGTCAAACTAGCACCGCGTCAACTTTATTCTGATTCCATTGGTGCAGCGGGAAGTGAAGGCGATTCTTACATCAAAATGATGGAAGCGAATACCCGCACCATTGTTGAGGCTCTAGGCGGTAAGTATACACCATTTCAACCTCAAAAGTAACTATTTTAGAACTTACGCAAAAATTCTCTCTTTCTTATTCCTCTGTGTCCTCTGCGTCCTCTGCGGTTCGTTTTTCATGACTGTTGCGTAAGTCCTATATTTATGTAGGGTGCGTTAGGCGAAGCCGTAACGCACCCTACTTACCTACTTACCTAATAAATTCCTCATTTAGTCGTATGCTCAAAGTCTTTCTTGAGAAGGAACTCTTCACGGCTTTGATTCTATAAAATGATATTAGTAGATGAATTCTGGAAAACTAAAAATTATGGCTAATGAATCAGAAAATGAAATTAAGCAACCAGTAAGCCCAACTATAGAATCCAGAGAAGAACCGACACCTAAAGAAAAGAACGCGACACTCAATCCCGGAGATGTGGTTGATGAGTCAAAATCAGTTGAAGAAAAAGCGAAACAAATAGCTGTAGATTCACCAGACATCACAGGCGAGCATATCACAGTACCGACTTATTTTGTTGTCGATGAACCAGATGGTGAACAAAAACCACTTCACCACGTAAAAGATGCGGAAGAAATTTCCGATGTCATTCGTCAAGCAAGAACTGACGAAGACGGAAACCGGACTTGGCGATAAATATCTAAGCCAGGAATTTTTATTTCTGGCTGATAATTAAACTCGCTTTGTGGAAAGCGCAATTTTATCTAACTTATATTAATAGACGTAATATAATTAAAACGTGTAATTAACCACAGATTGTGGATAATTAAATAACCGATAACTCAGTAGCGTCTTTAGGCATTGCTGAGTTTTGTTATGCAATTGAATCAAAATAGATATGTAGCTTGTTATAACAAAGGCAAGAACGTGCCTAATCTCCAAGAAACTCATTTAAATCGCGCTCGTGCTAGTCTCAGACAAGTGCTGTCTTGGTATGGATATCTTCGCAAACCCGGACAACCGCAATCAAACCTGGAATTAGCATCTTTTGTCAAACCAGAATTAGAGACATTGACGAATACTCTCAATAAGCTCGACTCTAACGTAATTAGAATTGCCGCTTTTGGTTTAGTCAGTCGTGGTAAGTCAGCAGTTTTGAATGCCTTAGTAGGACAAAAAATTCTCCAAACAGGTCCCCTTAACGGCGTAACTCAGTATCCTCGTTCCCTGCGGTGGACTCCTGGCGGAAAGGTGCAGGTAGAATTAATTGATACCCCCGGTTTAGATGAAATTCAAGGGGAAGTCAGAGGACAAATGGCGCGAGACGTAGCTTGCTGTGCTGATTTAATCTTGTTTGTCGTGTCTGGTGATATTACCCGGACTGAGTATCAAGCACTGCTAGAATTGCGGCGATCGCAAAAACCCCTAATTCTTGTATTTAACAAAATAGACTTGTATCCAGATACAGATAGAACAGCTATTTATAATAATTTGCAACAACTCGGTGCAGGACATCCCCAACAAAAGCCGCTATTACCGGATGAAATTGTCATGGTAGCAGCGGAACCTGCGCTAATGGAAGTGCGGGTTGAGTGGACTGATGGACGTGTAACTTATGAATGGGAGACACCAGCAATCCAAGTAGAGGAACTCAAACAGACAATTTTAAATATTCTCAATCGTGAAGGGCGATCGCTTCTCGCCTTAAATGCACTGATTCAAGCAAGAGATGCAGAAACAGCGATCGCTCAAAAAACCATCGACTTACGCGAACAACAAGCAGAAGACCTGATTTGGCAGTTTACCAAATACAAAGCTTTAGCAGTCGGCTTAAATCCCATCGCCTTTTTAGATGTCGTTGGCGGAAGCGTTGCCGACTTAGCGTTAATTCGCTCCTTAGCAAGATTATACGGCTTACCGATGACCGGTTACGAAGCCAGCAAAATTCTTAAGACAATTTTATTTAGTTCTGGCGGTTTACTTTTGGGAGAATTAGGAAGCAGCTTGCTTTTAGGCTTAGGTAAAAGTGCCACAGCCTTAGCCAGTGGTGAAAATCCTACCAATATTACAGCCTTTGCCGGAAGTGCGATCGCTCAAGCTGGTATCGCCGGTTATGGCGCCTATGCGATCGGTAAAGCCGCACAAGAGTATCTGAAAAAAGGCTGCACATGGGGTCAATTGGGCGCTAGCACCGTCATTCAAGAAATTTTATCCCAAGTTGACCAAAATACAATTTTGTACCGCTTGCGGCAAGAATTAAAAATTGGGAATGGGGCATAGGGCATTGGGCATTGGGCATTGGGTAATGGGTAATGGGGAGTGGGGAATGGGGAATGGGGAATGGGGAATGGGGGAATAAAAATAATTACCAACTACCAATTACCAACTACCAATTACCAACTACCAATTACCCAATTAGATTTTGTCAATTTATCTCAAGTTTGTTAAAGTTTTTCAACATCTTACAATAACTTGTCAACAGAGCCATTTTGAGATAAAGCTTTTTGCTAGCATCTACAACGAGCAAAAGTGTAAAGGATACTTCTTTCCCCCTTGTCCCCCTTGTCCCCCCTGTCCCCCCCTCCCCCCTCCCCTTTCCGAAACGCATGGACGGTTTTCCTACCGGCATTTTATGTGAGGCTTGTCTAAACTAGAAATTAAGCTAGTGAAATAATTCAGAAGCTCGCAGTCGATTTCTAAATCAACACACAAAGGTAAGTATCATGACTGACATCTCAAACGTACTCCAGGCTGCTATTAATCACGATAATCAAACTCAAACCTTGGAAGAAGTGATTTTTGATGCTATTGCTGAAGCCCGTGAAACCTGCGATCTTAGCGGTAGCAATTCTGCTAACTGCGCTGTAGCTTGGGATATCGTCGAAGAATTGCAAGCTGAAAAATCTCATAAAAAGCAAGCAACAAAAGGCAAATCTTCTTTAGAAAGCTACTGCGATCGCCATCCAGAAGCAGTAGAATGTCTAATCTACGATTTGTAATCAACGCAATTGGGCAACAGCAGATTTAGTAACTTGCTGAACAGCTTCTAAATTAGGCGGTGGTGTTTCGCTTTCCATATCCAGCCACAACAGATATTCAATATTCCCAGCAGGACCAGTGATCGGCGACCAAGTTAAACCCTTATACTTCCATCCTAAATTTTCAGCAGTTTGCAAAACCTGAAAAATTGCCTCAGCTTGGTCGCAAGAATCACGAACAACGCCTTTTTTCCCCACACGGGACTTACCAACCTCAAATTGTGGCTTCACCAGTAAAACTGCTTCCCTTTGAGGTTGAGTTAACTCCCACAAAGCAGGCAAAATCTTGGTTAAAGAAATAAACGAAACATCCACCACCGCCAAATCAGCTTTTTGTGCCTCACCATATAACTCATGGGGTTGTAACTGTCGTAAATTAGTACGTTCGCGCAAAACCACACGAGAATCATTTCGCAAACCCCAGTCAACTTGACCGTAACCCACATCAACCCCGTAAACTAGCTTTGCCCCTGCTTGTAAAAGACAATCAGTAAAGCCTCCTGTGGAAATACCGCCATCCAAACAAACCCGTCCGGACACAGAAATATTAAAAAAATCTAAAGCCTTCGCCAGCTTCTCACCGCCACGAGAGACAAAACGCGATCGCTCCTTAATCTTAATATCCGCCGCGACATCAACCACCGTCCCCGCCTTATCCACAACTTGTTGATTAACAGTCACCTCCCCAGCTTGAATCAACCGTTGCGCCAAAGCGCGGGAAGCACACAAATTCAACTCCACCAATAACATATCCAATCGCTGCTTAACCAACTACTCCCTTCCCGCTCAAATAATACCTGATTTTACGAACCGCCAAGACACCAAGGACACAAAGGAAGAAAAAAGACTCCTGATGGGAATAACTCTTTCCTTGGCTTCCTTGGCGTCTTGGCGGTTCGTAAAAAAGCGAGTCTCCAAAAGAAACTCGCCCTATTTTATATTCTGAGGCGAACCCCGAATAAAAACTAAATATCCTGCTCGCTCAACTCCCGCGTCATATAATCAAAAGGCTCATCCAAAAAAGCAGTATTAGCAACACCAGCTGCCGCCACTTGCTCCTTAATAATATCCTTCATAATCTGGATACCGCGAACCGTCGGACCAATAGGCACACCCAAAGAATTGTAAGTTTCCCGCAGCCCTTGCAGCACCCGCTCATCTAGAACATCCATACTACCAGCAACCAGCGCATAAGTAGCGTAGCGCAAATAGTAATCCATATCCCGCAGACAAGCCGCATAGCGACGAGTAGTGTAAGCATTTCCACCAGGACGAATCAACTCCGGCTGTTCTTCAAATAACCCAGAACCAGCCTGTCTGACAATTGATGCCGCATTAGAATTAATTGCCCCAGCTGCTTGTACTCGTGCTGTACCACTTTCAAAGTAAGACTTGAGGCTGTCGATCGCATTCCGGTCAAAATACCGTCCAGCTACGTCATAATTCTTAATTAAACTTGTTACTGCATCCCGCATTCCTTTTTCTCCCAATCAATCCTATTTATGGTTTGATATTTATCTGGCTGCTTTTATGCGCCTATAAATTTTTGTGCTACGGCAAAAGTCTCAGCACAAAAAATAATCCATCGGCTACTTAAAGGATTCTATGTCAAAGTTGACCCTGTGAAATGAACTGTTAAGTTTTGTGAAACTGGTTAAGCAAAGGTAAATATAAACTTTAATCATGAGTTTTTGTAGCTTATGCAACAAAATTACCTAATGTCCTATCTTTAGGATATTCCAGGTATCTCACAATTTGGTTTCACCAAGCAGGGTCAGAATGCATTGAAAATTTCAGTTCTACCTTAGTAAATAAGCATACAAGGAGTAACCATGACAACCCCACAAGAAGTCTTGAAGATGATTCAGGACAACAACATTCAGATGATCGATCTGAAATTCATCGATACGCCAGGAACTTGGCAGCACCTCACGGTGTTTCATAACCAAATTGATGAGAGTTCATTTACTGAGGGTGTACCTTTCGACGGTTCGAGTATTCGGGGTTGGAAAGCGATCAACGAATCAGACATGTCAATGGTTCTTGACCCGAACACAGCTTGGATCGATCCGTTCATGGCAGAGCCGACGCTGAGTATAATTTGTAGCATCCAAGAACCGCGTACAGGTGAACCCTACAATCGCTGTCCCCGCGTTATTGCCCAAAAAGCAGTAGACTACGTGGTTTCTTCGGGCATTGGTGACACTGTTTTCTTTGGTCCAGAAGCTGAATTTTTCATCTTTGATGATGTCCGCTTTGACCAAACCGCCAACTCCGGCTACTATTACGTAGACTCTGTAGAAGGTCGTTGGAATTCCGGTAGAGAAGAAGGTCCCAACCTCGGCTATAAACCGCGCTTCAAAGAAGGTTACTTTCCAGTTCCCCCCACCGACACTTTCCAAGACATCCGCACAGAAATGCTGCTGACAATGGCAAAATGCGGCGTACCCATTGAAAAACAGCACCACGAAGTCGCAAGCGGTGGACAATGCGAACTCGGTTTCCGCTTTGGTAAATTAATCGAAGCTGCTGACTGGCTGATGACTTACAAATATGTCATCAAGAACGTTGCCAAGAAATACGGCAAAACCGTTACCTTCATGCCCAAGCCAATCTTCGGCGATAACGGTTCTGGGATGCACTGTCACCAGTCTATCTGGAAAGATGGTCAACCTTTATTTGCAGGCGATAAATACGCTGGTTTGAGCGAAATGGCGCTGCATTACATTGGTGGTATCCTCAGACACGCACCCGCACTGTTAGCAATCACCAACCCCACCACTAATTCTTACAAGCGCTTAGTACCTGGTTATGAAGCACCTGTAAACTTAGCTTACTCTCAAGGTAATCGTTCAGCTTCTATCCGTATTCCTCTTGCCGGCAATAACCCCAAAGCAAAACGCTTAGAATTCCGTTGTCCGGATGCGACTTCTAACCCTTACTTGGCATTCGCTGCGATGCTTTGTGCTGGTTTAGATGGTATCAAGAACAAAATCCATCCTGGTGAACCTCTAGATAAGAATATCTACGAACTTTCGCCAGAAGAACTGGCTAAGGTTCCTTCCACACCCGGTTCTTTAGAATTGGCTTTGGAAGCATTAGAGAACGATCATGCTTTCTTAACAGAACCAGGTGTGTTTACTGAAGACTTCATTCAAACTTGGATTTCTTACAAGTTAGATAACGAAGTTAACCCAATGCGTCTGCGTCCTCATCCTTACGAATTTGGTCTTTACTACGATTGTTAAAGATTTAAGCGTTGAAACGCTTAAATCTTAATTGTAGTAAGCGTTGAAACGCTTAAATCAAGGATACGCATTGAGTAAGCGTTGCTGAAAATAGCAATCCCCACCTCAGCCGAAATGCGGTATTTAAGAACATTATTAAGCCACCACTAAAGTGGTGGCTTTTTTTTGACTAACAACTTGGCTTGTTCTGATTAAATTGAGCGATAAATCGCTCACTACGTTAATAAGACACATTTAGAGTCCCTAGCTCATTGTGGCATTGCTGCGATCGTAAGTCATACGAACGGTAGGATCTATCTTGCCCTGAATCGGGTTCCAGTAATGGGATGCTTCGCCAGCAGGAAGACCAAGTTCTTCACCAACACGTTCGAGCATTGATTGTTGACGATTCTTGACCAGCTGGTAATGACGCATCATCAAAGCACGCGCTTTTTCTTGGGTAGACATATCAAATTCCTCTTTATTGTTTTAATGATTTATAGATTCGTTTTTCATCTACATAACTACTATATCAAGAAATTCTGTAACCAAAGTTACAAAATGCTTTTTCGCAATAAAACTTAATATTTATGATTTTTGAGTAGCTATTAAGCTTATTTTCATTTCTAGTCCCCTCCGGGTTCGCCAGTCCCCCATCGATCAGGCAGACCGCGCCCGACGGGGGCTGGTCTCACCTAGTCCCCAGTCCCTAGTCCCTAGCCGACATCTTTCTGAAGATTGATGAGAAAATTTTTACAATTATTTACAACAAACTACTACAGGTAAAATAATCCCAGCCATTCTCACTCATGTCTGACACTTTAACCAAACTGACTTATCAGACTTTTCAGCAAGGTAAAAATTACTTTGGTCTGGCACACAAAATTTTAAGCACGCGCTTAATGAATCTCATCTCTCCCAGTCAGCAGCAGACCAAACCGCTCCCAACTCAGCTTTTACTCAAAGTTCAACAAAGGCTAAATAACTTACTTGAAGTTGATTGGCAAGATGCTGAACAAGGCGTGTATCCTACAAGCTTACTATTTGATAACCCTTGGTCAGACTTTTTCCGCTACTATCCAGCAATGTGGCTAGATTTACCCCAACTCTGGGAACGCGCTAACCAAAAGAAATATCAAGAATTTTCCCAAAATGTGGATATTGAGGGTTATCCCAGCTATTATGTACAGAACTTCCATCACCAAACTGATGGCTACTTAAGTGATTTCTCAGCTAATTTGTATGATTTGCAGGTAGAAATTCTCTTTGGTGGTTCTGCGGATGCGATGCGGCGCCGGATTCTCGCTCCGTTGAAGGAAGGGCTGAAAGTTTTTAGTGATGTGTCACCTCGGCAAACACGTATTTTAGATGTAGCTTGTGGTACAGGTCGCACTTTAAAGTCGATTCGCGCTGCTTTGTCTCAAGCGTCTTTGTATGGTACAGATTTATCGCCGGCTTATTTGCGTAAGGCTATAGAACTGCTATCCCAAATACCTGGGGAGTTACCGCAACTCTTACAAGCTAATGCGGAAGAGTTACCTTATTTAGATAACTATTTCCATGCTGTAACTTCTGTTTTCCTTTTCCATGAGTTACCCCCAGCGGTACGTCAGCGGGTAATTGAAGAATGCTTCCGGGTGACAAAACCAGGTGGGGTGTTTATTATCTGTGATTCAATTCAGATGAGCGATTCTCCGGAAATGGAACCAATCATGGAAAACTTCCATGAAACTTTCCACGAACCTTACTACAAGAATTACACCACAGATAATCTGGTGGAGCGTTTAGAAAAAGCGGGTTTTGAGAATATTACAACTCAAGTCCACTTTATGAGTAAGTATTTGATTGCTCGCAAGCCAGCATAACATTTTTGCGGATATTTGCTGTTATGTCATGTCCCTAGTTGGGACAGGTGATTGTAGAGACGTTCCGATGGAACGTCTCTACGACGATGTTTGACATATATTGCGCGATCGCTGTACGTTTTCCGATCAATAAAGGTAGGGTGATCGCTACATATTACAACGATCAACCGAGCTAGTACTAACTTACTATCAAAAATAGCGGTTTACAAAACTCTATAAAAACTATGACTGTTGCTTACCCGCGTAAATTTCAGAATGCTTTGGGTGCGAGAGATATCTTAAATCGGGTAGTGGGCGATCGCGAAATTCATTTAATCACGCTCAACCGCTACCGTTACAGCGAACAACGCAGCTGCAAAGACCTTACTGATTTAATTGAACTACTTAACGGCAAACCACCAGAATTAGTCCGAGATTTATCACATCATATCTCAGATGAAGCTCGTCACGCCATGTGGCTAACTGATTTGTTGGTGGAGTTGAAAAGCGATGTGGGAACTCCCCCTGGTTCATCCTACATTGATGAATTTGAAAGGCTCTTAGACAGCGACCAAAAAGATCCAGTTAAAGACCTTGATGATTTTCTGATTTCTTCCCTCGCAGCGATTAATGTCACTGAAAAACGAGGTTGCGAATATTTCTCAGCACACATTTACGCTCTAAAGCTTGCACCGCAAACCGAAGAAAATATTAAAATTCGGGAAACGATTGAGAAAATTCTGCCAGAAGAAGCAGGACACGTTCGCTGGGGTAATCGTTGGTTAGCAGAAATTGCCCGCAAAAGTCCAGAACACCAACAACAGGTGGAAAAGGCAAAGCGGAAATATGCAGCAATTGAACAAGCAGCGTTTGAATCCGGAATGGATATCACCTTAGGAGCGGAATTGCGTCGAGTAGCCAACTTGGTAGAAGTGGCAAACACAATGCCTGTTTGGGAACGTCCCCAGTATTTAATGGAGCGCTTACCGCAGACTTTGTTAGCACCTGAATTGCAGTTTACCAGAATTATGGCAGCACAAAAAGCTTGGCAGCGCGACCCGCAAGCGTTTATGGATAAATTCGTGCCGATGTTCCTTAACGGCATTAAGGGCACAGAAAAGACTAAGCAATCATAAAACAATCCTTGCAGGGTTTTTGTAGAGACGTAGCAATGCTACGTCTCTACATTTATATGTA
This sequence comes from Hassallia byssoidea VB512170, assembly GCF_000817785.2. Lineage (GTDB taxonomy): Bacteria > Cyanobacteriota > Cyanobacteriia > Cyanobacteriales > Nostocaceae > Hassallia > Hassallia carrinoi. The sequence goes on along the minus strand of NZ_JTCM02000050.1, from coordinate 7,004 downwards.
TTGCGATCGTGAAATGGTATTAAAGGTCAATAATTCAGCAACTCCAAATAACTAGCTAGTAGGATGCCGTACTTTCTGCTAGCGCACCAAACCGATAGCGACGGTGCCGTACTGTCCTCCTAACACACCCTACGAGGGTTATTGAAAATGGTGCAAGATATCAGAATAATGGTTCAGCAACGCCAAATAGCCAGCTAGCTGCCTTCGACGCATGAGAAAGCCTGTGAGCGTACCAAAGTAGAGAAGCATTCAGGCTATTTCCTAGAACGAACAACATTGCAAATATCAAAGCAGCTCGAGCTACTAAAGCTTAACTGATAGCCTTAATGAGATTTTTTTCTAGATAAGTTGAAGTTGATCTGGGAATTTTTCGATTATTGTTGTAATTGAAAAACTTTTGATGCTGTCTTGCCGTGAAGCTAGGTTGCTTCGCGTTTTGAGGCAAGGTTTACGACTCTCGTATGTATACAGAAGCTTACTGACGAAGTACTGAGCGATCGCTGCCCGTTTTTGTATCTCTACTGCTATATATGTACTAAGGGTGTATGTATCAAATATTTTGACATAACACCCTGTTTAACTTGATGAAGATTTTCTTGCTACAAGAAAATTGTCGCTTTAACAAGTTACCTTCCCTTATAGTTGTTAAACAGCAGGATATGTCTGACCGACATATTGCATTAACTCTCTGCGTCCGCTACCCCGATGAGGTATTGGCAGTTCTGGTTGGTTAGTTCTGGGTTTGGGCTTGGGTTTCACCGATATAAATTGTTCTGAATCATCATAGGATAGGAACAGATTAGATAAGCGATTTGCCATCGCTTGGCAGTTAAAAGCTAAGGAGCCGAATACTAAGCTAGTAATTAGAAGTGAAATAGTTGCACGCATAGTAAGTGTCTATTTTGGAACTCTCCACTTCACTTATACTTAGTTTTTTTTCCTGCGTCCGGACATTTTGACAAAAGCAATGTTTTTGACTAAAAAAAATGCCAAGTTCTATTTTTCAATATGTTCAACTAATAACCAATTACCAGCACGATTCCAGGAACCGCAAATTTGTAGCGGTTGCTTATCAACAAAATTTTGCAGTTGCTCGTTTATATGCGATCGCAAGGTCACAATTGGTAAAGGCAATTGGTTTTGAGTTGCTGTGGTGATGCTAAATCTGTAATCTTGCCGATCTAGGCGATGGAAGATGCCCCGGAAATATTCTTGATTAAGTGATTGTACGTATTTGTTTTGCAAGTAATTGTACTGAATATTAGATGAAATGGGACAATTTCCAGTAGCTGGATAAGCATCTGGGTTGTCTAAGTAATACAGTTGCCAGTCCAGCCATTCCGGATGATCGGGTGGTAAATTGAATAATGGAACGATTGTAGCCGGAGAATGTAAGTCTTGCAACAAAGCATTTTGCAGCATTCTCACAGGTAAATCTCTCGGCTGAATGTTCAACTCAACGCACATAGCAGCTGCCATTCCTGCCGCTTGACCAATGCCCATCACCACAGGTTGCAATCTTGTTGCCCCATTAGTGATATGCGATACAGAGATATTTTTGTCACACACCAATAAACCATCCGTTTGCGCGGGTATTAAACAACGGTAAGGAATTGTAAAGGGAGTTCCTGTCCAACGTCCCCCCCAGCGGATAGATTTGGGTTGTAGCTGGTAGTTGACTCCGGGATAATGGTGGTCATTGGCGTAATTACCAATAGCGATCGCTTCGATATTTAAGGATGCTACTCTACCAAGAGCGATCGGCAAAATATCCTGTTCTCGCACAGTAGTTAGTCCCACCAAACGGCGGCTTTCCCGGTAGTAGGGATGTAGGGCGTAAGCCGTGCTGGAATTTCGGTATTCGGGAAAAACTTGTTCTGCCAAGCCGTAGCGATGACCTAGCTGATTTTGGATAAAATGGGCAAAATTTTGGCTGTGCCAGCGACATTCTTGTAAAAACTCACTTCTTGATGTCTCTGACTCTATCAAACGCCCGACTTCTTTGCCGTAGTCATTGCCACAGATGGGCCAATTCATCATCAACAGCCCCCCCGGTAAGCGTCCGTAATTCAAAAACTTCTCGGCACCATAATCATCCCAAGCGCCTGCAAACTGTGATAAATCTTCATTGGGTGCTTTCTCAATTTCTTGTCGTTCTTCTTCACCAAAATCTTGCATCATCACAACCCAAGTCGGCGCTTGCACAGGATATTTTTCTGTGATATAATTATAAATTGCTGGGGCGCTTGGTTCTTGCCACTGAGATTGCAATTCCCAACCCCAACAGTGAGGTATTTCCGCCAAAGCTAATAAATCTCCTAATTCTGTGCCGTCGAGAATAATCTTAGCCTTGACAGTAAAATCAGCAAAGCGAACGCCAGTAACACAATCTCCTTGTCGCAAAACTTCTAAGGGAACTTTGCCAGCAATCCAATGCAGATTTGGTAATTCTCGCACCCAATCGGCAAAAATCGCCGCCCCAATGCGGGGATCGTAACTAAAAAAGCTTACCCAACTATTGTCTAATCCTCCTGGCTGTCGAGAACGCAATTCTCGCAAAAACTCACCCCATAAACCTGTCTGAAATGCTTCTAATTCATTACCATCGGGTGCAGACACCCCGGCTGAAGTCAGCATTCCCCCCAACCAAGGAAATTCGCTCACCAGGATAGTTTTTACTTTTCTTCGCGCTGCTTGGATTGCAGCAGCAGTTCCGCCGGTTCCCCCACCGACAACTAAAACATCAGCCGTGTATGTCTGATTAACCATTGCTTCACTCTAGTTAGTTGTTAGTAGTCGCTAAAGCTTTGACCAATTCATCAAAAAGCATGGAAGGCAACTTTCGCCATAAGTTTACCCTGCAAGTGCTTACCGTTAAGTAGCTGCTTGCCTTGAGGGGTGGTGAGATTTTTCAAAGCGTTTTTGTAGTCTAAAAGTCGCTTTGTGACTGAGTTGGGCTTTAGTTTGCCCGTCTCAACTTGACACAAAACATACTGCCATAAAGCCATTCGACACAGCGCGCCCGCCTGAGGCTTTTTCTACCAACTCATCACCCGATTGCTCCAGCACTGTCCCCATTCCGATCCGCATTTTAAATGCATCGCAAAGTAAAGTTGCGCTTCACCCGTTTGATATCTCCGGGCGATCGCTTAATTACGTTCACCCCATCGCGGCGCTCTTTCTCGACTTTCTTAACTTCTCTGACTTCATGCTCAATCAACGGTTTCCCTCGGCACTTAAAAAAGCCTCAAACGGATAAATGCGACTTAGCAAGCGCTTCGCGCACTCGCAACCCAAAACCAAATAAGTCAAAAATGAAGTTGTAAACTTTGAAACAGTCATCAGCTAACAGTTTGGCAATTTCCCCTTCCAAGCGCTGCTCTGTTTTTCTGATATCACACAACCAATCAGCATGAAGTCGCAACAGTGGATCAATACTTAAACCATAAGTTTGTGCTATCGATTTACTATATTGATTTTGCAACCGCGTCCAGCTTGTAGGGGACACATCTAAATTTTCCGTTGCTCTGCACCTTAAAGTGCCAGCCAAGGAAATCAAAGCCCGAAGTCGTATCGGTTAGCTTGGTCTTCTTCTGGCTGATATTCATTCCCCTGTCTGCTAGGAATTGGCTGATTTTGGCTAGTATTATGTTGGCATCATCTTCTGGCTTGAGGATAAATACCATGTCGTCGGCATATCTTACCGAGTTATGGATTTCCTCAATTCCATTGAGTGCGATGTTAGCTAAAAGCGGACTTACCACTCGACCTTGCGGCGTTCCTTGTTCAGGAAATTCTGGATTCACCCCTGCCTTTAAGCATCGGAATATACCGAGTTTTAGCGTAGGGGAGAGGGGGAGAAGGTCGAGTAGGGATAGTTGCGTATACATTGTTACTATACCTTATGTGATTGAGAATGCAGGTAAAAATGTAGAATCCCCGCTGGTTCTAACTTACGTAAAGTTGTATTGTTCATGGTAGATGTTTATTTTGGTGAAAGTCGCCGGTATTGGGCGACTTTTTATTACTAATGCATCATTGGATTGAAACCCTCATAGCGAGTGTGGGGCGAGTCCTTCCCTAGACAAATATGGACAGGCTTCATCAAAAATATTCGTCGGTGGTTGCGGATCTACAAAACAATGTGTCCTAATTTGTCGTGGGTTGTTGCAGGGGTTTTGTTTTGCTCATTAGCCAGGAATACCCTTAGACGAGCGCCCATATTTTTAGTCACCTCGGTAGATACATTACCCGTATTTATTTATCTTTACATAGTTTGGTTTTTCCACGCCGACTTACTTATCAAACCGCAAGTATGTGAAGTGACAGTTAAACAACTGGACACAATTTTCTTTTTGCTCGCTCTTTTATAGCCATGAAAAAACGCCTGGGAGTGTTACCGTGTTTCCACCCCAAGCGTTTTTTACTTTTAACTTGCTCCTCACACACAACTGAAGAATATCACTGCTTTTATCAAATGGCAAGTATATGGAGTGACAGTTGTCCGACTGAACACAATTTTCTTTTTACTCGCTCTTTTATAGCCATGAAAAAACGCCTGGGAGTGTTACCGTGTTTCCACCCCAGGCGTTTTTTACTTTTAACTTGCTCCTCACACACAACTGAAGAATATCACTGCTTTTATCAAATGGCAAGTATATGGAGTGACAGTTGTCCGACTGGACATGATTTTCTTTTTACTCGCTCTTTTATAGCCATGAAAAAACGCCTGGGAGTGTTACCGTGTTTCCACCCCAGGCGTTTTTTAATTTTTAACTTGCTCCTCACACACAAATAAACCATATCATTAGTTAAATAAAAATGCAACTATTTTAAGTGACAGTTTGTAAACTGCCTATTTTCACTCTAGGCAAATCGTTTTGACTAACTCCTTAAATAGTAACTTCGCGGCTTTGGCTGATATACAAAGGTCGCACCAACCTCACCGGAGGACCGGCAGCTTTCAAAGGCATCCAACGATCGCGCCAAGTGTTTCCCCGATCTCATTATTTTTCTGCTATCGTTTAACACAAAATGCGGGTAAAAACCCACTTGCCTCTAGCAATTCAGCATAAGTCAGAACCACCCCCATTTTTTAGGGAAGACTCGCCCACGACACTTCTTCGTGATGAACGCGCAACGCGTGCGTCGAGAGCGAACCCTTGAAGCCTGTCCCCATAAGTCTTGGTCAGACGTCGCCCTGCCTCCAATGCTTCCGTGCTGATGATAAAGCGGATTTGACCGGATTGCAGCTGTTCAATTATCTCAGCACGGCGATCGCCTGTGAGAGACCCGTAGAAGATTGCCATGCAATAACCCCGGAGCCTTGGGTGGACAGCCTTCTCCTTCACCAGACGCGAAGCGCGAACATTTGAAATAGTCGTGGGTAGTTGCGGAACGAGTTCACAAGGCTGTCCACCCAAGTCTTGGTCAGGTGTCGCCCACCTTGTCTTCATAGCCTGGGCAACGTTGGCGTATAGCTTCGCTTTTGACCAATCCTAACAAGCTTTTTACGGCTTGTCTGCTGTTGCAGAAAGTAATGCCGGACATTCCTTGTTTTAGTAGGTATAGAATAATCTTGGCAGCATCGGGATTAGCATTAGTGCTGGGCTTAAGAACCAAGAGCCGCTATACGATCGCAGCTGCTCCAATGAGTATCAATCAGGACTAACCGATTTGGATCGCGAGTGCGACCGGATAGCCGTTGAGCCAACTGGACTGGATTTCCTACAATGGCAAAGAGAAAGATAAATTGGAGTTTAGCGCTCGTACTTCCATGATGGTCCACCGCAAGTTTGATCCTTCGCAGAAGCAAAGCCATTGATGCACCCATGACACTACTGTAAAGGTGGCTCTGGTCCACAAGAATATACCTTAGTTTCTTGAAGAACTCGCTCCAATACTTAGATCTCCAGCTAGCTCTTAGCTGGTAGTGGATTAGTTCTGGGGTCGCCCCGATAATATGGGGGTTTGCTGCCAGAAGCCTTTCTCTTTCTTCTGTTTTGATATCACCAGTCAGCATTGCCAGTTTGGGACGAGTAGCTTCTGGGATGCAAGCGAGTAAGGTTGAGATTTTGTTAAACTGATCGAGTGCTAAAGCCTTTAACGAGTAAAAGCTGATGGCTCTGTAACCCTTATTCAAGCAGCCTTCCTTTCCTTGCCGGGTATGCACTTAACGTTTTGCCAGAGGCGGTTGTTGTTGTAATAATGACATCCCTGCCTTTTCGGAGTGCCGATAGCGCTTCTAACTGATGTGAATAAAGTTGACTAATGCCATTTTTCTGAAGTGCTTTTATTAATTCAAGAGGTAAGTTATCTGGCATCGGTCGTTGGTCGGGGATCTGAGAAGGGACGATTTCTTGCCAAAGAATACTCTCTGCTAAAAAATCACCAATGTCCCCTTCAACTTCGTTTTTTGTGTTGTCTTTGATGCTTTCGAGCGATGCTGGACTACTCCAGAAACTTCGGAGTAGGGCATTGTAGTCGGGTTTATTCATGGGTAGTGGTTTAAATCTTACTACCCTGACCGCGCGATCGCGCAAAGAGAAAAAACTGACTAATTAGCTCCAGCGGCTTCGATGTTCCAAATAGCAGTCAGGTTATTCGTTGGAACTTTCGGGTGAGATTTTCTTTTGGAATTCGATGCAGTCTTTGAGCGGTTGCCGTTGTTTGAGTTGTTGCTATGCTCAGATCGCGTTAGAACCAGTCCTAGCAAGCAGACTTCAAGCCAAAGGTGAGGTTGGGCTGCATTGCGGAGTTGGTTTTCCGATTTTTGCAACTGAGTAAGCCCTGCACTGATTGCCTCGTAGTCCCAATTTGTCGCCAGTTGTTTGAGTTGGGAGTAGCTGATTGCCCTTGGGAAAAACCTGGACAAAATTGACAGCGTACAGCAAATGGCGCTATAAATCCTAAAAAACACCTTCCATATTTTGAGTGTGAGAGCGCCAAATGGTTACGAGCTAATTCGGTACAAATTGATGATCACAGAATTTGCCACGGCGCTA
>NZ_JTCM02000201.1 GCF_000817785.2 Hassallia byssoidea VB512170 | reverse complement strand
ACACTCATTGACAGCCAACATCTGTAAAATGTCGTGGGGTGTTGAGGATCTAGTAAACGAACGCTTGTGCCATTTTTGTCCAGCATCGGACCTAGGGTGTGGGGGGGGAAGAGAAAATCGTATTTTTGTACTCAATAGACGGAACCAACAGGGGTACTTGCGTTCCCCCAAATCGTAGATTTGGTGGTCTTTAATTGGTGGTGGGTTCTTGCGAACACGCTCTTACCCTACACCCCATACCCCACACCCCACACCCTTCCTTTTGACAGGGATGGGTAATCTAATATATAATCTCCGGTAAGTCTATCGAGTTACAGTAATTTGAATTTTAGTTTGATTGAAAGGAGCGGTAAAAATGGCGATCGCCCAACATATCAAGACTCGTCCTCAAAAGCGCATAGATCCTCATCAACAGTGGAAATTTTTAGAATCGAGTGCAGCAACGATACATCGGCTGTGCCGTGCTTGTAAAGCATATGCAACAGTTTTAAGCATCATGCTGTTAACTTTTGCCAGCTTAGGCTTTCTCTACATTCATTGGTCTGGACGCACTTTGCTAAGTGCAAGGCAGAATAAAAAATGCTGAAAGCAGAAGGAAAAATGCTGATATTGACTGCTTTTTGGTTGTTAATATTTACCCTAAGTCTAAGTTTTTATACTTAGGTTTATTGTTTAATAGTTGCAGCATCACAAGCCAAAATTAGAAAAAGAACTTGAATTAAATGACCATACCTTCAAAGCTGCGTGTTATATCCTATTTAGCTCCGAATTACTTTGATTTCTACGCAGCTATTACAGCTTATCTCGGTCGTGTATTGCAATTAGAAACACAGTTACATCAAGGTGAATGCGACCCCCTAGAAGATCCGTTATTATTACAAGACCAACTTGATTTAGCATTCATTTGTGGATTACCCCTGATTCGATATTGTCAGGTGGTTTCAGACCAATTGCAGACATTGGTCGCACCTGTGATGCTTGGATCGCGCTATGAAAACCAAGCGATTTACTTTGCAGATGCGATCGTTAATGCTTATAGCGATCTTAAAGTATTTGCAGATTTGGCGGGTAAAACTTTTTGCTACAACGACCTTGGTTCTAATAGTGGCTATAATTTGCTGCAACATCGCTTAATTCAAGACGGACATGAGCAAGGTTTTTTTAACAAAGAAATACAATCAGGTTCGCATCAACGTTCTATTCGCTGGGTAGTTGATGGCAAAGCAGATTGTGCGGTAATTGATAGTGTAGTCTTAGAACAAGAATTACGCGATTTTCCCGAATTGTCTAAGCAATTGCGTGTAGTGGAGGTATTGGGACCATCTCCGATGCCACCTGTGGTAGTAGCGCAGCGTTTGGGTAAATCGTTGATTCAGCAGATGCGCTACAGCTTACTCCAACCAGATACAGAACTGCAAAAAGCGATGGATAGATTCGGGGTGAAGCGTTTCGCAGCGGTGGAATTAAAAGAATTCAGCGTGCTGTTGTGGGGGAACGAACATAGAATAGAAGCCAGGAGTCAACATAATTCATAATTAATAATTCAGAATTCACGCATTACAATCAGTTAATTCCTTGAAAGAGTGAAGCTGATTGTTGATCACTGAAATCGGGGAATTCAGTGTTCGCTCTTTACCCATTTAATTATAAATTATGAATTATGAATTAGTAATTATTTGGTCAAAGAGTAAATTACACCACAGAGCGTTTGAAATTTCATTTTGGCTAACTTCTTTAGATTTATTTACATAGTTAGGTATTTTTTCACCCACCTAGTTATCAACTATTGAAGAACCGTTTTTTTGAAAGCACGGGCTACCGCGTTCCATGCCAATTTGTAGTTCATATCTGCATTAAGTAGCAACGGGCGGACTGAAAGCACCATCTTGTCGGTGTGTATCTTAATGAGACTTATGCAGTTTAAGCTTAAAAAAGGTAACCTTAAGCCTTGGTTGGGCTAAATGGCGATCGCATCATCATATACTTGGTTGGGATGACCGGGGTTGAGTTTTTCGCTCTTGTTCCCTTAAGTAGCGCGTGAGGACGACTTTGCGTTTATCTTTGCGTCCGAGTGTACCGTTATCGCCGAAGGTTTCCTTATTGTAGGCGTAGACTGAGTGCCATTTCAGGTTATTTTCAAAGTAGTCAGCGGTAGTTTGTTGTACAAGCTTATCTTCGGAATATTCGGCGCTCATCGGCGGTTTTCGGTAATATGGGTAGCTATTCTATTGATAGCCTTGCTGAGATAAAAGTAACAAGTATCACTCATAACCCCACCTTGATAAATCTATATTTTATCTCTCCTCCCCTTGAAAAGGGCAAGGGTTTCATTAAAGATAGACAAGAATGGCACAAGCGTTCGTATTAAAAGGAGCAAATACACTCGCGAGTCACCCAGAAGAAGGCTGTCCATTCTTGTCCGGAGTTAGCCCAAGGGTAGGGGTGGGGTTTGAATGGTTTATCATATAAATATCCTGTTCTTGAGATTCGCCCAAAAAGTAATGTTTTGTGGATATGTAACGGGCGTAGCGTTGGATTTTGCGAGTTGGAAAAATTAGATGAATGCACCTCATTTTTAGCTGATTAACAGTTTTTTACTTATACGTTATTGTGGATATATTAAGAGGTTTAAAAATTAGATGACAGCACCTCAACCAACAGTCTTTACATCAAAGCTTTACGACCAAGATTTTTATCTGTGGATAGAAACGACTGCTAGACAGTTAAAAGAAGGTAAATTTGCTGAAGTTGATTTAGCAAATTTGATTGAAGAAATCGAAAGTATGGGGAGAAGTGAAAAAAGAGCTTTAGAAAGCAATTTAGTAGTTTTATTAATGCACCTACTGAAATACAAATATCAGTCAGAAAAACGCTCCTTAAGTTGGCTTTCTACTATCTTTGAACATCGACGCAGATTAAAGAAAAATTTGCAAGATAGCCCAAGTTTGAAAAAGTACTTCGCTGAAAACTTTATGGAATGTTATCAAGATGCACGTCAGCTAGCAGCTTTAGAAACTGGGTTAACCCTTGATACTTTTCCTGTAGAGCCTTTTTTGACTGCGGATGAATGTTTGAATCAAGAGTTTTTACCTGATTAATTTAATTAGGACTGACGCAAAATTGTCAGAAAACTCGTTGTTTGTAACTCATGTGATAGAAAAGCGATAATAAAGCAAGTTATGACTTTTAGAGAAAGGAATTAACAATGACAGAAGCTAAAAACGTCCTTGGTGGAGAACTTGAGTCTTGCTGCACTTCCCCCATGACTGGATATTACCGCGACGGATATTGTCGCACAGGTGGTCAAGATTTTGGCGTACACGTTATTTGCGCTGAGGTAACAGCAGAATTTTTAGAGTTTACCAAGTCGCGGGGCAACGATTTGAGTACCCCACATCCAGAAAATCAATTTCCTGGTTTGAAACCAGGCGATCGCTGGTGTTTATGTGCTTCTCGTTGGCAAGAAGCTGAAGAAGCTGGTGTTGCTCCACCAGTTATACTATCAGCCACCCATGCTAGAGCTTTAGAAGTCGTTTCTCTAAACGATTTGAAAAAAAACGCCCATCAGTAGTAACGCAATTTATTGCGTTATTCCTTGAGCGATCGCTTTCTTGGTATATTCTGTAAGCTAAAACCTCATGGCTAAACTATGTCCACAGAATTCGCCATTAATAGTAAAGTCCGAGTTGTGGCACTACCGCCCTACGTAAAAACCGCAGACCCCATGCCCATGCTGCGCCCCCCCGATGTTATTCACATTGGGGAAGAAGGCACAGTCATTGACCGTCGTCCCGGAGGATATTGGGGTATCCGTTTTGCTAAAGGAACCTTTCTCCTCGATAGCCAATACATCGAAAGCACAGACACCCCGGATATATCTCACAAAGAGTGAGAATAGCAGCCACCAAAAATTGTAAACTTATGTAAAGTTATAATTTTGGTCTGCACATGATTTATCGTCGCACTTTTTTGAGTATATTATTTGCCAGCTGCTTTGCTGTCATTACTTGGTTGAATTTTACCCCTGCTGCGAATGCTTTAGGAGGTAAACTCCCAGCAATTAATCAACCCGCACCTTTATTTACCTTGCCAACCAACACAGGTAATGGTGAAATTTCTCTGTCTGACTTGCGTGGTAAGTGGACAGTTCTTTACTTTTATCCCAAAGACTTCACCGCTGGTTGCACCATAGAAGCGCGTCGTTTTCAGCAAGACTTGCCCAAATACGTGGAAAAAAACGCGCAAATTATCGGTGTCAGTGCTGATGACGTTGATTCACACGCCGAGTTTTGTGATTCAGAAAAGTTAAAATTTCCCTTATTGGCTGATACCACCGGATCGGTCAGTAAAGCTTACGGTTCTTGGATTGGCTTTGTCTCCATGCGCCACAGCTTTATCATCGATCCAAACGGCATCCTGCGCGAGACTTTTGTCAAAGTCAATCCAAGCATCCACAGTACAGAAGTTCTCGCAAAACTCGAACAACTGCAATCGTCTTAGGGAATAGGTAATAGGTAATAGAAAGAAATTGTCCCCACTCCCCCCCTCCCCCACTCCCTTGGACGCTCACCCGGACAAAAATGGACAGGCTTCTCCTTCAAAGACGCGAAGCGCGAACATCCTTTGTGACTCGCTATCGTGTTGAGGA
>NZ_JTCM02000003.1:175866-189102 GCF_000817785.2 Hassallia byssoidea VB512170 | reverse complement strand
TGGACAAAAATGGACAGCCTTGTTTACTAGATCCTCAACACCCCACGACATTTTCGGATGAAGGCTGTCCATTTTTGTCTATTGTTTGTGAAACCCCTTGTCCCCTTGTCTCCTTGTCTCCTTGTCTCCCCATTCCCCATTCCCAATCCTCATAACTTTTTGCTTGGCGGCATTAAAACAGATAATGCCTGAGGGATAACGCGGAAGTGGGCAGGGGTGTAAGTTGTGATTTCACCATCGGTATTGATGGGGCGCGGTTTACGGGTATACACTTCAATTTCTTGACCATTGAGGGCGCGGACATTCTGCGAATTAGTGTGTCGTCCTTGTCGCATAGCGGGCAATAAGAGAATAATTTGCCACCAGTGCCGAATCTCCAAACTGTAGAGGTCTAGCCTTTGATCTTCGATTGAGGCATCTTCAGCCACCGTCATCCCACCGCCGTAATAACGACCGTTACCCACGGCAATTTGGACTGTTTTCACCTTTATCGATTCGCCGTTGAGACGAATTTCTGCACTAAAAGGTCGAGATTCCCAAATTACTCGCAATGCGGTAGCAGCGTAAGCGAACACTCCCCATCGACGCTTGACTTCTTTGGTAAGTCGCTGAGTAATTTTTACACTCAGCCCCAGACTCGCAACGTTGAAAAAGTGCTTGCCGTTTACACACCCCAGGTCGATGCGTCGCACTTCACCATGAGCGATAATGTCACAAGCTTCGGTTAGAGAGTTGGGAATTCCTAAAGTTCTTGCTAAGTCGTTGGCTGTTCCCAAAGGCAAGATTCCCAAAGGCAACTGGCTAGTTACTAAAGCATCTACTGCGGCGTTTAAAGTGCCATCGCCACCACCTACGATCGCCAAGTCAACTTCATGTTGATGGCGCTGGATAACTTCTGGTATTTGCTCGGCATTTTCTGTAGACTCCTCCAGCAAATCAAAACCGAGTTTTTTCAGATAATCGATTGCTTCGGACAGATTATTTTGTCCTTGGCGGGCATGAGGATTTACTAACAACAGTGCGCGGGGACTCATCTGTCTAATTGTTTGTAGTTTATATCTAGAATTATCCACTTTTCCCATTCACTTGGTTGAAATTTTCTACCAAACCGTGCTGGGGCTGTTATGAAATATATTCAAATTCTAAGTTTACCACGGTTATTATACCGTTATTTTCCTCGTTGTTTCGCTGCTATCTTTTTTAGTTTAGCTTTATTATGTTGCGGTGTTTTGATACCTGCTAAATGGGGTAATCACTCAAAACATGATTGCGAAATCAAAATTTGTCTTTCTAATACTGGTATTCACTCTAATATTATAGTCCCAACTAAAAATCGTGTTTTTGATTGGCATAAATATTTATCTATAGATGAAATTGGTATAGATAATGCTAAAAATTATAATTATTTGAGTTTCGGTTGGGGCGATCGCGATTTTTATATGTCAACTCCTTCTTTAAAAAATCTCAAACTTTCTACTACCTTCAAAGCGCTATTTCTTCCCACTCCTTCTGTGATGTACGTTAAAGGCTACCAAATAATACCCAATTATTTAGAGGTTAAATGTATTAAAATTAATCAAAATGATTATTTGCCGTTAATAAATTTTATTGAATCTAGTTTTCAACTTGATGTTAATGGCACTTCAATTCGTTTAGGTAATGGTCACACTGATAATGCTGGATTTTATGCGGCAAAAGGCAGTTACTCGATATTGAGAAATTGTAATTCTTGGACAGCCGAAGGTTTAAAAAAAGCTGATGTAAATACTCCTCTTTGGACTGGACTTTCATCGGCAATTATGTTACATTTCCAAAGCAACTGTAAATAATTATGTATTTTTTGGGCTAATGCACAGAAAAGTCTGATATTTCCTTAGCTGTGGTTACAAGGCGAATGGCTGGAAACAAGCCAATAAGTGCAAGAAGTCTAATGCACTCCAAAAAGCAGCAATAAAAGCAAAAAGATGTTACACCGATTTCAATGGGCAAGAATTACCATTAAAATCAAACAGTAAAAACTGGTGTGTTATATGGCAACGAAAAAGGAATTCAATAGCTTTGAAGAGATGCTGTCAGGTTCTGATTTACCTGTGTTGGTAGATTTTTATGCTGACTGGTGCGGTCCATGTCAAATGATGGTGCCGATTTTAGAGCAAGTCAATGCTCAACTCAGCGGAAAGATGAAAATCGTCAAAATTGATACGGAAAAATACCCGCAGTTAGCGAGTGCGTATGAAATTTCGGCTCTACCGACGTTAGTACTATTTAAACAGGGTAAGCCTGTCGATCGCATTGAGGGTGCTATGGGCGCACCGCAATTAGTTCAGCATCTGCAAACTATGCTTTAATAATTATGGGTAATTGGTGAGCCAGTGCGTTGGGGAGGCACACCGTTGGGCGGCTCTGCCGACTTGAAGGTAGTGCCGTCGGCTCTGCCGACTTGAAGCACCTGGCGAACCCGAAGGGTAATATTGCGATTACCAATTACCGATACAATTGTGTTGGTGAGAATGCAATTTTCGCATTAGGCTGTGGTAAATACGAAGCGTGGTCAATTGAGCGCTGAAGCGCTCACTACTATGAAATCCTCTGAAAAAATAACTTGGTTTAATAACGGAGATGCTTACACTGTCGAACAAAGAAGAAGTTGGTACAGTAAGGTAGCAGATGCTTACAACCGCGCTAGACCACGCTATCCGATGCAGCTTGTTTCTCGTGTTGTAGAGTTAGCTGAACTTGATAAAGAGGCAATTATTCTTGAGGTGGGATGCGGTCCGGGAACTGCAACTACATCGTTTGCTCAATTGGGTTTTTCAATGATTTGTGTTGAGCCAAGTTTAGAAGCTTGCGAGTTAGCACGACAAAACTGCGCTCAATATCCAAAGGTAGAAGTTAAGAATACCACATTTGAAGAGTGGGAGCTAGAGCCGGCGAAATTTAATGCGGTGCTTTCAGCAACTGCTTTTCATTGGATTCCCGCAGAAATTGGCTATCCAAAAGCTGCTGATGCGCTGCAAGACAACGGTTCTCTGATTTTGATGTTGAATATGCAAGTTCAACCTGATTACGAAGTTTACCAGGTTTTGCATCAGGTTTATCAGATACATGCTCCGTCTCTGGGGCAATATGAAACGAGAGAAATTCAGGAAAAGAATTTTAGAAGCTTTGGAAAGTTTGCTATTGATTCAGGTCGCTTCCAGAATTTAGTCTCTCAAGAGTTGCTGTGTGAAGTCAGCTATAGCGTTGATGATTATTTGACGCTGTTAAGTACTTACTCACCGTATATAGCGCTAGAACCACAGAAGCGGGATTCTTTGTTTGCGGGTTTAAGAGAAGCGCTAGAGAAAAAATGTGGTGGGAGTGTCGAGGTTTCATTTCTCTCAGGTTTTCATATTGCGCGAAAAATATAGTTTATCAAGAACGATGCGGTTTATTTGCCCTTCCTCTGGAAGCCTGGGACTATACAAACAGAGCTTACCTACGTGGGCTAATTCTGACTCCTGCCTCCTAACTCCTAACTTACGATCGCCGTACATTCAAACAACACCATTCTTTTCGGCGCCACAAGGTCGCAACTACCCAACCGTTTTTTTCTAAAGCGTCAGCAACAGCTTTCGATTGTTCTAATAGAATACCACTGAAGATGCCCCAAGTGGTAGATTTAGCGATCGCACTCATTTGCGGTACTAATTCGATAATCACATCAGCCAAAATATTGCAGACGATTCCATCAACAGGCTTTTCGAGCAGTTTCGCTAAAACGTCTACGCTTCCCTGTGCTGTTACGATCTTTTCTGCATTAATATCGTTGAGTATTCGATTGCTGTTAGTTGATTGTACTGCTAAAGGGTCGGTATCTACCGCATAAGCTTTTTTTGCTCCTAGAAGCAATGCGCCTATCGAAAGGATACCAGAACCGCAGCCGATATCTGCAATTACCACATCATTTGGTTGCGTGTTTGTATCTGCAAAAGATGGTGGTACTTCAGCAAAACGCATTTCTAATGATTCTAAACACAACTGAGTTGTGGCATGGGCACCTGTGCCAAAAGCAACACCAGGGTCTAATTTAATTACCAGTCGTTCTGATGTTTGTGGTAGAGGTAGCCAAGCGGGATTAATGAGAAAGCGATCGCCTATTTCTTGAGGTTGCCAATGTTGTTTCCAGCTACTTGACCAATCTTCCTCATCAATTATCTGCCAATGCAAAGTCGGTGCAGACAATCCCACACACAAAGCATCTTGACGCAGCCATAATGAAAGCGCTGCCAAATCGAGTAACTGTGCTTGAAATTGCGGCAAATAACCCCGCACTAAACAAGAATTTGCTTTTGTTTCACTCGCTGTACCACGACAACCGAAACTTTCCAAACGCCAAAAGATAGATTCTTCTAGGTCTGGTTCACACAGAATTTGTAATTCCCACCAGGTATTTGCCATATCTAAAGTATGAAGTGTAAAGGATGTTCGCGCAGCGTCTCCTTTGGAGAAGGATGAAATAATTCCCAATTTACCCTTCATCCTTCATCCTTCATGCTTTTTAAAGTGTTACCGTGTATGCATCCCTAATTCCCGGGACTTTGATGATTTCCGTCAAAATGCCATCGGGTAAGGGATCGTCGATACTGAGCGTCATCACAGCATCACCACGAACGATTTTTCTGCCTACTTGCATACTGGCAATATTGACATTAAAACTGCCGAGTAGGGAACCGAGTTTGCCGATAATTCCTGGCATGTCGCGGTGTAGAGTGAATACCATGTATTGGCTGGGAGGTACGCTAATCGGAAAGCCGTCAATGTTGGTAAGGTAGATTTCTCCGTCACCTAACAAAGCGCCGGTTACAGAATGAGTACCCAAAGTACCTGTGGCTTCGAGATGCAGCGAACCGGCATAGTCTTTAACTGAAGCATCCCGCGTTTCAATAACGCGAATTCCGCGTTCTTTTGCTTCGATGCTGGCATTAACGTAGTTTACACGTTCGCGCAGAGCTTGGTAAAGTAGTCCTTTAAGGGCAGCGACAACTAAAGGCTGACTTTTGTTGGTTGCGAGTTCGCCTTGTAACCGCACGTTCAGTAATTCTACTCGTCCGCCGGCGAGTTGTCCGACTAGTCTACCTAAGGTTTCTGCTAGCTGCATGTAGGGTTTAAGTTCTTCCAAGACATCGGGATTAAGTCCGGGAATATTTACGGCTGAACGTGCGGGTAGTCCTAAAAGCACATCGCGGATTTGTTCGGCAACATCGATCGCTACATTTACTTGTGCTTCTGTAGTGGATGCGCCTAAATGAGGAGTGAGGATAACTTCTTTACCGATCGCTCGCAGTTGAGATTCTCCCAACGGTTCAGACTCGTAAACATCCAAAGCTGCCCCTGCTATTTTACCTTCTTTCAGGGCGGCGGCTAAAGCGTCTTCATCAATTATCCCACCACGAGCGCAGTTAATTATCCTGGCGTTGGGTTTCATCTTCGCCAATCTCTCGGCGTTGATTAAATGTGTCGTTTCCGGAGTTTTCGGGATGTGTAACGTGATATAATCTGCTTGCTGCAATAGAAGATCCAAATCTACTAATTGACAGCCTATTTGCTCCGCTCGTTCTGTGGAAATGAAAGGGTCAAAAGCTAACAATCTCATTCCCATTGCTCTGGCTACAGCGGCTACATGAGAACCGATTTTGCCTAAACCGACAATACCGAGAGTCTTTTTGTAGACTTCTGCGCCGACAAAAGTTTTGCGATCCCACTCATTGCGTTTTACAGAAGCATTGGCATCGGGGATGTAGCGAGATAAAGATAACATCATTGCTAGGGCGTGTTCGGCGGCGGCGATCGTGTTACCTTCAGGAGAGTTAACAACGACTATACCTTGACGGGTAGCTGCGGGAACATCGACATTATCGACACCGACACCAGCACGACCGATAATTTTTAATTGCGTGCCGGCTTCAATGATTTCTTTGGTAACTTGAGTGCCAGAACGAATCATCAGCGCGTCATATTCACCAATGATTTCTATTAGTTCTGCGGGTTTGAGATTTGTTTTAACATCGACAGTGGCAACTTGGGAGAGAATGTCAATCCCAGCTTGGTCAATTGGATCGGAGACTAGAACCTTAGACATGATTGCTGATTTTATAGCTAGAGATATCGCTGCACAAGACTTTTAAGTTTAATATTTATGTGTCGCCATTGAAGCAAAAATTATTCGTTTCACATCAAGCAAGTCCTCACCTAGTTATGATGATGGGATATTGGGTGAAGGTTCGTGTGGCGCTGCCTCCTATATCTGATGATTGGCGATTTGCAACCCTGTGGGTGAGTATAAACCATCAGTAGTGCCAAATCATATATCTAATATCTATATATTTATAAACATTTCTTAGTTTTATGCGATCGCTTCAATCGCACTTGGGTTGTCAGGGGTATATTAGCGAACCGCACTCGTAGCAGAGTCAAGCGATCGCATATCAATTCAGCAAGAAAAGAATAATTAGAATTGAGAGTGCGATCGCCCAAATATCGATAGTCTTATATTATCTATGTCAGAATTGAGGAAAAGAATATTTACCCTACAGCTCGACAAGCACTTATGTGTCTGGTCATTTGCCAGTACTTGTCCAACTTCTACCGTCCAATCGAGTTATTCCGTTTTAGTGACATTACTGGGAATGTGTTTATATTAGCAGGTGATGAGTTGCAAATTCTTGTATTTCGGGATGGAACTTGGAGATTTGTAAATGAAACCTAATTTTGCAGAAATGTCCACAAAAGAATTGAGAGCGTATGTGCTTGCTAATCGGGATGATGTAGAAGCGCTAGAAATTCTGTTTAGTCGTCGTACTCCTGACTCTGAAGCAATTATATATCCGTCGATGTTTACTGAAGATGGTACACCGATAGAAGAAAATAAGCGGATAATTGAAGAAGCGATCGCCCAAAGAATCCAGCAACAAAAGAATAATTAGAATTGAGAGTGCGATTTTTGCATTTTATTGCTGCGATCGCTTTTGCTGTGCTGCAAGAAGAACTTGTGCAACATCTAAATCTAAAGCCTGTGCTATTTGTTCTGGAGTTAAACCCACTGCTAAAAGCTTCGGTACAGCTTCTAATTTTGCCTCAAAGCGACCTTCTTGTTTACCTTCTAGTTTCCCTTCTAGTTTACCTTCTAGTTTCCCTTCTTGTTTAGCTTCTTGATAAACTCGCGTTTGCTTCAATTCACTTAATCCAAACATTGCTTCTATTTCCTGGACTTTATTGCTGCGATCGCTTTTGCTGTGCTGCAAGAAGAACTTGTGCAACATCTAAGTCTAAAGCCTGTGCTATTTGTTCTGGAGTTAAACCCACTGCTAAAAGCTTCGGTACAGCTTCTAATTTTGCCTCAAAGCGACCTTCTAGTTTCCCTTCTAGTTTCCCTTCTTGTTTCCCTTCTTGTTTAGCTTCTTGATAAACTCGTGTTTGCTTCAATTCACTTAATCCAAACATTGCTTCTATCTCCTCTCGACTTAAGTTAGGCAATTTATAAACCAAGATTGTCTCAATCAATTCTAGTAATTGTTTTTGTGGCAGTTGCAAATTTACCGCTTGCTGGGTACGGTTGATTAATTCCCTGGCGGTGCTAATGGCTGTATCTTCCTCTTCAATTACTAATTTTATCGTAGCAATGCCTAGCGGCAGTGATGCAGGTTCACCTAATTCATCTAAGTAAATTATACTGATACGCTGGCTATCGAATAATTCTAAGAAATCTTTTTTCTCACCTGTATCAATATTCCTAGCAGGATAAATCACCACTCCTCGCCAAGGATTTTTGCGTTTATTTTGGCGTAAGTATAAAGAAATTTCTGATACAACGCGCAAGTAAATGTCTGAGTCTGGTTGAAATTGGACTTCAACAAAATAAATCGGGCTTTCTTCATCTTGGGTGGGAAGAAATACACCATCAATTCTAAAGGCTGTTTGCTTAATTTCAACTGAAGCAAATTGATAGATGTTGGCAGTTTCGGGAGGGTTGCCAATCAGTTCAAAGAAGATGCTGGGAAATTCTTGAAATAGACGATAAAATATACTGTCGGTTTTCACATTGGATGTTGTTGTAGCACAGTAGCAATTATATATCCGTCGATGTTTACTGAAGACGGTACACCCATATAAGAAAATAAACTGATAATAGAAGAAGCGATGTCTACGCCTAACGCATCCAGCAAGACCTATAATACCCTCTTCCTTTGCGCCTTTGCGCCTTTGCGTGAGACATTCCGAAACATTCCCTCATCTTCCTGTATATACTCGTAATAAAATCTAAACACACACCAGCATGATAGTTGAATGGTTCACCACCTGGATAGCTGCAAAAGCATTTGGATTTCTCGTCAAAACCATTATCAGCGAAGACTTTCTCAAAGACTTACTCAAAGACTACGCTAAAGATTTTTTCAAGAATATCTTAAATAATGCCATAACCGCACCCTTTAAGCGAGAACCGCTTCAGAAAGCTGAAGTTATGGCACTGACAGAATTTGTGCAACTGATGCAGCAAGATTTAGAATATAGTGGATCGCAAGACGACATCAAAAAGTATACGCAACCGATAAAGCATTTTCTCAAGAATCCAGAAGTCAAACAAATCTTAGGAAGTGCCTTTAAGCATGATTGTCAAGCTATAGACACAAAGAAATTACAACAAATTTGGTATCAATTTAATTCATCAGATGATTTTAACTGGAAACCAATAGGCAATAAGTATCTAAAAAAAGTTAAAGAGATAATTCTTGAAGTTGATGAACTGCGAGAGATTCTTGATTCATACAATCTGGATAAAATCCGAGAAAACACAACCGAGATAGCCGGGATTATTCCGCAATTTGATTTGCAACGTTATCAAGAAGCAATTCGCGAACGCTATGGTAATCTGAAGTTAGATAATTTGGATACTACAGGTTACGCTTATAACGAACTTAAGTTATGGAACATCTTTATCGCCCAGAATGTCAGAGAAGCTAACCAAGTTTTACCACAAGTACACGAACTGCCGAAAGAACATCTGCGACGACTGCGAGAAAGTAACCAATTAGAGGCAGAAGTTAAAGAGGAAGAATTAGAACGTTATAAACAAGTTTATTTTGAACAAGCTACACGTTCGGTATTAGATATTGTCAATGACAAACGAACTTATAAATATATAGTTATTTTAGGCGATCCGGGTGCGGGTAAGTCTACATTGTTGCAATATCTCGCTTTAAATTGGGCAAATTCACCTTTAGATAATGTTATCACACAGCCGATACCTTTGCTAATTGAGTTACGCACTTATATGCGACGACGAGAGGATAAGGAGTGTGATAACTTTCTGGAATTTTTCCATAAATGTAGCGGGGCAATTTCTCATTTGAATCAACAGCAACTACACCAACAGCTTCAAGCTGGTAAGGCTTTGGTGATGTTTGATGGTTTAGATGAAGTCTTCGATCCGGGTCAGCGAGAAGATGTAATTACCGATATTCATCGCTTCACTAACGAGTATCCAAATGTGCAGGTGATTGTAACTTCTCGCGTGATTGGCTACAAAGCGCAACGATTGCGAGATGCTGAGTTTCGACACTTTATATTGCAAGATTTAGAAGCTGAACAAATTCAAGATTTTATTTACCGCTGGCACGAGTTAACATTTAACGATGAAGCGGATAAACTGAGAAAACGTGAGCGATTGGAAAGAGGAATTGCAGCTTCAAAATCTATTGCTGAATTAGCGGGTAATCCTCTGCTGCTGACGATGATGGCAATACTTAATCGGAATCAAGAATTGCCGCGAGATAGAGCGGAACTTTATAATCAAGCATCGCGGGTGTTATTGCATCAATGGGATGTGGAACGCGCTTTAATAGAAGATAAAAGATTAGATCCAAAAACGATTGATTATAAAGATAAGCAAGCGATGCTGCGTCAGGTTGCTTGTTATATGCAAACCAGTGAGAAGGGTTTGGCAGGTAATTTGATTAGTGCGGGTGATTTAGAGAAGATTTTAACGAAATATCTGAAAGATATAGAAGTTAGTCAAGCTAGAGAAGTTGCGAGGGTGATGATTAATCAACTGCGGACTCGTAACTTTACGTTATGTTTCCTGGGTGCAGATTATTATGCCTTTGTGCATCGGACATTTTTAGAATATTTCTGTGCTTGGGAGTTTGTTTGGCAGTTTGAAAAGACGCGATCGCTGACTATTGAGGAATTGAAGACAGAAGTTTTTGGTAAACACTGGCAAGATGAAACTTGGCATGAGGTGTTACAGCTAATTGTAGGAATGATTGAGCCGAAGTTTGCAGGTGAGATTATTGAGTATTTAATAAAGTTAGACGGTGAAGAAGGAGAGTTTGGCATTTTGTCTTTAGCGGCTAAGTGTCTTGTAGAGGTGAGGAATCGCTCGGTAATTGCTGCAACGGCTAATAAATTAGTTAAGCTGTTAAAAGAGCGGGCGATCGCTGATAATGATGAGGATGTGCGATATGCAGCAGTCCAAGCATTAGCCAGCAACTTCAAAGATGACCCCAACACCCTCCGATTGCTCAAAGACCGCGCGATCGCTGATAATTATTGGGATGTGCGACGTGCAGCAGTCCAAGCATTAGCCAGCAACTTCAAAGATGACCCCGACACCCTCCGATTGCTCAAAGACAGCGCGATCGCTGATAATGATGAGTATGTGCGACGTGCAGCAGTCGAAGCATTAATCAGTAACTTCAAAGATGACCCCGACACTCTCTCTTGGCTGAAAGACAGCGCGATCGCTGATAATGATGCTATGTCTGTCCGATATGCAGCAGTCGAAGCATTAGCCAGCAACTTTAAAGATGACCCCGACACCCTCCGATTGCTCAAAGACCGCGCGATCGCTGATAATCATCCGTATGTGCGACGTGCAGCAGTCCAAGCTTTAGCCAGCAACTTTAAAGATGAGCCTGGGATGTTTGAAGTATTCTACAATTGCGCTGTCAATGACCCCTTTAAGCGTAAGTACGACTATGAAGACAACCCTCGGCAAGTTGCACTTGAGATAATTATCGAGCAATATCCTCAGCATCCCCAGACTTTACCACTATTGCGCGACAAAGCAGCAAATGACGCAGATGAGAAAGTGCGGGAGTTTGCACAGAAAAAGTTGAAGGAGTTAGGAGGGGCAAAATAATCCGATGTCAGAATGTAAGCTGATTATATGCCCTTTGAAAATCAGAGAACTTAAAAGCTTGTTGCTGCAAGCTGGGTTTAGTTGTAAACCTGGAAAAGGAAGCCATAGTAAATGGATACATTTACAATTGCCTAAAGCTATCATCATCGCTGGCAAAGATGGTAGTGATGCCAAACTGTATTTAGAAAAACAAGTCAACGAAGCACTTGAAGAAATAAAGAAAATGGAAGAAGAGGAAACAGAAGAATGAAATATACAATTGTGATTAAATGGTCAGAATCAGACGAATGTTATGTAGTTTTGCTGCCTGAGTTTACTAATGTAATGCAGCCTTGCACTCACGGAGATACTTACGAAGAGGCAGTTAAGAATGCTCAAGAAGTTCTAGAAATGTTGATTTCGTCAGCTTTGTCAGACAGCGAACCGCTACCAGAACCGGAAACGTTAGGAAAGACATTTAAAGAGAATAGTTATAGTCGGTAGGGTGTGTTATGCCGTAGGAAGATCGCACCTTGAATTCTTGATGGTGCGTTGCGCTGTGCGACAACACACCCTACGTTTGAATTTATTAACTCCCCTCCCCGCAAGCGGGGAGGGGTTGGGGGTGGGGTATTAGGGAATGAGTGCAAGAGCGATGTTCAACAATGTTCAAACTAAAAGTATCAGATATAATGCACTTCAAAAGCTAGAAGAAATCAAAAAAGCTCAAGAGGAAGAAGAATGAATTCTCATTAGACTATTATTATTCAATGGTCTGACGAAGATAACTGTTATGTTGTCAGCCTTCCTGAATGGGGAGAATTTTGTCATACCCACGGAGACACTTACGAAGAAGCTGTTAAGAATGCTCAAGAAGTTTTAGAAATGCTCATTGAGTCATCTTTAGAAGACGGTGAACTCCTACCAGAACCGCAAACGTTAGCAAAGACATTTAAAGTAGCATAAATATTGATTCGATTAAAGAGGGATTATGACCACATCTATAAATACAACCAAAGTCTACGACGAAATTATTGACTTTATTGCTGCCGGAACTACACCCCAGAGTGTTATAGATTTTAAACTATCACATGCAGCCCAGGAGCGTTTAGAAGATTTGGTTTACGCTCACCAAACCGGAGAACTGACACCAGAAGAAAAAAAAGAGTTAGATCGGTTCCTCACGTTAGAGCATATAATGAGGTTGGCAAAAGCACGCGCTCATAAGTACATTACAGCCGAGTAAATATAAGAAGTGTAAAAATATAAATAAAATGTGCGTTCCTAAATGTAGTAACGGCTTCAGCCGTTAATCTTTCCTATGAGCGGTGAACCGCTCACTACGAAGTAAAAGAGATAACAAAGAGCAATTTTAAATAAAATGTGCGATCGCATGACTTTGTGGGAATCATAAACGTAGTAAACATTGCTACTACAGCAAGACTCTCACAAAGGTAATTATACGATGGCTTATCAAAATGTCAACGCTAACATTTCTGCACAAGATATCCAAGAAATCAAAGCAGCACTACAGACAGTCCAAAAAAAGCTGCCCTTTTTGATTACCCTAACTACCGAAGAACGACGCAAGTTATTTAAAATGGGTGATAAAAGCCTAGCTTTTGTTAATAATAGCGTTGCCGCTGCTCAGTCTAACCGCGACATTCTCCCAGCAAGTTTTGACGTTGAGGAATTGGTGCGAGATTATCAATTAGTCAGCACACTCACCGAACTTTTAACCTCAATGCGGCAACTCACCGAACAAGTAGATGATACCCTATTAGCAGTCGGTAGTGATGCCATGACCAGCAGTTTGACTGTTTATGACTATGTAAAGACTGCTGCAAAGAAGACTCCAGGCTTAAAAACTATTGCTGAACAGTTGGGTGAACGCTTCAAAGCTATCAGAAGTAGAACTACCAAAGCTGCATCAGGTTCTTGATGAATTAATACTCGTTAACGAGTATCTGAACCTCATTAAAGAGTCTTTGATACTCGTCAGAGAGTCTTTGATACTCGTCAGAGAGTCTTTGATACTCGTCAGAGAGTCTTTGATACTCGTCAGAGAGTCTTTGATA
>NZ_JTCM02000003.1:0-175539 GCF_000817785.2 Hassallia byssoidea VB512170 | reverse complement strand
GATAAACTCGCGTTTGCTTTAACTCACTTAATCCAAACATTCCTTCTATCTCCTCTCGACTCATTTTCGGAAACTTATAAACCAAAATCGTCTCTATAAATTCTAGTAACTGCTGTTGCAGTTGTAAATTTTCCGCTTGCTTGGTTCGGTTGATTAATTCTCTAGCAGCGATAATTGCTGTATCTTCATCTTCAACTACTAATTTAATAGTAGCAATACCAATTGGTAGTGATGCAGCTTCACCTAATTCATTCAAATAAATTCGGCTGATGCGCTGACTCGTAAAGAATTCATGGCAATCTTTGGTATCAGATGTATCTATGTTTCTATTAGGATAAATCACTACTCCACGCCAAGTGCCTCTGGGTTTATTTTGGCGTAGGTATAAAAATATTTCCGATACCAGACGCGAGTAAAGTTCTGTATCAGATTGGAATTGAACTTCAACAAAATAAATTGGATTATCTTCTTGGGTGGGAAGAAACACACCATCAATTCTAAAAGCTGTTTGCTTAATTTCAACTGAAGCAAATTGATAGGTATTTGCAGCTTCGGGAGGATTGCCAATAAGTTCAAAGAAGATGCTGGGAAATTCTTGAAATAGCCGATAAAAGATGCTGTCAGTTTTCACGCTGAATATGTTGGCGCTTTTTATGATTTTATAATAAGCTGTTCCATATCTAGTTTGCATATCTAAATTGAATCAAACTATTGTGGGGTGGGCATCTTGCTTGCCCTAATGCGTGCAATTTAAATGTGGAACAGCTTATCCGCATCCGCAAAACTAAGATGCTTTCCTCTGCTTACGGAAACTTCTTTTCTCGCACTTCCACAGAGTATTCCTGCACAGCTTTGTTAATCGTTTCCCGCAGATTTGTATAAACTTTAGCAAAGGGAGGCTGTTTTTCTGAAAGTCCCAACACATCAGAAGTAACTAACACTTGTCCATCACAATGCACTCCCGCACCAATACCAATTGTGGGAATGTTCAACTTTTGTGTAATCTGCATTGCTAAATCTGCGCTTATATGCTCTAAGACAATCGCAAACACACCCGCTTGTTCAAGAGCGATCGCTTCACTTAAAATTCTCTCACTATCTTCTTGCGTCTTTCCCTGTTGTCGCAAGCCAATTTGATGTATCGATTGTGGTGTCAATCCTACATGACCCATCACCGGAATTCCCGCTTGCACCAAACGAGCGATCGTTTCAATCATTGCCGGATAGCCACCCTCTAATTTTACCGCTTGCGCTCCCGTCTCCTTCAACACCCTGCCGGCTGAATGCATCGCTTGCTGAATACTTTCTTGATACGTCAAAAATGGTAAATCTACCACCATTAAAGCGCGTTTTACACCACGTCGCACAGCTTTGGCGTGGTAAAGCATTTCATCCAAAGTAATAGGTAGTGTTGTTTCATACCCCAACACCACCGCCATTGAGTCACCCACCAAAATTAAATCTACACCAGCAGCATCGAGGATTTGTGCGATCGCATAATCCCAAGCAGTCAAAGCCACAATTGAACGCTTTTGTTGTTTCCATTGAATTAATTGTTGGGTAGTGACTGGCATTTTTTCAAAGGGGAGTGGTGAGTAGTGAGTGGGGAGTGGTGAGTGCGGAAATTTTGAATTCCCTATTCCCTACTCCCCATTCCCTACTCCCTTATTTAACAGCGCGACTAAAAGCCAGATGAGTTTTTGCCAAAGGCATTTTCGGCATTAACCAAGCTAAACCTTCACTAGTGCCGATCCATAGTTTATTACCAATGTCAGGTGCAAGGGCAAACACGCGACTAGAAGGAAGACCGGCAACTTCGTCTAATACAGCTCCTGTATGTGGATTTAATCTTAACAAACCATCGTTAGTTCCGACCCATACACTACCATCTTTAGCAAAGCGTACTGCTGTGACGTTACGTCCGCGCAACCGAGTGACAGACCGCAGCACTGCACCAGTTTTCGGATTAATAACCAGCAAATTATTCGGCATTCCTGCCCAAATTAATCCTTCTGGACTAATTGCTAAAGCTTGGACTGTCGTTCCTGGTAAATTGTTGATCCACTTCATGACGTAAGCATTTGCGGTATTTACTCGCACTACTCCATCAAGCGTCCCCACCCAAAGTTGACCATCAGCATCTAAAGTTAAAGCGTTAGCGCTGACACCAGGAAGTTCTTTAACTGTTGTCATAATTAAACCTTGGTCTGGGCTAATTAAGGCTACACCGTTATCAGTTCCCGTCCACAAATAGCCACGTTTGTCAATCAACAGCGATAAAACTCGTTTAGAAGGCAAGAATAAATTCTGCGCTGTGATTTCATTTGTACGCGGATCTACTCGCTGCAAGCCTTCGTAATTTCCCACCCACAAGCGTCCTACTTTGTCTTGAGCTAAAGCACCGATCGCCACATTTGGTAAACTAACTCTACCTAAAATCTTACCGGTGTTCGGGTCAATGTGCGACAATCCCCGCCAAGAACCCACCCAAAGATTACCTCGGAGATCCCCCAGCAAGTTACTCACGCGATAATCAGTTTGTTTTAAACGTTCTTGTAGATCCCTGTCGTCGGGTAAAGGGTCTTTTGGCGGTGGTGGTGGTGAAGCTGGGTAAGAGGGAGTTAACTCTGATGAATCTACGTCAGGAGTTGTTTGTGGGGGAGAACTACTATTTTTTTCAGCATTGGCTGGAATCGTTATGGAGATTGCCAACCCTAACACAGTAGAAGTAATTAATAAACTAATGCGATCGCAAAACAATACCACTGTTAAACTTCCTTGGGAAACATCTCCCATAGCCTTTGTCTGCAAAGGTTGCGGGTTAATTACAGTGTTCCCGTAGTTTGTATTTTTTAAACAGTTTTGTTCCGGTGAAGCGTATAAATAATGTAGTAAGGGCTTCAGCCCTTAAAACTGAGGATATGAGCGGTAAACCGCTCACTACAAATTAAAACGTATTTTACTGATAAAGTTTTCTTTTGTCGTTGCACATTTTGGCGTAAGCGTCAAGGTCTGATTCGATAAATGCGCGTCAAATTAAACGCTCAGTTTGAAGTTGAGGAATTAACACTCTCGCTTCTCAGCACTCAAGAAAACTTTACAATCTTAGCTCAGAGGACTTACGCGCGTCTTTCCTAGAAACTTGGTTTCTATGTCAGTATTTGGTTGCTAAACAAGGTTATTTTCCTAGAAACCGAGTAAGTTTGCCTGGGTATTAGCCCAGATGCTTCTAAAGCAGGTTTTTTTGATAAGGCGGTACTATTATCACTTATAGTTTGTAAATACATCTTAATAAAATGTTAAGTTCTGACATTAAATAACAAATTTAAATAAAAGAGTTAAGAAGATTAGAAGAATAACTTATCGAATTCTTGATATATTGTGGAACAAGATACAAATTACGTGGTGTGCAATTTTTGTCTTTCGTTAAGGACTCTGCTAAATCAGCTCTAAAAAAAGTTTCTCCTTGTCTGTTGCCTGGAAAGGGGTAAAGATGTATGGGGTAAGAAAGGCGGTAATGTATACAAGCCTTGCTTATCTTTTGAATTTACAAAGAAAAAGGCGATCGCTTAGTTAAGCTATGTTTAGTAGAGTGCGAAGAAGAGATAAAGAATTTACAATCGTGGGACGATGGAATATAGGCGCATCTTGCGTTTATATTCACGATAAGCACTGGTGAGAAAGATGACTAACTCAACTAAGTGTGAATCAAAAAACCGCTACCCATTGTTAAAAGCAACCCTTAAGAAAAATTTTCCCGATTCCTCCTCCTGCTTGTTGGGGGGAAAAAGCGGGGTGAGGGGAAGTTGCACAGAACGTAATTTGCTTGTAAAAAAGATTGACTTGTTGGAAGGATAAAGTATGTCTTACGCGCAAACGAAGACTCAGTCGAAATCAGGTTATCAGGCTGGGGTAAAAGATTACAGATTAACTTATTACACCCCAGACTACACACCTAAAGATACAGACCTTTTAGCAGCATTCCGGATGACTCCACAACCTGGAGTTCCTCCCGAAGAAGCTGGTGCAGCAGTAGCTGCTGAGTCTTCCACTGGTACTTGGACAACAGTATGGACTGACTTGTTAACCGACCTAGACCGCTACAAAGGTCGTTGCTACGACATCGAACCAGTTCCCGGCGAAGACAATCAGTACATTTGCTACGTTGCTTATCCTCTAGACTTGTTTGAGGAAGGCTCTGTAACCAACATGTTGACCTCGATTGTAGGTAACGTATTTGGTTTCAAAGCATTGCGTGCGCTGCGTTTGGAAGATTTGCGGATTCCAGTTGCTTATTTGAAGACCTTCCAAGGTCCTCCTCACGGAATTCAAGTTGAACGTGACAAAATAAACAAATATGGTCGTCCGTTGTTGGGTTGTACCATTAAGCCGAAGCTCGGTTTGTCCGCGAAGAACTACGGACGTGCCGTTTATGAATGCTTGCGCGGTGGTTTGGACTTCACCAAAGACGACGAAAACATCAACTCAGCACCATTCCAAAGATGGCGCGATCGCTTTCTGTTTGTAGCAGAAGCCATCCACAAATCACAAGCTGAAACCGGTGAAATCAAAGGTCACTACCTCAACGTTACCGCTCCCACCTGCGAACAAATGTTGGAACGGGCTGAGTTCGCCAAAGAACTCAAAATGCCCATCATCATGCATGACTACCTGACCGCAGGTTTCACCGCTAACACCACCTTGGCTCACTGGTGTCGCAAGAACGGTCTGTTGCTGCACATCCACCGCGCAATGCACGCCGTTATCGACCGTCAAAAGAACCACGGTATCCACTTCCGCGTATTGGCTAAGTGCTTGCGGATGTCTGGTGGCGACCACATCCACACCGGAACCGTTGTAGGTAAGTTAGAAGGTGAACGCGGTATTACAATGGGCTTCGTTGACTTGCTACGTGAAAACTACGTTGAGCAAGACAAGTCACGCGGTATCTACTTCACTCAAGATTGGGCTTCCATGCCTGGTGTAATGGCAGTTGCTTCTGGTGGTATCCACGTATGGCACATGCCCGCACTAGTAGAAATCTTCGGTGACGACTCCGTACTACAATTTGGTGGTGGTACCCTCGGACACCCTTGGGGTAACGCTCCTGGCGCTACCGCTAACCGCGTAGCTTTAGAAGCTTGTATCCAAGCACGTAACGAAGGACGCAACTTGGCTCGCGAAGGTAACGATGTTATCCGCGAAGCTTGTAAGTGGTCGCCAGAATTGGCTGTTGCTTGCGAACTGTGGAAAGAAATCAAGTTCGAGTTCGAGGCAATGGATACCGTCTGATTTTAAGTTAAGAGTTAGAAGTTAGGAGTGAGGAGTTAAATTAATTCATAACTCATAACTCATAACTCATAACTCATAACTCTTTTGGTCTGGGTCAAGCATGGATTTAAAACAAATTGCAAAGGATACAGTTAAGACGCTCTCTAGCTACCTAACTTATCAAGCAGTGCGGACGGTGCTAACTCAACTTGGCGAAACGAATCCTCCCTTGGCGCTTTGGCTGCACAACTTTTCCGCCGACAAAATTCAGGATGGAGAAGCATACATTCAAAGTCTGTTTCGAGAAAAGCCAGATTTGGCTTTAAGGATCATGACTGTCAGGGAACATATCGCCAACGAAGTCACCGACTTCTTACCCGAAATGATTCGTATCGGTATTAGCCAAGCAAATACAGAACACCGTCGCCAGCATTTAGAGCGAATTACGCAATTAAATATGTCGATACCCAGCCCAGAATCAGAACAAGCAGCTTCAGATCCAAATTTGGATAATTCATCAAGTTAGTAGAGGCGCGAAGAACATCGCGTCTCTACCAACCAACACCTTTGTAGTCAAAGCCCTCCTTTATTACCAACTATGCAGACCTTACCAAAAGAGCGTCGTTACGAAACCCTTTCTTATCTGCCTCCTCTGTCTGACGCTCAAATCGCCAAGCAAGTGCAGTACATCTTAGATCAAGGTTACATTCCCGCAGTTGAGTTTAACGAAACTTCTGAACCAACAACATTCTTTTGGACTCTGTGGAAGTTGCCTTTATTTAACGCTAAATCTACTCAAGAAGTGTTGAGCGAAGTGCAAGGCTGTCGTTCTCAGTTTGGCAACTGCTTCATTCGCGTTGTTGGTTTTGACAACGTTAAGCAGTGTCAAGTTCTCAGCTTTATTGTTCATAAACCCGGCAGCAGCCGATACTAAAAAAGGTAATTCTTACTTTTACCTTTTAAATTGACTTGAGATAGAGAGGTAGAATTATCTACCTCTCTTATTTTCGTAGTAACGACTGAAGTCGTTATCTTAGGGACTACCAAAAAATAAATCTGTAGTTGTAGGGTGCGTTAGTTCGTTAACGCACCATCTTGATCTAATTTTTCACGGTGCGTTAGCCTGAGGCATAACGCACCCTACTGCTTATCTTCTTAGAAGAGGACTAAAGTCCTCACTACAAATTTACGAATTATCGCCTTCTTCTTCAGATTGAGTAGGAGGATGCCCAGAAACGACAATAAAACCAACAGAATCAAGGCGAATAGAAGGATGGCGAATTCCTTCTGTAATTAGTTGTATTAAGTCAGTTTCTGTCTCAATTTCTTCTGCTAGTTCCGAATCAGACCTTTCTTTGTTTTCAACAAGTTGATTAAGCCGCAACTCTAATTGTTCAACGCGCTTATTTAGTTTCTGTTCAGCAATTGTCGCCTGTTTTTCGCACAATTTAACAAAATCAGGACGCTGCTCAAGTAATTCCAAAGAAGTTTGACGTGCTTGATAACAAAAGTATTGCCATTTATTAGCTTCAACAAAGCTATCAATTATTGATAATCGACTTTTGGCTAAGTTATAATCACGGTATTGAGTGCCACCTTTACCTTTATAAGGACGCTGCAAAATAGTTAATAATTCCTCATCTTGTACTACAGACATACGCTCAACATCAACGAAAATAGACTCGATTAGTGGCGGAAATAAGCCATCAGCGCGACGCTTGAGAATCTGATATTTGGTGTCGTCTTTTAAGTAAGTTAAATTGGCTTCAATTATATAATTGAATCTAAAACCAAACCATTCCTTACCTTCACTATTATCCCAAGATTTATCAAATCTCCAGAGTGCAAAAGCTTGACCTCTGTCATCCCAGTGAATGTATGACGCTAATGACTCAATAAATTCTTCACCAATTCTATAGAGATTGATATCAGAATTTTGATTTGCTAATTTCCGGTTAAAAGTACCAAATGTCTCCGCAAAAGTGTTGAAGTAAGTTCTCAATTCATCTACTGGAACCAAGGTACGCATTGTTGGTTGGTAGCGCTGTATTCCAGTGAAATCGGTTTTATAAACTTGCTTAAATTCTAAAGCGTCACAAATCCATTGTTCTACACTTCGCTGTATTTCTTGATATTGAGCATCATAATTATCTAATGCTGTAAAATACTGAATAGCATCTTCATCAAAAATATCAATTTCATCTAAAACGTTTTGCTGGCTCAGTTTGATTTTTTCTGCGGCGATTTCATCTTGGATTTGTTGTAAAATTTCTATTAGTCCATTTGCTCCCGTTTCAAACAGCTTTGCTTCAAGTTGCGGCAATTTTTTATCTACATAAAACTCAAGACTGGTAATTGAACGGTGAAAGACTGCTAAACCTTCTTTTAACAAGCGATACCAAGCATCGTGGGGACTATCTTCTAAATCTGCACCTGCAAATACTGTTAACTCAATTTTCTGTGTATTGTAAATGCTGTCTATCCGACTAATTCTTTTCTCCAGACGATTTGGCGACCAAGGAATGTCAAAATGAATTATCCAGTCGGCAAATTGTAAACTACGACCTTCTTCACCAGCAGAATCACAAACAAGAATAAAACACTTTGAATCGTTTTTGAATTGTTTAAGATTCTTTTCAACTTCAGCGCTAGTTTGTCCGAGTTGATGAGTAGCGATCGCTTTCCCAAAACTGTTTCTCAAACAACGGACGATTTCTGCACCAACTTGGGGAAAGCTGGTAAATACAACAATTTTTGGGAGTGTATCACCCGGTATTGGTCTTGTAATTCGTCGCTGTACTTGTTCGAGTAATTTGCTGAGATTTGAACGATAAGATTGTAGGTTAAAGCGTTCGCTGAGGTGGTAGAGTAATACTGTTTTGAGTAATTCGATGCGATCGCCATCTTCTGACGGTTGTCGAACAATTTTCAACAAAGACTCTAAAATCTCTTCTTCCCCAGCAAATTTTGGGGTATCGGTAAGCGTGTTTATGCTTTCTTCATCAAAGTCTTGAATTAACTCTTTGCGAGCTACGTTCTTTAACCGTGCCGTGATAACCTGTTCTAAAAGACCCAACCAAGTACCAGAAGCGAGAAATAAAAGCAGAAATATCCGCTGATACTCTTTTTCGTTGGGAGCAAGACTACGCCATTTTTCAATTGATTCGTGAATGTCTATTGAACGCTCATCTAAATCATACTCGGCTTTGGGTGAAATATTTCTTTCCCAAATTACATCTTCTACAGAAGCAGGACGATTGCGGAGAATTCGTCTATGAAGTCGATGGGTGTCGCTGATGTGGGTGCGAATTTCCCTGATAATTTTATCTTGGTCGGTGGCTGTTTTTGTTTCTAATTTGTCTGCTAAATCAAGTAAATAAGCATCTTTCGGAAAAAGCGTGCGGAGTTGATTTAGGTTGTCTTTCAAAACAACAGAATCTGCATCTTCCAAGGAAAGTAAAATTTTACCAATTGCGGCACGGTTTTGCACTTTAGCACGAAATAAAGCTAAATCATCCATCCGATAGATATCAGGCTCTAACAGATGTAACATAGCCAGATAATCGCGCTCGTGGTTTAATAAGGGAGTAGCAGTAAGTAAAAGTAGGCGATCGCATTTATGAGCTATGTGTTTGTATACCGCAAAACGCTGGCGTTGTGATGCGTCAAATGAATACGCCATTGCCGCGATTTTATCAGCTTCATCGAAAATTACGAAATTTATATCTGCGTTGCGGTTAATTTTCTGCACATCTTCCACCGCTACCACTTTCACTCTATCAGGAAAATGCGAGATATAAAATTTATTTTCTAACTCTTGATGCCATTGTTCAAGTAAATATTTTGGTACTACTACTAAAGCTGTTCCCTGCGATTCATCTAACAAATATTGGCGCAGAATAGCACCGGCTTCAATCGTTTTTCCCAATCCTTCATCATCTGCTAGTAAGTAGCGTTGAATTGGGTCTTCTAGTACTCTGCGGATAACTTCAACTTGGTGGGGATAAAGTTTAATGTTAGCAGAAAGTAAGCCTGTCATGCCGCGACTAACAGCGCGTTGTGACATCAAACAATTAACTAAAGCAAGTCGTCTTTCGTGGAAGTACGGCGTTTCTTGACCCTTCATTGCTAAAATATCAATTGGGTCTTCAATCGGTAAATCGCAACGCACGTAAACTTCTTGCTCAGTTACTAATACCGTCTTTTTATCTGGTAAATCAACTTGATATAAATCGTTGTCTTCATCCCAAGTGAAAATTCTACCGATTCCCCATCTGTCTTCATTTTCTAATTTGATATAACAGCGAGTTTGACGCTGAATTCTGACTTGAGACAGCGAAATTAAAGGTAACGTGTTTTGAATTTGCTTTCCTAATGAGCAAAAATATTCTACAACTACCGATTGCTCGGATATTTGAGTAACTTTGCCTATTCCCAGATTGTTATTGCGCGATCGCACTAATGAACCAACTTGAATCATATCCACTCTCTCATAATTTCGTCACGGTCAACCGCTTTGAGAAATTTACTCAAAGCAGCAAATTCACACTTTTCGCCAAACTTAATAATAGTTCGTATATCTAATAGCGCAACATCTAAGTTATACGTTTGAATACGGCTTTTCAGGTTCCTCTTTAATCGATAGGCAAGTGCGAACGCCTAGCTTACCACAACTTACATCTAGCATCACGCGCCGACAGGTTGAAATTTGTGGATATATCAATACAGACTTAACCCCCAACCCCTTCCCTGGTAGGGAAGGGGAGAAAATCAAAGCCTCTCTCCTCGTAGGAGAGAGGTTTGGAGAGAGGTCAGATTTGCGAATGCAACTTCTGTCAAGCGACTGATTAATTTTTCTGATAGCCTGAACATAATTAACGGGTATAAAACGTTCAAAGGAAAAACCCGTGAGTGACGAATTGAAAAAAGGTGACAAGGTTAAGTGGAAAACTTCCCAAGGTGAAACCATCGGCGAGGTGGAAAAGAAACTCACCTCATCCACAGAGATTAAAGGACATCACGTTGCAGCTTCAAAAGATAATCCTGAGTATTTGGTTAAAAGCGATAAAACCGGCAAAGAAGCAGCACACAAACCTGGTTCTCTTGACAAAATTGAGGAGTAATGCAGCGTTATGAGTAAAGATGTCAAATCAGCGATCGACGAGTTTCATGCTTCTGTGAATATGACAGCAAAGGAACTTGAATCTTGGCTGAAAACAGAAGAATCTCAATCTGTAGGACAAAAAAAAGATGATGATGAGTCAATCGGACATAAATCCGGTAAACGCATCGTTCAATTATTGCACAAGAAAAAAGATGACTACACAGACGATGATTTATCGCACATGAAAAAAGTCGTCAGTTATGTACATCGTCACTCAGCACAGCAGCCTGAAGGTGATGTTGAGGATACACACTGGCGTTATTCTTTAATGAATTGGGGACACGACCCGTTAAAGGGTAAAAAATAAAAGGTAGAGACGTTCCACCGGAACGTCTTTACTATTAATTTGATTCAACCAAACCAGTATGATGGTTGAGAATCTACTTGGACTGTTTCAAGGCGATCGCTAATCCAATCTGATTTTTCTTTCATGATTGAAGAAATGCCTTGGTGAATTATATTTTGCAAATACAGTGTTTGTTCTAAAGGACTGCGAGGTAACTTAAAGTTTAACAAGCACTCTTGGTCTAGCTGGTAGTCAGGAAGCGATTTATCATCAGTTGCACTGTAAAGACAAGGAATGCGACTTAAAACAAAGCAAATTAACTCTTGGCGCAAATCAGCAATAGCAAAAGCCTGTTGATAAGGATTGTATGGATAAGTATCCAAAACGCTTTCAATCTCTCCTAAAACTGATTGCGGTGTTAACTTCACTACTGTTTGCATAACGTTTTAGTTCCTTTTTATCCAGCTAATAATTTGTCAATCAGAGAAAATTTCTCAATGCAAATGTCACCGTAACAATGAAGTCAGAAGAAATTTGAGTGTTAGATGCTAAAACCCTAAAACTAATTTTTTCTTCAGTTACAGTCAACAGAAAACTTACTGCGTTTATCTAAGTTCAAGTTTGTACTTCACAGTATCAACCTGAAAACAATGCTCACTACACTTATTAAGTGTAAGTCTTTTATACCGATAATGCCAATTATTTCAAATTTATGAATATTTGGCTCAAAACTACACAAAACGCATCATAAACCAATAGGGATCAATTCCAGCGTTTCGGTAAAAATATTAATTATAAAAAAAGATTGAAATAGTTTCCACTTTTTTTTAATTTACATTCCTTAGCATTTTTCAATTGCAAACCCAAAATCTGCGCTTCTGTGGATGATGCAACCAGAAGCACTGCAAATTTATTGCGAATGAATTATGTAAGCTACAAGCCTAGCAACTTACTATCATTGCAAATTAATTGAGCCAGAGATTAAATGATTAATTAAGAAATTCTAAAAAATTTAAGCCGCTTAAAGGTACATTTCTCATCTGATTGTTAATTTCCTCCGCTGCGGCTAATCCTGAAAGCATCGCACCTTCAACAAGGTTGCCACCACACCAATCACCACAGCACACTAAAGGTAAAAAACTTTCCGCAGATAAAAAAGCTTTGTCCCAAGGATTGCGAGGAAAAGCATAACGCCAGCGATGTACTTGCATCCATTCGGGAGTAGCCAGCCAAGAAAGTTGCACAATCTGACTTGCGCTTTGCAACATTTGCTGTGCCGCTGGGTCTAAATCGAGAGATTCTAAATAACGTTGGGCGAAATCAGCGCTACTTTGGATAACAAAAAGCGGTTGCTGCGAATTGTGACGCTTGCTGCTATCTAAACCAATCCACGCTAAATCAGGATTGTCAACAAAAGTTAAGGCTTTCCACTTTGGAAGTGGCTGCGAGTCGGCGGGATACCCAGCCATAACAGCAAGGCTGGGGTAAAATTCTATAGAACGCAAGTTATCTAAAAAAGCTTTATTGACGAAATCGCCCAAAGGTGCTAGTAGCGTGAAAGCTTGAGGTGCGGGAATAGCGACAACTACTGATGCAGCGGTTAATTCTTCATCGCTGGATTCAAAGGTGAGACGCCATTTATTATCGATTGGGGTAATAGTTTCGACACGTTGATTGAGGGAAATTTCTAAATTTTGAGCGAGAAACTTAGCGATCGCACTCATTCCCTGAGGTGCAATATAATTTGGCTCTGGCTCGTTTGTCCATACTTCTAGAATATGATGGCGGCTCAACAACTCAACAAAACGCTTCAACAATTCACCTTTTGGCTTTAAATAACACACTCCATGATCTGCACAAGTATTATGTAAACGACGTGTCGCAACTCGTCCCCCCAAACCACGGGACTTTTCCAGCACTAATACTGAGTATCCAGCTTGACTTAATTGCTGGGCGCATACTAAACCTGCCATCCCAGCACCAATTACGGCAACATCAGTCATAATTCTTTCTTTGCGTCTTTGCGCCTTGGCGTGAGATGATTGTATATGAAAACGAACCGCCTTCGCGCAGCGTCTCCGACAGGAGAAGATGCCAAGGACACAAAGGAAAGAGGGTTTAAGAGAGTTTTAATGAGAGGGAATACACACATCTGGGGCACATAATCCGATAAATTGGATTGTTGTTACTTCAAAGGTGTTTAAATCGACGCAGCGAATGGCATGATTATTTGTATCGGCTATATATAAGCGAGAATTTAGAAGGCTCAAACCTGAAGGTTCGGAAAAACGGCTGTGTTTACCTTGTCCATTTTGGAAACCAGCGGTATCACCTAATATAGTTTGACAATTTCCGGTGCTAGGACTAACTAATTTAATTTTGTGGTTGTAAGTGTCGGCTACCCAAAGATAATTATCGGC
Source organism: Hassallia byssoidea VB512170 (assembly GCF_000817785.2). Classification (GTDB taxonomy): domain Bacteria; phylum Cyanobacteriota; class Cyanobacteriia; order Cyanobacteriales; family Nostocaceae; genus Hassallia; species Hassallia carrinoi. The sequence continues at coordinate 162,398 of NZ_JTCM02000003.1, read as the reverse complement.
ATATTCTATTCCTAAGCAATGCTGCAACCGAACATCATAGCTTTGTCCATCAACATCGCCAAAACCGAATAAATCTCCACTTCCGCAAATTGTTCGCACTTGTTGCGGTTCTATTAGTCCGATGCCGCGAATTGTGCTAACTTCGCTGTCGGCAATATATAATTCTTGTCCATCGGTAGTGATGCCGCTGGGTTGAGCAAATGCTGATTCGCTGAGTTTACCATCTATACAAGCTTCTGCACCAATGCCTGCATAAGTCTTAATAATGTCGGTTTGCAGATTCATTTCCCAAATTTGGTGAGAACCTGCGATCGCTATATATATGATATTCCCGACTTTCACCAAGTCCCAAGGTGAATTCAAGGCTGTTTGTTTTGCAACACCACCGTGAGGACGAATATTCCGGCTTTGTTTACCTGTTCCGGCTATAGTTTCTACTATTTGACGCTGGAAATCAACCCGCCGCAAGCTATGATTTTCTGTATCGGCAACGTAAAGAAGTTGATTTTCGGCATCAAATGCCATTCCTTGAGGTGCAAAAAACTGCGCTTGCTGAAATGAACCATCAGTTAAACCAGGTTTTCCTGTACCGATTAAATGCAGGATTTCTCCATCTTCGCTACTCGTGACAATTCGATGATGTCCAGAATCAGCGATAAACAAACCCGCGTTTGTCGCTAAGACTTTACCGGGAAAAGCTAGTGGTGTAATTAAAGGTTGGCGCTGTTTTTCTAAAGTCAAGCTAAGTTCTTGAAAATTAATCGTTTTTTTGTCGCGGTGTTCGTCAATCAGTTTTGCAATCAACTCGTCTAAAATATCGCGCTTACCTTCACCAGATATAGAGGCGATCGCGTAACCTTCTGGATCGATTACAATCAAGGTGGGCCAAGCACGCACTGTATATTCTGACCAAATCCGAAAGCCGCTGTCAACTATAACTGGATGTTCGATGTCGTAACGTAAAATGGCTTGACGAATGTTTTCGGTTTCTTTTTCGTTGTCAAATTTAGCTGAATGTACGCCGATAATGGTAAGACTATCTTGATATTTCTGTTCGAGATATTTCAAGTCTGGTAAGATGTGCAGACAATTGATGCAACAATATGTCCAAAAGTCTAAAATTACAACTCTGCCTTTAAGCTGTTTAATAGATAACGGTTTGTCAGTATTCAGCCAAGGAAAATTTTGCGGAAATTCTGGCGCTCTTACACGGACGTTCATAAAATATATCTATTGGTAATTGGTAATTGGTAATCGGTAATCGGTAATTGAATAAAATTATTACCCATTACCAATCCCCCACTCCCCACTCCCCACTCCTCACTCCCCATCTGATATAATTCTTGAAAAAACTCGAAACACTAACTACGGCTGATTTATCTGTGTGGGTACAACAAGCCAAAAGCCAAGCTTATCAAGGACAAATTGCTAACCGCATTCCTAAATTGGCTGTTGTCGATCCTCATTGCTTTGCGGTTCACATTTGTTGTAAATCAGGACAAGCTTACAGTACAGGAGATACAAACTGTGTTTTTCCGCTGATGAGTGCGATTAAGCCGTTTTCGCTGTTATATCTGCTAGAACATCTGGGATTGGAAACGGTTTTTCAGTGGGTTGGGGTTCAGCCATCAGATGCTCCATTTAATTCTCTCACGCAACTGGTTAGCGATCGCTCCTTCCCACGCAACCCGATGATTAATAGTGGTGCAATTACTCTTGCTGATAAATTATCAGGAAAAAATCCAAGCGATCGCACGCAAAAATTCTGTCAATGGCTGAATCAATTAGCCGAATGTAACTTCAAGCTGGATGAGGCGATGTTAGCTTCAGTACGTTCGGTTAATTCTCAAACCAATCAAGCGATCGCTCTACATCTTGCCGAAGCTGGATATATAGACGATGTTCAAACAGCCATAGACACTTACGAGCAAATTTGCTGTCTTTCTGGCACAGTTGAAGACTTAGCCTGTCTGGGAAAAATATTATCTTTTAGCGAGATTATCTTACCACAAAATCGTCGCTGTGTCAATGCCTTGATGTTAACTTGTGGATTGTATGAAGCATCTAGCAAATATAGCATCCGGATAGGATTACCGATGAAATCAGGAATTAGCGGTGCGCTTTTAACGATAGTACCAAAACACGGAGCGATCGCCACATACAGTCCCGCCTTAGATAGCGTCGGTAATTCTGTAGCCGGACTTGCCTTTGTCGAGGCATTATCTGAAAATTTACACTTAAGTCTACTGTAGTAAGCGCTTCAGGGCTTAAGCGCTTACTACAAAGCTAATAAAATTTTTACCCCCTATCTTCCGGCTGATTTAGCGGCAAATTTGGAGAAGGAGAAGCATCCGGAAACTGACGCGGATTAAAATATCGCTTTAATTCCGGTTCTTCCGGATTGGGAGCGATTTTTTCCGGTAAAGTCGTTGATTCTGGTGTTGGCGTTTCCTCTAATTGAGGTTCTGGTTTTGGATCGATAATCTCTGGTAGTGTAGGAGACACATTCTCAGATGGCGAAGCATTAGGAAGCTTACGACGATTGAAAAAGCCGCCAAACCGAGGTTTTGCAGGTTGCGGGGATTGTTCGGTTTCTGTTTCCTCTAATTGAGGTTCCCCTGAAGCATTGGAAAACTTACGACGATTGAAAAATCCGCCAAATCTCGGTTTATCAGTTTGCGCGGATTGTTCGGGTATCGTTGATTTTGGCGTTTCCTCCAGTTGAGGTTCAATTAATTGTGGTGTTGGCGTTTCTTCTAATTGCGGTTCTGGTTTTGGATCGATAATCTCAGGTAGTGTCGGCGGTACACTTGGAGATGGTGTCACAGGTGGTTGGGGAGTGGGAAGCTTAGATCCGCGACGATTGAAAAATCCGCCTGATTTTGGTTTATCAGTTTGCGGAGATTGTTCGGGTATCGTTGGTTCAGGGGTTTCTGTTTCTTTTGGTTGAGGTTCAACTTGTTTTGGCTGGCTTGATTTTGGAGATTCAGATTTAGTAACAGGTTCCTCTACCTTATCCGGTGTTGGTTCAACTGTTGGTGCGCTTCTTGGTTCAGCCGTTGTCGGTTTAGCAGTATAATTGGGGTCTACAATTGAGCGAACTTGCTCTGCTGAAAGTTCGCCTCTAACGATTTGAGAAAGAGTGTCTTTACCCTTCGGTTCGTAGGTAATCAGCCTGATTGTGCTGTTGAAGACATTTTTCACAACATTTCCCTTATCATCGAGAAATTCCAGCTTTACCCAGTTTTTACCAGGTTTAAAGCCTTTGAGATAAATAGCCTGCCAGCGATCGAGAACAAAGCTTTCACCATTAATTGTGCAACGAATGCGCCAATCAGCAATTTGATTGTTGGGATTATCTTTAGCGACCAGGTGCAAAGGCGCGTTAGTTAAATAAAAGTCTAGTAGAATTGGTTCTGCCCCGTAGATGCCTTGAGGACGGTTGTAGGTTATCAGGGGTAGTGCCGCATCCGGATTGTTATCGTCGCTTTTCGTGAAAATGTGAAATGTTGTTTGGGCGTAAGCACCTTCATTTTTAAAGCTTTCATCCCAAGGACGAGAAGCAAAGACGCGCAGAGTATGCGTACCTGGGGACAAGTCTGGTAAAACCAGCGGTTGATTTAGGTCGTAAACAGGTATGTATGGTTGATTATCAAGAATTACGTGTAAATGCGGTCCTAGATCAAATTTTGGGTCTTTAAATATTGGTAAATCCTTAACTTGCAAGCGGACTGTAACTTTGTCGTCTTGCAGAACTTCATCAGCTTGGGGAGTAAGTATTGTTACTTGCGGTTGATAAATATCGTCAAGCGATCGCAGTTCTTGAATTACCGCTGGTGGGGAAACTTCAGAGAATTGCCGAGAAATCGGTTGCGGCTTTTCTTTGTATCCAACAGACACTTCTTGACTTACGGCTTTCTCGCCACAACTAGTAATACTCAACACCAGTAATAATATGATTAGTCGCCTGAGGATAGCGATTCTAGGTTGAATTTTCGCTATTGCTGTTGTCCACCACTTCATGAGTTCCACCTAGTTTTAGTCTTCAACAACTGATTTTGGCGCAAACCATGATTCGGAACCATAGCCCAAAAGGTGAAATTTTCTGCAAATCTGATGTTTTTGGCAAAAAAGTCTAATTTTACTCGGTTCTTTATCAGTTATTTCTCTGAATTAGCCATATTTATCACAAATATTTATTAATAGCAATTTTCACAGAATATGGTAATAGCCGCGATTTAAAAGACCAACATATACAAATAAAAGCCCAACAGAGCGAAAATGCTTACTACGTCTGGTTAGTGGAGAAATTTTACAAATTGTTATCGTTTGTAAATTATATGAAGAAGCTATTGACTTTTGGACAAGTTGTTTTCCGGGAAAAAGCAGATTCTACAATTACTCCAGGGATTTTTAATTATTGTTAACTTGTGTTCAACAAAGGGGGAGATAAGACTTTATAATTCAACAGAAAGCAATCTCCACATGAGGTCTTCACCGCTGCCTCAGATATTTCTGGAGCATCGGACTAAGCACAACTTAGCCAAAAAGACAACAAGTGGTTTAAATGATTCCTCACATCCTTGTTAAGAGAGGAGGGTCTGAATGACGATAAGTCCTCCAGAGCGAGAGGAGAAAAAAGCAAGAGTAATAGTCGATAAAGACCCAGTTCCCACCTCATTTGAAAGGTGGGCGACCCCAGGTCATTTCGACAGAAACCTTGCTAGAGGTCCAAAAACCACCACCTGGATTTGGAACCTACACGCGCTCGCCCACGACTTTGATACACATACCAGCGATTTAGAAGACATATCCCGCAAAATATTTGCAGCACACTTCGGGCACCTAGCCGTAGTGTTCATCTGGTTGAGCGGGATGATATTCCACGGCGCGAAGTTTTCCAACTACGAAGCCTGGTTAAGCGATCCGTTGAGCATTAAGCCAAGTGCCCAGGTCGTTTGGCCCATTGTGGGACAAGATATTTTGAATGGTGATGTCGGTGGTGGCTTCCACGGTATCCAAATCACCTCAGGCTTGTTTCAAATTTGGCGTGGCTGGGGTATTACAAACTCCTTCCAGCTATACTGCACTGCCATTGGCGGCTTAGTGATGGCAGCGTTAATGCTGTTTGCTGGCTGGTTCCACTACCACAAGCGCGCTCCCAAACTGGAATGGTTCCAGAATGTCGAGTCGATGCTGAATCACCACTTAGCAGTATTGCTGGGTTGCGGTTCTTTGGGATGGGCAGGTCACATCATCCACGTATCTTCGCCGATTAATAAGCTTTTGGATGCAGGCGTCTCGATTAAAGACGTACCTTTGCCCCACGAGTTCATCCTGAACAAAGACTTATTGATCGAGTTGTTCCCCAGCTTTGCGAATGGTTTGATGCCATTTTGGACATTGAATTGGGGTCAGTATGCGGACTTCTTGACCTTCAAAGGCGGTCTGAACCCAGTAACTGGCGGCTTGTGGATGACTGATATTGCTCATCACCATTTAGCGATCGCCGTCGTCTTCCTCATTGCCGGTCACCAATACCGCACCAACTGGGGTATCGGTCACAGCATGAGAGAGATCCTCGAAAACCACAAAGGTCCCTTCACAGGCGATGGTCACAGAGGTCTCTACGAAAACATGACCACATCGTGGCACGCTCAGTTAGGAACTAACCTGGCAATGCTAGGTTCCCTAACAATCATCGTGGCACACCACATGTACGCGATGCCTCCGTATCCGTACTTGGCAACCGACTACGCTACACAGTTGTGTATCTTCACCCACCACATGTGGATTGGAGCCTTCTGTATCGTTGGCGGTGCGGCTCACGCTACTATATTTATGGTGCGGGATTACGATCCTGTAGTGAACCGAAACAACGTTTTGGATCGGGTGATTCGTCACCGAGATGCAATCATCTCTCACCTCAACTGGGTTTGTATGTTCCTCGGCTTCCACAGCTTTGGATTGTACGTCCACAACGACACGATGCGTGCCTTGGGTCGTCCCCAAGACATGTTCTCAGATACAGCAATTCAATTACAGCCAGTATTTGCTCAGTGGGTACAAAACATACACACATTAGCACCTGGCGGTACCGCTCCCAATGCTCTAGAACCTGTAAGCTATGCTTTCGGTGGCGGAATTTTGGCTGTAGGCGGTAAAGTGGCAATGATGCCGATCGCGTTGGGTACGGCGGACTTCATGATCCACCACATTCACGCATTCCAAATTCATGTCACAGTCCTGATTCTGTTAAAAGGATTTTTGTTTGCTCGCGGTTCTCGTCTGATTCCAGACAAAGCAAACCTCGGCTTCCGCTTTCCTTGCGATGGTCCTGGTCGTGGTGGTACCTGTCAGGTATCCGGTTGGGATCACGTATTCCTCGGTTTATTCTGGATGTACAACACCATTTCGATTGCAATTTTCCACTTTAGTTGGAAAATGCAATCAGATGTCTGGGGTACGGTAGACAGCGATGGAGTTGTGTCTCACCTCACTGGTGGTAACTTCGCCGAAAGTGCCATCACAATCAATGGCTGGTTGCGTGATTTCTTGTGGGCACAAGCTGTACAAGTGATCAACTCTTACGGCAGTGCGCTGTCAGCTTATGGTCTACTTTTCTTAGGCGGTCACTTTGTTTGGGCATTCAGCTTGATGTTCTTGTTCAGCGGTCGCGGCTACTGGCAAGAACTGATTGAGTCGATCGTTTGGGCGCATAATAAATTGAAGGTAGCACCATCAATTCAGCCTCGCGCTTTGAGCATCATTCAAGGTCGTGCTGTTGGGGTGGCTCACTATCTCTTAGGAGGAATTGTTACCACCTGGGCATTCTTCCACGCACACATACTTACACTAGGCTAGCAAGGGAGAGTTAAGAGTTAAGAGTTAAGAGTAAGTTTTAATTCATAACTTCTAACTTTTAAACGCCAGGTTGCTCAACGGGGGGGAACCCCCGCACGCAACTGGCTCCTCCTAACTACTACTCTCAACTCCAATAGCTGATGGCTAAAGGTCAGAGGATTTATCACACCTATGGCAACAAAATTTCCAAAATTTAGCCAGGATCTCGCACAAGACCCGACTACACGTCGGATCTGGTATGCGATGGCTATGGGAAATGATTTTGAAAGCCACGATGGCATGACAGAAGAAAATCTTTACCAAAGGATTTTCGCTACACACTTCGGTCATGTGGCAATCATTTTCCTATGGGCTTCGAGCCTTTTATTTCACGTAGCCTGGCAAGGTAACTTCCAAGAGTGGATCAAAGATCCCATTCATATCCGCCCGATCGCTCATGCGATTTGGGACCCTCACTTCGGTAAACCAGCAATTGAAGCTTTCACCCAAGGTGGAGCTAGCAATCCAGTAAACATAGCTTATTCCGGTGTTTACCACTGGTGGTACACCATCGGGATGCGGACGAACAATGACCTATATATGGGTTCAGTGTTCCTCCTCCTATTAGCAGCAGTATTTCTGTTTGCAGGTTGGTTGCACTTGCAGCCCAAGTTCCGTCCCAGCCTCTCTTGGTTCAAGAGTGCTGAACCTCGCCTAAACCACCACTTAGCTGGTTTGTTTGGTGTTAGTTCCTTGGCTTGGACAGGTCACTTGGTTCACGTTGCTATCCCCGAATCTCGCGGACAGCACGTCGGTTGGGATAACTTCCTATCCACCCTGCCGCACCCGCAAGGTTTAACACCTTTCTTTACAGGTAACTGGGGTGCTTATGCTGCTGACCCCGATACTGCCAACCATGTGTTTGGTACATCTCAAGGCGCAGGAACTGCGATTCTGACTTTCTTGGGTGGTTTCCATCCTCAAACAGAATCGCTGTGGTTGACCGATATGGCTCACCACCACTTGGCGATCGCTGTGATCTTCATCATCGCCGGTCACCAGTACCGCACTAACTTCGGTATTGGTCACAGCATCAAAGAAATGCTGAACGCCAAGAACTTCTTTGGTGTCGAAACTGAAGGTCAGTTCAACCTGCCTCACCAAGGACTGTACGACACCTATAACAACTCTTTGCACTTCCAGTTGTCTATACACCTGGCTGCATTAGGAACCATCACCTCCTTGGTAGCGCAGCACATGTACGCTATGCCTCCTTACGCTTTTATCGGTAAGGACTACACAACACAGGCAGCGCTGTACACGCACCACCAGTATATTGCTGTATTCTTGATGACTGGGGCTTTTGCCCATGCCGCCATCTTCTGGGTACGTGACTACGACCCCGAACAAAACAAGGGCAACGTACTTGACCGCGTACTGAAGCACAAAGAAGCGATTATTTCCCACCTAAGCTGGGTGTCTCTCTTCCTAGGCTTCCACACCTTAAGCTTGTACGTACACAACGACGTAGTAGTAGCTTTTGGAACTCCGGAGAAACAAATCTTGATTGAACCGGTATTTGCCCAGTTCATCCAGGCTTCTCACGGTAAAGTGCTGTACGGTTTAAACACCTTGCTGTCTAACCCTGATAGCGTTGCTTCCACAGCAGGTGCTGCTTGGTTGCCTAACTGGTTGGATGCTATCAACAACAGCACCAACTCTCTGTTCTTAACAATCGGTCCTGGTGACTTCTTAGTACACCACGCCTTTGCGCTGGCTATCCACACCACTGTTTTGATTTTGGTCAAAGGTGCTTTGGATGCCCGTGGTTCTAAGCTGATGCCCGATAAAAAGGACTTCGGCTATGCCTTCCCTTGCGACGGTCCAGGTCGTGGCGGTACTTGCGATATCTCTGGTTGGGATTCGTTCTACCTCGCTCTGTTCTGGTCATTGAACACCGTTGGTTGGGTAACGTTCTACTGGCACTGGAAACATCTAGGTATCTGGCAAGGCAACGTCGCTCAGTTTAATGAGTCTTCGACGTACCTGATGGGCTGGTTCCGTGATTATCTGTGGGCTAACTCCGCTCAGTTGATTAACGGATACAACCCCTACGGCATGAATAACCTGTCTGTCTGGGCTTGGATGTTCCTCTTCGGACACTTAGTTTGGGCTACCGGTTTCATGTTCCTCATCTCTTGGAGAGGTTACTGGCAAGAGTTGATTGAAACTTTGGTTTGGGCACACGAGCGCACTCCTTTAGCGAACCTAGTTCGCTGGAAAGACAAGCCCGTTGCTATGTCCATCGTTCAAGGTCGTTTAGTTGGTCTAGCTCACTTCACTGTTGGCTACGTCTTAACTTATGCAGCCTTCCTCATTGCCTCTACTGCTGGTAAGTTTGGTTAATTCACCTTTCCTCTAGTGTTGTAGGTAGATAATTAAAATCCCCCACCATTTGGTGGGGGATTTTTTTGTCTCATCTTGACCGATCCGCATTCGATACAAATTCATACTGGGGAGAGATGAAACTTTGAGATATCTTCACAATAGTGAGGCTATTTTTTTTATTTCTATATATAGATTGATGAAATTAACTTATAAACTTGAGAAACATCAGCATTTATACAGTAGAGCATCCACCTAAATATCTAAGTTTTTTCTGGAGATATGTATATTTTTGAAAGTATTTCTAAATAGAAATGCATCTTGAGAGCTATGACTTCTAGTCATAAACAGTTTGTATTATTAAATACCAACAAACTGACAAAAAGTATCCCAATGCCTAGGGATATTGCTTCTTGTCGCTAGAAAATACCAAAGGAAATTAAATCGATGTTGATTGATAGCCGTAACTTACCAGCAGATGAAGTTATTCAAACAGAAGTTTGTATTGTTGGTGCAGGACCTGCGGGGATTACGCTGGCGCGAGAATTGATTGGGCAAGACTTTCGAGTATGCTTACTAGAAAGTGGCGATTTAGAATTTAATCAAGAGACGCAATCTCTAAGTGAGGGTGAAACTGTTGGCGATCCTTTTCCAAACTTACAAGATATGCGTCATCGTCAGTTTGGTGGACACGCTAACGTCTGGAATATTAAAATTAATAACCAGCAACTTGGTCTGAGGCATATGCCGTTGGACGAGATAGACTTTGAAAAACGCGATTGTATACCATACAGTGGCTGGGCTTTTAGTAAATCTCACCTGAATCCTTTCTACGATCGCGCTCACGCAGTTTGCAAACTCGGTTCTTTTGCTTATGAGGCTGAAGCTTGGGAAGATGCGAAATCTCCTCAGCTACCCTTCATCGGCGATCGCGTAACTACCGATATGTTTCAGTTTGGACCTCGCGATATTTTCACCAAGGAATATCGAAAAGAAATCAACCAATCTCCGAATATCACCACTTATCTGAATGCGAACGTCGTAGACATTGAGACTGACGAAACAGCTAAGAATGTAAAGAGTGTGCGTTTAGCTTGTCTGCAAGGTAATAAATTTTCCGTAGTCGCCAAAATATTTATCTTAGCCACGGGTGGCATAGAAAACGCACGTTTATTATTGCTATCCAACCAAACTCAAAAGACAGGATTAGCCAATCAAAACGATGTTGTCGGCAGGTTCTTTATGGACCATCCGTTTATCCGCAGCGGTATGCTTTATCCTGAGAGTCGAAAAATCTTCAATTCGACAGCTTTATATGACTTACGTCGGGTGAATAATGTACCAGTTATGGGAAAACTTCACCTAAGTGAGGAAGTAATGCGCCATCAGCAATTACTCAATATGAGTTTTATACTGTTTCCCAGAGATGATAAGTATAGAGCGCCCGCAAAGCCTTCTGTAAAAGCTTCTAAGAAAACTTTGCTCTCTTCAATTCGGGGTGGACAGGTTCCCAAAAATGTTTTTCAACATTTGGGTAATGTGATGATGAATATTGATGATCTTCTGGTCGATTGGTATGATTATCATATAAAACGGCAATATTTATTTCCTGATTTGAGTCATGGCGGATGGTCCGATCAAGAAGGTAATGAGCACAAATATGTAAAGTTTGAAGTCTTGAGCCAAACCGAACAAGTCCCAAATCCTGATAATCGGGTGACGCTTAGTACTAAACTTGATAAGCTTGGTTGTCCTCAAGCACAGTTAACTTACCGGTGGAGCGAAATAGACATTTCCAGCATCAAGCGATCGCAAGCAATCTTGGCAGAAGAAATTGCTCGTGCCGGATTAGGTCAATTGCACATTGAACGCGATGGAGAGCTTCCCGATACTATGTCTTTTAGTACCCACCATAATATGGGAACAACGCGGATGCATATTGATCCCAAACAGGGCGTTGTCGATGCAAATTGTCAAGTTCACGGCATATCGAATTTATTCATCGCGGGTAGCTCTGTTTTCCCAACAGGAGGCTATGCTAATCCCACGCTAACTATTATCGCTTTGGCAATCCGGCTGGCAGATCGTGTGAAAACCCAGTTTGCTGCTCAGTCAGAGAATGTTACAACCGACGCAGTGACAACAAGTCAAAGGTAGTTGCATAATCATGTTGCTGTGCGATCGCCCAAATACTGTTCTTCTTTATCAGTGACTTATATCAAGTCCGCGCTTATTAGTTAGAATTCCGGGCATCGCTGTAAAAACCTTAAAACTCTCTTTCAAGAGTGCACTCTTTGCCCCCTGCGACCTTAATGATAAGTCTTTAACCGGACATGGTATTATTTTTTACGGCAGCGGCAAGATGGCTCAAGTGGCTTCAGCTTGAACAATCAAGCGCTCGATTATTTGGATTGACCACGAAGAATATTGAGCGGCTATGTCCCACGGAGTCATTTTGATTTATGCTTTCTTATTAAGAGCGCAAGCGCTGCTAATAGCCTTTGCGCTCTCCCCGTGTCCGAATTTAAATTCAAACGCGATCGCAGAAAAATACTTCAGGCGGATGATGGATAAAATCAATCCAGCTATAGATAGATGTATGGCTAAAAGCTTAATGTCATCATACGATGAGATTGATTAATGGTAAATTATAACGCCTCTAAATTTTTCAATAGTGAAGATCATAGGGATTTGAAGCAAATTCAAATGGTTTTGAAATGATTATTTATAAATTTATTTTGAGCTTGCGCGGTTTGCTAGCCCACTTTCAAAAGGGGAATCAGCGCCAAGATAAGTATTACGACTCACAAACTCCGCTTTCTGAAGAAAGCCGCTTTCTTCATAGGCTTAACTGCATTAGCTTGAATGAAAATGAATCTAAGAGTCTAAACGCTCATTTAACAACAATCTTGGAAGAGCGCAATCCGGATAAAACCTCTCCCATCGCCTCAGATTGCATTGTACTTGAAATGAGTGAAGAAGAACTCCAGAAGTTTACCAACTACCTAGGAGAAAACACTACCTGCCAGTTCCGCGCTATAGTTCAGTCAGACAATAACCAGACTCAAGCAAAAAAACTGAGGATTATTGGTCATCATGGTCTGCGTTTATTTAATGTGATAGTCAAAAGTCACGATAGCAAGGAACTAGATCGCGAATACATCTACTCATACGATCATCTTTCTATTCGCCTTAATGCAGCCCTTACCGAGGTTCAGAAGACTGCCCAGATTAACAGTCAGCGTCTCCAAAGTGCCAACGACACTGTGCCCATTGATTTGGTTCTTGGAAACCTGCTGCGTACAGTCCTTGAAAGTATCCGCCAATTAATGACCGTAGATACTGTTACAGTTCTCTTGCCAACAGAAAATGGGCAGCAATTAGCTGTGTGTGCCACCATAGGGCTAGAAGAAGAAATTTTAGAAGGTATCAGAATTCCGCTTAATTGTGGTTTTGCAGGTCAGATCGCTGCTAGTGGCAAGCAGATGATTGTAGACGACTTATCAAAAATACAAGTAGTGAGTCCGATTCTGCGTAACAAAGGAATCCGATCAATGCTTGGTGTTCCGCTGCTGCTTAAAGACCAAGTGAACGGTGTCTTTCATCTTGGCACTTTTCGGGAGCGCCAATTCACCAAAGACGATGTACAGCAACTACAACTTGTCGCTAACCGTATTGGGTTGGCGATTGAACCCCTATTAAAATATTGGAAAATTACAAGCTCAGATGAATCTCAAATTGGTTATGTTTGCACCAAACACCTTGGAGTTAGAAGAGAACAGCCTGTTAAGATACGTGTGAAAGAGAAGACAATATTAATAAAAGTAACAAAATCACTAAAAAGCTTAATTTATATAAATTTCACGCAACGACATATTTTCTGGCGCAGAGTATAATTTTGTGGTCAAACGATATTCTGATGCAGTCAGGCGATCGCTTGCACTTATAAATATTTGCCAAGTACTTTACTTGCAAAGCTTGAAAATGACTTTATCGCCGAGTTTTTCTTCATATACCGTCGAAATCTCGCCAGATACATCTAACCCTGGATAGATGACATTAGTTAACTCTATACTGGCATTTATGCATTGGCAGCGTTGCTCTTGGGTAATTAGAGAGTAACTTGCTTCTGGAACTTTTTGCTCAACACCAGAAATCGACTTAGACATCATAGAGGTAAGAAAACGCTGCCAGAAACCAAACTTTTGTTAGAGCGCATGATGCTTGGGACTGTTGGAGAAGGTAAACAAAGCTGCCTGTTGGATACCTGACTGCGTGAAGTGTTCCATAACCGCTTCAATTAGACGTTGAGCAATTTTTTGATTCCAAAAGTCTGGGTAAACGCTCAACAGACCAAACGAACCGAAGCTACCCCACTGAGTTGCTAAATTTGACCCGTGGAAAAAAAGAGAGAAAAACGAGCAACCTTTTTGCGTTGTTCTAGCTACAACTTGTGGATCTCGGAACAAAACCGAGCGGGAGGTCGGAGGCAAGGTTGAAAAAATGGGGCAGCCTTCGCTTCCATTTAGTCGTGGGGAATTGCGGATCTACGCTCACTTGGCTGCCCCATTTTTTTACGCCAAATTCGTGAGATATTTTGGTATAGTACGATACTTTTATCCCGCTCGGTAATGTTTACGGTTGCTCGTTTTTCTTAACTTTATGCGTCCCCCACAAGTTTTCCATCAACAAATGCCGCAAAAGCCCCATTTGGGTTAGCTTTCCAACGGTGGGGAATGTAACTGGCATCACCAGCAAACTCAGTAGGTTCAGGTAAACCGACAAAAGTACCAAAAGCAAGTCGAACTCAGGTGGTCAGCTTCTTCTAATTCACTCTCAAAGCAGCAGACGGATAGAGGTGTTCATTTGGGGAATGGGGACTAGAGAATGGGAAACAAAGATTTTTCAAGCTCTTTGGAACAAGCACCAGTATTATTACTAATTTATAAGTTTTTTAATCAGTAAAGATTACGTGTTTTCCTCGTTTTGAATATAGCTTATTTTGTTGTTGAATTAAAAGCGAATATTTCTTTTGATGGGTGTAGGCTACAACTGGTTTTACTTATGATTAAACACTTGAAAGTTGATTTTAGGAAAGCACAGGAAAGTTTTCTTGTTGTCGCAAAAGATGATGGTGATAAAAGCTACTTCATCATCCGAGCCGGAGAAGAAACAACAGATGACTTTTTCTGGTGTAAAGCTAATAGACCATTGAAGCTAAGAGAAGTGGTTACTGGCTACTTGCATTCAGATACGTATTCGCATCTTAATAAAATGCACCAGCTAATAATTCAATAGATAATTATTAGGTTGGATTATTAGACTCGTTATTGCCATATTACCAATTCACAAAATCAAGCAGCCAAAGCAACTTGTTGGCTGCTATTTTTATTAAAAGCAGGACTTACTCAAAATACTAAGTAGCGGTAATTCATGAATTACCGCTACTGTATAATGTGCCTTACAATTATTTTTGCGCTCATTCCTAAAAAGAAAAAAGCGATCGCCTAGCCTAAAAGTCAAAAAGACTCGTCTCACTTCACCCTTGTGTAAAGAAATATAAATAAATCATCAATAATTGCAATCAAAATATACATTGTTGCCGTTTCATCCCTCAGCTAGAAGCGGTGAACTTTCACTTTTATTTATGATGTAATAATCAAACAAACACTCTCAGAACCGTACCAATGAAGTATCAAGTATAAATCATAAAGGATATCAGCAAAACAATAAATTATATCAATATGAAAGATAAATCGTGTGTAAGGTCTTAACTTCATCCAAAATCCTTCTCGTTCATTCCTACGCTACGCGAACACACTTTATGCTTCAGTTGACAACCGCTCTTGTCAGGAATTCGCCATGCATGAACTATTTCAAGCTGTTTTAAACAGTGATGAGAAAACTGCTTTACGTCAGTTGGTCTTTGCATTAAATGTCTCAGCGAAGCGATACTTCTTGAGAAATGAAATTCTTTCAGCTTTTGCAGACTACTGTCAAGAATCACAAAAACCTGCGTATTTTTACCATTCTTCTTCTTTAGGCAAGTTAATTCACTACACCCATGAAATAATTATCGAAGAAGAAAATACTTGGTTTGTTGTCCGACCGAGAATTGCTAGCCAAGAAATTTGGCGACTTGAGGCAAACATGACTTTCGAGCTTCAAGAGCCAAAAGCATTGTTAGATGTGCGCGATCGCTTCGTTAACCGTTACCAACCAAACATTCTAGAAATAGACACCCATCCCTTTTATGAAGGTTCCCCAAATATCAGCGATCCGAGAAACATTGGTCAAGGTCTAACATTCCTCAACCGTTATTTATGCAGTCAAGTATTAACCGATCGCCAGTACTGGTTAGATGTATTGTATGACGTTTTATTAAGACGCGAATACGACGGCATCCCGTTACTAATTAACGATCGCATTCATTCCGGTTCGGAATTATCTCAACAACTATCATCAGCAATCAAATTAGTTAGCTTACGCCAAGCGAACGAATCATACGAAAAATTTCACCTAGACTTTCAACAAATCGGCTTTGAACCAGGTTGGGGAAACACCGCTTCCCGCGTGAAAGAAACCCTCGAACTCCTCCAACGACTCTTTGAAAACCCAGAACCACCCATCCTCGAAGCCTTTGTTTCTCGCATTCCCGCAATTTTTCGCGTCGTCCTCGTTTCTATACACGGATGGGTTGGTCAAGAAGACGTTTTAGGAAGACCAGAGACAATGGGTCAAGTCGTCTACGTCTTAGAACAAGCTCGCAGCTTAGAAAATAAACTGCAAGCCGAAATTAAACTTGCCGGACTCGACCTGCTAAACATTAAACCCCAAGTTATTATTCTTACCCGGCTTATTCCCAACTGTCAAGGAACTCAGTGCGACTTACGCATAGAAAAACTTTTAGGAACAGAAAACGGCTGGATTTTGCGCGTTCCTTTCGGTGAATTTAATCCCGAAGTTACTCAAAACTGGATTTCTAAATATGAAATTTGGCCTTATTTAGAAACATTTGCCAATGATGCCGAAAAAGAACTGTTAACTAAATTTCAGGGAACCCCTAATCTAATTATTGGCAACTACAGCGACGGCAACTTAGTAGCCTTTCTTCTCGCTCGTCGTCTTAAAGCCGCTCATTGTCACATTGCCCACTCTTTAGAAAAACCCAAACATTTATTCAGCAACCTTTATTGGCAAGACTTAGAAAAACAATATCATTTTTCCGCGCAATATACCGCCGATATTATTAGCATGAATGCTGCCGATTTTATCGTCACCTCGTCCTACCAAGAAATTGTCGGCACACCCGACAGTATAGGACAGTATGAGTCCTATAAGTGCTTTACCATGCCCGAATTGTATCATGTGGTGAATGGAATTGATTTGTTTAGTCCCAAATTCAACATGGTTGCACCCGGAGTAAACGAGAACATATTCTTTCCATTTCGCCAAGTTGAAGACCGAGATAAAAGCGTTATTACGCGAGTTAACGAGCTATTATTTCATCGGGAAGACCCGCAGATATTTGGTAATTTAGATGACCCAAACAAGCGAACAATTCTTGCTGTCGCTCCGATTACCTCTGTAAAGAATCTCACCGGTTTGGCAGAATGTTTTGGCAAAAGCCAGGAATTGCAAGCGCGTTGTAACTTGATTATCCTTACCAGCAAACTACATGCAAACGATCAAAGCAATCCGGCAGAAGCCGCAGAAATAAAAAAACTCCACGAAATCATTAACCAGTATAATTTAAATGGGAAGATCCGCTGGTTGGGAATGCGCCTTAAAAGCGTTGACCTCGCCGAAGCTTATAGAGCGATCGCCGATCGGCAAGGAATTTTTGTCCACTTTGCTCACTTTGAAGCCTTCGGACTGACAATTCTGGAAGCGATGATTTCTGGCTTACCAACATTCGCCACTCAATTTGGCGGAGCATCAGAAATTCTCGGCGATCGCGACAATGAATTTCATCTCAATCCTACCGACTTAGAAGGGACAGCAACGCGAATCTTGAACTTTATTGACCAATGCGAAACTAATCCCGAATATTGGCATAAAATCTCTGAGTGGGTCATTCAACGAGTTCGTAACAACTACAACTGGAATAACAATAGCAATCAGTTGTTATTGTTAGCTAAAATATACACATTTTGGAACTTTGTATCCCGTGAAAATCGTGAAGCTCTGCTTCGCTACATGGAAACTCTATTTCATTTAGTTTATAAGCCAAGAGCCGAAACAATCTTAGACGAGCATATGCATCGATGAAAAAGAGGGGGAAAGGGGAAAGGGGAAAGGGGAAATGTTGAAATATTTTAAAATAATTCGACTGATTTTAAATGACTCCATCCCCCTTTCCCCCTCTTAAAAATTCCTTTACCCCTTCCCATGCACCCATGAGTCCCCTTCTTGGTAAAGAAAATAATTTTTTCAATTTTGAATAGTCCTTCAACCAAGGCAGTTGTAATGGATACAACAGGTCATTCTCAAGATTTTATTTATACAGACTGGACATTAATCGAAAGCAAAGTTGATTTTAACAAGTTTCCCCACAGAGAAACAGTTTTCACCATCGGCAACGGTTATTTAGGAACACGCGGCAGCTTTGAAGAAGGCTATACGCAAGCATCACCAGCTACATTCATTCACGGTGTTTACGACAGTGTACCAGTAGTTTACACAGAACTTGTGAATTGTCCTGACTGGCTACCACTGATAGTAATTGTTGATGGCGATCGCTTTCGTCTCGATCAAGGAGAAATATTAAGTTACGATCGCCAACTTGACTTGCTGCGGGGACTTATTAGCCGTACAGTGCGTTGGCGCACTCCAACAGGAAAAACGATAGACTTGAGTTTTCAACGCTTTGCTAGTTATTCCGATCAACATGTCTTAGGGCAGCGTTGCCAAATTACCCCAGTCGATTTCGATGGATTAATTGAAATTCAAGCTAGTATTAACGGCTATCCGGAAAATCAAGGCTTCAACCATTGGGAAGCACTCGATCAAGGAAACATTGACAACGGAATTTGGTTGTATCGTCGCACCCGCAACTCCCGCATCGAAATCAGTCTTGCAGCGCGGATGACACTATCTGGGGCAGATGCACCTATGCTTGTTACCAGCGCACCGGGTTATCCTACCTTAAATACCAAATTCCAGGCAACAGCACAACAGACAGTCACCTTAGAAAAGATAGTCACAGTTTTTACCTCGCGGGAAGTAACGCATCCGATCGCAGCAGCTCAAGAAAAACTCGCTCAATTGCCTTCTTACTCCAAGTTGCTCGATGCTCACGAAAAAGCTTGGGATGAACTTTGGCAACAAAACGATATTGTAATTGAAGGAGATAGCAGAGCGCAACTAGCAGTCCGCTACAATATTTTTCAAATGCTGATTGCTGCTCCTCGATACGACGAGAAAGTGAGTATTCCGGCAAAAACACTTTCGGGATTTGGTTATCGCGGTCATGTATTCTGGGATACAGAAATATTTTTGTTACCTTTCTTCACTTATACCCAGCCAAACATCGCCCGGAACTTGCTATCATACCGCTACCACACCTTAAATGGAGCCAGACGCAAAGCATCTCATGACGGCTATAAAGGAGCGATGTATGCTTGGGAAAGTGCCGATACTGGTGACGAAGTTACCCCGCGTTGGGCGTTACCTAACGATCCTTACGGTGAAGACGTGCGGATATGGTGCCGCGATCGCGAAATTCACATCAGTGCAGATATCGCCTACGCCGTGTGGTATTATTGGCAAGCCACAGGTGACGACGAGTGGATGGAAAAGTACGGTGCGGAAATTATTTTAGACACCGCCATATTTTGGGCAAGTCGAGTTGAGTACAACACCAAATATGAAAGATACGAAATTCGCGGCGTAATTGGTGCGGATGAATATCACGAATTCGTCCATAACAACACATTTACCAATCGGATGGTACAATGGCATTTGGAAAAAGCGATTATAGTTCAAGATTGGCTGCGTCAAAATAACAGCGATCGCGCTAGTGAAATAGAGCAGAAATTAGGACTAACTCCAGGCAGGCGATCGCGCTGGCAAGATATCATTACAAATATCTGGATACCCTACGACGCATCAAGCAAGTTAATCGAGCAATACGAAGGATTTTTTCAATTAGAAGATATTAACTTGCTTGAATACGAACCGCGCACTCGTTCCATGCAAGCTATTTTAAGCATCGACGGCGCCAATAAACGGCAAGTCCTCAAACAGCCAGATGTCTTAATGCTACTTTATTTAATGCGGCAATCACAGGAATTTCCCTACAACCAAGAAAATTTAGAGAAAAACTGGGACTACTACGCACCTCGCACAGACATTACTTATGGTTCCTCCCTAGGTCCTGCGATTCACGCTATCTTAGCCTCAGACTTAGGCAAAACAGCCGAAGCTTACGAAAGATTTATGCAAGCAGCAATGGTAGATTTAGAAGATGTACGTGGCAACGCAGCCGATGGAATTCACGGTGCCAGCGCTGGTGGCGTTTGGCAAGCCGTAGTTTTCGGCTTTGGTGGTATCCAACTGCGAGATAATCAACCCGTAGCCAATCCCCACTTACCCCCAGGTTGGACACGTCTAAAATTCAAGCTGCAATGGCGCGGGAAATCGCATGAATTTGACTTACAGCAGGTAAGGGGACAAGGGGGACAAGGAGGACAAGGAGGACAAGGAGGACAAGGGGGACAAGGAGGACAAGGAGGACAAGAAAAAATTTCTCCCTTGTCTCCCCCCTCTTCCTTGTCTTCCCCCTCCCCCTCCCCCTCCCCCTCTCCCCCCACCTCCCCATCCTCCCTCGACATCCGGGGGTTCATCTTTGACTTAGATGGTGTGCTGACGGATACGGCAGAGTTTCACTATTTAGCTTGGCAGAAATTGGCAGATGAAGAAGGTTTACCTTTTACCCGGCAAGCTAACGAAGCTTTGCGGGGTGTGTCGCGTCGCGAATCTTTGCTGCTGATAATCGGAAATAATAAAAAGTATTCAGAAGCACAAATTCAAGAGATGATGGAGCGTAAGAACCGCTATTATGTAGAATCGATTGAAAACATCTCCCCAGCGGATTTATTGCCGGGAGCGGTGTCTTTTTTGGATGAACTGCGACAAGCGGGAATTAAAATAGCTTTGGGTTCTGCGAGTAAGAATGCTCGATCGGTTATAGATAGATTAGGAATTGCCAGTAAAATAGATGCGATCGCTGACGGTTACAGTGTAGAAAAACCTAAACCAGCACCGGATTTATTTCTGTTCGCGGCACATCAATTAGGACTTCAACCAGCGCAATGTGTAGTTGTCGAAGATGCAGCAGCAGGAATTGAAGCTGCTAAGAAAGGTGGTATGTGGGCGATCGGACTCGGACCAGTTGAGCGAGTTGGTGCAGCTCACATAGTTTTACCAAGTTTAGCAGATGCCACTTGGTCAGATATCCGCGCCAAATTAAATAATGTTGCTACTCGTAGTTAGGGTTTTAACGCTTAATTGAGCAGTAAACTGCTCACTACGAGTTTTAATGCTTCAGAAAGGCAGTAAACTATTAACTTGGTTTCGCAGTTTTGGGGGAATATTTCATGTTTTGTAACTATAACTTAGGTTATATCTGAAGATGAAACTCAGACTTAAATCTTTCTCCCAAAAGACACATGAATACAGCTGACTATGAGAGCTAACTTAATACAGGAAATCAGCCAAGAAAAAAAGCCGGTAAAACTTTTTCTCGGCTGAAAAAACTAAAAACTTTAATCAGTTTCAAGGAGTAGTATATCATGTCAGATACAAGCAATCGTGGTTTTGCTTCGATGGATGAAGATAAGCAACGTGAAATTGCCAGCAAGGGTGGACAGGCTGCCCATGAGAAAGGCACTGCTCACGAGTTTACATCTGAAGAAGCTCGTGAAGCTGGACGCAAAGGTGGTGAAACTACCAGTCAAGATAGAGAGCATATGTCTGAAATCGGTCGCGAGGGTGGCAAAAATTCCCACAGCGGCGGTGGCAAAAAAGACTCATAATGAAGCAACGGTAAGTTCGCGGTTTGGATAAATTTTTACTGAGCATAAAGCAATCAGAATAGAACTTAAGCATTCGTAGTAAGCGTTTCAACGCTTAATTGAGCAGTAAACTGCTCACTACCTGTTAGAAAATATGTGCTGTTGATTTAAACATGCGATCGCTTTTCGTCGATCGCATGTTTTATTTAATATCCAACTCATGCTAATTTACAGTAATACCTATTTGCTCAAACCAAGTTAATTTATCCCAGTAACCACGTTGAAAACGTATTTTTCCATTTGTAATGTGAAAGAAACCACAACCATGTAGGGTATATTTTTTGCCAGTGGGAGGTATTCCCGCAAATTCTCCTAGAAATGTTCCTCCACCCCTCCACTCGATAATTGCCCACTCTCCATCTGCAAATAAATTTTCAACATGGGTATAATTGTCAGGAAAAGCCTGGAAGAACTCAATGAAATTTTCTAAGATTGCTTGCTTTCCATGTAACGGAGCATCAGCCGCTACCTGAATATTAATTGCATCGTCATGATATAATGCTGCTGCTTCATCAGCATTCCGCGCATTCAATGCATCAACCCAAATTGTCAGGACTTCTTTTGGTGTTCTCATATAATATTCTGAGAATATTGAAAGTATACTTATCTTAATTTTTCATCGCTATCAAAGTACATTCCCAAACTAAGCGCGGTT
Organism: Hassallia byssoidea VB512170; assembly: GCF_000817785.2. Taxonomy (GTDB): domain Bacteria; phylum Cyanobacteriota; class Cyanobacteriia; order Cyanobacteriales; family Nostocaceae; genus Hassallia; species Hassallia carrinoi. The sequence continues at coordinate 140,438 of NZ_JTCM02000003.1, read as the reverse complement.
GAGCGTAACAAAGTAGATATTTACGCGCTTGCTCTAAGCAGTTAATAATACTTGGTTGATGCGATCGCTGCCAATATGACTGCTGCAAATAATCGATTAACCACAGTTGAGCTTCTGTATCTAAATCATCAATTTCTTTCGCCAATTTTAAAGCATCTAGGTAAGTTTTTGGAGCTGTTGTCACAGCTTGAAGTAACTTATTAGGAATAACTTGCAATTGCTCAAAAGAGGCGATCGCTTCCCCCGGACTGCCAGATGCTATACTTAACACCGCCTCATGCTGTAAAATTTCCTCATGCCCTGTTTGCCTGAGAACCTGAGCCAAAGACACTGCATCCAAACGATAAAAAGGAATGCGTTGACAGCGTGAAACTAAAGTTGGTAACACAGACTCAACTGAAGGTGCAATTAAAATCAGCGTCGCTTGTCCTGGTTCTTCCAAAGTCTTCAGCAAAGCGTTTGCCGCAGCTTCCGCCATTGTTTCTGCTTGCTCTAAAACTACCACATTTCTTGGCGCAAGTATCGGCGGACGGCTGAGAAATTGCGTAACTTCCCGAATTTGCTCTAACCTAATTATAGGCGGTGCTTTCCGCTTCAGTTTTTTTTCTGCCGCTTCTTGTGGGGTTAACCGTTGTCCTTGATACTGGTAAGTTGGTTGTACCCAAAATAAATCTGGATGGTTTTCTTGACGCAAACGATTCGTTTCTACAGAATGAGAAAACAGCAAATTTGCAAAGCACCGTGCTGCTAAACTGCGTCCCACACCCTCAGAACCGACAAATAAATAAGCCGGTGCAACTCTATTTTGTTTGACAGCTTGAGTCAGTAATTCTACCGCTTGCTGTTGTCCTATAAGTTTCGCGAATGCGGTCATTAGTCAGTGACTGTAGATTTATTTTTAAGATTTTAGAATAAAATCGAGGTTGGCATTGGAATCATATTCAACGAGGGGTTCGCCAAACTTCAATAACCGCATTGGTTTATCGCCAATCAATTTCATAGATTCACCTTCAATATTTAACATAGTTCCCTCTTGTAAACCAACTACATAAACATCTGAATTGACAACTAAAAATTCTCTGATTCTTTGTTCTCTTGTTTCTCCATTGTGATTGAGAATAACAGCATCTGTGTAGTGAGGATTTATCTGAAAAGGAACCAGATTTAAGGCATTAAAACTTACAGGTTCAATGATTGGCATATCGTTGGTTGTTTTTAATGTTGGAGAAGCAACATTTGAGCCTGCACTCCATCCAATATAAGGTGTTCCATTGTTTACCTTTTCTCTGATGGTTTCGATTATTCCGGTTTTATGTAACCAATGAACCAGATGAAAAGTGTTTCCACCTCCAACTACTATGGCTTCTGCTTTTTTTACCGATTCGCGATAATTTTCTCCTACATGAATAGCATCTATGGCATAACCTATATCTTGAAATACTTTTCCAACTTTTGCAGTATATTCATCATAATTTGAAGTCACACCAGCAAAAGGAATAAACAAGACTCTTTTAACTGAACTACCTAAAAAATTTTGAATTTGCTGACGGGCATAAAACAAATATTCTTCACCAAAATTAGTTGAATTACTGAGTAATAATAATTTTTTTGTCATAGCAATAAATTTAAGTATGTTCAAATCACATTTGATGTATACTGAAAAACAATTTGTGACTGTATTTACCCAAAGTTTACTATACTATATTATACATAACCCCAAGCTTTCAAGCGATCGCTTAAAGTTGTCTGAATCATTCTTTGCACAGCTTCTTTATTCAAGCTAGCATCTATGCGGACAATTTTATCTTGGGATGCTTGCAGTTGAGCGTATCCTTGTTGGACGCGACGATGAAAAGCGATCGCTTCAAGTTCAATTCTATCAGCAATATCGCCACTGCTGCGTTTGCGGCTTAGTCCCACTTCAATATCGACATCAAGCCATAAGGTAATATCGCTTTCTAACCCACTGGTTGCAATTAAATTAAGCACATTTATTAAATTTATATCCAAACCGCGACCATAACCTTGATAAGCGATAGTCGAATCAGTATAGCGATCGCACAAGATAATATTACCTTTTTCGAGATTCGGTTTTAATTCTTCTTCAACGTGTTGCGCCCTATCAGCAGCATACAATAATAATTCTGTAGTGTTGAATATTGTTTTATTTTCTGCTTTTAACAACAAGCGTCGCAAATCCAAACCTAAAGCAGTTCCCCCAGGTTCCCTAGTAACCACAACTGAAATACCTAAATATTGCAACCACTCTTGACAAAGTTGTATTTGGCTAGTTTTACCACAACCTTCTACCCCTTCAAATACGATTAATCTACCATTCATGCTTTTTTTATATATTGGTAATTGGGCATTGGGTAATTGGTAATCACAGAACGCGATAATCACAGAACGCGAAAAAACCACTCCCCATTCCCCACTCCCCACTCCCCATTCTCCATTACCCAAGCAAATCTACAATCAAAGCTAGTAATTCCGTCGGTTCTACTGGCTTTGCGAGGTGCTTTTGGAAACCTGCGGCAAATGCCCGATCGCGATCGCTTTCTCCAGCATAAGCGCTAAGAGCGATCGCCGGAATTTCTCCGCCTTGTTCGGGAGACATCAATCTGATTTGACTAATTAAACTGTAGCCATCCACCAACGGCATTCCTAAATCACTCAGTAATATATCTGGCGGCGATTGGGCAAACGCTTTTAGCGCCTCACTTGCCGATGATGCTTCACTTACGATGGCTCCTTGCTGTTGTAGCAAAAAGCTCATAAAATCGCGTGTATCTATCTCATCATCAACTAACAATATTCGTATTCCTGCCAGAGGTAAGGAGTTAACATTCTCAGCTTCTATCTTATTTTCCTTTTCTTGTTTGCTGCTTTCCTCAATTAAAGGCAATCTGACAATAAAAGTCGCTCCTTTTCCTTCTCCAGGACTTTCAGCCGTCACGGTGCCGCCATGTAACTCTACCAGATGGCGAACAATCGACAAACCCAGCCCCAGTCCTCCATGATTCCGGGTAGTGCTGCTATCTGCTTGTCGAAAATATTCAAAAACGTGGGGCAGAAATTCACTGGAAATCCCCTTACCCGTGTCGGTAACGGTGATTTCGGCGTAGGAGGTAGTGGGGAGATGGGGAGAGGGGAGACAAACTCCCCCTGCAAAGTGCCCCCTGCCCCCTGCTGCCTGCCCCCTGCCCACCGACAGCCTAATATCAATTCGTCCCCCTGCTGGGGTAAATTTAACGGCATTATTCAGCAAATTGCCGACGACTTGCTGCAAGCGATTGAAATCACACAAAACTTTACCTACATTCGGCTCAAATTGCAGATGCATTTCGATTGATTTGTCTTGTGCTGCCAATTTCACTGTTTCGATGGCGGCATTAATTACAACTGCTAAATCAAAGGCAGCAAAAGTCAAACTTAGTTTACCTCGCAGTATGCGGGAGACATCCAGCAAGTCGTCAATTAGTTGAATCTGCAATTTCGCATTGCGTTCGATGGTATCCAAAGCCCGAAATGTCGCAGCTTCATCAAACTTGCGGCTTTTAAGTAACTTTGCCCATCCTAAAATCGGATTGAGAGGCGATCGCAATTCGTGAGAAAGTACAGCAAGAAACTCATCTTTGATGCGGTTAGCTGCTTCTGCTTCCAAACGGGCAGCTTTTTCTCGCTCTAAAATTTGGGCACGTTCTTCATCGATTTGTTTTTGCTGATGAATATCTGTACAAGTGCCAAACCATTTGATGATGCGTCCTTGGTCGTCTTTTATCGGTAAACCTCGTACCAAATGCCAACGATATGTGCCATCAGCAACTCTCAGATAACGATGTTCAATTTCGTAAGGTGTACCGTTTGAGAGTGCTTCCGTCCACAGTTGTACAGATTTTTCTAAATCATCCGGATGCAGTACCTTTCTCCAGCCGTAGCCAACAGTTTCTTCTAAATTTAACCCGGTGTATTCTTGCCAGCGCTGATTTACGTAAGTTGCCAGACCTTCAGCATTAGTTGTCCAGACCATTTCTGGAATAGTATCAGCTAAGAAACGGTAGCGTTCTTCACTTTGACGCAGAGTTTCTTCAGCTTGCTTGCGTTCGCTAATATCTTGAACTGTTCCCATCATGCGTATTGGCTTGTCAAAAACATCATAAAAGCCTCGACCTTTAGCGGCAAGCCAATGCACGCTTTTATCAGCCCAAACAGCACGATATTGTATATCATAATCTAGCTTTCGGGCGAGAGCGCTACTAACAGCTTCATCGGTGCGTTGCCGGTCTTCTGGATGCAAAGTATTCAGAAAAAGCTCGTAAGTAATTGTGGTGTCAAGTGGAAATCCAAACAGTTCTTTACACTTAGAAGTCCAAATTAACTCATCGGTGGTTAGATCCCAAAACCACATACCCAGATTAGCCGCTGTGGTTGCAAGCCGAATGCGTTCTTCACTTTGTTGTAAATCTGCCTCGGTTTTTTTGCGGTCGCTAATGTCAATTATAATGCCAACTATCCTCACAGTGCGATTATCTGCATCCCGCTCAACAAATCCTCGATCTTGCAGCCACACATAACGACCATCTTTATGACGCACCCGGTACTCAATTTTATAGCGATCGCCTTTTGCCAAACTGATTTTAAATTCCTCATCAACTCGTTGCAACTCATCCGGATGCACAAGCTGCTGCCACCATTTTTGCGTCGGTGAGGCTTCTTGTTGAGTGTATCCCAAAAGCGTAGTCAGACCTTGAGTTCTTTCTACAGTACCCCGCGAAATCTCCCAATCGTAAAATAGGCAATTAACCGCTGCTAGCTCAAATTGTTCGTTATGTCGCAAGGCAATTTCTCTATCTTGTTCAGATATACTTGCTGCCTGGTATTCTGTCTGGTGTCTGGAAGCGGATTTTTTTATCTCAGAAAAAGTTGTCACAACAGCGTAGGCTGTTGTCCCTCCAGCCAAAAATAAAGGTTGTGAGTTCAGCAATAGCCAGACTAGCTGACCATTTGGCTTATACAAACCCATCACCACATTCAAACATGGCTTTCCTGTTTGCAATGCTACCATCGCTGGGTGAGTCTCACCTGGGAAAGGAGAGCCATCTTCATGAATCGATTGCCAAGGATGATCCACCGAAGTACGCCCTATCAGCTGCTCGGCAGTCAGTCCAAGTATGCGCTCACAAGCCGTATTGCCAGCTTGGATAGTACCATCCGCAAGTTGCAGCACCATTCCTTCTTCATCAGTGGCGACCATCGAGTAATTCGCTTGTTTATTTATCTGCTGGTGCAACGATAACAAATTCTCAGCCAACTGGTTTTGGGACTTTTCCGCGTCTGGCATTATCAAAAAAGGCTGACTGTCTACCGCCTATTTTTTATCACACAACTGCAAATCTTATTTCTTCCTCCCTTGGGTAGAAAAGAAATTAAAACTAATGTAGTAAGTTTGATCGGCTTACTTCTATCATCGCTAAGAAACCTCGCTCAAATAAAATGCAAAACCTGAAATTTAGGGTGGTTCCCCGAATTCAATCAACGACTGCCCGAATTCAATCAACGACTGCCCGAATTCAATCAACGACTGCCCGAATTCAATCAACGACTGCCCGAATTCAGTAAACGACTGCCCGAATTCAATCAACGACTGCCCGAATTCAATCAACGACTGCCCGAATTCAATCAACGACTGTCCGAATTCAATCAACGACTGTCCGAATTTATTTAGATGCATTCTTCCGTGAATGTAGCTTGTAGTAAGCATTTGATTTGTGTCATAATCAGATTGGGAGATTATTGGGAATTTCTCCAAAAAGCTTAATATAGTGTGATTATTCAACCTACAAAATTCAACGAATCATTAACTCCGGAATTTAATAAATTTATCGCCTCGGTTGTATCAGGTAACTGCAATTGGGCAAGCGAAGTCATCCGCAAAAAACTGCACCAAGTTCAGCAGCATGTATCAAGCGTCACTTTTTTAAGTAAAAACTATCAAATGAGTGAAGGGAAGGAAAAAGAATACCTATGAAGGACGGGCATAAAACAGACCCCTTCCCCGGACTCGGTGAGATGAAAGCGCGGATGCGTACTTTCGATTGGGCAAACACACCTGTCGGTTCGATAGATACATGGTCGCAAAGCCTGAAAAGCACCGTGAGGATTTTACTAGCATCACGGTATCCAATGATTCTTATATGGGGACCAAATCTGATTCAGTTTTATAACGATGCCTATTCCCAGATTATCGGTGACAAGCATCCCGCCGCACTGGGTACGGATATTAGAATTACCCTCGCCGAAGCGTGGGATACGCTAGGTCCGATGATTGAAGAAGTGATGGTAACAGGCGTAGCGAACTGGGTTCCGGCACAGATGCTTGTTTTAGAGCGTTCAGGCTATCGTGAAGAATCTTATTTTAGCCTTTCTCACGCACCCGCCGAGGACGATTCCGGAGAAATTGTCGGGATGTTTTGCGTGTGTAGCGAAGTCACTCAGCAGATATTAGGCGATCGCAGGTTACGACTTCTTCGAGATTTGGCATCCAGAGCAGGAGAGACGCGCAGTGTAGAAACAACATGCCGCGATGTGGCTGCATCGATCGCCGAACACCCACTTGATGTGCCGTTTGCACTAATTTATCTGCGCGACCCAGATGGAAAAACTCTCCGGCTTTGTGGTAAAGTAAAAATGCCGGAAAAAGCGCTTCTTAGTCCAGTCTCTGTTAATATTACCGAACCAAAAAGTGATATCTGGTCGCTGGCGCAAGCTGCTGCGGGTGAAACAGTTTTAATTGAAGGTGTAGATAGCTTATTTTTGCTACCGGGTGGTCCCTGGAACGAACCTACCCGTGCTGCACTCGTCATGCCGATCGCTTCATCAACTCAAACAGAACCGCTTGGCGTTTTAGTAGCCGGTATCAGCCCCAACCGCTTTCTTGACGAAGGATACAAATCGTTCTACGAACTCCTTGTCAATCAAGTATCCATCGCCCTGCGTAACGCCCAAGCATACGAAGAAGAACGGCGACGAGCGGAAATGCTAGCCGAACTAGACCGCGCAAAAACCGCCTTTTTCTCCAATGTCAGTCACGAGTTCCGCACCCCGCTGACTTTAATGCTCGGTCCATTGGAAGATGCGCTACGCGATCCGCACCTTTCTACAACTGGGCGGGAACAAATTACCATAGCTCACCGCAACAGTTTAAGACTGCTAAAATTAGTCAATACGCTTTTGGATTTCTCGCGACTTGAAGCGGGTAGAACGCAAGCCATCTACGAACCTACAGATTTGGCGACACTCACCGCAGACTTGGCTAGTGTGTTTCGCTCGGCAATTGAAAAGGCAGGTTTAGAATTTATCGTTGATTGTCAACCTTTATCCGAACCGGTTTATGTAGACCGGGATATGTGGGAAAAGATAGTCCTGAACTTACTTTCAAACGCTTTGAAATTTACGCAACGCGGTTACATCAAAGTTGAGCAACGAGCGATGCCTGCGGCAACCTTGCGGAACGCCTCAAACATCGAGCTTCGTATTGAAGATACAGGCAGCGGAATTCCTCAATCTGAACTGAAGAACGTGTTTAAGCGATTTCACCGCATTGAAGGAACCCAAGCTAGAACCCACGAAGGCAGCGGAATTGGTCTAGCGCTCGTGCAAGAACTCGCCAAACTCCACGGTGGCAGTGTCCGCGTGGAAAGCGTCTGTGGAGCTGGAAGTACCTTCATCGTTTCGATTCCTCGTGGCAAGCAGCACCTTCCTGTAGACCAAATCGCAAGCGATCGCACACTTACCCCAACCAGCATTCGTGCGGATGCATTTGTGGAAGAAGCGCTGCGGTGGTTGCCGGATGAAGTGCATGATGCAAATCTGTCAATGGGGGGAGGGCGATCGCGCATACTTCTGGCAGACGACAACGCTGATATGCGCGAATATCTGCGAAAGCTTCTGAGTACACAGTATGAAGTTATCGCCGTGGCAGATGGCGAAGCAGCTTTAGCCGCAGTACAAGAGCAAGTGCCAGACTTAGTGCTGAGTGATGTAATGATGCCGAAACTTGACGGCTTCGGTCTTCTAACTCGGCTGCGCCAAGACCAGCGTACCCGCTCTGTACCGCTTATTCTCCTTTCGGCTCGTGCGGGTGAAGAATCGCGTGTTGAGGGACTTGAGGCAGGAGCAGACGACTATTTAGTAAAGCCCTTTAGCGCTAGAGAAATATTGGCTCGTGTCAAGGCAACATTGGAAACCGCTCGATTGCGGCAAGAAACTGCCCGCTCTCGCTTGGAGGTTCAAGCAGCTCAAGAACGGGCAATTATTCTCGAACGGGTAACAGATGCTTTTTATGGTTTAGATCGGCAATGGCGATTTACTTACGTAAATCAGCGATGTGAAGAATACATCGGCAAAACCCGCTCTGAACTGCTGGGAAAAGTCCTCTGGGAGGAATACCCAATGCTTAGGGGCAGCGTTATTGAAGAGCAATATTATAAAGCCGTCGGCGAGCAAGTTGCGGTACACTTTGAAGTACTGTCTCCTTTCTCCGAGCAGTGGGTAGAAGTACACGCTTATCCCTCTGCGGACGGACTGTCAGTTAATTTTCGATATATTAGCGATCGCAAAGAACTCGAACAGCGACGCGAGGCACTTTTAGAAAGCGAACGCGCAGCTCGTACAGAAGCAGAACGAGTCGGACGCCTCAAAGATGAATTTTTGGCAGTTCTTTCTCACGAAATTCGCACACCGCTTAACGCCATCCTCGGCTGGAGCCAGCTTTTGCGTAAGGGAAAACTTAGTACGGTACAATTCGAGAAGGGGCTTGATACTATTGAGAGAAACTCTAGAGCGCAAGCGCAGATTCTTGAAGATTTGCTCGACATGAGCCGGATAATTTCTGGTAAAATTCGACTCAACGTTAAAAACGTCAATCTGAACTTGGTGATAGAAGAAGCGATCGAATCTTTTGTTCCCGCTGTTGCAGCCAAGGACATTCGACTTCAAACAGTTTTAGATGACGTACCCAATGCGATAATTGGCGACCCGAACAGACTACAACAAGTAGTGTGGAATCTTGTTTCTAATGCTATTAAGTTTACTCCAACAGGTGGAACAGTGCAGGTGTCAGTTGAGAAAGTAAATTCTCATGTTGTCTTAACAGTAAGCGATACAGGTCACGGCATCAAGCCAGAATTTCTGCCGCATGTCTTCGACCGTTTTCGGCAAGCAGACTCCTCTACTACTCGCAAGTTTGGTGGTTTGGGATTAGGGCTTTCAATCGTCAAGCACCTCGTTGAGCTTCATAAAGGAACTATACAAGCAACAAGCCCAGGAGAGGAACAAGGAGCTACTTTTACTGTTGTGCTTCCGCTGGCTGAAAAATAAAATTATACTCAGGCTCAAGCAGTAACAGCTTGTAGCAACCGAACTTGAGCAAACAAGCGTTGCGCTCATTTTTGGGTATAAATAAACGCGCTTTAATGTAGTAAGGGCTTCAGCCCTTAAATGAGCGGTGAACCGCTCACTACGAATTATTTTTCTACCTCTATGGATATAGCTAAGAGAATGATTTTTGTAGAAATCCTCCTCAAGGCTCACGCAGGAGAACAGGATAAACGCTAACACAGAAAAAGAGTTTGAAAATTCACAACGGATTACCCTTAAACTTTAAACTTTGAAGTAGAGAGAAAAGTAATAATCAATGACAACTGATACAGACCAAAATCAAAAAATTGAAAAGCTGCGTGAACTAGTCAAAGATATTGACTTTGGCATGTTAACCACCATCGATGACGACGGAAGTTTGCACAGTCGCCCTATGTCTACGAATGGCGAAATTGAATCTGATGGTACTCTTTGGTTTTTCACCGCAGCTCCTTCTCATAAAGTAGATGAAATCGAACAACATGAACAGGTTAATGTTAGTTTTGCCGCACCTAATAAACAGTGTTACGTCTCTATGTCCGGCACAGCACAATTAGTCAAAGACCGCAACAAAATTGAAGAATTGTGGAAGCCGGAACTCAAAGCTTGGTTTCCCAAAGGATTAGACGAACCGGATATTGGTTTGATCAAAGTGAATGTAGTAAAAGCTGAATATTGGGATGCACCATCCAGCTTTGTGGCGCACACAATTGGTTTGGTAAAAGCAATTGCTACGGGTGAAAAAGCTAGTAGCGGCGAAAACGAGAAAATCAGTTTGGGGTAAAGGTAGAAACAAAATGAAAATTTTCTTTTGGGTAACTTTATCTTTTGTCGTGGTAGGAGGAATTATGTTGTTTCTCCAACCGGCTATTGACTTTCACGCTGCTTATTAATTGAATATTGTGCATATTCCCAGACAAAAGCTTGGGAATAATATGGTGTCCGTTAGACTGTCGTAGAGACGTTCCGCCGGAACTATCGTAGAGACGTTCCGGCGGAACGTCTCTACTTAGGATATGATATAAAACAGAATTGTTTAGTTATTAATTGCCATTTGCAATTAACTAATAGACATAAAAGTCGTAGGGACAATTCATGAATTGTCCCTACACTCGTACTTCGGGCAAGGCATAATCGCAAATCAAAAATCTAAAATGGGTTAAGGATTTGCTGCTTTATTCAGCAGATAGCGGACTTCTTGATCGGTTGTTTGCGGAAATTTTTCATACCAAAGACCAACACAGTAGAAAGGGGTGGGTGTGTCGGCGCAGATGATTTCGTCTACGAGAGATTTAATCTCTTGGTAGGTTTGCGGTGATGAAACCGGCACGGCAACAACGATTTTTGCAGGTTGTTGTTTGTGCAATGCGGCGATCGCTGCCCGCATAGTTGCACCGGTCGCTAAACCATCATCAATTAATATGATAGTACGTCCAGCGATCGCAAGCTTGGGGCGATCGCCTCGGTAAACAGTTTGGCGACGATTTAGTTCCTGTTGTTCTTTCTGTGTTACTTTCTCAATTGCTTCGGTGTCTATTTTTTCCTGACGGATAATATCTTCTAAGAGTATTCTCACATTACCAGAAGCGATCGCTCCCATCGCCAATTCTTTTTGACCGGGGACACCCAATTTGCGAACTACAAAAACATCCAAAGCAGCATTTAGCGCTTTCGCAACTTCAAAAGCGACGGGTACACCTCCTCTTGGTAGTGCCAACACCAAAACATCGGCACGATTAGCATAAGCTACTAGCTTCCCAGCCAACAATTTACCCGCTGCTGTTCGGTCTTTAAATAACATAACTAAACATGTGCTGATAGTCTTGCCAAAAACAAGTTTTTAGACTTATCGATTATAGAAAGCGAAAAAATCCCTTACCTCTGACTTTTGGGGCGACATTGCCGATATAGCAATCTACCTAAAGAATGAAATGACGCGATCGCTTTCCAGATTGAGCTAAATATATAGATGAAGATATAGCGATCGCCTAAAATATCACCTGATGCCTAGATGAAGATATGGCGATCGCATCCGACTACTTAAAAAGCCGATAAAAGGCTAAATCCCGCTTTTGGCTAAAGTTACTGCATTGCGGAAATGACCATTGCGCTGAGAAAATTTATCTGCCAGAAGTTGTCGATAAACAGCTTCATAGCCATCGGTCATTGCTTGCAAGCTAAAACGCTTCGAGACATGTTCCCGACAAGCACGCCGGTCTAATTCTCCCACTTTATCAATCGCACTCACGAATTCTTCGATGTTGTCGCACAAGAAACCGGTTTTTCCGTGGTCTATTACTTCTTTTGTAGACCCTAGTTTCATCGCGATAACTGGCGTACCTGCTGCCATTGATTCTACCATCACCAACCCAAATGGTTCTCGCCAAGTAATGGGGAACAACGTTGCTACAGCATTACCCATTAAAGCATTTTTCTGCTCATGATTTGCTTCGCCCAAATATTCAATTTGCTTACCGTCGATGTGCGGTTTGATTTCCTTTTCATAGTATTCCACATCAACAACATCCACCTTACCAGCCATTTTCAAACGCCAGCCAGCTTTTTTCGCGATTTCTATTGCCAAGTGCGTTCCTTTTTCTGGCGATATTCTACCCAAAAACGCTAAGTAAGGCTCATTGTCAGGTTGAGCGTGAAACTTATAACTGCTAACATCAATTCCGTTGTAAACAGTCGCTACACAGTTGAGGTCTAATCTCGGTTCTCGTTGTGCCTCAGAAATACTGATGTATGGTTGTTGTTTAGCGTGTTTAAACATTTTTTCGTTGTCAGGCGTAAAAATACCATGCAACGTATGAACCGTAGGAGTTTTGACTAACTTGGCGTAAGGCAATGTCACAAAGCCCATGTGCGAGTGAATGATATCAAAATCTTCTGCTCGCTCATATACCGAACTTAAATGCATCAGCTCGTAGACACCGTACTCCTTAATAGTCGGATCGAGTCGTAAAGCACGCGGATGAACTGATTCTAGCTTTGCCAAAGTGATAGAATCACCCGATGCAAACAGCGTTACTTCATGTCCCCGTCGCACTAATTCATCAGTCAGTAACCCTACTACTAACTCGATACCGCCGTAAGCGGGGGGTGGTACTCTTTCCCATAGTGGGGCTACCTGAGCAATCCGCATTTACAAACCTCCCAATTAATAAGACTTGTATTTAAAACGCTTGCTTTCTTACTCAAAAGTGTTTCTAGTTGATGCACCCTGTATAAGAATTAAGTTTGAAAACAAACTGTTGCAAGACAAGAACTTAATTTAAATTATATGTATATATCTCAATAATTCCTGTCTACCGGAAGGAAGGAAATCACTATCTCTTGAGAGAGGAAAGTTTGTCAAAACTCATTCAATACGATTATTCTCTGTCTTAAGATATATACCAATTAACAAATTTTATGCTGGTCAAAATGTTGTGGCGATCGCTAAAATAGTATTAACAACTAAATACATAATGGTTGCTCAATTAGCGTCTGGAAAGCGCAAATTGAACCAAATTTGATAAGTAAATTGGGAATAGCCAATAGAAGCTAGGGAAAATGCCAAGCAATAGCTTATTCCCTAATTTTTACAATGCTATGACCGTTCAACTAGTAAAAATCGACTTTCAATAATTGGCATATGAACACAGGAATTTTGTGGTTAGGCGTTGTTTCAGTTCTTATTCTCTACTGGGTTGGAGTTAACCTACTCATGTAACCAACACAAAAACAATATACTGGGTTTTCTCACATGGAAAACCCAGATTTTTTGATGGAAATCATAGAAAATTAAAATATCAACTACACATTTGCACTGATTGCTCTGAAGCGTAGACGCTCTTAGCGGCTTGTCGCAAGACATCGTGGGAAATAAAGAAGAGATAATATTGACTATTGCTCTGAAAAATGATAAACTAAATTTTGATAAGGAAGAACTAGCTTAAAAGAAACGTGAATATATCTTCATCTCAGAAAAAACCGCGTGTCGCATGGCAAGCGGTTTTCTCACTACTGATGTTTGCGGTGATGTATCTGCCGATTTTGGTACTTGCCTTTTATAGCTTCAACTCGTCGCCTTACAGTGCAACTTGGCAAGGATTCACCCTTAATTGGTATAACCAACTATTCAGTGATGAACGTATATTATTAGCCTTAAAAAACAGCTTAATAGTTGCTTTTAGTGCGGTGAGTATATCAGCAGTGCTGGGAACCTTAATGGCGGTAGGGATAGCGCGTTATCAGTTTCCGGGAAAGACATTGTATCGCGGTGTTTCTTATCTACCATTGATTATTCCCGATATTGCGATCGCCGTAGCTACCCTAGTTTTTTTAGCAGCCTTTGCCATCCCCTTAAGTTTGTGGACAATTGTTGCCGCTCATGTCGTCTTTTGTCTAGCTTACGTTGCACTTGTAGTTTCATCGCGACTTACCAACATAGATCCCCACCTAGAAGAAGCTGCACTTGATTTAGGAGCCACACCGATACAAGCCTTCATCCAAGTATTGCTACCTCAGCTAATGCCTGGAATTATAGCAGGTTGTTTGCTTGCCTTTGTACTCAGCTTAGATGACTTTCTCATCGCCAGCTTCACCGCCGGTAGTGGTTCCAACACACTGCCAATGGAAATTTTCAGCCGCATCAGAACTGGAGTCAAGCCAGACATTAATGCTTTGAGCGTCATCTTAATTTTAATATCTGCGATCGTTGCTTTTATCGCTGAATTGATTCGCGCCTTCGGAGAGAATAAAGGCTGATAATATCAAATTTTAGGAATTCACCTTGTTACTAAGGGTTTTGAAGTTTCATATAATACTTTCACCTGCATCGTCTAAGGAAGAAGAAATTATAAATTTTTCAACAAGACTATAAGTGAATCAGTAAAGTTTTCATAAATTTATTTCAAATTATAGCGAGTAAAATCACTGAATTTTTTGCTTGAACCACACCTCCATCGTCCCGTCATACGCTATTCCAGGCGCTTTTGATGTGTGAGGAGTGGGGAATTTTGGTTTGTAGGAATCTATTTATTAAGTCTAGTAATTGCACTGAATTAATGGTTTAATTTAAACTCATTAAAGTTTAAATAATTACACTGTCAGTATTACATGCGTAAAGGTAACAATACTTATGCCGGACGAAACTTAAAAGAGGAATTTTCACGATGAAAATACAAAGCCTGTTTACAAAGGCTTTCGCGTTGACATTGGTTTGTATCAGTGTCATGGTACTGACTATTTTCAGATTAACCCCTAGTTTGGCTGTTTCCACGACCACAACGCCAACAGCACAACTATCAGCAACTCCAGTAATTATTGCCCAATATGATTTAGATTCAGGACGTTCAGGAGGAAGGTCTCTCTATAAAAGGCTGGGAGAATACGACGGGATCTCAGCCGTCATTGACGATACCGCACAATACGTATTCAATGACCCTCTGATTGGTAAATACTTTATTGGCTTGAGCACCAACTCAAAACAGCGGCTAGGTGAGTTGCTGAAAGCTCAATTCTGCCAAGCGGCAGGTGGTCCCTGTGTTTATACAGGACGCCCTATGAAGCTTTCCCATAGTGGAATTGGTGGAGGTCTGACAAACGAAGAATTTAATGCTTTTGTCAATGATATAGCGCAAGCCCTTGATAAAAACGGGGTGAAAACAAAAGCGAAAAACGAAGTGCTGGCATTTGCCGAGAGTCTGAGAGGCGAGATTGTCGAAAGGTGATAAATAAAGCATGACGTTCGTAGAGACGTTCCGGACTGAACGTCTCTACAATGTGTGTGATTAACCGGACATGATATGATGCCTGAAAACTCTAAATTGTCGGGTGGGCATTGTCTGGCAAATCACTCAAAAACTACAGTCCGATTTCCATACACCAAAACGCGATTTTGTAAGTGTAAACGCACTGCCCTTGCTAATACAACTCGCTCCAAATCCTTACCTTTTCTAATTAAATCTTCAACTTCATCGCGGTGACTTACTCGGACCACATCCTGCTCAATAATTGGACCAGCATCTAAATCAGGAGTAGCATAATGAGCCGTTGCACCAATAATTTTTACACCACGTTCAAAAGCTCTATGATACGGATTTGCGCCAACAAAAGCTGGTAAAAATGAGTGGTGAATATTAATAGTTTGGGGAAATTTAGCAAGAAAATCTGCACTGACAACTTGCATATATTTAGCCAATACAACCAAATCAATTTTATATTGGTGTAGTAATTCTAGTTGTTTAGCTTCCTGTTCTGATTTGTTATCTTTAGTAATGGGAATGTGGTGATAATCGATATTAAATTTTTCTGCCACCACCTTTAGATCGGGATGGTTGCTGATAATTAGCGGAATTTCCGATGTCAGCTCTTTGGCACGTTGTCGCCAAATCAAGTCAAATAGACAATGGTCTTGCTTGCTTACCCAAATGGCAATGCGCGGGATAGTATCAGAAAAATGCAGTTCCCACTTTGCGCTTAAAGGTTGGGCGATCGCCTTAAATGCTGGTGCAATAAATTCTCGCGGCAAATTAAATCCATCCAACTGCCATTCAATCCGGGTGAGAAATAAACCAGCCGCAAAGTCTGTATGCTGGTCTGCGTGGATGATATTCCCACCATTAGCATAGATGAAGTTGGCAATTTTCGCTACAAGTCCCCGTCGATCAGGGCAGGAAATTAACAATGTTGCTGTCGGACTTGTCATAATAATATAGAGAGACTAGCTTCGGAACACAGATAACCTTTAAGTAAAATTACCATAAGTAAAGTAATTTTATACAGCTTTTCCGTGGGCGAATTCATTTTAATCTGATTTAAAGCATTGTCGGAAAACAATTAAATTATGTTTATTTAATTTAATTTTTATTTGAGTTTAAAAAAATATTACTTAAATAAACTTCAGCCAAGGTAATCTGTGGGTAAATAATAACTCTTTTTTCGGAGAAAATTCTAGAGAAAAATACTATTATGGTGTGCTTTCTTTACCTCGTACTGTGCCTTTTCACTTGAACGTGCAAGCCGGAAACCGTAAAAATGTACAGTATGAAGATTGGCATCATCAATGATAATTGGTATCTTTAGTTACCAATTATTTAACTTTTTCTTTGAGAAACTTTTCACCTATATACATCAGTGTACACAGGAACAAAGAGGATAAAAATTCGACATGATTTCAATTGGTATAAAATATAATTTAATATTGCGAGCAAAAAATCGTGGTGATTTTAGGACTTACGCACTTTACAAATAGACACTTACGTGCATTAGCGACACTATACTCAGTCTTCTTGGTTGAACTGACCAGAATACTGGCAATTTTTTCCATTTATATTGCAAAACTGCATAATTTGATGGTGTTTACACCCATTCTAAATATATAAAGAAAACTGGTTTATGCTTAAATTCTGTTCCACAAATCAAGTAAGGGTTTAGGCATACAATCAAATTTATTTATAATTTTTAGTATAAAATAAAACAAAAAATGGTTATTACCCACTAATTAGGTAATTGCTGCCACCTGAGAAAAACGAAACTCCGATACAAATGGTTCATTTACTAGTAACTTATGGAAGCAATATGCTGCAAACACTTCTTATTTATTTGGCAATTATTCTTTACCTGGTGATGGCTTACTGTTTCTTTGCAGAATGGCTGCATTTTTTTTTACAAGATGAACAAATGAATTTAGAGCAGCGCTTATTTTCTGGTGTAATTTTGGTAATAGCTAGTATTTTATGGATAGTAGTAGTGCCATTTGCTTATTTGGAACTATTAAAGTTTCATAAAAAACACAAAGAAGTTATTGATTTACTAATTAATCAGTCAAACAGCAAACTTTATGATGATTGATGATTGACATCAAAGTTATTAACTCCTGCAAGGCGGAATTTTAACATTTATTTTTTATTTAACTCTTGTCTATTTGATTAATAGACAGTTACTGAAAGAAAGCTCCTGCAATTTATGGGGTTTCCCTTTCCCCCTCTTTTTCATTTATTTGGTCTTTGCTGGATTGGGTTGAACGGGGCTAGGCAAATTTTTGATATTATTATCTCCAGGTTGTTGCCACTCTGAAAGCTCCCGCTTGACTGCATTTTCAAAATCAGTGGATACCAATAGCACATTAATATTACCATCTGGTTGAGGAGTGGGGTCAGCTTGAGCATACAAAAAACGGCGGTTAAAATCAGGTTTACCTAAAGTTAATTGATGAGTTTTCTGATTTTTCAGGTTTATATTGATAGTTGCTTGGGGTGGATTTAAACCAAAATCTGCAAGCTGGTTAGCTGGAATTGATAAAATGCGATCGCTCTTACCCTTCACCAGCAAATCCATCAAATAAGAAACAATCGGATCGTTTGCTGGACTAACTGTAGGAGATTTTATCAACCATTTTGTATCGCCAGCATTATTATTACGTTCCAGATTTAAAGTCACATTTTCCGTCTTTACCGTCAAAGACTGCACATCATCTGCTGCAAAAGAGAAAATTTGCTGTTTTTTCTCCTTTACTTCCTCTCGCACAGATGCACCTTTAATTTCATAAAAATAAACAAAAGTACCCAAACCCAGCGCAAGCAATATCAAAATTAAAGTTGTTCGTGGCAATTTCATGTGATAGTCATTGGTAATTGGTAATTGGTAATTGGTAATTGGTAATTGGTAATTGGGTAATAGTTTTTTCCCCTTTTCCCTTTCCCCTTGTCCCCTTGTCCCCTTGTCCCCCTGTCTCCCCATCTCCTTATCGTCGCTTCCACCAGAGAACAGCTGCTCCTGCTAACCCAATCAGGGGTAATATTACCAGAGATGATAATGCTAAAAGATTTGCCTGCGTCCCTGTAATGTTAATGCGACGGTTTTTGACTTCTTTGGGACGAATTGAAAGAGGTTGCTGATCTTGCTGACTCAACCAAGTAACTGAGTTGAGGAACACGTCTCCGTTTAACTGTTGTTGAAACAAACCATCGGTAGCGAAATCGGAATTTCCTAACACTACTAAGCGTGATTCGGTGGAAGTTGGGGAGAGTTCCGTAGTGGGGGAGGGGGGGAGTGGGGGAGTGGGAGAGGGGGAAGCTTTACTTTGAGTGGTTGGTGATGGTAATGGTGAAGGGTTGGGAGTGGGGGTAGGTTGAGGTTGAGGTTTGGCTGATAGTTTGCGTTTTAATGCTACACCTAAAGTTAATGGACCTTTGCGATCGCTTCCTTGATTAAACTGCAAATTTTCGCTTTGCAAGTCGCTTTCTGCCCAACTGCTGGGGTAAGGTTTGGTTACTATCAATGTGGTAGACTCGACACCTGGGACTGGGGTAACTTCTAAAGGACGGGCAAGCGGATAAAGCGAAATGCCATTACCGAAATCTTTAGTAATTGGATGTTGTCCGTATTCTGTCACTAAAGCAACCGCAGGACCAATCCCCACGTTGTTAGAAACATCGACTGCTAAACGATTATCAAGGCGCACACCCCACTGTTGTAGTAAACTATTAAGTTTGGGGTCAGTATTTGGATCGATCGCCAATAGCAAGTTACCACCTCGATTGAGATAGGTTTGCAAAGCTTTTACTTCATTGTCAAACAAAGCTTTTTTCGCACCTGCGACGATTACGACAGCTGCATCATCAGGAACTGCTGACTTTTCTGCTAAATTTAGCGCTGATGTGGTGAAATTTTTGTCACTTAATGCTTGAACTGCTTGGGAAATTGCACCTTCACCGGCTGCAAGTTGACGTTCTCCGTGACCTTGAAGCAAGTAAACTTTAGCTGTGGTGGTGCTGGTAATTTGTTGTAAGCGATTAGTTAAGCGAATTTCTGACAGACGTTCATTTTGATTCACCATCTGCACTAACTGTCGTTTATTTTCAGATTCTAGATAAACTTCTCCATAATCTTTGACGCCAAATTTATCTGCTAATCCTGGTCTTGCTTGTGGATCGACAAATTCAAACTTAAATTTGGAACTAAGCCTACGATAATTTTCCAGTAATTCCAAATCTTGGGGATTTCGATTCACATCAAACACCCATACTTTTGCAGGCTTTTGTAAAGACTGTACCAATTCTCGTGATTGTGGCGCAAGGGTAAATAACTGAGTATCAGTTAAATCTGTCCGCAGGTGGTAGCGAGTGCCTATGAAATTAATTAAACCCAAAATCGCCAATACTGCAAGAGTCGCAACTAAAGCATTTGTACCAGCTTGGGTAGATCGACGTCCCCACCAGTTAGTTCGTTGAGTTTGCCAGATTAACCAAAAGCCGATGATGACAATTCCCGGAATCAAAAATGCTAATGGAATCACTCCCCACTTTTGCGATACTAACCCCGCTGTTAAGCCGGCAACAAGTAAAAATGGACCGAACCAAAATAGATATTTCCAAAGTCTTCGTTTTGCGATGTTTTTCATAATTATTAGTCAAGGGTCAAAAGTCAAAAGTCAATGGTCAATGGTCAATGGTCAATGGTCAATGGTCAATGGTCAATGGTTAACGGTCAATGGTCAATGGTCAAGGTATCTTTGGACTATGGACTTTTTGACTGTGGACTTTAGACTATGGACTTTTTGACTTTTGACTCTTGACTCTGGACTTTTGACTATTGACTATTGACGCTGAAATCGCAATGCATCAATTGATTGTGCTGTGAGGAAGATGCCTAAGATAATGTAACTAGCAAATAATATCAAGCTGCTGGTGTCGAAGATTCCTTGTACTAGGGTGTTGTAATGTTTGAGTAAGGAGAGATGACTTAAAGCTTCTCCCGCGAAACCGCCAATATTTTTGGCGATTAAATCTACAAACAACAGCAATAAAATCACTGCGAATGTGAGGACGGCAGATAGAATTGTGCTGTCTGTTAAAGAGGAAATAAACATCCCTATAGATAATATTGCCGCTGCTAGTAAGATTAATGCTAGATGACCTAATAATGGAATTGTTGGCGAAATTGGTGGAGTCGATCCACTTAAGGCGATCGCTTCAAACACCAGTAGTGGTGCTACCATTGTTGTAAAAAATGTCAACACCCCCAATAACTTACCTACAGCTACTGCCCAATTAGTTATTGGTGATGTCGCTAAAAGTTCCAAAGTGCCGCGTTTGCGTTCTTCGGCATAGAGTCCCATTGAAAGAATTGGCAGCACGAACAGCAACAGCCACCCCATACGATCTAAAAATGCCCTGACAAATTCGTAGGGTACATCAATTGGTGGTACTGGCACCCCGATTTGTTGCCCTTGTAAATCTAAGGCGGCAACTGTTGGTAAGATACCTTCGGGTCCTAGCAAAATCAAGATTAAGAACAATCCAGACAACAGCCAAAAAATACTGGCGATCGCATAAGCTAAAGGCGATACAAAATAACTTTGTAACTCGCGGCGATAAATGGCAATAATATTACTCAGCACTACACCCATTTACGCTGCTTCTCCTTCTTTGGCTTCATCCTCTACCTCAGATGGCAAATTTCTTTCTTCTGTAGTCAGTTGCAAGAACACATCTTCTAAAGTAGCGCTAACACGTCGCATTTCATATAAACCGAATCCCGCACGCACCAGTGCCATGACAATTTCATGTCCTGGTTCGCTGCCTGGTTGCGATATTACCCGCAAATAACCTCGATTATCCGCAATTGGGGTATGACCGTGCATTCCGCTCGGCATTGATTCTACCAAACTTACACCAGCTAAGTTTTGCAATACCTGTTTGGCTAAGGCAGGTTCTCCAGCAATTTCCAATTCATATCCAGAACCACCTGTCAACTGCGTCATCAGATTTTCTGGGGTATTAGTTGCTACTACTTTCCCGCGATTAATGATGGCTACGCGGTTACAGGTCATGCTCACTTCTGGCAAAATGTGCGTAGAGAGAATAATGGTGTGAGTACCTGCGAGACTTTTAATTAAATTCCGCACATCAATGATTTGCCGGGGATCGAGACCAACAGTAGGTTCATCTAGAATGATAGCTGGTGGATCGTGAACGATCGCCTGAGCAATGCCAACTCTTTGACGATATCCCTTAGAAAGTTTGCGAATAATTACATTACGCTTATCTTCTAAGTTACAGCGTTCGATTGCTGCTCTAACCTTGGTAGTGCGATCGCCTGCCGGTACTCCTTTAATCCGCGTCACAAAATACAAAAAGCCTTCAACCGTCATTTCTGGATATAACGGTGGTGTTTCCGGTAAATAGCCAATTCGTTGCCGTACTAAGAGAGAATTTTCATGGACATCGTAGCCAGCAATTCTCACTGTCCCACTCGTCGCGGGTAAATAACCAGCTAAAATTCGCATGGTTGTAGTTTTACCAGCACCATTGGGTCCCAAGAACCCTAAAATCTCCCCTTGTTCTACGTTAAAACTAACATTACTTATTGCTGTCGTTGAGCCGTATATTTTACTCAGACCATCAACTTCAATCATCGTTAAAATCGCCTGATTGCTGAATTGGACATTAAAAGATATTAATTCAATATTTTCAAAATGCAACGAATTTACAGAGATTGGGAGGTGGGGGAGTGGGGGAGTGGGGAGTGGGGAGTGGGGAAGTGGGGGATGAAAGGAGAATTTGAGCTTTATTACTCCCTTCCCGCTTGAAGAATACCTATTTAACGAACCGCAAAGACGCGAAGGACGCGTTCGCGTAGCGTCTCCGAAGGAGAAGGAGGAAGAAAAAGAAGATAGGTAATTTTGTAGCGGGAAGGGAGTAGCACCAAACTTCGAGTTCCGAACATGAAACTTCGAGTTCAGAACGTGAAACTTCGAGTTCAGAACATGAAACTCCGAGTTCTGAACATGAAACTTCGAGTTCAGAACATGAAACTCCGAGTTCTGAACACGAAACTTCGAGTTCAGAACATGAAACTCCGAGTTCCGAACATGAAACTTCGAGTTCAGAACACGAAACTTCGAGTTCAGAACATGAAACTCCGAGTTCCGAACATGAAACTTCGAGTTCAGAACATGAAACTTCGAGTTCAGAACATGAAACTCCGAGTTCCGAACACGAAACTTCGAGTTCTGAACACGAAACTTCGAGTTCAGAACATGAAACTCCGAGTTCAGAACACGAAACTTCAAGCTTAACTGTTGACTGTTGACTTTTGACCCTTGACTACTAACACCATTTCACGCTCAAGTATGATACAAATCATTCTCTTTTCCCCTGCTTTCTGCCCCCTGCCCCCTGCGGTCTATTTGTATCAACCTTAAAGCGAAACGGTATAACTATATGGTGAACTCGACTGTTGTTAAAACACTTTACGTTAATCCTGCAACTGGGAATGATAAAAATCCAGGTGACTCCAAGTTCAGTCCGTTTAAAACCATTAGCCGTGCTTTAAAAGTAAGCACAAAATCTACAATTATTCAACTGGCTCCGGGAAACTACAATTCTCTGACTGGAGAGGTGTTTCCGCTATTGATCCCCGATGGGGTGCTGGTGGTGGGTAACGAAGGCACTAAAGGTCGAGGAATTGTAATTGAGGGGAGTGGTGCATATCAAAGCCAAAGCTTTGGATGGCAAAATATCACGCTGCTATTGCTAGGTGAGGCTACTGTCATGGGTGTGACTGTGGCGAATTTAAGCGCAAAAGGCACTGGTGTTTGGATTGAATCGACGGCACCCTCTTTGGTTAATAATACTTTTGCCAAATGCGGTCGGGAAGCTTTGTTTGTGACGGGGAGTGCCAAACCAGCAATTCTAGATAATGTGTTTGTGAAAAACGCTGTCAGTGGCTTGGTGATGGCTGGTAATAGCAAAGGGGAAGTGCTGCGGAATATTTTTCAGAAAAATGTTATTGGCATCGCGATTAGTGATTCTGCTGCCCCAATGCTTGTAAAGAACAAACTCATAGAAAATCGGACAGCGATCGCTCTTTCTCGACAAGCGCAACCGGTGCTGCGTCAGAATCTAATTGCCAATAATACCCAAGGTGGAGTGTTAGTCAACGGTAATGCAAATCCAAATTTCGGTAATAAACAAGACAATGGCGAAAATATTTTTCGCGATAACGGTCAATTTGATTTAAATAATGCCACCTCACAAAAACTAGTATTAGTAGGTAATCAGTTGAATCCGGCACAGGTGAAGGGATCAGTCGAGTTTATCGCTCTTATTTCCGATTTGGCTGGACATTGGGCAGCGGATTTTGTCGAAGCATTGGCAAGCAAGAATTTGATTAACAGCTTGAGTGATGGGACTTTTGCCCCAGATAAGCCGATGACTCGCGCCGATTATGCAGCTTTAGTAGCGGCAGCATTTAATCCCGTACCCAGACGCCCAGCACCGGATTTTATTGACGTACCCAAGGATTTTTGGGCTTATAATGCGATTCAAATCGCGGCTATGGGTGGTTTTGTTGGTGGAAAAAGCGATCGCACTTTCGGTCCGCATCAAAATGTCCAGCGACTACAAGTGATTGTCTCTCTAGTTAACGGACTGAAGCTGCCACCGGCTGATAAAGATGCCTTACTCTGCTACAGTGACCGTAATACCATTCTTGATTATGCCCGTACAGCAGTTGCAACTGCCACACAACAAAAAATCGTAGTTAATTACCCAAACCCCAAGCAAATCGAGCCTTCTCGCTTTGCCACACGCGCCGAAGTAGCAGCAATGGTTTACCAAGCATTAGTCGCTATCAAAAAATATTCTCCGATAAAATCACCGTATATCGTTTCAAATGAAAGCAGTTGACAAGTAGAATAAAAAACACTTCCTACAAACTTAAAAGCACTTGTTAACTTACCCTGTAGCTAAAAGCACTTCGAGGCTATATGCATGGGTTGAAACTTTATACCTCTTGCCAGAAGCTGATAGCCAGATGCTCACACCAACCCTGGACACCTCTGCCACACCACATCACTCAACCGGGCGGCACAGCGCTCAACCCTTTGAGGGGGAGTATATGAAGGGTGACTCCCAAACCCCAGCACACGAGTGGCTCGACTTGGCAGCCGCTTTATTAATTCACTATAGTTTTGACCTCAGTGGGTACAATGCCAGTGAGTTAGTTAACCGTTGGCAAAGTCAGTACCCAGTTAATTGGCTACACTTAGCAGTGATTGAAGCACTGTATCAAGGTCGTTATAAAGCGTTTTCAGTTCAGCAAATCTTAACATTTTGGCAGCGACGCGGGCAGGCGATTTTTCATTTCAACATGGAATTTGAACGTTTGATTTGCAGCAAATTTCCGGAAAGCTTAACTTCCCTAACTTCACCGTTTATATCTGAGACTAAAGAAAATACTCCTAAATTACCACCAACCGCAAATTCTCTAACTGACAATTCAGCGACTGCTGCAAGCGTCAATAATGGGTATAAACGCAACAATAAGTCTATACAAGCGATCGGTGAAGAAAAGTTATTACAAGAACAAACATTCGGAAGTACAAAAGATAAGAACCTTTTGCCATCTTCCACAACAGGAGTGTCTAAATATTCGCTTGGGCATCAGGCATCTTATGCTTCAAGCCAAACATCTTCTTTGAACCAACAGACATTGTGTTTACCTGCTGCCAATCATCCACCAATTGGACAATTCACCCCAGAAAAAAGCGATCGCTCTGAGTTGTTCACATCAAAACTCAAAGCAATCAGGAGTGAAAAGCCGCTACACCGTTACAACCAACAAGAAACGGAGGGTTGAAAATATTTAAAGAAAGTCTTTATATCTTATCAATTAAAAAACTAATTCTAGAATAGCCTTTAATCCTCTTAAGGTTGCCCCGAAGTGCGTCGATTAGTTTTTTGATGCCCTCAAGTATCATGTCTATGTAGAAACAGACAGAGACCCTATTCTGGTGTTTCATTAGTTAAACAAGCGGATAGCATACTAAAATACTTGTTATCTAGCTCATTTAAATTAATTTACGATTTATACACAGTTACTCTATGTTTTCTTATAAATCGCTTTTACCCATCGGCGCTATTATACTAACACCATTAACCTTTTATATATTCTTTGTACCAACTAACCAAGCGCAATCTCAAATTCTCCCTCCTGCTCAAAAATTACTAGCTGTTGCCAGCCAAAAACGTGTGGCATTAGTTATTGGTAACAGTCATTATTTACCAGGAATGGAATTAAATAATCCGAGAAATGATGCTGAAGATATGAGTAAAGTTTTGGGAGAGCTTGGTTTTGATGTAATCAAAGTTTTAGATGCTGATAAAAAACAAATGGAGATTGCATTAGAGAAATTTAATTCTAAATTAGCTCAAGGTAGTGTCGGAATGTTTTACTATGCAGGGCATGGACTTCAAGTCGATGGAGAAAACTATTTAGTTCCGACAGATGCCAAACTGATTACAGAGAAAGATGTTGGTTATGAAGCTCTTCCAGTTGGGAAAGTACAAAATATAATGGAAGACTCAAAAACAGATGCCAATATCATTATTTTAGATGCTTGTCGTAATAATCCATTTAGCAGAAGATGGAAGAGAAGCACTGCCGCAGGAGGTTTAGCTCCTATACAAACAGCGTCAGGTTTTTATATTGCTTTTGCTACTGCACCAGGAGGAGTTGCATCTGATGGAGAAAGTAAAAATGGTACTTTTACTTCTTATTTATTAAAATATATTAAAATTCCAAATATTACTATAGAACAATTATTTAAAAAAGTTCGGCAAGGTGTATTTGAAGAAACAAATAAGAAGCAAAGACCTTGGGAGTCTTCTTCGTTAATTGGCGAATTTTCTTTCAATCCAGTTTCTATTGCTACTAATACTCCCCCTCCCACCCCAATAGCAAAACCGACAATTTCCCCTACTTCACCTGTACCAATAGCAAATGACAACTTTTTCTTAGGAATTACACGTCCAAATGAAAACTTAAGGGAAACTATTGCTAGAATCCGAACAGCTGCTGAGATAGGAAGTCCAACAATTTCCCCTACTTTACTTGTACCAAGCATTTCACTTACACAACAACAAAAAACTCAAATTGAGCAAATTCGTGCTAACGTCCGTAAGCAAATTGAGCAAGTGCTGACAAAAGAGCAAAACGCACAAATCAAAGCAGCGCTGTCAGCTGGTAAGTCTAGTTATGAAGCTATTGCTGCTATAAAGTTTACTCCACAACAGGTCACTCAATTGCAGCAAATCTTCGTACGATTGCGACAACAAATGGAAGCTGTTTTAACTCCCGCTCAAAGGGCTGAACTAGAAAGACTACAACGGGCTGAACTAGAAAGACAACGGGCTGAACTAGAAAGACTACGACCTCAGACTAAGTGAGGGTTCGCAGAATATAAAAAAGAGGCGATCGCCTGTTTCTCAACTTGATTAAGAATCACGAAAAAAAGAGCGATCGTTTCCTCTCTAAAATCAGGCTGATTTAACTTTCGTTTGAAGGTAGTTTTCTAAACCGATGTCCATCCGGTTCCACAACCAAAAACCCTCCTATAAGTTCTGTTTCAGAATAAATTTGTAGAACTCGTGCTAGTTCGTTGTGAACAGCTTTCACAGTCTTAGGTAGAACTCGAAGATAAATAACACCAGTTCCCATTGCTTTCACAAAAACAAGATTTCCGTAGTCTCTGTCTCGCGTGATAAGAACTCTATTTTCTGACTGCGCTAATCTGAGTATTTCTTCATCACTAGCTTGCTCTAAACCAATCATCCCTACAAGAACTACATCGTGTCCAGCATCTATCAAAAACTTTGCAGTCACAGCATACACATCTTGGTCAAGAAGAAGTTTCACGCATTAAGCTGATGCCAAATGAATGTCTTCAGCCGCCACTAGTGCAATGGCATACTGTAAACAAGCTTGGATGTCCTCAACTTGAAGATTGGGATAGTAATCTTGAATAATTTCTTTAAAAGAAAGCCCTTCATTGAGCAGTTCAAGAATGCTTTGCACAGTGATGCGCGTACCTGCTATGCAAGGCTTACCGAAGTGGATTTGAGAGTTAATTGATATCCTGTCCATATTTGCCGCACAGCTATCAGTTTTTTCAATTTTAGGACATAGACGCTAGTGAGAGCAGAATATAGAAAAAGGGCGATCGCCTGAACCAACCTTGTTATCTCATAATTAAGAATCATCGATAGAAACATGGCGATCGCCCCTTTTGTTGGCGGAGCGATCGCCCAAACAATAATACAAACTTAATTTGTCGGCGAAATCATTCCTCTCAAACCGTTTCTGTTGAGAAGTTTCAGCATTTCGTTGGCATTATAGCGACTGCTAAAAACTCCTGCTTGCATGACTCCTCTACCTTGCCAAACCGTAGCGAAAGCACCCGGTGCAATAAATCGCACTCTTTCTTGGTCGCTTTGGTTTGCTATTTCCACCATTACCCGATAACGCAAACCGGTTTGGCTAACGCCCATAGACAAAGGCGATTGACCGCGATACATTGTTGTTGAGTTTTCAGGTGCTATCGCTTCTAATGGTGGGGATGTCGTTTGCGGTGCGTTAAACTCAATTGTGTTGGAATCGACTCGCACATAATTCAACTGTGGCGCCACTGCGTTAGTAGCGATTGGAGATGGCGCTCTAACTGATTCCCGATACCCTGGTAAGCTGCTAGGAGTAGGGAAGCTGGCAAGTTTAGAGATAGGTTGCTG
Source organism: Hassallia byssoidea VB512170 (assembly GCF_000817785.2). GTDB lineage: Bacteria > Cyanobacteriota > Cyanobacteriia > Cyanobacteriales > Nostocaceae > Hassallia > Hassallia carrinoi. Next base: position 112,458 of record NZ_JTCM02000003.1, on the reverse strand, counting down.
TTGATTTGTAGAAGCCACGGAAAGCGGAGAATTGGCGCTTTGTAGTGGCAGTAGTTGCGGATTCAATCCCGTCGAAGGAATATTGTTTCTCGGTGATGACGGTTTTAATTTAGGAGTTTCGGATACTCCGGGTGCATTGAAGGTGATTTCTCGATTTACTGAAGTTAGAGGTGCTGAATTGTTGGGTAATGAAGCGATGGCACTTGCACCTTGCATATCTATCTTACCGGCGATGCGATCGCTGACCAAATTATTTCCAGCCGCTGTAATTACTTGTTTTGCGGCAAGCGCGTTAATGTCATAACGAGCATTATTGCGAAACTGATTACCACCGGGTTCGGATGCATTACCTAAATCTGGCAAAGCCTGTGCGATCGCTACTAACCCATCTTCTTTACTGCCCTCAATTACATTATTCCGTAAAATTGGGCGAGCATTAGCCTGCACAACAATTCCCGCTCTGTTGTCCTTAATTTGATTGCCTACTATCATTGGCGTGGCATTTTTGGCAATATTAATCCCAAAACCCGTTTGTTCAAAAACATTTTCTCGCACTTGCGGACTCGAATTACCATCAATGGTGATTCCATTCGCTCCATTGCGATAAAAGTAATTTTTGCTGATAATGGGCGCACTGCTTCCATTGACAGAAATGCCATCTTGTGTGTTACCCGTAAAAGTATTTTCGACGATTACAGGGTTGCTCGATTCAATCCACAAGCCGTAACCACGGCGATTGGGGTTCGTCACAGTCACCCCAGTTAATCGGGCTTGGTTTGCTCCGACAATTGTGGCATTTTGTCCGCCAAAGCTGCGACTGAGGTAATCACCACCCCCCTGAATTTCCAGATCGCGTCCTAGGTTGTGCCTCTCTCCTTGAATTGACACTCCTCTTTTAAGAATTAAAGGAAATATCTCTCCGGTTTGGGTGCTGTAGGTACCTTTAGAGAGCATAATTACAGTATTGGGTTTGGCTAGTTGCAGCGCTTGGGTAATTGTTTTTAAGGGGGTACGTTCACCACCATTGCCTAGTTTGTCATTTCCGACACTTGGGTTGACAAACAGCACATTAACCTGAGACATTGTTTTTTCACCCATAGGCATCTGATTTGGTGCTTCTCTTTGAGCTATGGCGGTGTCGGCAATACCCAACAATGCTGTAGTTACCACACCTACGCCAAGGGTAAAACAAAAAGTAGAGGAACGAACAACCAAAAGTATTGCTAATTTCAAGCAAGAACCTGGTTTGACATCAAAAGCGATCGCCTTGGATGGCAGCATATCTGCTTTACGATAGTTAGAAAACACTAGGGGGGAAATCAATTTAGAGCACTCCTTACAACCAAGATTAATTTTTTATACTCAGACAACGGCTAGTATGTCGATAATATTACCCAGATATTGACCTATTGGCTACTTTTAATACAAAGTTATGAAGGACTGGGGCATCGGGCATCGGGCATCGGGCATCGGGCATCGGGCATCGTCCAAGTGAAATTCTGAAACTTCTTTTTATTCCCCTTTCCCATTGCCCCCAATCGAGCGTGCCCATTACCTATTACCGCGTTTTCTATTCCCAATCCGTAATCCCTAATAAATAACCAACTTCGATGCGAAAAAGATTGCAAATATGAAAGAGGCTGGCTGTGACGATGAAAGCACTAATGGGGTTGTTGTAATGGTCGAGCCATACAGCCAAACAGAGCAGATACAGCATGTTATTTACCGCATTTTAGACGCAAATTTAGATCGCGCTCGTGAAGGCTTGCGAATAATCGAAGAATGGTGTCGCTTTGGCTTAAATAATGCCCAATTAGCTCTTGAATGTAAGCATTTACGACAAGAGATAGCTAATTGGCATACGCCTCAAATGCGGGCGGCACGGGATACACTAGGCGATGCTGGTACTGAGTTAAGTCATCCTCAGGAAGAACAACGCGCCAATATCAAATCGTTATTGCAAGCTAACTTCGGTCGCGTACAAGAAGCAATGCGGGTGCTGGAAGAATACGGCAAGCTTACTCATCCGAATATGGGGAAAGCTTTTAAGCAGATGCGCTATCGGGTTTATACCCTGGAAAGTACTTTATTAGGTTATCAGCGCCATCAATTGCTGTTGCGATCGCGTCTTTATCTTGTCACCTCCCAAAGCGAAAATTTATTGTCAACCGTTGAAGCTGCCCTTAAAGGTGGATTAACGCTTTTACAGTACCGCGATAAAACCGCTGATGATACTGTGCGTCTAGAACAAGCTATGAAGTTGCGGCAGCTATGTCACAGCTATGGCGCTCTTTTCATCATGAATGACCGAGTAGATTTGGCTTTGGCAGTAGATGCAGATGGGGTACATCTCGGACAGCAAGATATGCCGATCGCCATTGCTCGTCAATTACTCGGACCGCAGCGCTTGATAGGTCGTTCTACCACAAATTCAAAAGAAATGCAAGGGGCGATTGCCGATGGAGCAGATTATATTGGTGTTGGACCAGTTTATGAAACTCCCACGAAAGTGGGTAAAGCAGCAACTGGCGTAGAATATGTGAGTTATGCGGCGAAAAATTGTCCGATACCTTGGTTTGCGATTGGGGGAATCGACCCAAATAATATCAACGAGGTGATTGACGCAGGTGCCCAACGTGTAGCGGTAGTGCGATCGCTTATGGAAGCCGAACAACCTACTTTAGTCACACAATATTTCCTCTCTCAACTTTATCGCGTTAAAGCAAATGCGTAAAATAATTCCAAGCTTATGTCTGACCAAATTACGCTTTCTATAAACGGGGAAACTCGTACTTGCTCATCCCAAACACCTTTACCCGATATACTCCAAGATAATGGTTTTAATCTCCGTTTAATAGCGGTGGAGTATAACGGGGAAATTTTACACCGTCAGTTTTGGTCTGACACAAAAATACAGCAAGGCGATCGCCTTGAAGTAGTCACGATTGTCGGGGGTGGATGAGTCAGGAGTCAATGGTAATTGGTAATTGGTAATTGGTAATTGGTAATTGGTAATTGGTAATTGGTAATTGGTAATTGGTAATTGGTAATAATTTTTACCATTAACCCCTTTCTTTCTCTTCAAGAGTCAACTATCAACTATCAACTATCAACTATCGACTATCAACTATCAACTATCAACTATCAACTATCGACTATCGACTATCAACTATCAACTAACTCTTGAAGCGTAAAGCGTGCGGTGAAGGGTTTTGCGTTTGGCTAGTTCTTTTCCGATGCGACCTAGTTTTTCACGTAGCTGCTGGTCTTTACACAAGCGACTGAAAGCTTGAAAAATTTCACAGCCAGAATTCGGATTAACTAGGATGCCATTTTCTTCATGGCGAATTGCATCTATGACACCGCCTAAACAAGAAGCAATTACAGGCTTACCGAAGTAACCCGCTTCTAAGTAAACTGCATCAAAACCCTCTATACTAGCTGATTTAGTGTCAAACAAAGTCAGCATAGCAAATAAATCACAAGCTGCATAGTAGCCGGCTAATTCGCGATCGCTTACATATCCGGCAAAGTGTACCCGTTTATCTACTCGCAAGCGACGTGCTAAAGATTTCAGTTCTAATTCACAAGCACCTTGCCCACAAAGTATATAGTGAACATCTATCCCCTGAGTCAGCAGTAGTGTTAAGTTTTCAATCACTTTGTCGAACCCTTTACACTTCTCAAGTTGTCCTACCGAGAGAATAACTACAGATGTTTCCGGAATATTGTACGCTTCACGGACGCGAACACGTAAATTATCAAGACTATCAACGCTGGTTGCGACGGCAAATTTTTCCGGTCTGAGGATAGGATTAATAATGTGGGTAGGAGTATTAAATCGGAAATTAGCTTTTAGGTAATCTTTTATAAACGAACTTTTACAAACAATTCCTTCAGATCGTATCAGTGTTAATGCGAATAGAATACGCCACAAGGGATTGCGTAAAACATGAACAATATCATTGCCATGTAAGTAGATAAAAAAACGAATAGGTAATAAATAGCTTAATACTAACACCGCCAGAAAGTTGTAGCCGTGACCCCACTCTATGTAGCGGTAACGATAGCGAAAATAAAGTTGCACGGCTAACACAAATGACCAGACCAGATTGAGAATATGCTTTATATTATTCTCAACAAAACCACTACGCCAAAATCTCGGATTTGACCAGCGATACACGGGAAACTGTTGATCGCGATCGAATGCTTTGTCTCCAGAGCAACTACTTGCTAAAACAATTACCCTTTCTGGGTCTTGCAGACAGCGATTATAGATATATTCTCCTATTCCACCCTGGTTCGGCAAGAAGGTGCGCGATATTACTAAGATGTCAGGAGAGGCTGTTTTGTCTTGGATTTTTGCATCAATTTGTGATATTTGTTCCATGAAAACTTCGTCTAAACTTCTTAATTATTCATTCTGCGGACTGAAGATAAGTATGTACTTTTAGTAGATGTTATTAGTGCAGTTTTTATCACTAATTTTTTAGTCGGCAACCTTTAATAATCAGTATTTTTTCTCGTTTGTAATCAATGAGATGATGTCAGACAATTAATTTCACAAATCATAGTTTGCGCTCTATTTTGCTGAGTATCCTCAAAAATAATTTAATTATTTTTGAATCAAAATTATTTTTATTTATATTTGGTACAAAAAATTAACAATAATTATTAAGTAGCAATTAGAAAAAAACGACCGGAGCATAATAAGAGTCTAGAGATTGCTAAGTCTATCTCCTAGAAATAGTTTATCCTAAATACAGCCATAATGTGATGCCAAAATGCCGATAATGCTTTGAATCGTGGCGATAGTGAAGAACATTTAAATGCGCCCCAAGCGTGGTGTGTGTGGAGTAGGTGTCGTTTAATTAAAGTTAAAAAGGCGATCGCGACTTTACCGCAATACACAAAGCGGCATAAAAGCGAAAGTGTTCACTAGTCCTATACAGTCGATGATAACCAAAAATATCTACAACCATCCATAGAAGATTATTTTGATAACCTTAAAAAAAATTGCAATCCTAAACTGAAGTTTGACAAAGTTATCCCAGCTGGGTGCGGTGATAAGTTTTTCTGATTGGTAGGCGATCGCACTCTTCTGGTGGGGATAATTAGTTGTACGGTTATCTACTCCAGAAATCCCCCCTGCGAGTGCGGCACGCCGAGAATAATCAGCGGTAAATTAAAGGTATAGCGATAGATGAATCTTACACAGAGCTAGTAAATATCAAAAACGAAAGCTCGGTTCTGTTAGGAGTGTCATCTATACACTTACTCCTACCAGTACTAGGAGAAATCATAAGTAATAACGTTTTCAAGTGACTGTGTTATGCGTAAACAACTACAACAAGCCATCAAACCGCTATTAAAAACTTTGTTTGTCCTCAGCTTAGTGTTTACTTTGGCACTGAGTCACGCAGATCAAGCATTAGCCGCCCGCAGTGGTGGTAGAATTGGCGGTGGTTCCTTCAGAGCGCCTTCTAGCCGTACCTATGCACCTCCCGGTGGATACGGAGGGGGATACGGCGGTGGCTACGGAGGTGGCTACGGAGGAGGATACTATCCTGGTGGTGGATTTGGGTTTCCTTTCTTGTTTCCCTTCTTTGGTATTGGGGGAGGATTTGGTGGTTTGTTTACCATCTTAATCTTCTTGGCGATCGCTAACTTCACGGTACAAGCTTTCCGTCGCGCTACCAGTGGCGAAACCGCAGAAGATACAGGTTACAGCAGCAATTCTAATGTTTCTGTGACTCGTCTGCAAGTAGGTATGTTAGCACAAGCTCGTGACTTGCAACCCGAACTCAACCGAATTGCCGAAACAGCTGACACCAACTCTCCAGAGGGTAGAGCGGAAATTTTGCAAGAAGCCAGCCTCGCTTTGCTACGCCATCCAGAATACTGGGTATATGCAGGTGGTGGTACACAGCAAGCGCGTTTAAATTCAGCCGAAGCTCAGTTTAACCGTTTGGCACTAGCAGAACGCAGCAAATTTACCGAAGAAACTCTTTCTAACGTTAACAACCAGCTAAAAGAAGCCACTCCTAAGAATGCTTTACCTGGTGCTGATGTTGACAACCCAACCGACCTAATTACCCAAGGTCCTGGAGAATATATCATTGTCACCCTACTAGCGGCAACATTAGGTAAGTTTGAAATTCCAGCAGTCAACAACGTTGACGACTTGCGTCAAGCTTTGCGCCAAATTGGTAGTATCCCCAGCGATAAACTTCTGGCGATTGAAGTTCTCTGGACTCCGCAAGCTGAAGGTGACACTCTCACCTCTGATGATTTATTGGCAGAGTACGCCGATTTGAAATTGGTTTAAACCGTAATAAGCGCTTCAACGCTAAATAAAGCGCTGAAGCGCTTACTACGAAATTAAAAATAAAGAAAATCTTTTACTTGAAATTCTTTCGACTCCTTACGCTTTCTTTTTTTACCCACATCATAATAAACAAAATCTAAAATTACTTTATCTCGACCGATTAATTGATAATTTTCTATCTTATCTAAGTAATGATTTTTATTCTCATAAATTGGTTTTGCTAACTTAATTCCGGGAAAGATAATCTTTTCTTGTTTCAAGACAAATCCCCGCTCTGCATCTGTATCTAACCATACAGGACTTTTATAAACGACAATATTATAAGATTTAAATTTAATTTCTTGCTCTGGCTGATAAATACCAATTAACAAAAAGATTATAGTAGCGTTATTGAAAATCCACACAGAAAGCAAACTTGGTAATAAAAATATCCAAAAATTTATCAGTTTTAGCCACCATCTGCGAAAGAAAAACCCATTAACTATAAGTAAAAACGGAATCAACAAGAATAACGCTACAGCGATCGCGTTGAACGAAGGAAATACAAAACTAAATATTTTAAATATCAAATTTGCTAAAAACAAAACCGAAAGAAACCCAATAATAACCAGATTCAGCAATGGTTGGTTTTTGCTTGGTTTGAAAAACCTGAATAACCGCTTCATGAAATTTTCCTGTTTGCAGTTTTGGTTTTATTCGACGCTAAACAAAGAAACGATTCGGGATTTTATATCATGTCCATCTTTATTAACAGGTGTCGTAGAGACGTTCCGGCGGAACGTCTCTACATATATATGTGATTAAAGGACATGATTTTACACAACAAAACCGCCTATTGCATGATAGACGGTTTTTCCGCAATTATTTTATGATAGTTCTTCCTTATCAAGATTATAATAACCTATTTTTGAATCGCAGTCAATACCTTTCCCAATACAAATTCAACGGCACTAAGAAAACACAACCCGAAAGCCACATATTCTCAATCCGCCAACTGCTTCATTCCAGCTGCGACTGGCACTGCGGCAAAGTTCCGGACTAAAGCTCCAAGAACCACCGCGCAATACCCGACGATGTTCATCTCCGCCAAGTTCCCAAACGCTGCCATCTGTGGGTGCTACTTCATAATTTTTGTGCCAGGGGTCAGCACACCATTCCCAAACTAAGCCGTGCATGTCGTACAATCCAAAGGCGTTGGCAAGTTGAAAACTACCGACATCAGTAGTTTCTCTGCGGAATTTGCTTTTTGCATCCAAAGCGTAGGAATCGCTACCACCGCAGTTTGCTAATTCTGGGGTGACTGTTTTGCCAAAGTGGTAGGGTGTAGTTGTTCCTGCCCTACAAGCATACTCCCATTCAGCTTCGCTGGGTAAACGATAGTTACGTCCGGTTTGTTCTCTTAGCCGAAAACAAAATTCTACCGCTTCGTGCCAAGATACATTTTCAACTGGTCTATTTATACCTTTAAATTTGGATGGATGAGGATTCAAAGATTGTTTGACTTTGGGTAATGCTGCTACTGCTCTCCATTGTGCTTGAGTTACGGGATATTTTCCCATAAAAAAAGGTGCAACGGTGACTTGATGTTGTGGATGTTCGTCTGCATCTCCTTCAAATTCTGGGGAACCCATCATAAAAGTTCCACCGGGAATTGATACCATTTCTAATTTGATGACTTTACCAAAGTCTTCTACTAAGTAGTTTGCACTTTGACGGTTGCGGCTAATTTCTTTACCTTTTTTATCTACTGTGACGACTTCAAATTGAAATTCTGATAAGGTGGGCAATGATGAGATGATTTGCGTTTGTGGTGGTGATGTCGGTTGAGAAGTAGCTAATATTGTTGGTGCTGTATTTTCTCTCAAGTTGATTTGGGGTGACTTCAAATCTTTCAGAACTTCTGCTGCTGATTGATATCTTTCACTGGCTAAGTGTTTCAGCAATTTATCCAGAATTTGCCCAAATTCTTCGCTGATAAAGATGCCTTTTTCTTGCAAACGCGATCGCCACATCCACTGCCCATTCATGGCATCATAAAGATTATCTTGAATCTGTCCATAATCGTCTAGAAGCGGTAATGATTGCGTTAAAAGTCGCACGCATGTGACGCCTAATGAGTACAAATCGCTTGCGTGACAAGCAAATCCAGCCATTTGCTCGTTTGGTGCATAACCTATTGTATAAATTACTGTAGCTTGTCTAACTAAACTGGTTTGTGTTACTTGTTTCGCACCACCAAAGTCAATTAATACGAGTCTTCCATCACTTTCACGACGGATGATGTTTTCTGGTTTAATGTCGCGATGAATGACGTTACGCGAGTGAACAAATTCCAAAACTGGTAATAAATCAAGTAAAATTTGGCGAATTTGTTCTTCGTTAAAGAGTTGTTGCTGAACTTCTGCTAAAAGTGTTTTCCCAATAATAAATTCTTGCACGAGATACAAGCTAATACCTTGTTGAAAGTATGCAAGTAATCTGGGAATTTGGATGTGATTTTCTCCGAGTTCATACAAGCGAAAAGCTTCTTCTTGAAAGAATTGTGCGGCTTTAATACGTTGTCCTGTTCCCTGAACTTGTGGGACAAATTGTTTGATGACGCAAGGTGCATTTAATCTGTCTGCGTCTGCTGCTTCGTAAGTTCTACTAAATCCACCTTCACCTAATAGTCTCAATACACGGTAGCGGTTTCTGAGAAGTTTGTCAAAGTTGCTTTGTCCGCAACTTATGCAATATCTATTGCCATCAGGATTGAAGGGATTTGAACAATTGGGATTTTGGCAGATTTGCATAACAAGCTGGAGAACACATCTTGTCCAAAGTAAGCCCCAATATTATCGAATTAAAAAGAGATATTAAGAGATATGTAGGCAACTAAATAAAGAATTTAGGAGTGGGGAGTGGGGAGTGGGGAGTGGGGAGGAGCGGAGGAGCGGAGGAGCGCAGTAGAGACGCGATTAATCGCGTCTGTACAAAAGTCTGAATTCTGGTTTATTTGTGCTTGGCGGTTTCTAAATATGAATATATATGGGCGCACGATTTTCCATTATATAGAGAATATTAATCTAAGGTTGTTGGTTTTGTCAACTGCCTTAGTCAAAGTTTAACGATCGCATCATAATTAAGAAAGATTACGCGCTTACTCATAAATAGAAGGACAATGAGCCAAACTTCTTTAAATTTAGTTGCAATATCTATCTTTTTGATGACTTTATCGGTGCTGCTGGGACCTTTGGTCAATTTGTCACCAGCTGTACCTGCGATCGCTACTTTCGCTGTTTTGGGAATCGCTACTTTGGATTCTTTCAGTTTGCAAGGTAAGGGAGGTTCTCTGCTTTTAGATTGGATTGCGGGTTTTTCACCGGAACATCGCGATCGCATTGTCCACCACGAAGCCGGTCACTTTTTGACTGCTTACTTGCTGGGTATTCCCATCAGCGGCTATACTCTGACAGCTTGGGAAGCTTTGAAGCAAGGACAACCAGGACAAGGTGGTGTTGCTTTTGATGATGCTGAATTAGCTTCGCAACTCGAACAAGGTAAAATCACCGCCCAAATGTTGGATCGCTATTGTACTGTTTGGATGGCGGGTATTGCGGCTGAAGCTTTAGTGTTTGATAATGCTGAGGGTGGATCTGATGATAAAAGTAAGCTGGCAGGTGTATTGACTTCTTTGGGTTTTTCTGCATCAGCTTACGATCAAAAACAGCGCTTTTGCTTGCTGCAAGCGAAAAACTTACTACAAGAAAATTGGTCTAGTTATCAAGCTTTGGTGGATGCGATGCGAAAACGCGCTTCGGTGAAAGAGTGTTCAGAAGCGATCGCGCTGAATGCCGAGTTAGAAGTTAGTCCATAGTCCACAGTCAAAAAGTCCATAGTCCATAGTCCAAAGATACCTTGACTATTGACCATTAACTATTGACCATTGACTATTGACCATTGACTCTTGACTCTTGACCGTTGACTCTTGACCATTGACTCTTAACTTTAAGAGGAAACAACTTGAAGATGTGACATATGGGATAAGTAGTTGCTACTAATGACACGGTTGCGTCCTGTGGCTTTGGCTTGTAAAAGATATTTATCGGCACGATCTAGCATACTCATTCCATTGGCATCATCTTCGTCTCGCAAAGAAGCTGTACCCAAGCTAATGGTGAGGTTGATAGTCACTTGATTGTTAATTTTAAATGGTTCTTGGTTGACTATGCGATTGAGACGACGCGCTACTAAAAGTGCTTCTTCACCTGTGGTGTTAGCGAGAATAATCACGAATTCTTCACCACCGTAGCGGAAGGCTGTGTCTTGAAAGCGTAAATTATTCCGCAGTCTTGCAGATAGTAACTGTAAAAGGCGATCGCCTACTAAATGTCCGTAGGTATCGTTAACTTTTTTGAAGAAATCTACATCGAGAATAATCAAACTTAAGGGATTATTCTGATTCCGTGATTTTTGGATTTGTCTGGGTAAATCCCATTCTAAAGCACGGCGATTATTCATTTGTGTCAGTGAATCTGCTAAGGCGATCGCTGACAAAACATCATTTTCTTGCATCATATCTCGGTATTTTTGCGCTTTTCGCAAACCTACCGTTAATTGAGCTAATATTAAGCGATTATTAGCAGACAACGCTGATTTCTGGTCTCTTTTTTCTTCGGTAATTTGCCAAATATAAGCATCAGCACCTTGCTTTAGCGCGGTGGAAGTCATCTCCAAATCCCACTCCCAGTTTCTTTGAGAGAGTATTTCAGGACGATCTTCAAAGAGAATACAGTATATCCACGATAGCTTTGTCTGGTCTTTCAGCCAACAACATAATTCCGTGCTGGCATTAAGGCTAGCCTGCACTAAGATTATATCCGGTGGCGTATTTTGAATGCGCGACACCGCCTGATTCAAATTGGCGATAACTTCTACACTAAAAGCGGTTGCATCACGGATCTGATCCGGAAGGCTAGCGAGAAATTTATCACTTCCAAAGACCAGAATAGAAATATTCATTGCTTTGCTTTTTGCCCTTATTCAATTTTAACGCTATAACCCTGATTCAACTTGCTAAAACTTGCTTTTATTACTGAGTCTATTTCTGTTTTGGCAAGGGAATATTACCGAATATTTGATTGTCTTAACACTAGATATATAAGAAGTTGCCAACTTTTAATAACCTCTTAATATTTTGATTGCGACAATTGCAGGAACTGAAACTTATGATACCTACTTTCAGCTGTCACCTATTTTTTTTAAACAGTAAAAACACTGAAAAATCTTTCTTAGGGTAGAGGCTTACTCTCAGTTACTGGTGTTAAACCTCCCAAATAATTACCAAAAATCAAAGCTTTAGACTTTAAAATAAGAAATACCCATTAAGTCCAATATTTCCATAACTTATTTTTATGAATCATCCAAGTAGCAATCTGCGTAATTACTCCGTAAAAACCGAGATATGTTATAAAGATTAGTAACTTTATATGACTTCAGACTAAGGCACGGAATCGATGAACGCGAAAAACGTAAAAGCTAAATTTATCTGTTTTATTTTTTCCGGATTTCTTTACTAAATCACATTTTTCTTAACAAATTGCTGCTTGATCGGTAAATATACATAAATCAAAATCAAAAGTTGAAATTACCAAAAAAGCGAGTTTTGTAATTTGCGAGGCGGACACATGATGGCGACGAAAATTGTCTTCATCAGTGTCCTGAGGAAAAATATTAATTAATAATTAATATTCCATTACTGATAACCTTCTATGTGATAACCAGCCGCAACAATCGCCTGTTTGATAGACTCTTCCGAAGCTGCGGATTCTACGGTGACAGTTTTGGCTTTGACATCTACCTCAACTTTGGCATCAGGTTCCATTACGTGGATAGATTCGGAAATCGTTGCTGCACAATCATCGCAGGCAATGTTGGGAACGTTCAATTTCAACGCCATGAGTCACCTCTGTACTTGGACTTGGATTATTCTTTCAAGATTAATCTTATGAAAAAGATTTTAAAGGATCATCCTACCAGAGTTAGGTGATTGTGCCACTACGTAATACGGCACTGACGCAGGCGATCGCGCTTCGACAAATTGAAACGAAATGCAAAAATATATAAAGATACTTATGCAAATACGCTTATTCATAGCGAAATGTTGGAAACGACTAAAGTAGTTATCATATGCACACACCAGGAGAAATAAAAATCTTTTCTTTTAAGCGTCCAAGCGTCCCTCAACTTTTGTAAACAGTTATGCCTTCAAATCTCCAGTACCTCAGCGGTAGCGAAATTCGCACTCTTTTTCTCGACTTTTACGCTCAACGCGGACACCAGATTCTCCCAAGCGCGTCTTTGGTGCCAGAAGATCCCACCGTGCTGCTGACGATCGCGGGGATGCTACCATTTAAACCGATATTCTTGGGACAGCGCACACCAGAATTTAAACGTGCGACAACTTCCCAAAAATGCATCCGCACCAACGATATCGAAAACGTCGGACGCACGAATCGGCATCAAACGTTCTTTGAAATGCTGGGTAATTTCAGCTTTGGTGATTATTTCAAAGAACAAGCGATCGCTTGGGGTTGGGAAATTTCCACCAAAGTCTTTAACTTCTCAAAAGAAAACCTCGTTGTCAGCGTTTTTGAATCAGACGACGAAGCCTTTGCTATCTGGCGCGATCAAATCGGTGTCACCGAAGCGCGAATCAAGCGCCTGGGTGCAGATGATAACTTTTGGGCATCTGGTATTACTGGTCCTTGTGGTCCCTCCTCAGAAATATATTACGACTTTCACCCAGAACGCGGCGACGACAATATTGATTTAGAAGACGACACCCGATTTATCGAGTTTTACAATCTCGTCTTCATGCAATATAACCGCGATGCAGAAGGCAACTTAACACCACTTGCCAATAAAAACATCGACACCGGGATGGGTTTAGAGAGGATGGCGCAAATCCTCCAACGTGTTCCTAACAACTACGAAACCGATTTAATTTTCCCGATAATTAAAACAGCAGCAGATATTGCTGGTATTGATTACACAACCAGCGATGAAAATACCAAAGTCTCTTTGAAAGTAATAGGCGATCACGTTCGTGCTGTCGTCCACATGATAGCCGATGAAATCCGCGCTTCTAACGTGGGACGCGGTTATGTGCTGCGTCGCTTAATTCGTCGCGTGGTGCGTCACGGACGCTTAATTGGCATTTCTGGAGAATTTACTACAGAAGTTGCGGAAACTGCAATTAGCATTTCCGAATCAGCTTACCCGAATGTGCGCCAAGACGAAGACGCCATCAAAGCTGAATTGCAACGCGAAGAATCCAACTTCCTGAAAACTTTGGAAAGAGGGGAAAAACTGCTTGCGGAAATTATCGCCAAGCTGAAAGAAGAAGGCAAAACCCAAATTAGCGGGGAAAGTGCTTTTACTTTGTATGATACCTACGGTTTCCCCCTCGAACTGACGCAAGAAATTGCTGAGGAAAACAGCCTTACAGTTGATGTTGCTGGATTCGAGGCAGAAATGGAAATCCAAAAAGAACGCGGTAGAGATGCACACGAAACCATCGATTTAACTGTACAAGGTTCTCTCGACAAGCTAGCCGAACATATTAATGTGACAGATTTTGTGGGTTACACCCAACCGACAGCAACTGCAAAAGTCGAAGTCATACTTGTGGGTGGAGTTTCCCAAGAAGAAGCGGACGCGGGGACAAGCGTGCAAATAGTGCTTGACAAAACGCCATTTTATGCTGAGTCAGGCGGACAAATAGGCGATCGCGGTTATATCTCCGGTGATGGTATCGTCATTCGAGTCGAAGACGTGAAAAAAGAATCTGATTTCTTTGTTCACTTCGGACGCATCGAACGCGGTACAATCCGAGTAGGAGATTCTGTGACTGCACAGATAGACGCGGGTTGTCGGCGTCGTCTGCAAGCAAATCATACTGCTACACATCTGCTGCAAGCGGCTTTGAAGAAGTTAGTCGATGAAGGCATATCTCAAGCTGGTTCTTTGGTTTCCTTCGACAGATTGCGCTTTGACTTTAACTGTCCGCGTCCCCTGACACCGGAAGAAGTTCAGCAAGTCGAAGAACAGGTTAATACTTGGATTGCCGAAGCACATGCGGCGAAAGTCGAAATATTACCTTTAGCAGAAGCCAAAGCTAGGGGTGCTGTTGCCATGTTCGGCGAAAAATACGGCGAAGAAGTGCGCGTGATTGATTTTACGGGTGTATCGATGGAACTGTGCGGCGGAACTCATGTAAGTAATACTGCGGAGATTGGCGTTTTTAAGATTATTTCTGAGGCTGGTGTAGCTTCGGGAGTAAGGCGAATTGAAGCGGTTTCCGGTTCAGCGGTGCTGGATTATTTGAATGTTCGCGATAAAGTAGTCAAGGATTTAAGCGATCGCTTTAAAGTTAAACCGGAAGAAGTTCCAGAGAGAATCACCGGACTGCAAAACGAGTTGAAGAATACTCAAAAGCAGTTGGAGATATTGAAAGGACAATTGGCGATCGCTAAATCTGACAGCTTGCTACAAACAGCTGAATCTGTAGGCGATTATAAAATTATCGTCGCCCAAATGGAAGACGTTGATGCCGCTTCGTTGCAAACCGCAGCTGAACGCTTGTTGCAAAAACTGGGTAAGGGTGCGGTGGTGTTGGGTTCGGTTCCGGAAGCTGGGAAAGTTAGCCTGATAGCAGCTTTTAGTCCAGAAGTCAATAAAAAAGGACTTCTTGCCGGTAAATTTATTGGTGCTATTGCGAAGATTTGCGGTGGTGGTGGTGGTGGAAGACCGAATTTAGCGCAAGCTGGGGGACGTGATGCGAGTAAGTTACCAGAAGCGTTGGATAAAGCGCAAAGTGAGTTGAAGTCTGGTTTAGCTTAAAGTTCTAAACTATTTTCTTTACTGGTAATAATTCGCAAATTTACTTGTGGGTTAGGCATCTGCTATCGGCTTTGTCTTAACCCATTTTTTATTCATCATCTGAAGCAATATTTTTTATCAGTACTCGCTTGTTTTAACTTTTTTTGGAACATGTCAAGACACAAGATCGTTACAAATTTAGCCCCGGTTCAAGAGGCAATGATCCCTATATATCGAGAAAAATGGCACTCAATTGCTATCTCAAAAGAACCAATTAATCGTGATAAAGTTACTGAAGTAATTAAGGCTGCCTATTTTATCAGTAATTATCCAGAACCTGAAATTTTGTTCTATAGTAATCCTTTTGTGGCGATTCAAGACGTTACTCGTATTGATAATTTTCGGCATGACCTAGGTCGCAATATAAATATTAAATTTCTTAAAAGAGTAGTGGATCATATTCAATGTGGGTTAAAGCAACAGCTTGATGAACATCTTTTTATCAGGTTGCGAAATCAAATACAATTTCCCGTATTTCCATACTATTCAACTCAGGAATATCACCAAATTTCCTACTTTCCATACGGTATTGAGAGATGTATTGAGCAGCAGTTGCTCACTGACTTTGAAAAGCATAATCCTGAGTTGGGATTTAGTGATTTTTCATACTTTACAGGGCATCTCACAAGACCAGCGGAATGGGCAATTTGGGGGTGCATGTTTGATTTCTGTATTTCAGTTATTGAGCTTCATCACGATAGAAATAAATGGGATGTTTTTCAACAACTAATTCAATATTGTGGTCTTTTATTTCGATATGAGAAGGTTTGTATTGCCTGCGATCGTCCCTATAAATTATTTTTTGATGAGGAAAATAGACTTCATGCTGATGGTAAACCAGCCCTTGAATTTGCTGATGGCTATAGTGTCTATGCTAACCACGGTCAATGTCTTTCAGAAGAAAGTTAGTAGGTTGAGTAGAACGAGGGAAACCCAATAATAACTTATAAATTGTTAGGTGAAGCGATAGCATAACCCAACATCCATGAGAAGCGATGTCTACGACAAGTCGCGTTGCGTCTACGCACTACAATTAAGTCAGGTAAAAGATTACCTTTGAACATTGCTTAAGTACTAATCATGCAAAGAGTCACAGTTGAGGAGTTTCAACAAAAACCATTGCAATACCTCAATCAAGTTGAAGCAGGTGAAAGCTTTATTATTGTGCAAGCTGACAAACCTATTGCCGAACTAAAACCGATTACAAGTACCGAAAAAAAGATGCGTCCGTTTGGTTTATGTGCTGGAGAATTTACGGTTACTGATGATTTTGATGCACCCTTACCCTTATAGATTCTGAATGCATTTGAAGGTAGATGAAAATTATCCAGATCCAGAAATCCTCAAATACTCTGTCAGCGTTATTTAAGGGGAGAATTCTTTAAAGCGATCGCACCAACTGCCAATAAAGATGGACGCGAGCGATGTCTACGACAAGTCGCGTTGCGTCTACGCACTTACAAAGTTTTTCATTTAGACTCAAAAAAAGCTGCTGGTGAAATGTGAAAAAAGTTTGCAAGCTCCTGAATCTGCTTGACTGTTAAATTTTGTTGACCGCTTAATACTTCAGATACGATAAACTCGGTTTTAAAGATAGAAACTAAATCTTTTTGGCGTAAACTAAATTCATCTATCAGTACTTTAAGTAACTCGACACCATAAATATCAGGTATGAGTTTATGTCTTTCTTCGTACTCATATACTAGAGTACCTAAAACATTTAGATAGTCTTGTTCGTCGGGTGTTAATTCACTTTTATCAATCAATGAGTCGATTACTTTTTGCGTAGCCAGCAACTCTGACTCAGCGGTGATGGGACGAGGAGGGAAATTTGTCAGTAATTCAATGTAAGTGTTAGGTGTACCAAGGGTCATTTTTCCAGTCCTCTTTGTCATATTCTGCGTGGGTGAGAACATGGCGGATAAAAACTTTTTGATAATTGTAATCTACTAACGTAATGAGTCGATAGTTGTTACCGCCAATGTTAAAAATTGTAAGATTATTAACTTGATCGGCTGAGGGAAAAACTTGGCGTAAATCAACAAAGTTTTGCCATTCAGCTAAAGTTGTTAGCTTATACCATGAACGCAAACTGTTTTGTGCATTAGGATATTTTTCCCAGAACTCGACAAGTCTGGAACGAGAAATAACGTGCATATATTTTGAGTATAGAAAGATGCCTCATAAGTTATGTCTCTTGGTCGAGGTATATTTTATAATATTAGCAAATTGCGAAGTTTTTCCAGTCAACGCGATCGCACCAACTGCCAACAAAGCAGCCAAGAGCGATCGCATAATAAATTAAAAAAGGGATGTCCAAACATCCCTTTTCTAAAAAGAAACTATATCTATTGTCAGCGCGATTAAAACACTCGAAAAATAAACGGATAACGGAACGGTTCATCAGGCTGACTTAAACAGTGCAATAATGCCATAATCGTCAGTCCCCAGTGTATTGCAAAACCAAGTGCAACAACAGGGAAGAATAAAATTCCGCCAATACCAAAGGTGATAAAAGATATAATCGCAATCGGGATTCCAATTAAAGTTGCCCAGAACCAAACATTGAAGTGAAAATTAATTGATTCTTTGGCGTTGCTTTTAACAACTGGATCGTCAGAAAGTAAGTTAATGGCGATCGGAACCCCAATCGATAATAATCCTGTACTAAAAAAAATCGCTCCATGACACAGAGATGATAGCAATTTACGTTTATCTGAGTCGTATGAAACTTGCATCCTGGTCGCTCCTCAAGTTGCTTTCTAGCTTTGATTGTAACGAGCATTTAATAAGTTTAGTATTGCTGTTTACCGTACAAGCGCAGGTTTTCCGGCTTTTCCTTGAGCTAAATGAAGTTTGAACGCTACTAATCGACTCTACTATGAGGTTTACCGAACCCCCACAGTAGAAGAACTGATTCAAAATATCTAGAAATTTTTAAGGGCAGACAAAATGCCTGCCCTCTTGGATCATAAAAATTGTGAAGTACCTCAACCACAAGGGTTTAGGTTTCTTGGGCACACATGATGTTTTCAGTGTTATCCTAGTCTTGCAACTAGCTCCTCAAGCGTGAGTTCCGGCACTCCCTGCCGTACAAGAAGTATTATAGCATAGCATTTGGGCTTGTATTGAAAAAATTTCTAAAGGAGTAGACAATGGGTAGATTAAATCCTTTCTCTCTACAGATGCAGATTACTAGCATGTTTGAGCAAGGGCAATCATTTTTTGCCACCACCAAAGTGCAAGATTGGTTGAAAGAGCGTCAGCACAATCCAGCAGATTATGACATTATTTTCCATAAAAAACCGGCTCCTCCTGGTTCAAAAGAAGTGATGGTAATTGAAATTGAATTGCGTCGCAAAGATGGACAACCTGTAGATCCGTGGTTGCAAGAACAAGCTAACCTTCATGCTTGAAAAACGTAGGGTGCGTGATTCAACGCACCTATTGCTAATTCTTAAAATTAGAGAAAACAAATATTCTTTAACAAATGACTCAAATCAACCTCTGGACTTCTGCTGAACATGCTTTAGGCTATTTAGCACAAGCAGATAAAATTCCTCATCGCACCGAAGGGGAAAAAGTACTCCTAGAACAAGTCCCAAAAACAGTCAAGCGCATTCTCGACTTGGGAACTGGAGATGGTCGCTTATTAGCACTCTTGAAAATTGACCGTCCCCAAGTTGAAGGTGTTGCGGTTGACTTTTCACCCACAATGCTGGAAGCTGTAAAAAACCGCTTTGCAAACGATGCAACGACCAAAGCGATCGCTCACAACTTAGATGAACCATTGCCAGAGTTGGGTAAATTTGATGCAGTAGTTTCCAGCTTTGCCATTCACCACCTCACAGACGATCGCAAACATTCTCTCTACACAGAAATATTTCAAATATTGGAACCGGGTGGTATTTTCTGCAACTTAGAACATGTTTCTTCGTCAACACCAGCATTGCACGAATATTTTTTAAAAGCGATTGGTATAACTTTGGAACAAGACGACCCATCAAATAAACTTTTAAACGTGGAAACCCAACTGCGTTGGTTGCGAGAAATCGGCTTTACTGATGTCGATTGTTACTGGAAGTGGTTAGAACTTGCACTGATGATTGGGTTAAAACCGAACTAACAGCATTGCGGTATTGTGGATGAATTTAATTTGGCTTTTATTGCGTGCTTCAAAGTTGCAGGTAGCGATCGCTATTTTAACTGGTTTAGTCAGTGGTGGAACCACCGCCCGACTGATTGCACTAATTAACAGTGCTGTCAGTGGCAATTTTACATCTAACATAGTGTGGTACTTCGCAGCACTAGCATTTGTAGTTCTCATCAACAGCATCATCTGCCAAGTTTTGTTAATCAATCTTTCCCAAGACGCTGTTTATCGCTTGCGGTTGCGCTTGAGTCAAGGGGTTTTGTCTTCTCCCCTGCGACATTTAGAACAACTCGGTGCAAATCAATTAATGACAACCCTCACCGAAGATGTTGCCACACTATCCACCACAGTTTACGCAATTCCCTTTATTTGCGTTGACATTGCCATTATTGCCGGTTGCTTGCTCTACCTCGGTTCGCTCTCCATCGGCGTGTTTGCCTTTACAATCGGCTTTATCATGGTAGCGTTGGGCACTATTCAACTACTAATTAATAGAGCGCAACATTTTCTCACCTTAGCTAGAGTTGACCAAGACCGCTTATTCAAACATTTTAGCACCATTGTTGATGGTATCAAAGAACTCAAATTACACGCCGCCCGCCGTCAAGACTTTTTCTCTCAAGAATTGCAAAAAAGCGCAGCTACATCGCGGGATCATAATGCTACAGCGCTGATAACATTTTCAATTGGTAGCAACTGGTCAAATCTGCTATTTTTTATTCTTATCGGCTTATTGCTATTTGGTTTGCCGCAATTAATAGCGATCGCACCATCTGTATTATCAGGATATATACTTACCTTCACTTACCTGATGCTACCGATGCAAAGCATATTAGACAAGCTTCAACAACTGTCTAGAGCAAGTGTAGCACTGCAAAAAATAGAAAGAATGGGTTTAACATTAGCCGCACAAAAAGAAGACACGGGGACACGGGGACACAAAGACACGGGGATATTTTCTACATTAGAATTACAACAAGTCACCCATGCTTACCCAGGTGAAGTAGAAGACAGCAATTTTATTTTAGGTCCGCTGGATTTGACCTTTCATCCCGGTCAACTAGTGTTTATTGTAGGCGGTAATGGTAGCGGTAAATCCACCTTGGCGAAACTGATTACAGGATTGTACATCCCCGAATCAGGGCAAATTCGGCTAGATGGTAAAGTAATAACCGATGAAAATCGCGAATGGTATCGGCAGCATTTTTCTGTAGTTTTTTCAGATTTCTATTTATTTGACCGCATTTTAGGTATTAGTAATCTTGACTTTGATAAACAGGCACAGGAATATTTGCAACAGTTGCAATTAAGTCACAAAGTAAAGATTGAAAATGGTAAATTATCGACTACAGCACTATCCCAAGGACAGCGTAAACGTCTGGCTTTATTAACTGCATATTTAGAAAATCGTTCGATTTATTTATTTGATGAATGGGCATCAGACCAAGACCCGGTTTTCCGGGATATATTTTATAAAGAAATACTATTAAATCTCAAGCAACAAGGTAAAACAGTATTAGTTATCAGCCACGATGACCACTATTTTCATTTAGCAGATAGAGTAATTAAGTTAGATTACGGCAAAGTTGAATATGACCAAAGAATTATTAAATCATAATTCATAATTCATAATTTAGGGTAGAGAGCAAATCAATTTTCTTCCGAAATCAAGCCACCGCCTGAATGCATAAGGTAATAATTATGAATTATGAATTATGAATTATGAATTATGAATTACGGCGAGGCACTCGTTGCTGTTGAATTTTGTTGTGGAAAAGGGTGAAAGGGACACTTATCTGGTAAATAGAAAAATATACCCATTAAAAGAGCGATCGCTTTTTACTGGTCTTACGTATCAATACCTGCATCGCCCTTAAGTACACTTTAAGACGGAACGTATAACAATGATTGTTGAAACTTTGAATGGCACGATGTCCATTAACGCTCTGGAAATCAGTACTCTAGATTTTGAACGAGCGCTCGCCAGTTGTCGCAAAGATTGCGAAGCTGCTGCAACCGCTGCTGGATTTCCACTAAAGGCAGGGTACGACATCCTGATTGGATGCATTGCCAACCATTTTGATGGCTGGTCGCCGGATGACTTTAATCTATGGGTTCAAAGGGTAATTGAAAACTATGGCGAGATTAGTGCCAAGGGGGTTAAAGTTTTGGAACTGTACGAGCTTGTTAGCTTCCTCACGAGCGAACCGCGACACCGCCCGAAACAAAGACTACTACGTGCCTTAACAAAATCAGCATAACACCAACCAACAAAAAATGCTTTTCTTGGTGACTGGTTGAGGCTTAAATACAAGAAGTAGGCGATCGCTTGATACAGGTTATGGTGCATCTACAATCTCGCTTGGACATCACAGAGATATTTTGCGACCTAGACGACAAAAAGACGCAGCTCCGACACTTAACAGTATGCATTGTTAACTTTTTATACTTAATTAATTGCATTCAAACATGGCAAAAACGGTAAATCAGTAATACCCGGATCGTATCCTAGCTGGCTAAGAAGAGTAGTTAATTGTCCTCGGTGGTGAGTTTGATGATTAAACATATGCGTCACCAAAACCCAAGCAGGTAAAATTCGCGTTTTTCCATCTACACCGCTGGTGTATTTGAATGGTTGGTTTAACCACTCAGCAGAAAGGCTTTTTGACCATTCTATAATTTGTCGATCGGTAAGTTCTCGTTGTTGGCGAAGTTCATTAAAGTCTATATATAATTCCTGTCCAATTTTAGCTGTAAAAGGTTTTTCGATGAAGCGTCCCATCCAAGCGCGATCGCCAAAAAGCAGATGATTTAAAGTTCCGTGTATCGACTTGAAAAATGCACCTAAATCTTCTCTTCTTTTTTCGTCAGGAATTTCTGCACAGATAGCATAAAGCTTTTGATTCATCCAAAAGTTGTACTCTGCCATCGTTTCGTAGTAAGTGCGATCGCGCATGATTTACCGAGCGTGTACAATTAAGTTTGATTTTATCTAAAAAATCAGCATTTATATAAGTTTGCTCTTTAGCTGATGAAGAAAAGGCTTATGACGTACCGAATTGTTTCACAACTAACTGAAAATCAAATTTCGGAACTGCTGGATTTGTACAAAAACGAATTCTGGAGTAATCAACGTACACTTGAAGACGTAGTGCGGATGCTTGCAGCATCAGACATCATTATCGGGTTAGTTGATGAAAATGAAAACTTAATTGGTTTTACTCGCGTTCTTACTGACTTTGTTTATCGAGCAATTATTTTCGATGTGATTATTAAACCGACTCATCGAAACATGAAACTTGGCTCGAAGTTGATGGATGCAGTTATCAATCATCCTCAGTTAAAATCAATAGAGTGGATTGCTCTTTGCTGTTTACCAGAAATGATTCCATATTATCAGCGTTGGGGCTTTACATCTGAATTAGTTAAAATGCAGTTGATGTTTAGAATAAATCAAAACAATGATAATTAACCCAGAAAATGTACCCAGTCGCACAACTTCAATTTATCCTGATGAATTTAAGCCTTTGATGGTAGGAAGAGTCAAACAAGCGTTAGGTAATGCGGCTGGCTTGAAAAACTTTGGTGTAAATTTAGTTACACTTGCGCCAGGAAGCTGTTCTGCGTTGAGACATTGGCATACGCGACAAGATGAGTTTATTTATGTGATAGAGGGTGAAATCACGTTAATTACCAACGAGGGAGAACAAATATTAAAACGGGGTATGATGGCAGGTTTCCCCGCTGGTGAGGAAAATGGACACCATCTGGTGAATAAATCGGAGGGGATGGTAGTTTATTTAGAAATTGGCGATAGAACTCCAGGCGATCGCGGAAACTATCCAGATGATGACATCATCGCGAAATCCACTCCTGATGGTTGGATGTTTACACGCAAAGATGGTACTTTGTATGATTAATTTTGCATAAATATTGTGGGCGATACTCCTACGGAGTCACCTTGTGAACGCATGGAAAACATCTACAACTTTCTCAAAATATCCGATACAATTGCCACTTCCGGACAACCGACTTCTGAACAGTTTTCGGCAATAAAGAAGGCAGGATATCAAGTTATTGTCAATTTAGCATTACCAGAATCTCCTAACGCTTTGAAAGATGAAAAGCAAATTGTCGAAAGTCAAAATATGCAATATATCCACATTCCCGTTGTTTGGGAAAACCCAACAATCGAGAATGTGACAGAGTTTTTTAGCGTCATGGAAGCGAACAACGACAAACAAGTTTTTGTGCATTGCGCTGCAAATATGCGAGTTTCAGCATTCATGTATCTTTATCGCCACCTTTGTCAAGGTATTAGTGATAATGATGCCAAAAAGGACTTGCAGAAAATTTGGATTCCTAATGAAATATGGCAAAATTTTATTGAACAAGTAATATCAATTAAAAAATAATTAGTAGTAAGCGCTTCAGCGCTTGCCTTTCAGTAAAATCGCTATAATACACGAAATAAAGCGATACAAGGTTGCGGCAAATGCTCAAGCGGCTTTGGCGGTGGCTCAAAAAATCTTTAGTGCGCTTATTTAATAGCAAGTCTCCATCTCCACCGTTGGGGAAACACACGCCCGTAGAACCACGAAAACAGCCGACAGATGCAGAGTATGAATCGTTGTTTCTCGAACTTTTGGCTGGGGTGAATGACGGCTGGAGTCGGCGACGGGTAAGAGGCTTTTTGGATGCAAACAAAATCGCTCAGGCTGGTTTGGTGGAGTGGTTGCGGGGTTTTGGTGAAAGATTGTTAGTGTCAAATGCACTGAATGCGGAGTTAGCAGCGCGGATGGTGCAGTTGGGTGAGTTGGATGTTGGGGATGTGGGAGAGGTGGCGCGTGATATTGGGATGCGGTTGTTGAGGGGGGGAGAAACGAACCGCAGAGGCGCAGAGGACGCGGAGGAGGGAGAGGAGGGAGAGGTAAAAGCATTGTTCAAACGAGGCTTTGAGCAACTTATGGCTGGTGATTTTGCAGGTGCGATCGCATCATATGACAAAGCTATAGAAATCAAACCTGACGACGACTCAGCTTGGTTAATCCGGGGCGTGGCGCTGGATGACTTAGGGCGACATAGTGATGCGATCGCATCATATGACAAAGCACTCTTAATCAAACCTGATAATGACTTAGCTTGGTATAACCGGGGTAATGCGCTGTTTAACTTACGGCGATATGAAGAAGCGATCGCATCCTACGACAAAGCGATAGAAATTAAACCTGATGATGACTTAGCTTGGTGCTATCGGGGTGTGGCGCTGTATGACTTAGGGCGATATGAAGAAGCGATCGCATCCTACGAGAAAGCTATAGAAATTAAACCTGACTACGACTCAGCTTGGATTAACCGGGGTGTTACGCTGGGTGACTTAGGACGATTTGAAGAGGCGATCGCATCATTCGACAAAGCTATAGAAATTAAACCTGACTACGACTCAGCTTGGAATAACCGGGGTGCTGTGCTATGCGATCACTTGCAACGGTATGAAGATGCGATCGCATCGTTCGACAAAGCCATAAAAATTGAACCTGACTTCTACGAAGCTTGGTTAAACCGGGGCATTGCGGCAGAAAAATCAGTTAGTTATAATCAGCTACCGAGTTTGTTAATTGGCATAGTACAGACAAATCCAAGCCTCAATCAGCGCGGCTATGAGGGAGAATTAGCAAGCTATGAGGAAGGTTTGAAGTATTGCCAGCAAGACACGCACCCAGAAGGTTGGGGTAAGTTGCATCAATATATAGGTAATGCTCACTACTTCCGAGGGCTAGGAGATTCTTACCCCCGCGTTTATTGGTACAAAGCTGTTAGAAGCTACAATCAGGCGCTGAAAACTCTTACAGAAGCAGATTTTCCCCAGTTGCATCTAGAGGTTTTGCGAGACTTGATTCGTGTTCTGTTGAATTTGGGAGAAACCGCCAAAGCGGAAGAACTTCAGCGACGCGGTACAGATTTGTTACGCCGCTTGCTGAGTGAAGCAAATCGTTCTAATGAAAGTAAAAAACAACTAACTTTCAAGTTTGCAGGCTTTCAACAGTTGACTGTTGATTTAGCGGTGCAGTCTGGGAATCTGGTGCAAGCAGTTGAATTAGCAGAACAGGGTAAAAATGCTTGTTTAAGTTGGCTTTTGTCTGCGTGGAGTGATGAAATTTCCTCCCCCAGCGACTCAGATATGCAACAGTTGCTCAATTCTACAACTGCTGTTGTTTACTGGCATATTAGCCCTTACGCCCTACACACTTTCATCCTCAAACACAACGCACCATCACCCATCATCTTAGGAGAAACCCAGTTTCTCAGCCAAACGCAACGCTTGCGCGAGTTTGAAGACTGGGTGAAAGAGTGGAATGAACAATATGCCGATTATCGCAAAGGCAAAGATAAGCAGGGCGAAGAAGAAAGAACATGGCGCGACAACTTGCCCGAAATGCTTCGCCAATTGGGTGATATTCTTGATATCTCCGCTATTTTGACGGCAATTAACAACCAATCAATCCAAAATCTCATCCTAGTTCCTCACCGCGACTTACACCGCTTTCCTCTCCATGCGCTGTTTCTTGATCGCTTCACCATCACCTATCTACCCAGCGCTCAAATTGGCATAACCTTACAGCAGACACACAAAGATGACACGGGGATACAAAGACAAGGAGACAAGAAGAATTTCCCCACTCCCAACTCCCCATTCCCCACTCCCCTTCTTAGCATCGAACATCCCAACAGCAAAGGTTATCCCTCGCTGCAATTTGCCCAAATTGAATCGGAAGCGATAAACCGGATGTTCTTCAAACCCACTCGCTTTTCCTCTAACCAAGCGACAAAAGAAGCACTAATAACTGCTTTGCCGGAAAAACACAGTATTTTTCACTTTACAGGACATGGGGAATACAATTTTCACAATCCGGCTTTATCTCACTTGGCTTTAGCGGGTGAAGATAAACTGACTCTTACCGATATTTGCAACTTTGATTTGAGAAGTTACAAACTCGTTAGTCTTGCAGCTTGCGAAAGCGCGATCGCAGGTAATCATACCATCACCACCGAATATGTCGGGCTTGTCAGTGGCTTTATGAGTTGCGGTGTGGCGCATGTCGTCAGTACGCTGTGGACTGTAGAATCAGCCGCCAGCGCTTTGGTGATGATTCAATTTTACCACCTGCTGCAACAAGAAAAATCAGAGATTGTAGCTTTGGCTAAAGCTACTCAATGGTTGCGAAATGTCACAAACGCCAAACTTGCAGAATGGTATGCAGCTCAAATCGCCCAACTTCCGGAAGATGAAGGCATAGTTTACCGTTTTTTGTCACGCCATTTAAACAATATTAAGAATACAACCGAACCAAATAATAAACCTTATAATCACCCTTATTTCTGGGCAGCTTTTACAATTACTGGGAATTTATCATGCAACCTTTAGAAGCCTCGGAACTCAAAGCTTTTCTTTTGGCACTTTACCAGCTTGACGCACCTTTGCCAGATGATGTGCAAGCGCAGGTAAATAATATTAACATTCCGGCGGATATTGACAAACTGTATGATATTGCGATGAATTATCCGCCGCTTGCAACTTACTACGAACAAATTCACGAATCTTTAAACGCAAATAGCAAAATCCGGAGTCGAGGACCATTACCAGCTAAAATTAATCATGCTGCGGAACAGCAAAGCACAGAAATCAACAATATTCTTGTTGCCATTGACGAACAACTCGAAGACGAAAAGTTAACTGAAATCTCTAAACCCATTTTCAAAGCTGCTGACTCTGTAAGTAAAGCGAAAGATATTTGGGCAATAATTATTCGTTCTTTACAAATGCCTATGCCATGAATCAACAGTATAATCTCATTTATCCAACTGTTGATTTATTCGTCTACGATTTGCAACAAGGGTTAGGACAAACAGACGAGCAAATTAACCAAAATCGTCATCACTTTTGGCGAAAAATCAAACCAGAATTAAATAAA
Source organism: Hassallia byssoidea VB512170 (assembly GCF_000817785.2). Lineage (GTDB taxonomy): Bacteria > Cyanobacteriota > Cyanobacteriia > Cyanobacteriales > Nostocaceae > Hassallia > Hassallia carrinoi. The sequence goes on along the minus strand of NZ_JTCM02000003.1, from coordinate 85,082 downwards.
GATTACCAACAACTTAATTCTCAAGAACAGGATTTTCTCAAAAAACTCGCTTCTCTGGAAAAAGCTGAAGCCGATTATGTCGAGTTATTCGTACCAGAAAAACTTGAAAAATTTGACTCAGACTTAGAAGGCTACTACCGCGCACTGCAACTGAGTGATACCTATGCCTTACAAATCGATTGCTCTGTTATTAATGATAATAACGCCAAACCTATCAGCCGTTTGCAAGATATTAAAAAAAATATAGAATCCCGCATACATCAGCAAGGAAAACTCGGTAAAACTTGGTTTGTTTGGGGACAGTTGTCAGAAATTTATAACGATAAAGAAATTAAAGCGATCGCTCAACAATGCTATCTGCAAATAAACCCCAATTCTCAAAGTAAAATCAACTTGAAAAACCAGGGTACTTTTTTAGGTGCAACAGCATTTGAAATGTGGGAACAGCCTAATGATTGGGTTGATGAAAAAAGCTTTCAAGATAGCTTTCATATATTAATATGTTTATTTCCACCACAGCGATCGCTTGACGATATTACCAAAAGCATCGCCAATGTATATTTCGATTTAAACCGTCTATTTTGCTACCGCCATAAAATTATTTGGGCTTACCACCAAAGCCGCAAATTGAAAAGCAAACTTAAGAAAGATTTTCACGCAGTCCAACAAATAGTAAAAAAAATCAGTGAATTAGGACAACAAATAAACGCAGGTAAACTCAATCTTCAAGAATTACAAAAAACCCTAACTGACACATTGACAATTTTATCGCACTATGCAATAGATTTAAATTACCTTGATGACCAAGGACGCACAATAAAAGTAAATCTGAACAATTACAAAAAGCGATTAGAGAAAATTTCCAGAGAAAATAGCAACAATCAGCAACAATTTATGCAAGAATTTAGCGAATTTAGCGGTGAAAAATATCTCCAACAAGTAGAGACAGATTATATTAACCTAAGTCCAGGCTTGACCCTGCTGCAAAACTTAATTAGTACAATTCAAGGTACGATTGACATATACCAAGCAAAAAGCGATCGCCACCTAGAAGAATTCATCGGCATCGCAGGTGTGGGACTAGCAACCAGCCAAATAGGATCTGCCGTCATCCTAGCCGAAATACCCAAAGATAAAAACCCTCTAGCTTACCAAACCGAAATCTTTATCTTGAGTTTAGGCATAGGGTTCATTTTTGCCGTGGTAACGTATATATTGCTTCGCATCTTTCGTCGCTAAATTCCTCTCTTACTCTGCGCCCTCTGCGCCTCTGCGGTTCGATATTATAATTATGTCAATTCAACGCACAATTCAAAGTATATATACTGATGGCGCTTGCACCGGCAACCCAGGTCCTGGTGGTTGGGGTGTAGTCGTCTATTTTACCGATGGCTCAATTTATGAAATGGGCGATCGCTCTCCGCATACCACCAATAATAAAATGGAAATGCAAGCAGCGATCGCCGCTCTCAAATTCCTAGAAGAATCTGGACAAAAAGAACCCGTCCCCCTTTATACCGACAGCGAATATTTAATCAACTGCGTTACCAAGTGGGTGAAAAGCTGGAAAAAGAAAGGCTGGAAAAAAGCCGATGGGAACCCCGTCCAAAATCAAGACCTTTTGGAACAATTGGATCAACTCAACAGTCGCAAAGTAAAATGGGAACACGTCCGGGGTCACTCTGGTAACATAGGTAACGAACGGTGCGATGTAATTGCTCGTGCCTACGCCAGTGGTAAAACCCCATCCCTCAAACAACTGGCTTACACTCATGCTCACCAATCCTTAACGCAAACAAGCGAGATAAATGTAGCAAAAGTATCTGATTGTGATACAAACTCGACAATAATTAACAAAAGAAAACAAGAAATCAGTATTGCAACAGATACAACAATTATGGAGCCATCTACATCGACAACAATCGAAGAAAAACCACCAGAGATGAGGGTGGCGCATCTCCGCAACTTAGTTGAAACTCTGCACATCGCTGACGAAATAGCCACAAAAGGCTACTTAATCACCAGTTCCGAACTAGCAGATTTAATGGATGTTCACGCCAGCGCTGTCACCAGTCGAGGAGACCAATGGCGTTGGCGCAACTGGATCGTTTCACGAGTACGACGAGAAGGTAATCAAATTCTCTGGGAATTGGAAAGAGGCGATCGCGTGGAAAGTGAAGATGAGGGGGGGATGGGGTGATGAGGGAGAGGGGGAGAGGGGAGAGGGGGGATGGGGAGAAAGAATTGTCCCCTTGTCCCCTTGTCCCCTTGTCCCCTTTTCTCTTCACTCAGCATTGTACTTCCTTCCCCGCCACTCGCGGGGAGTGCGAAATGCAGATAAGAAAATTCGCAACACTGCTATGGGATCGGCTAAAGGAGAAAGCCAGAATAACCAGCCACCATTAGCACGAGTGCGATCGTAAGAAGGTGCGATCGCCAACAACAAAGCAAAGCGAATCACCAGCAGAAATACATTCAAACCCAGTAGGACCACGGGGGGAGTAGGGGAGTGGGAGAGGGGGAAAGATGGGGAAAGAAAGAGGTAACTGAGGACGACAAAAATAGGTAAACCCTGAACTGCAAAAAGTAGCCATAAATCCCCCCACAACTGAGCGCGGGAAGATGCATCTTTCAAATCAAGACTTCGCCCCCATTCCTTCCACGTCTCCAGCGCTCCCTCATACATCCGCACCTTTAGCACCTTCGCACCATCCAGAAAGCCCACCTTAAAGCCTTGAGCGGCGATATTACGAGCTAAAGTAACATCATCACAAAAAGAACCTCCAGCACTGCTATAGCCATCCACAGCCGCTAAAACTCGGCGACGACACAAAAAGCATTGTCCATTCGCCATCACCCGTTCTGGCTGCTTGGTATTCACACCAGCCGGATCAAATCGGTAAAGCAAAGTCATCAATAAAGCCGGCTGTAACCAGCATTCCCCTGGATATTTCAGGATGAACTGAGGCGACAGCGAAACCAAGTCATATTTTTCAGCTTCTGCTGTCTTCACCAAACCAGCAATCAAACCGGGATCGGGCTGAGTATCAGCATCCATCCCTAAAAACCACTCACTCGCCTCTGAACTATGCAAAAAGCCATTATGCAACGCCCAAGGACGCCCCACCCAACCAGGAGGTAAAGGATCATCCGTCATCAGGCGAAAACGAGGGTCTTGCTGCTGTGCCAATTTTACCAAGTCGGGAGTGCCATCTTGGGACTTACTGTCTACAACAATAATTTCCCGAAGTTCGTAGCTTTGCCGGCTTAAACATTCCAACAAAGGGCTAATGCGAAGAGCTTCATTTAAGGTGGGGACGACAACGCTGACACTACCTAAAAGCTCTGGTGTCGGTTGTTGGGGTTTAATAGGAGGATGGCGTCCGGGTCCTTTGAGCAGACGCGAGAGCAAAATCGCTGTTGCCGGTACTTGGATAAGTAGCAAAAATAGCGTTAAATAATTCAAAATTGGGGAATGGGTAATGGGGAATGGGGAGTGGGGAATGGGGAGTGGGGAATGGGGAATGGGGAGGAGTTAAGAGTTAGGAGTTAGGAGTTAGGAGTTATTCTGCTTGTCCCCTTGTCTCCCTTGTCCACGGACACGTTCCTTACTCCTCCACCCCCGCACGGAAGTGTCCTCCCCTTGTCTCCCTTGTCTCCCCACACCACGCTTCCCCCACACCACGCTTCCCCCACTCCCCTTGTTTCTACTTCAAAGCAACTTTGACTGGAGCGACTTGCATTTCTGTGTTTGCTTCAACAGCTGTTTGCGAGGATGTATTTGCAGTTCTCCACCATAGAGACACAGCTGGAACTACACCACCGAAGAAGCCGAGCAAAACTGGAATCGCAAACCCAGATCCTAAGCTGAGTCCAGCGGCGAAGACAAAATTGCTGATATAAACGATTAAAGGAACGTTGAGTTGCGATCGCTCTAATTTTATCGACGCATTTCTCCACAATAGTGCTGTTACAGTCATAAATAAAGCACTTGTACCAAACCAACCTGCATAGTTTTGGTAAGGTGTCCCAAAGAAAGCTCCTGGTTTTTCCCAATACCAAAACGGAAAAGCGGTTTGACTCATACCTGGCTCTAAAGCGAAGTCCCAGCAGGTGAATAACAAAGCACCCACCGCTATAGCAGCAATGTGACGCACTATACTTGGTTTTTCGGCTACTTGCAAACCGGCTCTGGCGATTAAGTACGCCGAAAGACCAACATAAAACCAGGATATAGGAATTGTAAACGGTACTAACCCGGCAATTTTATAGCCCAACCCACTTAAGTAGCTATAATCACCAAATGGAAATCCTGTGCTAGTTCCCAGCAGTTCACTTCCTACAGAGATAAACACTGATGGCAGCATGAATGCTAACCAATTTCGCAATCCCAAAACTCTATAAGCGAAAATACTGACAGCTACCGTACCTAATATAATATCAACTACACCGCCGTTAGCCATACTCGACTGCATCGCAGTCTCTCCAACAGTGCCTAAATTCAAAATTACTTCGGCATTAGGTATGACCAGTAGTATACCAAGCAGTCCAAAAACCTTGGATAAAATATGACCGATGAGGCATACGCGCTCAACAATAACAAGTTGTCTCATGATAATTCCCTAACAAGACGTGACACGCGGCTACTTCGCTGCTAACAGTTTACAAATGTTTAAGAACATATTTAACTAATTTGAGGGCTAATTGTCTGTAAACTTGTTTGTTTTTCTTTGGCAGAGCATACGATCCTATTGATTGAAGGGAAAATACACAAGATGTTAAACATATAGTTTAAATCATTCAAGTAAAAATTTATCAACAAAGAATTCAATCTTTCTAAAGTCAGAATTCAGGAGTTTTAAACCCCACCTCAAGACAGATAAATCCGTTTAGACATCGACTACGCCGTTCGATCGCAGCTAATGTTTCATTCATAAAATGAGCCAATTGTCAAGTAGCCCAAAAGCTTTGCTTGCAGCAGAGCAGATAGTTGTGGAATAATGAGTTGATATGGTATTGGGAAATCAACCGATGTCAATGTATGAAAAGTTTTCTTTGGGTTTCCCTGACGTTAGTGGTTCTTGCCTACGGTAGCTTGGGCTGGTTGATATCGCAAGCACATTCACCTTGGTATGTTTGGTTGACAGTAGTCACAGCTATCTTGTTTTTGCTATCAGCCTTGACAACTCCCTGGTTGAAGATTGCAGATTATTCTATTATTTTCTTTAGATCGGATACTAGAACTTTCGCCTTTTCGGTTTTAGCTGCTTTCTTGTTCTTTGTGATGATCGCTTGGTTTAAAGTATTTCTTGATACCTTGTTAATCATCTGCGCGAACATATTATTAAGAATAGACCTTCAAGGGTCGGGTTTGGGAGAACGGCAAACTTTTTTTCTGACGAGTATCTTTTCTTTAGCAGGTTTAGCCTTGGGTGCGATCGTGCAGACGGCATTTTCACATCATTTAACTATCCGTTTTCTTTGAAAATTGAAAATTGGGAATTGGGAATTGGTAATTGGGAATTGGGAATTGGTAATTGGGAATTGGGAATAGTGATGTGCGTTTTACCCATTACCGATTACCGATTACCCATTACCCATTACCCATTACCCAATTTATTAACTTTTGAAGCTTAAATTACAAAATAAGTTTTATTATCTATGCCTTATAATACAATGTTTCAGTTGATAAACATGGAAGATAAGCGTGCACATTAGATACAAATTGGCTTGATTAGTTTCTGCTTTTTGTTATGAAAATATTATCGTAAAAAAGTCTGCTGAAAAAGAGCAATATTTGCTACTTTTGCAATTACATAATTTATGCTTTTTATTACAACTTTAAAAAAAATTTACATGCAAAATAAAAAGAGAGAAAAATACTGATATTTGCGTTCGGAGACGAATAATGGTAGCGATCGCCGAAAATGCTCAAAAACGGCTAACTATACAAACTGTAGAAATTGCCCCGAATACAACAGCGATTCGTTCTCTTGATTGGGACCGCGATCGCTTCGACATCGAATTCGGTTTGCAAAACGGTACAACTTACAACTCATATCTAATTCGCGGTCAGCAAACCGCATTAGTTGATACTTCCCACCGGAAGTTTGAAAAGCTGTATTTAGACACGCTCAAAGGTTTAATCAACCCCAAGGCAATTGATTATATCATAATCAGCCACACAGAGCCAGACCACAGCGGCTTGGTGGAAGAAGTTTTGCAATTAGCGCCCAGAGCAACCGTTTTAGGTTCAAAAATTGCCCTACAATTTCTTGAAGGCTTGGTACACGATCCTTTTTCCAAGCGAATTGTTAAAAGTGGCGATCGCGTTGACTTAGGCAACGGACACGTCATAGAATTCGTGAGTGCGCCTAACTTGCACTGGCCCGATACAATATTCAGCTACGATCGCAAAACCCAAACTCTCTTCACCTGTGATGCTTTTGGGATGCACTTTTGCGACGAGCGTACCTTTGACGAAGATTTAGAAGCAATAGAAGCTGACTTTCGATTTTACTACGATTGCTTGATGGGTCCCAACGCCCGCTCTTTGCTGAATGCAATGAAGAGAATGAGCGAACTAGGAAAAATCAACATCATCGCCAACGGTCACGGACCCTTACTCCACCACAACCTTGATTTTCTCACAGAACGCTACCAAAGCTGGAGCCAAATCCAAGCAGAAGCGCAAACAACCGTAGCTTTATTTTACGTCTCAGACTACGGCTATAGCGATCGCCTCGCCATGTCGATTAATGAAGGAGTCCAAAAAACTGGGGTAGCCGTCGAAATGATGGACTTATCCAGTGCGGAAATCCAAGAAATTCAAGAACTGGCAGGTAGAGCATCTGGTATAATTATCGGAATGCCGCCAACCGCAGCCGTTGCAGCTCAAGCGGCGATTAATTCGCTTTTAGTTGTCGCCAACAACAAGCAAAAAGTCGGACTCTTTGAATCTTACGGTGGGGATGACGAACCAATTGACACCCTCCGGAGAAAATTCATCGATTTGAGTGTCAAAGAAGCCTTTCCCGCAATTCGGATTAAAGGTGAACCCACCGCAGCTACTTACCAATTGTGTGAAGAAGCCGGTACAGATTTGGGACAATTGTTGATGCGGGAACGCAACATCAAGCAGATTAAATCTCTTGATGTCAACATGGAAAAAGCGCTGGGACGCATTAGCAGCGGATTGTATATTCTCACCGCCAAAAAAGGTGATGTCAGCAGTGCAATGTTGGCATCTTGGGTAGCACAAGCGAGTTTGCAACCATTAGGATTTACAATCGCCGTTGCCAAAGATAGAGCAATGGAATCATTATTGCAAATAGGCGATCGCTTCGTCCTCAATGCCTTAGAAGAAGGAAATTATCAAGACCTGAAAAAGCACTTCCTCAAGCGTCTACCTCCTGGTGCCGATCGCTTTGCCGGCGTGAAAACCCAAAGCGCGAAAAACGGTTCCCCCATTCTCACCGATGCTTTAGCATACATGGAATGTGAAGTTGTCAGCAGCATGGAATGCAGCGACCACTGGATTCTTTACTGCACCGTCGAAAACGGTCGCGTTTCCAAACCCGAAGGACTCACCGCAGTTCGCCACCGCAAAGTAGGTAATTACTACTAGGAACTAGGGACTGGGGACTGGGGGACTGGGGAGACAAGGGGACAAGGAGACAAGGAGACAAGGAGACAAGGGGGACAAGGGGGACAAGGGAGACAAGAAGACAAGGAGACAAGGAGAAATTTATTCCCCCATCCCCCCATCTCCCCATCCCCCCATCTCCCCATCCCCCCATCTCCCCCTCCCCCCCTCTCCCCATCCCCCCATCTCCCCCTCCCCCCCTCTCCCCCTCCCCCCATCACTCAAAAGCTATCTCACCCTTCACTCCACACCTATGAGCGATTCCAAACCCCGTGACGTTCAAGTTTTACCGATCGCCACAAACACTACAGTAATGAGAGCGCGTAGCTGGTCGCGTCTGCGGTTTGAAATTGAATATGCATTGGAAAGAGGTACAACTTCCAATTGCTATTTAATCGAAGGTGATAAAATTGCACTTGTTGACCCACCAGCAGAAACCTTCACTGACATTTTTCTGGAAGGATTGCGGCATTCTCTCGACTTTAAAAAGCTGGATTATGTAATTTTAGGTCACTTTAGTCCTAACCGTATCGCCACTTTCAAAGCGCTGTTAGAAGTTGCACCGCAAATTACTTTTGTCTGTTCGTTACCAGCAGCGGGAGATTTGCGTACTACTTTCCCAGACCGAGATTTAAAAATCATCGTCATGCGGGGGAAAGAAACTTTAGATTTAGGTAAGGGTCATGTTTTAAAATTTGTTCCGACACCTAGTCCAAGATGGCCCGCCGGTCTTTGTACCTACGACCAACAAACGCAAATTCTCTACACAGATAAGTTATTTGCAACTCATATCTGTGGGGAGCAAGTTTTTGATGAAAACCGCGAAGCTTTAAAAGAAGATCAGCGGTATTATTATGACTGTTTGATGGCGCCTCATGCAACTCACGTACAAGCAGTTTTGGAGAAACTATCAGAACTGCAAGTGAGAATGATAGCCACCGGTCACGGACCTTTGGTGCGTTACGGTGTTGTCGAACTGATCAATTCTTATGAAGAATGGAGTCATTCACAAACGAGTCGCGAGATAACAGTTGCTTTATTGTATGCTTCAGCTTATGGCAATACAGCAACTTTAGCGCAAGCGATCGCTCTCGGATTAACTAAAGGTGGTGTCGCGGTAGAATCAATCAACTGCGAATTTGCCGAACCTGATGAAATTCGCGCTGCTGTGGAAAAGGCAGATGGTTTTATCATCGGTTCTCCTACTCTTGGTGGACACGCACCCACCCCAGTACAAACAGCTTTAGGTCTTGTCCTCGGCGTTGGTGACAACAGCAAACTCGCCGGTGTCTTTGGTTCCTATGGCTGGAGTGGCGAAGCATTTGATTTAATAGAAGGGAAACTTCGCGATGCTGGATATCGGTTTGGATTTGAAACGATGCGCGTCAAGTTCAAACCCTCAGATGTCATTCTCAAGCAGTGTGAAGAAACCGGTACAGACTTTGCCCAAACTTTGAAAAAGGCGAAAAAATTGCGTTTGCCCCAACAAGCTGTAACTCCTGTGGAACAAGCTGTAGGTCGAATTGTCGGTTCGCTGTGCGTCCTGACGGCAAAGCAAGGAGAAGTCTCCACAGCGATGTTAGGTGCTTGGGTTTCGCAAGCCACCTTCAACCCACCGGGAATCACCGTTGGTATTGCCAAAGACCGAGCGATCGAATCTTTGATGTATTCTGGGGGTAAGTTTGCCCTAAACATCTTAGCCGAAGGCAATCAACAAGATTTTGTCAAGCACTTCCGCAAATCTTTTGCCCCAGGTGAAGAGCGCTTTTCCGGCTTTTCTACAGAAATTGCCGAAAATGGCTGTTTAGTCCTCACCGATGCTTCAGCATATCTTGAGTGTTCTGTCAACCAACGCATGGAATGTGGCGATCACTGGGTTGTGTATGCCACCGTTGACAACGGAAAATTACTCAAACCGGATGCTGTAACTGCGGTTCACCATCGCAAATCGGGCAATCATTATTAGGATGCGCTGATTGCACTTATTGGGAGAAAGGGCAAAGGTTTTGCCCTTATCCCTACTCCTGTCCCAAAATTGCTATCCATTACTTCGTTTCATATTAATTTTTGGTGTTTAGACTAGTTACCGGTGCGAAACTGTTGAACAAATCAGATATAAAACTTTGTTAATAATCAATAGTTGTATGTGTAAACTATATCACTATAAAAAATTTAGGTTTAACTATTTTACTCGCTATTTTTGATAGTCTAATATTTGATTAAATTCATTTTTAGTTGATAGTAAAAAGTTCAAACAAAAAGGTGATATTTTTTTGTTGAGAGTTTTTCGACTAATAATAGTTAAATTCTGAGCGAGAATTCCCCAGCCAACCTAACGATAAAATCCCAACTCTCCCCTAGATCGCATCCTTGATTGCTCTGGGGGCATTTTTAGTTCAAAGGTACTATGAAAACCCTACTCAAGTTTTGGGTGGGTGCGCTTATATTTGATGTACATCAATTGCCGTAAAGGTTTGGAGTTTTGCATCGGTAACTAGTCTAAACGCCAATTAATTATATTTACTTTTCAAATAACATGTTTTCCGAAATTACCATTTTTGCATTTGTAGGTGTGTACAGATTGCACAAAAAATAATCAAAAAACTAGGAGGTATTTACATTGACGTTATAGATGACCTGAAGAAGCAGTTTCATTCTACCTGTTTTTTTCCACAAGTGAAAGTTGGATTTTAGCAGATAATTGCAACCCGTCCCACCTGGCATTTTGGTATTTATGCAAGAGGGAATATTAACTGAGTTTACAACACTAAGGAGCAATAAAACAATGGACAACGAAGAACTGATTGAAGCGCTGCTAAACTGTGCTAATGGTGAAGAACCAGCTATTTTGCAAGCCAACCAAAACTTGATAGATGCTAGGTTGGTACAAACAATGCTAGATTATGCAACAAATCTGGCAATAAGAAATTACACAGAAGCCTCCGATCGCTTAATAAAGATTGTCGTCTTTAATCTGTTAGTTACCCTGAGAAATGCTAACTTTGAAAGTCAGGAGTTTTCTAAGGCGATAAATTGCTACGAGCAGCTTTTGACAATCTGCCAGGAAAGAAGCTATCAGCAAATAGAAATGATGCTTCTGTACTATATACGTTTGTTTTACCGTTACACAAATGAGTATGCCAAGGCGATAGAGTCAAGCAAGCGGCTTTTGGTTATCGCGCAAAGCTTTAAAAATCGCTCTTTGGAGGCTGAAACTCTATTCGATTTGGGAATTGATTATCAAGGCTTAAGAAATTTAGACAAAGCAAGAAATCACTACGAGCAGAGTTTGGCGATCGCCGAACAGATAGATGGCGAAGCTGGTAAGAAACTACTTGTAGATATTCTCAATACTTTAGGACAATCTCATAATCCTCCCTATAGCTGGGACTTAGGCAAAGCTATAGATATCTGCACAAGGAGTTTAGGAATTGCTCTTGAGATAGGCTATCGTCACGGAGAGGCAGTTGCTCTAACCTGTATAGGAAAAGCTCATTATTGGGCTCCAGGACAGGGGAGGAATTTTCCTGAGGCAATTAGGCGTTATGAGCAAGCTAAAGTCATCTTCCAAGAAACAGGTAATCTCCAAGGAGAGCTGGATGCTCTAGAGCATTTGCAAGATTCCTACAACTACACGAGCAATTATGCCAAGGCAATAGAGTGCAACAATAAACTTTTGACCATTGCCAAAAATTTAAATAATCGCCTTTTAGAGGCTAAAGCTTTATTTGATCTGGGAAGGAGTTACGATGGCTTGGGTCACTTGCAGAAAGAGAAAGCGAAAAATTACTACTCGCAGAGTTTGGCGATCGCCAAGACAATAATAGATAGTAATTATGCTTGCTGGTTGCAGGTACGTAGTCTGCAAGGTCTGGGAAGTTATTACACGGTTAAAGGGTACTTAGCTGAAGCGGAAAAAAATTATCAAGAAAGTTTGAACATTGCTCAGAATACAGGTGAAGAACAGGGGCAAGCCAATGCTCGACAAGCTTTAGCTGAAATTTACTATTACCAAGGAAATTTAGATCGGGCGTGGGAGTACAACGAAAGGAGTTTGACACTTAAGGAGAGACTAGGGGATCAGATTGGTAAAGGAGGTTCTATTGGCTTTGGGGGAGGCATTTATCTTGCACAAGGCAAATATACCGAAGCTCTGAATGAGTTCAAGCAGAGTTTGGGAATCATGAGGGAAGTTAGAAACTATTCTGGGGAAGCGAGTACTCTAACTGATATAGGAGTTGCTCTCCTCTACTTAGGTCAAATTGAGGAAGCAGAACGCAACCTGCGCGAGGGAATTAAGCTCTGGGAATCTGTACGGGGGAAATTGGAAGACCGTGATGACTTTAAAGTATCAATCTTTGAGCAGCAAGCCAAAACTTACCAGCTACTGCAAGCTGCCCTCATTGACCAGGAGAAACCCTTGGCTGCTTTGGAAATTGCTGAACGCGGTCGAGCTAGGGCGCTCGTAGAGTTATTGAGCAAGGACTTAGAGGGGCAATTAGCTGAAAAAAGAGAAATCACTTCTCCCACTCTCCAGCAGATTCAACAAATTGCTAAAGAGCAAAATAGCACACTGGTTGAATATTCTATTTTGTGGTCTAGAACTTTATTAATTTGGGTTATCAAACCGACTGGAGAAATTGCCTTTCGCCTAGTTGACCTCAAACCTTTATTGCAGGAATTTAATAAATCTCTGGAAGATCTGGTTGCGATCGCCCGTCAATGTATTGGTGTTAGGGGAACGCGCTTTGTTGACTCAGATGGGAAGGATAGTGATAACGAAATTGTTCAAGGAAACAACAAACAATTACAGCAACTTTATCAAATCCTGATCGAACCTATCGCTGACCTTTTGCCAAAAGATGCAGATGAGCGGGTCATTTTTATCCCCCAAAATAGCCTATTTCTTGTTCCCTTCCCAGCTCTCCAAGATACTTCAGGTAAATATTTAATTCAACAACACACCATCCTCACCGCTCCTTCCATCCAAGTTCTAGAACGAACTCGCCGACACCAGCAACGAGTTCAAGAGGTGGGGTTTCAGGATGTATTGGTGGTAGGTAATCCAATTATGCCGCTTTTTAAATCTCATCAGTTGATTCCTCTTCCGGGTGCAGAAAGAGAAGCCAGACAAATCGCTCCCCTATTAAATACCGAAGCATTTATAGGCGATGAAGCAACTAAGGTTGCTATTATCGAGCGGATGCCAACAGCAGGGATTATTCATCTAGCAACTCACGGGTTACTCAATGACGCTGATGAATTAAATGTGCCAGGAGCGATCGCTTTAGCGCCGTCAGGAACAGATGATGGTTGGCTTACAGCTACAGAAATCATGAATTTAAAGATGCTAAAAGCTGAGTTAGTTGTTCTGAGTGCTTGTAACACTGGACAGGGACGATTAACCGGGGATGGTGTTATCGGCTTATCTCGCTCTTTTATTTCTAGAGGCGTTCCAAGTGTGATTGCATCACTGTGGTCAGTTCCAGATGCTCCCACTGCCTCCTTCATGGTTGAGTTTTATCAAAATCTACAACGAGGCGATAACAAAGCCCAAGCCCTGCGCCAAGCGATGCTAACGATTAAGGAAAAACATCCCAACCCACTGAATTGGGCTGCTTTTACACTCATTGGCGAAGCATCGCAATCTATCTTTCAAAAAGCTGCATAAGTTGCACACGCTCTCACCCATTTCCTTTGGGAAGTAGATTGGTCAAACTCAAGAACTTAAATCAGCGGAAAATACTTGCGAATTTCAGGAGATAAATTATGACTGCACAACAACTTCATGTCACCAATGGTTCTTCCCTATGGGCGCTGCTAATTGGCATTGATGAATACCTGCATATTCAAAACCTTAATGGCTGCGTCAATGATGTTAAGGCAATGCGGATTTACCTCATAAATCAACTGGGTGTTCCCGAAAATCAGATCCGTGTCTTGACTAACCAAGAGGCGACTCGCACTAATATCCTTCAAACCTTTAAGGAATTTTTCATCGACAATCCAGACATTCAGCCAGGAAGCCAAATTTTCTTTCATTACAGTGGTCATGGTTCTCAAATGGTGAACCGGAAAGAGCCTGACGGACAAAACGAAACTCTCGTTCCCCATGACAGTAGAACTCCAGAGGTTTTTGATATCCCTGATAAGACCCTTGCTGCTTTGCTGGATCAACTTGCAGAGCGCAAGGGTAATAATATTACTGTAATTCTCGACTGTTGCCATTCCGGTTCGGGGACTCGCGATCCAAATCTGGCTCAAACCCGCAATGTTGAACCCGACAATCGCATCCCACCACCTGACTTGGATACTGGCATCCTAGAAGGCGCACCCCGTCGAGGGACGGGTGCGAGTGGCTGGGCAACCGAAGGTATCACCCACGTCCTCCTCGCAGGTTGTCGCGACCACGAATTATCGAACGAATATTTCAGCCCTGATGAAGGGAACAGAGTATGGCATGGTGCGCTGACCTACTTCACCTTGCAAGCTCTGCGCCAAATGACCCCAAAGACCACATATGCAGACCTCTACGAGCAGGTAGCAGCTAAGGTGAATACACAATATCCTTCACAGATGCCCCAGTGTGAGGGCGATCGCAACCGAGAGGTCTTTGGAGGAGTGCGGGTCGAGCGAGACCCCTTCATTACCGTGCAGAAGGTAGAGGAAAATGAAGTTACTCTGGATGCTGGTTTGATACATGGGTTGCATAAGGGCACTGAACTGGCTCTCTATCCACCCGAAGTGCGTACTAAGAAGGATTTGCCCGCGCCTCTGGCTACAGTCGAAGTTACCTCAGTTTCAGCAACCACAGCCCTTGCAAGCATCAAGGAGGGTGCTAATATTGTCTCTATTCCCATTTTCGCCCGTGGTCTGATCACCAAACAAGTTTATGCTGGGCTGCACCAGACACTTGCTCTAGAAGCAGATCCAGGGGAAGAAAACCAGAAGGCGATCGCACGTTTGCGTCAAGCAATCCTTGATGCAAATTTGGGTAGCGGTTCACCTTACTTGAAGGTGCTAGAAAATTGCGATCAAGTAGCTGATTTGCGAGTTAAGGCTGTTGATGGGAAGTTGAACATCTACAACTCCACGCGTGAACAGCTAGTCGTTCCAGAAGACATCAAAGATGGGGGCGGTGATGAGATAGCCGTACTTCATTCCTTAGAAAGTATTGTTCGCTACCGCACTCTCCAGAGCCTTGATAATAAAGAGCCGGAATCGGAGCTAGTAGGCAAGGTAAAACTCCGCCTACTTCGTTATGATGTAAAGGGTGCTGATGATTCTCAGACGCAAGAACTTCCCACAGGCGCTGTTGGCACAGGTGGGGAAATCACCCTTACCTTAGATCAGGAAGACAAAGACTCTAATCGGTACGTTCTAGAGGTGATTAACGAATCGTCGAAACCCATTTATGCTCACCTTTTGCTTCTGAATCCTGATTACAGTATCAAACTTCAGTATCCACAATTGGGTCAAAAAGATCCCATTGAACGGAATGGTGGCAAGCTTATCATCGGTCTCGACAACCGGAAAGAGCGGTTAAACTTCACCTTGCCTGGAGGATGGGATTCCTGCCGGGATTATTTGAAAGTTATTGTTACAACTAACCCCACTGATTTCAAGGGGTTGGAGCAGAAAAAGCTAAACGTTCAACCCCCTCAAAGAACGAGAGCAGCTTCTTCTTCTCCTTTAGAGCGACTCTTAGATTGTGTTCTTTCTGGCAAGCGCTTCGCTGGCTCTGCTGAAACAGAAGACCTAGAAGACTGGGCAACAACCTCTCTTTCTGTTACTGTCGTGCGTGGTTTCCAAACAAGAACGCTGAATACCCCAGCCGAAACTATTAGCTTGAACGATGAACTCACACTAATTAAGCCTGAAGGTTTTCAGGGTCAAGTTACTGTAACCACTTGGAGTCAAGCCACTCGGAGTATATCTGGGAACCCCAGTTTAAAGCTACCACCTGGTCTTGACCGATTCCCAGACCTTTTTCAACCTATTGGACGTTCGGGAACACGTAGTATTGATAGCAGTTTTGGCTCTTCAGCGCTTGTCATCTCCTTTGATGTGGACGAGACATCGCGCCAGAGTATCACACGGGAGAACCCGCTACGCTTGGAATTGCCAACCGTTGCCAACGAGCAAGTAGCAGACCTTTTGCCCATAGCCTTTGATGGCGAAGACTACCTGCCAGTCGGCTATGCCGCTAAGGAGAAGAACGCGGTGGATGTAGTGACCCTACCGCCAACTGTAGTTTCTACTGACGCTCAGGGTTTACCTACTAAGCGCGACATCGGGAGCACCATCCAGCTCTTTGTTTATAAAAAGATGGGTCGCTACACCCCACAGATAGGTCTGCGGCGTGCAGAACTGGTTGATGGCAAGAAGGTTGAGTACCGCGATATTCAGCGAAACCAGTTCCAACCAGGTGATACGGTAGCTCTTTTTGTCCACGGATTCACCGCAGACACTAGACAGATGGTCGAAACCTTTGCTCCTTTTCTGCGCGATGAGGTTTTCCCTTACAAGCATCTACTAACTTGGGACTACGAGACGTTTGGTACGAGCGTCGAAGAGAATGGCGCTAAACTAGCTCTAGCCTTACAGCAGCAATGTGGCTTCGGTCCTGACGACCAGATTACCGTTCACGTCTACGCCCACAGTATGGGCTGCCTGGTTTCTCGCTGCACGATCGAGCTTTCAGGCGGTCACGAATTTGTTGATAAGTTGGTAATGGCAGGTCCTCCCAACAATGGCTCGACACTCGCCACGCTTGGTCGGGGAATGGTCTATCTGCTCACGGTAGTTGTCAATCAAGCTTCGGTTATTCCACCGTTGGGGGCGTTCAACTGGTTGTTAGAGCAGCTTTACCAGGAAGGTGTTGGCTCTATCGACCTGAAAGTCAACTCTACTATCCTGGATAAGCTTAATGCCCTCAAAGAGCCGTCAAATGTTCCATACTTGGTGCTGGCAGGAGAGAATCGGTTGAGCGAGGCAGAACGCAACCGTCTCAACCGACTCGCGCAGAAGGTGCTAGATCGAACTCTTGACAACTTATTTGGGGAGCAAAACGATATTGCTGTCGGGTTATCTAGTATGCGCGGTGTCAGGGGCGAAGCCTACCCAAAGCTGACAATTGAAGTATTAGATTGCGATCACTTCGAGTATTTCCAAATTCCGCAAGGACGGGAAGCAGTCAAGCGTTGGGTAACAAGCTTATCGGTTTAATACAAGAGTTGCGGTGACCAGGTGCACGCAATCGCGCACTTGGTCACTGGTGCTAGCTCATAACTATGAGGAAGTGGCAGTGAATTATATCGTGTCCGGTTAAAGACTGATCATTAAGAGAGAGGGAGGGATTTGAGCTTTGACATTTGACAACAGACATGGCAATAATAAGTAATCAACCGGACTTGATATTACTGGTAATTTTTATCTTCTTACCTTTGTTGCCTGTGCATCCTAATTCGCATCAGGCGTAATTTATCTTTTAAATAAAAGCTATATCTTTAAAGGAAGATGCAGTACAAATCACCTGAACAAGACTTAATGCGCCTTGAAATCCCCAACCCCCGAATGGCTCAAATTATTAATAAACTTACCCAATATTCCTTAGTGTCATCCCATTACCTTGCAAAAAGTGTTGCGGTCAAGGATTAGCCACTCCCGCGCAACACGGGTGCGCCGCATTATACTGCCATCATTTTTATAGATACTACCAGCCAGAAACTTACGCAAATTACTCAAACTTGATGCGGTGACTGCGGTTCACCATCGCAAAGAAAGGCAATCATTACTAGTCAGCGCTGATTGTAACACGAATTCTCACAAACGATTAATTGGCGATCGCTAATTATAACCGCCTTGGCTATTGTTTAGCCAAAGCGGTTTATTGTATCGACTCTTATCCGGATGAACTATATGCTTGTCAGTATTTGTATATGTTTGTCTGTAATTCCTAAATTCTTTGATGTATTCCACCCAATTGAAAACCACAATAATGCTTTGCCCCGACGATATCAATACAATCAGCGCTGCTTTTGCTCGCATCTTAAATAAAGTCAATATTATACCTTCTTTATTCAGTATACTGCCATCAATTTTATATATCTTCTCAGCCAGAAACTATAAAATACTTGAATCGGTGTGATAAAATTCCGCAATTGCCACAAAGACAATTGAATATATAATGTGTAATGTTTGACTAGAACTTCAGTAGTCAGCATCTTTTATAGTAAATGCCAACTACTACCACAACGCTTTTATAATATTTTGCCTTACCCATGACCCCAGAACACAGCAAGATTAAATTTCCCCTCTGGCAGTATCTCAACCAGCCCCTATTTAGCCATGATAATAAGTTGGTATTAAATCCTCATCGCTTTGCCAACATCTGGCGAATAGAACTTCTTAAAAGGTGTTGGGCTAAACAATGTGATGCTAAAGGACCGCAACAGCATTAAATAGCCACTTGCCAATTTTAGATTTGAGATTTTGGCATTGCTGAATATTAGTATTGAAACCGTAATTTCTCGTAGAGACGTTCCGACGGAACGTCTCTGCTGACAGTCACGCATGTGGCATGGTGACTTTCCGCAAAATCCAAAATCGTCTAAGTTTCGTCGATAGAACGAGGTTTTTTGCCGTCAAGCAAAGCACTAACAGTCATATCTCCCATGACATTAATCGCAGTGCGGCAGCGATCCAAAAACCAGTCTACCGTCACCAACAAAGCGATATACTGAGTCGGTAAACCAACAGAAGTAAACACCAAAGTCATCGTTACCAATCCCGCATTCGGAATACCCGCTGCCCCCACCGATGCAAAAATCGACGTGAGGATGACAATTAACTGCTGTCCTAAATTCAAATGTTGCCCAATCACTTGGGAAATATACAACGCAGACATCGCCTCATAAAGGGCAGTACCATCATTATTAAAGTTTGCCCCAACCAGCGCCCCTAAAGAAGCAGAAGATTCTCGCAAGCCGATTTTTGTCTGTAAAATCTCAAAGGTGATAGGCATTGTTACCGTTGAGGAAGAAGTGGAAAAAGCTGTCAAAAAGGCATCAGCACCGCCAGCTAAAAACTTCAACGGGTTCACCCAAGAACCAAATTTGACTCTAGTGAGGTAGTAACAAGCTTGTAATGCCAGCGCTACCAGCACCGCTACGATGAAGGCAAACAGTGATTTAAATGGCGCGAAGCCTTGCAGAGCAACAGTTTTAGCCACAATTCCAAATACTGCCAGAGGTACTAGGGCAATCACCCAGTTGAGGATGCGAATCACTGCCTCAAACAAAGTCCCGACTAAATCCTCAATCGGTTGGTATCCTCTTTTTCCTTCAGCGATTTGCTCTGATTTTATTGCCCGCAAAACGATACCAAAGCTCAAAGCAATTACAATCAGTTGTATAACGTTATTATCAACCAACGGCTTGAGGACGGCTTCCGGTACAGCGTCTTTGAGTAATCCCCAAGGGTCAATACTTTGACTGGCTGCTTGTGTATTTTCTGGAGCCGCCAAACGCCCCCAAGTACCGGGACGCAAGACGTTTGCCACTAAAAGCCCAACCAGTATTGCTACGGTTGTATTAGTTAAAAGTAATACAGTTAATTTGCGTCCTGCTCTTCCGGGAATATTCGTAGTCATGAAGGTATGCAACACTGCTACGAGAATCAGCGGTGTAGCTAAAGCGCGGAGTGCTTTGAGCACCAATTCAGCCGGAATTGCCAAGTTGTTGATTAAGTCTTTGTTGGCTGCGTTGGGGTTGCCCGCACCTAAAGCAATTCCTAAGCAGACTGCCAGCACTAAGGCGATGATAATTTGCAATGTGAGAGGGATACGCTGCCACCAAGGACGGAGTTTAGTGTCAGGCTTAATGCTTTCTGTTTCGTTCATTGCGTTTTGTCAGACTGAGGAATTGCATATATTGAAACACGACTCAAGAGATTTCACTCTTTGTACAATCTGTAGTCATTCCAACTACAACAGCATTGTTGTGAGTTACATAAATTTATCAAAAATTTTTGCGGATTGTACGCAAACTACGAGTATTTTTGCTTACACCAAGCAGATGCGATCGCTTTTATTTAATCTTTACATAATCTTACTTAATCCTAAGCTAAACTTTACTTAATTTAAATTCTAACCGTGTCACAATAGCATTTATACCAGTAATTTCACTGTAGCAATTAGTTATTTAATATCACAAACCCCTTAAAAAAGGCGGGTATTGCAATAATGATGACAAATTTGGAAATAAGTAAGCGTAAGCAAAAGTACTTGGGAGAGTCTTTAATTGAAGCAGGCTTGATAACGCCATCTCAATTAGAAACGGCACTTAAAGAACAAAATTTGTCTGGCAGACATTTGCAAGAAATTCTTACAAAACATGGCTGGATTGAACTGCAAACTATTGAGTATTTTCTGGAAAAGATAGTTTTACCAGAACAACTAACAGCGAATAAAAAACAGCTTGATCAAAATAAAAATTCCATAGAGCAAATTAGCCATGCAGAATGGGGAGGCTCTGATTCAGCACAGCCTTTAACTGTATCGTTGCGTAAGTTCGCGATCAATCTCTCTCCCAAAAACACGTTGCGAGTTTTGTTTTTGGTGATACTCAGTCTTTGCCTCGTCAGTCTTGCCGGACAGTTCAGCGTGTACTTTCTGCCTGAGTTCCCGTTGAGAGGTTTCTTAGCAGCAATATTCTACATTGACTTTGAACAAAATATTCCTGCGGTGTACTCTGCGTCTGCTTTACTATTTTGTTCTGTTCTTTTGTTGATAATCGCCCATGCCAAGAAAGTAGCTGGTGAACTTTTTGTCCGCCACTGGACAGCCTTATCAATTATCTTTCTGTATCTTTCCGGCGACGAATTCATGAGCCTTCATGAAAGGCTGATCGATCCGTTGCGAAAAACACTTAATACCAGTGGCTTTCTTTATTTCGCTTGGGTTATACCTGGTGCTATCTTGGTACTGATTTGCCTGTTAGCGTTTTTAAGTTTTCTCGCTGCTCTTCCCGCAAAGACACGTTATCTATTTCTGATTGCTGGGACAATCTTCGTATTTGGTGCAATTGGCACAGAATTAGTTGGTGGGTACTATGCAGAATTACACGGACAGCAAAACATAATTTATGTCATAATAACGACGATTGAAGAGTTTCTAGAGATGCTCGGCATTGCTGTCTTTATTTATGCTTTGCTCTCGTACATTAGTACATACATGAAAGGCATGGCTTTGCGAATCAATATTATTAATGACAACAAGCAACGCCAAAATGCTGAATTACTTACTTAAAAAATATAACGGGTGCGTCTTCATCGGGGTGACTGATGTAAAGTTATCTGACTGCACTGCCGTTTTTGCCCTACTCCTTGTCCACAATAAAATAACAGGCGTGCATTTGCGATGAAGGTGGCTTGGATGAGGGCAAGTGCGATCGCCTTAACATAAGCATATTTTCTTTGTCAGTGTGTATGAAAGCTTCGTTACTGTAGTTTAATAGAAAACGCTTGTGTTGTTTGTCGGTGTTGGGTAACGTATATGTCTTTTGTCCCTTTGCACATTCACAGTGATTACAGTTTGCTTGATGGCGCCAGTCAGTTACCGGAGTTGATCGATCAAGCACTTGCACTCGGTATGAAAGCGATCGCCCTCACGGATCATGGTGTGATGTATGGTGCGATCGAACTAATCAAAATTTGCCGCAGTCGAAATATTAAGCCAATTATTGGCAACGAAATGTATATCATTAACGGCGATATCGAAAAACAAGAACGCCGTCCCCGTTATCATCAAGTTGTTTTAGCGAAAAATACAAAAGGTTACAAAAATTTAGTTAAATTAACAACTATTTCTCACCTCAAAGGTGTACAAGGCAAAGGTATATTTTCTCGTCCTTGCATTAACAAAGACTTACTTAAAGAATACCATGAAGGTTTGATAGTTACTAGTGCTTGTTTGGGTGGAGAAATACCCCAAGCAATTCTCAGCAATCGACCCGATGCTGCACGTAAAGTCGCTCAATGGTATAAAGAAGTATTTGGCGATGATTTTTATTTAGAAATTCAAGACCACGGTTCCCAAGAAGACAGAATTGTTAACGTTGAAATTATCAGAATTGCCAAGGAACTAGGAATTAAATTTATAGCCACCAATGATTCCCATTATATTTCATGTTTCGACGTAGAAGCACACGACGCTTTACTATGTATTCAAACTGGCAAGCTGATTAGTGAAGATAATCGGATGCGTTATAGCGGCACAGAATATCTGAAATCTGCTGAAGAAATGAGTCAGCTATTTCGCGACCATTTGCCAGATGATGTCATTGCCGAAGCTATAAACACTACCGAAGAAGTTGCAGATAAAGTCGAGCCTTACCACAATATTATGGGTGAGCCTCGCATTCCCAATTATCCCATACCATCTGGTCACACTGCCGACACATACGTTGAAGAAGTTGCTTGGCAAGGACTTTTAGAAAGATTAAATCGCAAATCGCGTAGCGAAGTTGATCCAGAATACAAAGAAAGATTAGAGTATGAACTAAAAATGCTGCAAAAGATGGGTTTTTCCACATACTTTTTAGTCGTGTGGGACTACATCAAATTTGCTAGAGATAATAAGATTCCCGTCGGTCCTGGTCGAGGTTCAGCCGCAGGTTCTTTGGTTGCTTATGCAATGCGAATTACTAATATTGACCCCGTACATCACGGTTTATTATTCGAGCGATTTTTGAACCCAGAACGTAAATCAATGCCGGATATTGATACAGATTTCTGTATTGATCAACGCGATAAAGTTATTGAATACGTAACTGAAAAATACGGTACAGAAAGAGTAGCCCAAATTATCACCTTTAATCGATTAACTTCTAAAGCTGTCTTGAAAGATGTCGCCAGAGTGTTGAATATTCCTTATGGCGAATCAGACAAAATGGCGAAATTAATTCCTGTGGTGCGGGGTAAACCTACAAAACTCAAGGTAATGATTTCTGAGAAAACCCCAGAACCAGAGTTTAAAGCAAAATATGATAATGAACCACACGTTCGTCATTGGGTTGATATGGCGATGCGAATTGAAGGAACTAACAAAACCTTTGGTGTTCATGCTGCAGGGGTGGTAATTTCTGCCGATCCTCTCGATGAAATTGTGCCGCTACAAAAGAATAATGACGGTTCTGTGATTACCCAGTATTTCATGGAAGACTTGGAATCTATGGGTTTGTTAAAAATGGATTTCTTAGGTTTGCGAAACCTGACATTAATTCAAAATACTTTGGATTTAATTGCACAAACTCAAAAAATTCCGATTGACCCTGATGATATTGTCCGTCAAGAAAGAAGAGCGCAACAAATATTAGCAAAAGGTGAACATAAAGTTTTACCAAATGAAGTCAAAAAAGCTTATGAACTTTTAGAAGCTGGTGAGTTAGAAGGTATCTTTCAATTAGAATCTTCGGGAATGCGTCAGATAGTGCGAGATTTGAAGCCTTCTAATATAGAAGATATTTCTTCGATTTTGGCGCTTTATCGACCAGGACCATTAGATGCAGGATTGATTCCTGATTTTATTAACCGCAAGCACGGTCGAGAGGAAATTAAATACGGTAACTCTATTTTAGAACCCATATTGAATGAAACCTATGGAATTATGGTTTATCAAGAGCAAATTATGAAAATTGCTCAAGATATGGGTGGATATACTTTAGGACAAGCCGATTTAATGCGCCGTGCAATGGGTAAAAAGAAAGTTGCGGAAATGGAAAAGCAACGGGAGAAATTCATTGATGGCTCGGCAAAAAATGGAGTTAATAAACAAGTCGCCGAGAAATTATTCAACGACATGTTGAAGTTTGCCGAATATTGTTTAAGCTATGATACAAAAGTTTTAACGGTAGAATATGGCTTTTTACCGATTGGGGAAATTGTAGAAAAGGGCATTGAGTGCAGTGTGTATAGTATTGATAGTAATGGTAATGTATACACTCAAATCATTGCCCAATGGCATAATCGCGGTAAACAAGAAGTTTTTGAATATTGTTTGGAAGATGGTTCAGTTATTCAAGCAACAAAAGACCATAAATTTATGACTGTTGATGGTCAAATGTTGCCGATTGATGAAATATTTGAACGCGGATTGGATTTGATGCAAGTTCGGGGTTTGCCAGAATAAATACTTGGTGTAGGGATGGGATTTTTCCCATCCGCACCATCAAAAACTTAATTCAGAGGGTTATAGTCTGAAAGTAGATCATCTAAAAGCTTACATTCGTAACGAGTTAAATATGAAGCAGATGCTTTTAATTCCTGTAATTTATGGTAGTTCAAATCATGTTCAAACGCTTCTATGCGTTCTTTTAGTTCTTCATATAGTTCACTAAAGGTAAACTCAGTTGCTAAAGCCAAGCTAATTTGTTCTCTGTCTTTACCAAGTGACTGACCGTTAAACTGATAATTTCCTTGAGAATTTGGAGATATTAACTTAAGAGCGATCGCGCTTAGTAAACTTTGATAACCCAGCTTCAATTCTCTACTCGAACCAATTTCCTCTGGTATCAAATCGGGAATTTCCTCTTGCTCTATTTGTTCGCTCTGACTGCGTTCATAGCAGTCTCGATAATACTCGATTTGACTGAGAAAATAAGCCGGAAAGCCTAACGAACGAGTCAAAACACACAAACGCTGCTCGTCTTCCCCTACCAAAGCTGTTAAAGTGCGGTATGAGCGACTGTAATATGCAAATATTTCTTCTTTATCTTTTGCTGCTACCCAAAGAGTAAGTTCACGTTGCGAAGTTGGGTTTAAACTAACATCAATATCCTGAAGTCGCAGCAACTCTTTAGCACCATCATCAAGCTGATTCAATCGTAATTTAGCAGTATTTGCCGCTATTAAATCTGTTTGCTTTAATACTTCTCCAATGACAATTTACTCAAATGCTCGAACTGCTGACGAGCAAAGGGGATAAGTTGGTTCTGAAATTCTTCAGCGGATATTTGCCATGATTGAGAACGCTTTACCCGTTCTTGAGTGAATATTTCAGTTGGCAGTGTTGAAAGGAAACTTTGGTAATAAGCATCAATATCCGCGTCAGTCAAAACTGAAAGTCGAATTTCGGAGAATTTCGTCGTCGCTTGCTCGCGCGATCGCACCAAATCATTATATATTTGAGAGAAGTTGGCAAGAGTTTTACGTAAAGTTTCAGCTTTTTGTTTAGCTGTTTTAATTAGATGATTTAATGCTTCAACGCGGAGATTTTGGGCGTATAAATCGTATTCTAACTTTAATTGTTCATTATAGCAGCGACGCAATTCGATAGCGGTTGATTTAACAGAGCTTTCTAATCGTTGAATTTGTTTCTGAACCTTTTGGATGCGATGGCGGTAGCCACTCCCTCCGGGAGTATCGCGTATATCAGTGCTGTACTTCAGCCAAACGATGCCTAAGTAAGTCATAATTGTTACCGCAGTCCCCAGCAGATAAGTAACTAAGTTACCCCAAACTTTTTGCAATAACAGCCACAGCGTTGATTGACTGAAAATCCCGGTGAGAATCACCAAACCGAATAAAGCCGCAGTAACAAGTGTAGGATAAATGATTAAATACTGAGCGCGAAAACGCTTTTCTTCTGCTATCAGTTCATTTAGTTTGTCTGTGGCTGTTTCGAGTTGATTTTCAATAGCAGTTAGGTGGTTTTGAGCTACAGCGATCGCTTCCTTCATTTTTTCACGAGAGCGATCGCTTCTATGCGAATTTGTCGAGCTTGTTCAATTTCCGCATTTAACGCTTGACGATACTCGCTAATCGTAGTTTCTAGCTGTTCGGTGGTTATTTGTATTTCTTCCAAATTTCCGACCGTTGAGGTATCTTGTAATTGTTGCCGCTGCAATTTTAAACATAAAATTTGATTAAGCAGCGTTTTGGTCGTTTCTTTATCAATTGTCACCTCTAATTTAGAATCAAGAAATGCTTCAGCTGCACGCAATTCGGTAACGAGATTTTCCGGTTGATCGCTAATAGAATCCGTTTGCAGTTCTAAATATAAATATGTCAATATATTTAATAGCCTAACTGCTTCATGCAAACCAAAGCATGTAGCATCAGCATAGCGATTAATGCTGCGGTCTAAAAAAGTAGTTAATGTTGCCTGCGCTTGTTTGCCAGAATTTTCTAGGGTGCGCTTATACGAAAGTAGTTCTTTATTTTCAAATTGCCGATAAGCACGCTGCAATTCAATTGCATATTCCTGAACCATTAATAGCTGTTTCTCTAGGAAAAAACAGTTCTCCATAGCCAAAAGTGCTGTAAGCAGGAATTTTTCCGCGTACTTTGTGCGTGCCAATCAATAATCCGTTTGTTTCCGCTTCCATGCTGAGAAAGCCGACAAAAGCATCAGCATAGCTGGGTAAATTGTCTCTCAGTCCTCCTATTCGCTCATCGAAAAGCCAGCAGTTATCAAAGGGAGGTACTTTTTGACTACCTGCAACTACAACACCACTAGTCATTTTATAATCTAACTCCCGCAGGAGCGCGTAGGCAGCACCATAATCAGCAGTTGTAACTTGAGCAAATAACCCTGGTAATAGCAATAAAGCTTCTAAGCTGTGCGGAACATCTGTGAAGTACTTAGTAAATAGCCAACGCATCAAGCGCACCAGTTCAAAAACTACTCCCCTAGAAAAAGGATTGCTGGCTGACAGCATGAGATATACTCGATGGCTGCTGCATTGTAGACGGTGTTCAATAAACGATTGCATGAAGAATATACTCAATAACCAAATACATCTAAGTATTGCTCGTAACTCATTCCACCGCCTACAGCGTTATATCCCATTGCTTCTCGTTCAAAATAGTCAAAATCAATGGATACATCTTCTGGCTTCCCTAAACTTTCAGCATTATCAAAACGGTCGTTTAAACCTTGAATAATATCAATATCTGTAGTAAGTATTCCAACTTCTCTTTCTTGATTATTTTCAGATGAAGTCAGTAAATTATGACTACCCAACATTGCAAATTTATTATCACACACTAAATATTTTTCATGTGTGCCTAATAATTTGAAGCTAAATTTTCCGGAAAATTGTTTTTCTAGGTCTTCTAATTTATTTAATGCATTATATTTCCAGTCGTTAATAATTTTTTTTAAATAATCCTCTGAAAAGTCCAATTGATTTACATCAATAATATCTCCTCTATATCCCCATCCAATATCAATACAAGTATTGTATTTTAATAATTTTTTAAATGAGTCGATTATATATTGATTAATTCCTTTATTTGTTAGCCAAGGACAAACAATTATTAATCGCTCCTCAGCTTGTTCCAGCGCTTGCATTAGTACTTCTCGACTATTATCACGGTCGTAAACTAATTTATATTCCGCCATAAAAGTGACTGTATTTAAAAAACTGCTTAACTAAGTATTCCCAAAAAAACTCAATTATTATCCGTAAAACGAAGTAGTGATTGCCCATCACCTACAATTCGCCTGCGTCGCACACTGCTGCCATTTGTTACCAGTCAAAGAGAGCTTAAGCTTAAAGCTAGGCGGTCTTAGCGTTAGCGTTGAGCGCGGTCGCGTTGACTCGTAGTGTAGAGGTAGGAATCTGTCGCCACTATTGCTGGTATCAAATTGCTCAAGTAAACTTTGTTTTTGTGCAAGCGAGTGAGACTAATCTCTTCGTCTTCTAAGGATTTGGGTAGTGGTTCCAGCACAAAGAGCGCTCCTTCTAAGCGATCGCGCGTGCGGAAATCTTCGACTAATTCCAAGGGGGTTTTGCGCTGAATCAAACAAATTACTATTAAGGCAATTAACAACACCAGCAGCACTAAGAGCGACCAAATAACTATTTTTCGTTTCAGTGGTATCAAAATATCTAAATGAACTTTTGCAGTGATAGGACTAGCAATAGGGTTATCTGGCTTCAACACCAAGGTGAAGGTGCGCTTACTTTCAGAAGTGCGATCGCTTACCTTTAACTCCAAGGGAATTTTAGTTTCCCCGACTTGCAAAGGTATGGCTGTTGGTTTTGCCAGAGAAATATCTTTGAAATTGCCTTGCAGTTGTAATTTAGCCGTTCCAGATATATCGCTCTTGACTACCAAAGTTTGGGTTTCAGTAGTTTTACCTGCTTCTGTTGAGTTAAAATCTATCCTCGTAGGTGAAAATTGCAATGTCGGCTTAATCGTCACAGGTAAGTCAATAGCCATTGGTGCGATCGCATTGTTTGCGGTCGTCAAAACCAAGCGCAAGTTATTAACACCTCTGTTTGCCTCTGCTGGTATCTGCAAACGCACCGGAATGACTGTTGATTTATTCGCAACTAAGTCAATTGGGCGATCGGGTGGAATTAAGCGAATCCCGCTTTGGTTGGGGTCTTCCAGTTGCAAACTTACCTGAGCGTTGACATTGCTGATACTATTAATATTGAGCGGTTCAGTAGTTGTTCCGGGCAATACTGGGTGCAAATTGGCTGTGGGTAAATTGACATCAAGCTTGGGTTGAACCAACACTGGTCGAATATTTTGAGCGAGTTGATTCAACTGAACTCCTCCAGGGTCTCGCAAAACCTGCCCCTTCCCGCAGTCAGGAAGTCATATTTTCCGAAATATAATGATTTTTCAAACATACTTTCAGGGCAAGATTCGCCATACACAACGACAACAAAGTATGTATACAAGCGCTAATCACTACAACTAAAATTATCTACCAAATTGACGACCCCGCCGGACATCGCGTGTAGCAAGGAGATTTTGGCGATCGCATCAGGAGCAATTCCCAAGCGTTACACACAATTCGGTAATATATTATTACAAATCGAAATCTTGGGCAGTCATACCCACACAACCCCCGTAGCGGTGCCCTAATATCTATATCCCCGACCTAAAAAGCCAACATCAATATTGCGATCGCTTTCTTCTGTCTCCAGCGATACTGAGTTAAGATGAATTTTTTGCTCTATAGGGAGTGTTGAACATGCGTACATTTTTCAATTGGTCTACAAATTTACTTAATTACCTACGTAGCTTGGCAATACTAAGCTTGCTATGTCTGATTTTAAGCTGGTCACTTCCCGCACAAGCAGCCACCCGCATCAGTCCCAAACTCGAACAGCAAGTTATACAAATCATCCGCGAACATCCAGAGGTACTTATAGAATCTGTCCAAGCATACCAGCAGCAACAGCAACAGCAAATACGACAATCACAGCAGGCATTTTTGCAAGATTTACAAGTCAATCCCCAATCGGTGATTGGTAATTCTCCTGTTACTGGTTCACCTAATTCAAAGATTGTCTTAGTGGAATTTTCCGACTTTGAGTGTCCTTATTGTGCTGAAGCTAACAAAACTCTGAAACAGTTTATGGAAAAGCATCAAGATGAAGTAACGTTAGTTTACAAGCATTTCCCCCTGATACAAATTCACAATCAAGCAGTGCCAGCCGCAAAAGCTGCTTGGGCAGCTTTTCAGCAGGGCAAATTCTGGGAATATAGTGATGCGCTATTTTCTCATCAAAAAGAACTTAATGAGGCTTTGTATTTGGATACTGCCACAAATCTCAAGTTGGATTTAGACAAGTTTAAAAGCGATCGCGCTCTTGCCGATAATGCAATTGTTAAAGATATGCAGCTAGCGCAAAAATTGGGGCTGACTGGTACACCTTTCTTTGTCATGAATGGTGTAACTTTCTCTGGTGCTGTGCAGCTATCAGACATGGAAAAAGTCTTAGCTCGTGCTACTCAGTAATTATCTTTAAAGGCGGGGTATCCCCGCCTTAAGCTATCATCGATGTATACAAATTTGTATACAAAATCACAGTATGCAAAGTTCTACCATCAGAATCAGCAATACATCTCACAATATCCTTAAAGAACTGGCTGCACGCTCTGGGGAGTCGATGCAAGCAATCCTCGATCAAGCGATCGAGCAATACCGCAGACAAGTGTTTTTAGAGTCAGCTAACCAAGCTTACGCTGCCTTACGCAACAACTCAGAAGCTTGGCAGGCTGAACTTGAAGAAAGAGAAGTTTGGGATGTCACTTTAGCTGACACCTTAGAATGACCATTACAAAATTATCACTCCTGACAGATATGGCTTGTTGACTTGAATCCTACACGAGGTCACGAACAGGCACAGAAATCGTCCTTGCTTAGTTGTATCGGTAGACTTATTCAATTCCGGGGCATCTGGATTAGCTGTTGTGCTACCGATTACATCTAAAAACAAAGGGATTTCCTTCCACGTTGAAGTTAACCCTCCCGAAGGGGGACTGACACAACGAAGTTATATTAAATGTGAAGATGTCCGCTCTATCAGCATAGAGAGACTTTCTGATTTGTGGGGTGTAATTTCTTCAACTACCATGATGATGGTAGAAGACAGGCTACGGATTCTTTTGGGTTTGTAAAGTTGCTGCGATCGCAAAAGCGTTTATTATCAATGAGGCGATCGCTTATATTATCGACCTCAGTAAGCTTACTCTTGGCGATTTATGTTCTCAAGGATACAACTGATACATTCTGCCAAAAACAACCTGGTTTTGGCAAATTCAGTGTTAAAGAGTGAAAACATAAATCGTGAGGTAATAAATGCATCGCTTAGGATTGTGTGTAGTTTTCCCTATTGCGTTGATAGCTAGCTTTTCTCATCAGCCAGCAAGAGCAAATACATCTACTTCTGTGCCGAATGTAGTCCAAATTAATCCGACTTTGTTAGCTTCTTCAAATTACCTTTCACATGAAGAAGAACAGGTAATTGTGGAAATGAACAAAGTGCGGACAAATCCTAAGGCATATATCCCGATTATGGAAAGCTATAAAAAGCGCTTTCAAGGCAAACGAGTCAAAATTTCTGGCAATACTTATTTACTAACGCAAGAAGGAGTAAAACCAGTCGATGAAGCGATCGCATTTCTCAAGTCAGTTCGTCCTGTAGGAACTTTGACTGCATCTAAAGGGATGTCTTTAGCCGCTAGGGATCACGTTAAAGACCAAGGTGCAAAAGGTGTAACAGGTCATTATGGTGCTGATGGTAGCAATCCTTCTACTCGCATCAGTCGTTATGGAACTTGGCTAAGAACCGCTGGAGAAAACATCAGCTATGGTCCAAATACTGCTCAAGATATCGTCATGCAATTAATTATAGATGATGGGGTGCGCGATCGCGGTCATAGAAAAAACATCTTTAACCCTGCTTTTAAAGTCGCAGGAGTCGCTTATGGAACTCACGCCACATACAGAACGATATGCGTGATTAACTATGCTGGGGGATATCAGGACAAGAAACTGGGAACTAGGGATTAGGGACTGTAAAAAAAATTTTATACATTTAATTCAGTAATTTACCTTAAGTAATTAACTTGAATATTTGGTAAACTTTGTAAAGTTACATGAAGTTTATTATTTACTCCCTGATGATGAAATTACCCAAGAGTGGAATACAATCTCTAAAATTTGACCAACTCAAATTATTAGCTATTTTCTCGAACTCCTCTGTGCTGGAAACTCCTGAAAAAGATGGAGAATTATCTCCACAGAAAGAAAATAGTCTCTCGCCACTCGAACAAGAAGTAATTGCCCAAATGAATCAGGTGAGAACAAATCCTGCTGCTTATGTTGCTGTGTTAGAAAAGTATAAAAAGCGCTTTTCAGGCAACAGAGTTAAAATTTCTGAAGGTGTATTTTTACAGACGACTGAAGGAGTCAAAGCAGTCGATGAAGCGATCGCATTTCTCAAGTCAGTCCGTCCCGTGCAAACTTTAACTACATGCAATAATATGTCTTTAGCTGCGAAAGATCATGTGAAAGACACTGGAAAAATAGGTGCTATAGGTCACGATGGTAGCGATGGTAGTGACGCTTCTACTCGAATGAACCGCTACGGAACCTGGCTAATTACCGCAGGTGAAAGCATAAGCTACGGTTTAAACAACCCCCAGGATATTGTCATGCAGTTAATTATAGATGACGGTGTACCGTCGCGGGGTCATAGAAAAAACATGTTTAACGCCGATTTCAAAGTTGTGGGAATCGCTTACGGAATTCACGCCAAATATAGAAGAATGTGCGTGATTGACTATGCTGGAGGATACCGGGAACAATAAATTTAATTGCGATCTTGTCTCTGTTTCAAAGCGGCTAAGAAAGGAAACCAATTCTCACTTCTTTAATCTAGTTATATATTGATTGGTTGCTTTCTACTTTTGAGGTTATTGATGCGTCGCATACTATTTTGGGTATTTATCCCTATTACCCTACTAGTTACATCCTGTGATACTGTGTTTGAATCTCACTCTTCTGTCCCGGAAACTACTCAAAAAGATTCGCAATTATCCAGACGGGAAAATAGCCTCTCGCTATTGGAAAAACAAGTGATTGTAGAAATGAATAAAGCGAGAACAAACCCTGCTGCTTATGCGGCTATCTTAGAAAAGTATAAAAAGCGCTTTTCAGGTAAACGAGTAAAAATCTCTGATACTGTCTATTTGCAAACGACTGAAGGAGTCAAAGCAGTCGATGAAGCGATCGCTTATCTCAAGTCAGTTCGTCCGGTGGGAACTTTAACTGCATCTAAGGGTATGTCTTTAGCCGCTAAAGATCATGTGAAAGACCAAGGAAAAACAGGTGCAATTGGTCATGATGGTAGCGACAAAAGCGATCCCTTTATTCGCATCAACCGTTATGGAACTTGGCAAAAAACTGCTGGGGAAAACATCAGCTATGGTTCCCACACGGCTCAAGATATCGTTATGCAGTTAATTATAGATGACGGAGTGAGCGATCGCGGTCATAGAACAAACATGTTTAACCCAGCTTTTAAAGTCGCAGGAGTTGCTTTTGGCATTCACTCCACTTACAGGCAAATGTGCGTGATTGATTATGCTGGAGGATATCAAGAAAAATCCGTTTAATGTACCACCCTTCTCGTAAAGCCGTTAATCTCAACGTACAAGTCCAAGGCGAAGGATTCCCTATTTTATGCTTACACGGTCATCCTGGTTCTGGTTCTAGCCTTTCTGTATTTACCGATCGCTTATCAAAACGTTTTCAAACTATCGCCCCAGATTTGCGCGGATACGGCAAAAGTCGCTTTAAAGGTGATTTCGACATGCGCGACCATTTGACCGACTTAGAAGCGCTTCTAGACCGCTTAGGGATAGAAAAATGCTTAGTGTTGGGATGGTCGCTCGGTGGCATTTTGGCGATGGAACTGGCACTAATGCTACCACAGCGGGTGACTGGATTAATTTTGATTGCTACGGCAGCTAAACCTAGAGGAAATCATCCGCCGATTAGTTTGCCGGATAATTTGTATACTGGGATTGCTGCTCTTTTAAACTATGTAAAACCAGGTTGGCGGTGGAATATTGAGACATTTGGCAAGCGATCGCTTTTTCGTTATTTGATTCAACAACATACACCCACTGCTTACCGCTACATAGCCTCATCAGCGGTGCCGGCTTATTTGCAAACTTCATCGGCTGCTACTCGCGCCCTTTTTACTGCGATTCAATCTGGTTACAATCGACTTACAGACTTAGAGCAAATTTTTTGTCCCAGTCTGGTACTCGCTGGTACCGAAGACCGTCACATCACAGTTAATTCCAGTTTAGAAACTGCTCAACACCTGATAAATTGTCAGTGGCAAAGCTACCCCAACACCGCTCATC
Source organism: Hassallia byssoidea VB512170 (assembly GCF_000817785.2). Taxonomy (GTDB): domain Bacteria; phylum Cyanobacteriota; class Cyanobacteriia; order Cyanobacteriales; family Nostocaceae; genus Hassallia; species Hassallia carrinoi. Next base: position 51,748 of record NZ_JTCM02000003.1, on the reverse strand, counting down.
TCTTCCCGTGGGAAATTCCTGACCAAGTACTGAGCGATATTGACTTTTGGCTGCAACAGCATCCGCAAGTAATAGCTAATAGCCATTAGCTATTAGCTATTAGCTATAAGCCATTCGATTACATTTGACCGCTAAAGGCAGGCTTTACTTTGCGGTCAATCCGTTCCCCCAAATCTTCAGCAATTGTTAAAGTACCGGGTTTGCAGCGTTTGACATTTACTGCAATTCCTTGCGCTCCTTCAACTTCCAAATCTTCTACATAGCCTTTAATTGCCGCTTTAGCTTCAGAAGAACTGAGAAATGGTCCAAAGTAGTAGGTGCAATTGGGCTTTTGTGTCTCAATCTCAACCCACCAAGCCAAGCCAAAGGTGTCGAACGTATTAATTAAGGCTTCCTTGAGGTTATACCAAATGGTTTTCATAGTTTTCGCCAGTTGATAAGTGTGATTTTTGGGTGGTAAACGTGTCTTACTGATTTTTTCTCATTTACATTTCTTTATACTCTGTTATCATTCGTTTTCCAAGCGGTTTTTTGTAATTTGTCTAAATGCAACGTATTTAACCAGCGTTGGCGATAAATTTCATAAAGCGCCATACCTGCCGCCACAGAAGCATTCAGGCTTGGAGTACTGCCTTGTAAGGGAATCGACACCAAAACATCGCAAGAGCGTTGTGTGAGCATACTCAAGCCTTCGCCTTCCGAGCCAACTACCAACACAATCGGAATTGGTTTTTTGTTGTCATCTTTGGGATTGACGAATTCAACGGTATGCAGCGGTACGCTACCAGTGGCAGCGGTGCCGTAAATCCAAAAATTAGCGGCTTTTAAGGCATCCATTGCGCGGTTGAGATTAACTACTCTTGCAACCGGAAAGGTTTCTAGCGCACCGGCTGCGACTTTCATCACCGTAGAAGTGATTCCAGAAGCTCGGCGTTGCGGAATTACTAATCCTTGAGCGCCGATCGCTTCAGCTGTGCGAATAATTGCTCCCAAGTTGTGCGGATCGGTAATACCGTCAGCCACGACAATTACTGGCGCATCGGTAGTAGCAAAAGCTTTGGTAATTAAGTCGTCTAACTCGATGTAGGCGTGGGGAGCAATTTGTGCGGCTATTCCCTGATGATTTGCGTGGTAGGTAATTTGGTCTAAGCGCTTTGGTTCAACTTCATCAATCACCGTGCCGTTGTCTTTCGCTTGCAAAATCAAATTATGAAAGCGGGGATCGTAGCGCAGTTTAGAAGTAATCCAGATTCGATTTAGACCGCGCTGATTTTCTAATGCAGTCAACACTGGATGGCGACCGTAGATTAAATCGCTATCTTCTGTTGGTTTAGATGAAGATGCATCGGAGAAACTGCGACGTGGTGGGCGTGAGTCGTCTGTTGCGCCTTCGCTCTTGTTATATGCACGACGTGGTGGGCGTGAGTCGTTTGCGCCAACGCTTGCTTTATATGGCGATGCATCGGAGAACTTGCGACGCGGGCGTAAATCGTCTTTTGCCCCTTCGTTTGGTTTAGATGCAGATGCATCAGAGAACTTGCGACGTGGGCGTAAATCGTCTTTTGCCCCTTCGTTTGGTTTAGATGGCGATGCATCAGAGAACTTGCGACGTGGGCGGAAGTCGTCTAAAGCGCCTTCGTTTGGTTTAGATGGCGATGCATGAGAAAACTTGCGACGCGGGCGTGGTTCATCTTTTGAGCCTTCACCATCTTGAGGTCGGGGACGAATCGAACTAGAAATGACACGCTTGCCTTTAATTTTTAAGGATGGTGCGCGATTCGGTTCGCGATTCGAGTTGACTTTTCTTGGATTTGACATATTAAGTGTTTGGTACGGATGGGTAGGCATCCCGATTTAATCAAGTTGGATTTACGCACTCTCAGTTATTATTTTTTTAGTGAGGTATATTTCTCACGGTTTTTCTAGCTGGAGTTTTTGCAGCAGTTCGGTTAAGCGTTGAGAATCGGTAAGATACAAATAACCAATTAAAGTTTCGAGACTAGTTGCTTGTTGATAAATTTCTCTTTCAAGGCGCTTGGGACTTTTTGTAGCGGCATTACGACCGCGCCGAACAATTTCTAATTCTGTGTCCCTCAGATAAGGAGTAAGCGATCGCAATATTTTCGCTTGTGTTTCTGCTCGCACTTGCGCCACAACTAAACGATGGTAAGCTTCTACTCGCTGCGGTGGCAGCAGATAAAACATCCTCATATGAAGTTCATAAACTGCATCCCCCAAATATGCCAGGGCTGCCGGAGAAACCTTTCGCACATCCGAGCCGGAAATCTCTTGAGGTAATTGCTCTGTGGTTGCCTTAATTAATTGGCACGAAGATGAATTTTGCTTGTTTGCTGCATTTGATTCATCTAATAGCTCTTCCTCCTTTGATTCCACAAGTTAATCATTCCTTTCGGCTACATTAATTTTTTCCACAGATTATGGTGCTGATATACCTAGCATAATCAACACTACCAAAATTATTACTAATTTTATCTTTTTAGTTTTAAATTTACATTTAGTTAGACAATTTTCAGATTGGTCTATACTTTACCAACAGGTTTTACCAAGCTTTTGTATCTGGAATTGCGATCCCCAAGTTTGAGTTTATTATTCTTTATTTTAGCTAGTACGCCACTAGGCATTTATACGCAATAGCAAAAAGTGGGCGATCGCACTTTTATTTTTATCAGGGGAAATATCTGTTATGTCGGAAAGTAATAAAAATTAAGCTATCCTGATTTTAACATCGGATAGCTTAATTATATTTGTCAAGCAATTCTCGACTACTTAATGTTTTCTAGAGCCGCATCAACTGATGTTTGCAGGGAGAGAAACTTCTCTAAGCGAACAAGCTTGACTGTTTGAGTAACGCGGGCGTTAGTCACAATTTGCAAAGTGCCTTCGGCGTTTTGAGCCTGCTTGGCTAGCTGCACTAGAGCACCCAAGCCAGAGCTATCCACAAAGTCAATCTGTGAGAGATCCAGAATTATGTGCTTTGGACCTTCATCAATCTTGCTGCCTAGTACCTTGCGAAAAGTCGGTTCCGAAAAGGCATCCAACAGACCTGTGAGACGGAATAGCTGACAGTTATCCCGGACTTCGCGAGTACCTCTCAGGCTCACGGTTAGATTAAGTGGTTCAGCTATAACTCCCTCCTCATCGTTAAAGTAAACGTTTAAGTATAGATAATTTTTGAGCAAGTTGTCTACAACTGGCTTCATGAGTTAAGGGCATGGGGCATCGGGCATCGGGCATCGGGCATCGGGTATCGGGCAGGGGGCACTCTTGCAGGGGGCTTTCTTGCAGGGAGACAAGGGGGAGCAGCGGGACAATTACCAATTACCAATTACCAATTACCAATGCCCATTGCCCAATGCCGATTGCCCAATGCCCAATCCCTAACCACTTCTACATTTTTAGCTTACTTCAGCGGCGGCGCGACGTGCTGTTTGCATTGATTGGACAAACTGTTCAAACAAATAATCAGCATCGTGAGGTCCGGGACTTGCTTCTGGGTGATATTGTACTGAAAACACAGGTAAAGACTTATGACGCAATCCAGCAACGGTGCGATCGTTTAAGTTCAGGTGGCTGATTTCTACCTGGGTGTCGGGTAAAGAATCTGGGTCAATGGCAAAACTATGATTTTGACTGGTAATTTCTATCCTTTCTTGCAATCCTGCGGGCTGATTTAAACCCCGATGCCCAAATTTGAGTTTAAAGGTTTCCGCCCCCAATGCATGACCTAAAATCTGGTGTCCCATGCAAATGCCAAAGATGGGTTTTTCCGCACCAAGCAACGCTTTGGCGGTTTCAATTCCTTCAGTGACTGTAGAGGGATCGCCAGGACCATTGGAAAGAAAGATACCATCTGGATTGTGTTTAAGAATTTCCTCTGGTGGGGTGTCTGCGGGAACAACGATAACTCGGCATCCGTAAGCAGCTAGACGGCGCAAAATATTGCGTTTTACGCCAAAATCAAGAGCGACAACGGTGTATGTTTCTTCAGAATTTGCCACACCAACTGGGTTAAATTCCCAAGTTGCAGTGGTGGGATCTGACCATTCATAAACCGTTGGGGTGGTGACTTCGCGAACCAGATTTAATCCCTTCATGCTCGGAGCGGCTTGTACTTTTTCTAACAATTCCGCCTCATCGAGAATTGTGGTGGATATGCCGCCGTTCATTGCTCCAAACATGCGAATTTTGCGGGTGAGGGCGCGGGTATCAATTCCGTAGATACCCGGTACTTGGTGGTGTTTGAGGTAGTCTGGTAACGATTGTGTTGATCGCCAATTACTCGGTCGATGACAAATATTGCGAGCGATCGCACCTTGTACTTGTGGTCCTTTTGATTCCTCATCCTCTGGATTCACTCCAGTGTTTCCTAATTCTGGATAAGTAAAAATAACTATCTGACCGCAGTAACTCGGGTCGGTCAGCACTTCTTGATATCCGGTCATCCCAGTATTAAAGACCACTTCCCCGATCGCAGTGCCAGTAGCACCGAAAGACCAACCGCGATAAGTAGTTCCATCTGCCAGGACAAGTAAAGCAGGTATTGCGTCAGACAGGGGCATTTTTTTAAAGAGGGGGAAAGGGGGCACTCTTGCAGGGGGCATGGGGCATCGGGCATGGGGCATCGGGCATGGGGCATGGAAAGAATCGTATTTATTCGGGTATCACAAGAAGCGTCTTTAAAACCTTTTATTCAATTCCTATGCCCAATGCCCCATGCCCATTGCCCAATTCCCCCAATCGAATGTTAATTATCCCATGAGTTGTTCAATTTTGAGTTTTAAGTAAAATTAATTAAAAATTAATAATTAAACAGATAAAATTTTAGGAGGTGCAGAAGTAGATTTCAAGAGCCTTGGGCAGGTAAAATGTCAAGTAATTATGCTTCATTCTTATTTATCCCGTTCAGCGCTAATTTTTCTATCAGGCACTTTGGCGGTGTTGAGTTTTGGCTGTCGTGAAGACAAACAAAATACCGCGCTCGGTGGCAATGAGCAACCTGCTCAAATGAATAATCTGGCAGCACCTGACATAAGAGAAACTGCACCAGCAGCTAGTCCAGAAAAAGAATCTCAGACACCAGTCAACATTGAACCGACTTCTTTTGAGTTGGGGTTAGATAAAGCCACTGGTGGTTTAAGTATCAGTCAATCTGCTCAATCAAGCGCGGATTGGAAGTTGGTGGCAAGTCAATATGAAGATGCGATCGCTCTGATGAAACAAGTTCAGCAAGAAAGTCCGGACTTTGCTCTAGCTCAAAGAAAAATTACTGAATATCAACTCCAAGCCAAATATGCTCAGGAAAAAGCGACTGTTAACCCGCTTTTAACGACATCAGAACCAGAACCGCAGAAAATAGTAGTTGCTGTTCCGGAAGCATCACCATTACCAAAGTTCATCCTCCGACCTTTGCCCCAACCTGTACGCGTACAAGTAAAAAAACTACCACCTCCCGTATCATCGCCGCCACAAACACTCAACCAAGCCAAAGAAAAAGAACGGCAAGAAGTATTTTCAGTACCCATCAAACGGCGAATTGGCGGCACACCAATTATAGAAGTTACCTTCAATGGCAATCAACAATTTGAGATGATTGTCGATACAGGAGCGAGTGGTACAGTCATCACTCAGCAAATGGCTTCTTCTTTGGGAGTCGTGTCTGTGGGGAAAGCTAAAGCAAACACCGCTAGTTCCAAAGCTGTGGAATTTGCCATCGGTTATGTTGATACCATCGAAGCAGGTGGAGTATCAGTTAATAAAGTAGCAGTAGCGATCGCAGGTTCAGATTTAGAAACTGGACTTCTCGGACATGACTTTTTTGGCAATTACGACCTCACCATCAAACGCGATGTGGTCGAATTTCGCCCTCATGACGATTTACAATCTAATTCCTCAGAAACTCAACTAACTGTTCCAACTTCGCCCAAGCCGCGCCGCTCTGTAGAATATCCTTAGCCGCACTAACACCTTGGGCATGGTTCATTAACTCAACTGCACCCCCAACTTGCAGCGCTAAAGCCGCATTTAATGCCACTACATCCTCTTGTGCAGCAGTTCCCTTACCTTGCAGTACTGCTTTGAGAATCTCCGCATTTTCTTGAACATCGCCACCCCGTAGCGCTCCAATGGGAGCAGGTGTTAAATTTAATTCTTGGGGATTAATACTTGTCAACTGCACTTCATCAAGAGACAACACCGCCAAATCGGTTAAATCTCCCAAGCCAGCTTCATCAAGTCTTTCTCGTCCGTGCAAAATAATTGCTTTTTGTGTACCCAATTGCTGTAAAGCTTGAGCAATTGTTGCCAAAAGGTGCGGATCGAATATCCCGATAACTTGCCCAGTCGGACGCAACGGATTTACTAAAGGTCCAAGTAAATTAAACACCGTCCGCACCTTCAAAGTACGTCGCAATGAAGCAACAGCCTTCAGTGCTGGATGCCAACCAGGGGCAAACAAAAAAGTAATTCCCACCTCTTGTAGTGCTGCTTGTACCTTGTCGCTAGAGACAGCCAAATTCACACCCAAAGCTTCTAAAACATCCGCACTACCCACCCGACTAGATGCCGAACGATTGCCGTGCTTGGCAACTTTCACACCATATGCCGCAGCCACAAAAGCCACCGCTGTGGAAATATTAAATGTCGATGCACCATCACCGCCAGTGCCACAGGTGTCGATGAGGGGAGTGGGGGAGATGGGGAGAGGGGGAGTTAGGAGTGAGGAGTTAGGAGTTAAGAGTTCTCCCCCTTGTCCCCTTGTCTCCCTGTCCCCTTGTCCCCCTGTCTCCCCCTCCCCTTGTCTCCCTAAAGACTGAGCTTGCAAGACTTCAGCCATTCCTGCCAATTCGTCGGCAGAAACACCTTTAAAGTGCAGTGCTGTCAAAATTGCTCCTGATATTTCTGGGGGAATAGCTTCATTTAACCATCCTTGCATCAATTCAGCAGCTTGGTTGCGAGACAAGGATTCGCGGTCTAATAATTGTTGCAGTAGTGTCCAGAAGAAGGAAAATTCCGGTGGGGAGATTGGGGAATTTGTCATAGATTGGATTCTTCGTAGTAAGCGTTTTAACGCTTAATATGGCACGCTTCGTGCCCACTAGTCTGTCAAACTTATTTTGACGGGTTGGTAGTGTGAGCGTCTCGCTCACGACGCGAGCAAGATGCTCGCACTAACGCGCTTTTTTAGTGGCACAGGACTTACGCAACTGGCACAGGGCGATCGCCTATCTGTCAGAATCCCTTGAAGCGCAAATCCCCCACACTACCAAGAGCGCAAGTCATGTTCAGATGTGTTTGCCCTTGTCTACCTGCCCGCGCTTTGTGCCAGTTGCGTAAGTCCTGATTATTATGGATAGGATGTCATAAAAATTACCAAAGTATGAATTGCCAAAGGAGGGAAACTGATGAGTTCATTTGTGCTTTGTTTTCAAGATATTGACAAAACAAAACTCATGATTGTTGGGGGTAAAGGCGCGAACCTGGGGGAACTTTCCCAGATTGAAGGAATCCGCGTACCAGATGGCTTTTGTATTTCTACTGAAGCCTTTCAAAGAATTATTGGGGAAACGTCATCGATTAACGAATTACTCGCTCGGTTATCGCTTCTAAAGGTGGAAGACCGGGATAAAATCGGTGAACTTTGCGGTGAGATTCGCAGGGTCATCGAAGGGATAGCCATCCCTGAAGACATGAATGAAGAGATCACCCGCTCTCTCTCCACACTTGGAGAAAAAAATGCCTATGCAGTACGATCCAGCGCAACGGCAGAGGATTTACCGACGGTCTCCTTTGCAGGTCAGCAGGATACATATTTGAACATTATCGCAAAGGAGGCAATCCTAAAGCACATCAGCAAGTGCTGGGCATCGCTATTTACCGAGAGGGCAGTAATTTACCGCCTTCAAAACGGCTTCGACCACCGTAAAGTCCACCTGTCTGTAGTTGTTCAGAAGATGGTCTTTCCGCAGGTGGCAGGAATTTTGTTTACTGCCGATCCCGTCACTTCTACTAGGAAAGTGTTATCCATTGATGCCAGCTTCGGCCTTGGTGAGGCTTTGGTCTCCGGACTGGTGAATGCCGATAGCTATAAAGTGCGTAACGGCAAGGTTATCGATAAGAAGATATCCACCAAGAAACTGGCTATTTATGCCTTAAAAGATGGCGGTACGAAAGAACAGGAGATTGAGCCTGAGCGGCAGAATCGGCAAGCGCTGACGGATGAGCAGATTTTACAGCTTGAGCGCATAAGTAGGAAGATCGAAGAACATTTCGACCGCCCCCAGGACATCGAATGGTGTTTGGTTGATGACACATTTTATATTGTCCAGAGTCGGCCAATCACTACTTTATACCCGATCCCTGAAGCGAATGATCAGGAAAATCATGTCTATGTATCTGTCGGTCATCAACAAATGATGACTGACCCCATGAAACCATTGGGATTGTCTTTATTCCAGTTAACAGCTGCTCGACCCATGTATAAAGCTGGTGGAAGGTTGTTTGTTGATGTCACACAACAACTGGCTTCACCTGTCAGCAGAGAAATCTTATTAAATGTCATGGGACAACACGATCCGCTCATAAAAGACGCGCTCATGACCATAATAGAGCGGGGAGATTTCATAAAATCTTTACTGGATGATAAGCAAGAACAGAGTTTCGGTGACAGGAATAATAGTGCGCCGCCTTCGGGTTCTCTAGCGCAAATCGAAAACGATCCGACGATCGTTTCTGCTTTGATTAAGAGTAATCAAACGTCGATAGAAGAGTTAAAACAAACCATCCGAACGAAGTCGGGAGCGGATCTGATTGATTTCATTCTGGAAGATATCCAGCAATTGAAGAAGATTTTATTTGACCCACAAAGTTCGCGTGTGTTTATGGCTGCTATTGATGCTTCAACATGGATCAATGAAAAAATGAAGGAGTGGTTAGGTGAAAAAAACGTAGTAGACACGCTTTCTCAATCTGTACCCAACAATATTACTTCGGAAATGGGTCTGGAGCTATTGGATGTCGCAGATGTGATTCGTCCTTATCCAGAAGTAATTGATTATTTACAACATGTAAAAGATGATAACTTTTTGGATGAACTGATTAAGTTTGATGGTGGACAGGAAACCCAAGACGCTATTTATGATTATCTCAGCAAATACGGAATGCGATGTGCCGGAGAAATCGATATTACTAAAACTCGTTGGAGCGAAAAACCAACTACACTTGTTCCCATGATTCTCAGTAACATCAAAAACTTTGAGCCTAATGCTAGCAATCGGAAATTTGAGCAAGGGCGACAGTCAGCTTTGAAAAAAGAACAAGAGTTATTAGATCGATTGAAGCAATTACCGGATGGTAAACGAAAAGCCAAACAGACAAAACGAATGATCACCCTGATCCGGAATTTCATCGGTTATCGTGAATATCCAAAATACGGCATGATTAATCGCTACTTCGTTTATAAGCAGGCTTTACTAAAAGAATCCGAACAACTCGTACAAGCCAACGTTATTCATGAAAAAGAAGATATACACTATCTTACTTTTGAAGAACTTCGCGAAGTCTTACGCACAAATAAACTGGATTACCAGATCATCAGCAAACGAAAAGACGAGTATAAATTATATGAAAAACTAACTCCCCCACGTGTTATCACGTCTGATGGTGAAATCATTGCAGGTGAGTACAAACGAGAAAATCTTCCAGCCGAAGCTATTGTAGGTCTACCTGTTTCTTCCGGAGTTATAGAGGGACGAGCACGTGTCATCTTAAATATGGAAGATGCTAATCTAGAAGATGGAGATATATTAGTCACCTCCTTTACTGACCCTAGCTGGACACCATTGTTTGTATCCATAAAAGGTCTAGTCACCGAAGTTGGTGGACTGATGACCCACGGAGCAGTTATCGCACGTGAATATGGCTTACCAGCAGTTGTCGGAGTAGAAAATGCTACCAAAATGATAAAAGATAGGCAACGAATTCGCGTGCATGGAACAGAAGGGTATGTAGAAATCCTATATTAAAGCGAAAATTACAAAATTGGATTTTAAATATTGAGGATTAATCTTTTTATCAACTTAAGCATGGATTGCTCTGTGACTATTTAATTCAACAGCTTAAACGTCCAGCAATCCCCATGTTCTCGGTGTAGAACTGGCTGGCGATCGCTTGTGACAGTTGCGTAAGTCCTGTGGCAGAGATCATGTTTGGATATTAGGAGCATTGGCGGCTAAAATTCAGACCATAGCTTAATTAACCGATTCAGGGTTGCAATTTGTACCACCCATACAAGTGAATAACTGCCAGCCAAACTGCCGAAAGTAAACCCGCAAGGCTGAGGGTAAGACCGCTAAATGATACTAATAACCCAAATACGGGTAATACGGCGCCGGCAATGGTACAAATAAGGGCTGCCAGGGATGCACGCAAATTTGCTCCTAACCCCCATGACAAAGCTAGTAAGATGAAAGAAATCAACGTCCAAGCAAATTCAGCGTTCATGAAACGGGCTAAATAAGTCAAAGTCAATAGACAAGCAAAGAAAATCCCGCCAGCCAGCGCTACGTTTTTCAAACTCATTGGGATGGATAAATATAACAACAATATCCACCAGAGAAATAACGCCGGCGCTAGCAATAATAGACGCGGCATGATGCCAGTGTTACGAATCGGGTCGGTGTTGGTATATACTCCAAAGGGATTTTTGACGGAAACATTATCATCAAATATCCAAGTAAATTGGGTGCTTTTTCTATCAACTTTAATGTCATTTGGTATAATACCGCTGGCAAAGTTAGCTCCAGCGAAGTTGGCGATCGCTATCAAGCGAAAGTTAGAAAGTAATTGCCCTTGGGCACTATAAACCCAACGTGGTCCACCTTGCGCTTTATAGGTAACGCGAAAGCTAGTTTCTTCTCTCGGTTGCAAGCTAAATGCAAAGCTATAATCACCGGGATTTGTTTGTTGTAGTCTAGTACCAGCACGCTCTACTTTATAGCTTTGCAGTAGCGAGTAGCCGTTGGGTGGGGGTACTTCAAAGATAAAATTATTAATATTCTCAAGTTGATTGACAACTTTGTAGTCAGCGCTGTAATCTACGCGATAAATTGCACTACGACCTTGAACATCTGGAGTTTGGTCAAGCTTTACTTGAATTTGCGAGCCAGCTACGGTCAGAAAGCGGTTGACATCTCGCGTTTCATTTATTTTGACTATTTTGCCATTAACTTGAGTTGTCGTGGTATACGGCTCTTTAACGATGTAGCGTACTTGCGGTGCTGATTGTTCTAGTTTATCTCCAGCGACCAACAGAGCAACTTGAGCAACTTTTGCCTGTTCCCAGTAATGATAGCGATTGCTAAGAGTTGAACAAAGAAAAAATCCCACCACCAGCAAAACTAATACCAGGGCTAGATGCTGGAATCCCCGCAAAAGTTCAGAATAACGAAGCGCCCACTCGCTAACAAATAGAGATTGTTCTTTTGGCAAACGACGGAGAGAAAAACTCAATAGCGCGATCGCTATTCCCAAAGCTATCACCAGAAATACTAATAAAACTGAAGCTTTGAGTATCTGGCTTCCCAAGTGAACTAGCTCAACAGGATGTGTTAAATCTGGCACTCCGGGAATGCCTTGTGCAGAAACAGACATTAGCTTTTGTCAGAATGTACACAATCAGACAGATGAAATTTCTCAAAAGTTTCTGTAGTTTACAAACCTGTAAGCACGGGATAGCTAAACTACCTATAGTTGTTTACCCAGAGTTTCCAGGTTTTATCCTCAAATCACGGTTAAGCGATAGGAGTACCGTACAATAAATTTATGATTATTTCATTCCTGAGATAAAAAATCAATCTAGCTCTTTACGTCAATTAAAAGATAAAGTATGAAAAATAAAGTGATACATTCGTCAATATAGATTTTTGTCTCTTTTTCACTAGCAATCAATACGTTCGCTTTTTATTTTTCTGCTTTATTAGTTATCACCCAAAAAGGAAAAATATGACTCAAATTCTTGATTATCTAAATATTGACTCGGAACGTCAAATTTTATGTGGTTATACAAATCACACTTCTCAAATCCAAATTATTCGGATTTCCAACATTCCCAATTGGTATTTTGAGCGAGTAGTTTTTCCCGAACAAATACTTCTGTTTGAAGCTTTACCAGAGGCAGAATTAGAAATTCATACAAGTACGTCGTTGGCTGATAAAATCTGCTGTACTGATTTACATCTTGATAATGATCTCGCGCATTCTTTCACTAGTAGCTAAATCGTATCCAAAAAGCAAAATCCACCTACACATTAGTGTCAGGTGGATTTTTTAACTATTTTAGTGGAACCGGGCAGAATTGAACTGCCGTCCGCAATGGGTATTAACCCCCCACTCGTTCACAGGTTTAGCCTTTCTAACCCTCAAGGCGGGAATCGTTCATTATCCCGAACGTAGGATGCTCTGATTGAATCTTAGCTAGCAAGCCAACCAGAGAACGCTTGCTAGAGCATCCGTTGGGGGTTGGTCTCTAGCCCTTAACGGAGTCAAACTAGAGACGCTCGAACCTGAAAGAGGTGTTTTAGGCTGCTACTAGAGCATCCTTACGAGCAAATTTTACGATGTTGTTCGCATTTACTTTTTTTTCGAGCCTTTGATTTACGAGAGCAGACTCACTCTCGACCTGAATCACAGAGCAGCTTTCGCCATCACGTCGAAACCGTTACGGCCCCATGTCATATTTAGATTATAGTGTAGTATTTGGAAATTTGCAACAAATTGGGGGAGTGAGGAGAGGGGGGGACAAGGGGAGGGGGAGAGGGGGAGAGGGGGGGATGGGGGAGACAAGGGAGACAAGGGGGAGGGGGGAGACAAGGGAGAGGGGGGGATGGAAAGACAAACTCCCCCTGCTCCCTGCCCCCTGCCCCCTGCCTCCTTGTCCTCCTTGTCCCCTTGTCTCCTTGTCCCCTTGTCCCCTTGTCCCCCAATCCCTAACCCCTAAGTCAACGCTTGGGCGCCGCCAACAACCTCTAGAATTTCTTGGGTAATTGCGGCTTGGCGGGCTTTGTTATATGACAAAGAGAGAGATTTAATCAATTCGCCGGCGTTGTCGCTGGCGTTGTTCATTGCTGTCATGCGTGCGGCTAGTTCGCTGGCGGCTGATTCTTGCAGCGCCCGCAATAGCTGGTTACTCAGGTACAATGGCAACAGAGAATCGAGAATCTGCACTGGATCTTGCTCAAAAAGCATATCGCGGGGAAAAGCGCGAACTGGGGTAGTGACTTTCTCGCGTTGGACTTCAAATTGACCGCCACGAGTTGTCAGGCGGAAAATTTCGTCGTCACCGGCTTCTAAACCTTGAACGTCAAAAGGAAGCAAAGTTTGCACCACTGGGCGAGAACTAACCAGGGAGATGAACCTGGTGTAGACTAGCTCTACCCGGTCTACGCTTTCTGAAAGGAACAAAGAAAGCAGTTGATCGGCAATTTGATTTGCCTCAGATGCGACAGGAATTTGCTCTAAGCCTGTGTAGGTTCCATCAATCGGCTGATCTCGGCGTTGGAAGTACTGAATGGCTTTGCGTCCTACCAGTACAAATTTGTAGTTTACGCCTTCTGCTTTCAGTTCCTTAGCGCGATTTTCCGCGCGACGAATGACGTTGGTGTTGTAGCCACCGCACAAACCCCGATCGCCTGAGATTACCAGCAACCCGACAGACTTGACATCGCGTTTTTTCAGAAGTGGTAAATTTGCTTCTTCAAACCGCAAACGAGTTTGCAAGCCATATAATACTTGTGCCAAGCGATCGGCAAAAGGACGAGTAGCAATCACCTGTTCTTGAGCGCGACGCACTCTGGCTGCTGCTACCAGTCGCATCGCTTCTGTAATTTTTTGGGTATTTTTGACCGACTGAATGCGATCGCGTATTGCTTTGAGATTAGCCATAATCCGATTTTAGATTTTAGATTTTAGATTTTAGATTTGGAGTTTTGGATTCTAGATTTAATCCAAAATCCAAAATCCGTCTTTGAAAGTTCTGATGCCTGCGGCAACGCCAAGGGCGAACGGAGGAAGCCTCCGCTCAGACTTTCCGCAAAATCCAAAATTTTTACACTGTTGCCAAGAATGTTTTCTTGTATTCGGTAAGTGCTTCTTTCAAAGCAGTTTCCTCAGCGTCGCCGAGTACTTTCTGAGTTTGTACTGCTTGAGTGTATTGAGGTTTGCTGGTCTTTAAGTACTCGCGCAGACCTTTGGTGAAGTTTGTAATTTGGTTGACTGGGATTTCATCCAAGTAACCGTTAATACCAGCGTATAGAATTGCTACTTGCTCGTATACCGATAGGGGTTGGTTTTGCGACTGCTTGAGAAGTTCGCGCAAGCGCTGACCGCGTGCTAACTGGTCTTGGGTGGTTTTATCTAAGTCAGAAGCAAATTGCGCGAAGGCTTGTAAGTCGTCAAACTGCGCTAATTCCAACTTGATTTTACCGGCAACTTTTTTCATTGCCTTGGTTTGAGCGGCAGAACCTACGCGGGATACGGAAATACCGGGGTTTACAGCCGGACGAATACCTGAGTTAAACAAGTCAGAAGAGAGGAATATCTGACCGTCGGTAATCGAAATTACGTTGGTGGGGATGTAAGCGGATACGTCACCAGCTTGGGTTTCGATGATTGGTAGAGCGGTCATGCTGCCTTTGCCCAATTCATCGCTGAGTTTAGCGGCTCTTTCCAACAAGCGGGAGTGGATGTAGAATACATCTCCAGGATACGCTTCCCGTCCGGGTGGACGACGCAGCAGCAAGGACATTTGACGATAAGCTTGAGCCTGTTTGGACAAGTCATCGTAAATTACTAGGGTAGCTTTGCCGTTGTACATGAAGTACTCAGCCATTGTTGCCCCAGTGTAAGGAGCCAAGTATTGTAGTGTTGCTGGGTCACTGGCGTTAGCGGCAACAACTATGGTATAATCCATTGCGCCTTTTTCTTGCAATGTTTGCACCACGTTAGCGACGGTCGAAGCTTTTTGACCGATCGCTACATAAACACAAATTACATCTTCTTCTTTTTGGTTGATGATTGTGTCAATCGCGATCGCGGTTTTTCCGGTTTGGCGATCGCCGATAATTAATTCGCGCTGACCCCGACCGATGGGAATCATCGAATCAATCGCGGTGATACCGGTTTGCATCGGTTCGTGTACGGAACGACGCGCAATAATACCGGGTGCGGGAGATTCAATCAAGCGAGTTTCTGTAGTTTTGATTTCTCCCTTACCATCAATCGGACGACCTAAAGCATCAATAACTCGTCCAACCATCGCTTCACCCACTGGCACCTGGGCAATTCTGCCAGTGGCGGTTACGGAGCTACCTTCTTGAATCTCGCGACCTTCACCCATTAGCACCGCACCGACGTTATCTTCTTCTAAGTTCTGGGCGATGCCGATTGTACCATCTTCAAATTCTAGTAGTTCCCCAGCCATAGCCTTTTCTAGACCATAGATCCGGGCAATACCGTCACCTACTTGCAAAACGGTACCAACGTTAGCAACTTTGACATCTTGGTCGTATTGCTCGATTTGTCTCTGAATAATGCTGCTGATTTCGTCAGGTCTGATGTTAATAGCCATGTGTCTATCTTTTTTGGGAGACTGAGGGAGTAGTTAGTGGTTAGTGGTTAGTGGTTAGTGGTTAGTGGTTAGTAGTTAGTAGTTAGTAGTTAGTGGAAAAATCAACAACCCTTCGCTCCTCGCGGCTGTGCTTCAAGTCGGCAGAGCCGCGATAGCGCACTGGCTCACCAACAACTAACAACTATCAACTATCAACTATCAACCAACAACCAACAACTAACAATTTATTACGAGCCACTTAAGCGTAAGGAAAGACGGCGTAACTGACTCCGCAAACTGGCGTCAATTACTTGAGAGCCAACTTTAATGATCACACCACCAATCAAGTCACGGTCTATTTTCGTTTCTAGATCGACTTGACGAGCGTTGGTCATGGCGATGACTTTTTCTCGTATTGCTTGTTCTTGTTCTTGGGAAAGAGGAACGGCAGAGCTTATTTCTGCTAAGACAGTTTGATTTTTCTGTCTGAGAAGCGTTATGTACTGCTCGCAAATTGGTTCTAGCAACAAAATGCGCCGTCTATCTACTAGCAGCATCAAGAAATTGCGGAAGTTTGAGTTAGTGTCACCAACTACTTCGTTGATGACTGCCTTTTTTTTGTCTGGCTCAATAAAGGGGTTGCCGACAAAACTTTGCAATTCTGGAGAATTTTGCAATAAATTCAGCAAAGAACGTACATCTTCGCCGAATTCTTCTGTCTGGTTTTTTGACTCAGCTACTGACATTAATGCCTGTGCATAAGGCTGGGCGATTTCGGCTGTTGCTATGTCGCTTTTCATACCTAGCCTCCCACCTGCGCGATGCTGCGGTCAATTAATGTTTGTTGAACGTCGTCGGCAATGCCACTTCGCAAACCGGATTCGACTTTTTGCAATGCTAAAGCGCTTACCCGTTGCCGCAGTTCGGCGATCGCTCGATCTCTTTCTGTGTTTAAATCAGCTGCGGCTGTTTGTTTCAAGCGTTCTACGTCTTGCGCTGCCTTTGCCAATGTTGCTTCTCGCGCAGATGCCGCATTTTCTTCGGCTGCTTTGCGGATGCGTTGTGCTTCTGCTTGCGCTTGAGTTAACTGTTCTTGCGCTTTTGAAAGGGCAATTTGTGCCTCTTTTAAACGCGCTTCCGCTCCCTGAATTTCGGTTTCAATATTTATCCGCCGTTCATTCAGGATGTTGGTTAAAACTTTACGTCCAAAGTAAAATAGTATGCCAATTAGAAGCGCTAAGTTAATCAGATTGGTTTCTAAAATGTCTAGGTTTAGACCGAAACCACCTTCGCCTTCTGCCATTTCTGAGTGATGAACAGCGGCTTCTGCGGCAAGTAATATGAAAGTCCCCATGTTAGCCATTTACACGCTCGCGATCGCTTGCTGATTAATTTGAACTTTATCGATGAGAAAAAGTGCCAAACGACACTTAATTAAGCGCCTTCCTAGACTTTCGTTGAGATGCGCGTATACTTTCAACAGAACCAATGTTATAATCTGGAAGATATTACTCTATCTAACCAGACTTGTTGGTCCTAATAGTTTTTCTAGAATCTGCCTGCTCAGGGCATCAACTTGTTGCTCTAAGGATTGCATAGCTTCTTGCTTTTGCTGCTCGATTTCCACAGATGCTTGTTCGCGTTGAGCTTGAGCTTCTTTTTGCGCTTCAGCAATTTTCTGTGCCGTAATTTTCTTAGCTTCGGCTTGAGCTGCGTCTACAGTAGCTTGCGATTGCCTGCGGGCATCGGCTAACTGCTGTTCGTATTCTTTAGTTAAGCGCTCGGCTTTTGCCAAGCGTTCGCGAGCTTCAAGGTTGTTCGTCCGGATATAATTATCGCGATCGTCTAGTACCTTGGTCAGTGGCTTGTAGAAAATTGCATTCAACAAAGCTGCTAACAGCAAAAATTGCAATGCCATCAAGGGCAAGGTAGCATCGAAATCAAACATTTCTCTCCTCTACGGGCTGGAATAGCATTCTTTGATGGCTAGCTAATTCATCCAACCTTTGATATTCTATAGACCCCATAGCCAACCAGGGTCAACTTACATCGAAACGACGTGGAAAAGTCGATTAGGTCAGTTGTAGAGACGGTTGGATGTCTAGCAACTTGCGCTGGCATCGTTCGCGTCTCTACACTAACAATTTTTAGGTCTTAGGCAAATGGGTTAGCAAACAGTAGCACTAGAGCAATAACCAGACCGTAGATGGTCAGGGATTCCATGAATGCTAAGGTTAACAGCAATGTACCGCGAATTTTTCCTTCTGCTTCTGGTTGACGCGCAATACCTTCTACTGCTTGACCCGCAGCATTTCCTTGACCGATACCAGGTCCAATTGCAGCTAGACCAATTGCTAAAGCAGCAGCGAGAACGGAAGCAGCAGAAACTAATGGATCCATTTTGATTTTCCTTATGAGAACAGAATGAACAATTTTCGGTTTTAGATTTTGAACAAAATCTAAAATTACATCAACTGAGAAGCTTTAATGCTCCTCATGCCCTTCATCACCGTGACCAGCTATTGCCTCGTGAATGTATGCTCCTGCTAAGGTAGCAAATACCAGGGCTTGAATGGCACTGGTAAATAGACCTAAAGCCATAACGGGCAAAGGTATAAACAGAGGAACCAATAGAACTAGCACACCTACTACCAATTCATCCGCCAAAATATTGCCAAATAGACGGAAGCTTAGGGACAGAGGCTTGGTGAAGTCTTCGAGAATAGCGATCGGCAATAAAATCGGTGTTGGCTCTATATACTTCTTAAAGTAGCCTAAACCCCGTTTGCTAAATCCGGCGTAAAAATACGCTAAAGAAGTTAGCAACGCCAATGCGACAGTCGTATTGATATCATTTGTCGGTGCTGCTAATTCACCCGAAGGCAGTTTGATTAGCTTCCAGGGAATTAAAGCACCCGACCAATTCGACACGAAGATAAACAAAAATAGTGTGCCAATAAACGGCACCCAAGGACGGTAGTCTTTCTCACCAAGTTGGTTTTTCGCCAAGTCCCGAATAAATTCTAGGGCATATTCCATCAAATTTTGGATGCCTTTAGGAATTCTCTTGGCGTTGGTAGTAGCAGCTATGGAAGCTATGACAAGAACGCCAATCACAAACCATGAGGTGAGAAAAACTTGTCCGTGTATTTTCAGATTGCCCAATTGCCAGTAGAGGTGATGACCTACTTCCAATTCGGCGAGGGGAAAAGAATTAAAGGCGTTTGAGACACTAAGCATGTGCATTCTTCAAGATTTTTCCCCAAAAAGCGAGGATTGGAGATATTGTCTTTGTGAGCCTGACTTTTAAGAATCAGGAATAAACGCAGTTTGCACTGTATAGACGATGAGCGTGGCTTTGTAAGTGAGAAATCCCAAGAATATTGGCAGGACATGTAAATCGCGCCATTGAGTCGCAACTACCATCAAACCAATAAACAGAGCAAAACGGTCTTTGCTCAAACTTTTTTTTTCGCTACCTAGCCGCTCAACGTCTCTAGCCAGCAATTTTAAGTAAACCACACCCGCACACGCCCCTATCAAATAATTCAGGGCAATGTTTAGGGAATAAAAAATCCACACTGAGATAAAAATAATCCCGGTCAACACGAGTGTGATTTTCAACAACTTCTGAAAGAGTTGATAAAACTCTTCCATAGAAGAAGAGGCTGGTTCTGTATCCTCAAAACCAGGTTGAGCATCTTGTCGTGTTGTCGGCGTGGGGTTAATCGATTCGTCTGACAAGCTCACGGGAAGGAGAAACCAGTACAGCTAATTATGTTGACTGCACATTCAGTCAGCTGAATCATATCACGGTTGGGTAACAATACTTTAGGAAAAAACAATTAACTTCTTGTTTGGGAGTTGGGAGGAGCGCAGTTAGGAGTTAGGAGTTAGTGGTTAGTTGTCCCCCTTGTCCTCCTTGTCCTCCTTGTCTCATTAGCTTGGTGTTAACAATATCACCTGCTGCTTCTGGAGCGATCGCACCCCCTCTATTCCCAACTCCACACTTCCTAAAATCTCTCTTACCGTTGCCTTTCTATCACACTTTTCCAAAAACTCAAACTCGCTGTCTGACAAGTTGATAATTTGATAATCGTAGTTAAAAATACACTTACTCGGAAACCCATCAATACAAGGGTTAAGTTCGGGAATCGCTGTTAATAAAGCATCATCAACTGACCAATCTGCTTTAGCTACGGGAGGACGACCGAGGAAAAACTCGTAATGGGTAACTTCTGGATCTAGTAATTCTATCAAGCGGTACAAAGAGCGATCGCTCAAACCTTGTGCCCGTTCGATCAATTCCGGTGCTTTGCTCAAAAGTCGCTGCAACTGCCAAAATGCCGGATTTGAAAAGTTAATAAACTCCAAACCCGAAGCATCAATTAATTCAAACAGCGTTTCAATGTTGTAGTCAATCTCTTGGGGATGAACATACATATCGGCAAAGCATTCATCCCGCTGGTTTTCCAGTGCCCAACGTTGCTTCTCGTACTTGACAATTCTATTGTTTTCTGGTAATGATGAAAATAATTGTCGTCCAACTTGAACGCCATCGCGATAATCGCCGCGCTTGTCGCCTTGAAGAAGTGCGATCGCCTTTTGCATAAGTTGAATTTCCCAACGTCCCAACTCGCCATAGACGAAGATGTGCATTAAACCACCTGGGGCTAACTTCTTCGCCAAAGCTTGAATACCGCGAATTGGGTCGCTTAAATGATGCAGTACCCCCACACAGTTAATTAAATCAAACTCACCCGGAAGTTGTTCCACATCGTACAGACTGAGGTGATGAAATTCTACTCTATTTGCTCCAGAACGTTTACACCGTTCTTTTGCAACATCCAAAGCACCAGCACTTAAGTCAATTCCCACAACCTGCGCTTGTGGGTTGAGATGCACCAAATATTCAGTACTCACCCCAGTACCGCAGCCAGCATCTAAAATGCGGATATCTTGCTTTTGCGGTTTTTGTCCGGTGCAGAAGTTGTATGCGGCTAACCAATTCCAGCGCCAATTGTAGCCTGGAGGTGGTTCATCTAGCAGCGGTTCTGGGGGAAAGGGATAGGTATTGTAGAGTTTGGCGACAGCAGCGCTAACGGTTTGATCGGACATTTTTGGAGCAGTATGGCAGCATTTTTGAGTATACCGGACGACTGAAGTCGCGGCTACACAAACAAAGTCCGCCTTCGCGGACTAATAGGTTAAAAGCCCGACACCCTGAAGGGTGAGGGGCATTTATCAAAGGTCACATTGATGGGTTTGGCAATATTTGGCGTTTTTGATTTCACCTTGCAAATTATTCAAAGAAATTATTTGCAAATTAGTCCCACCTTGAACATCAGCAGTGATGTAGGCGAATTTTTGTCCGCGATGAAAGGTGTCTCTACCGACTTTGGTGACAGAGCGAGAATTACGAAAGTCGTTAGCAATTTCCGAATTATAAATATTTTGCAGCAGTTTCATGCCCTTAGCATTATTATTGATAAATTTTATGCTAGGGTCTCCGCTGACTGTTATTCCTTCTTTAGTCACAGTCCCGTTTTGGGAAGTAGCATTCGCATAAAAGTATAAATTTCCCTTACGACCTTCATAACCATTTGCTTCGCTGTTATATTTCAGTGCTGATAGTTGAGGTCTGGTTTTTGCCCAGTTGAGGACGGTGTTAATATTTTGTCCTGGTAGCGCGTTTGCAGGTGCAACATTTAAAGCGATCGCACAAACGGATAAAGCAGCGGTAGATAATAAGTTAAATTTCTTACAAGCAGACATCGGTTTTCTCAGTATGGTAGATAAGAATTATAGTTTAGGCGATCGCGTTTCGTTCGCTCAGTGGTTGTAGATCGCACAATTAATTTTAGGAGCGAGAATTGAATAATATGCAACCTCACCCCTAACCCATCTCCAAATTCACAGAGAGAGGAAACGATATCAAGTTGTACGACTTAATTGATAGTTAGGAATAGGTTGTTTGCTAATCAGAGCATAAAGAACATCAGGGTCAAGGTCGGCTCCTGATTGCCATTGGATTGTGCCTAATTCATGATTTAATTCAACCATTCCAAAGTATTCTTCATCTTGCAAAGGCTCAAAAACACCAGTAAACTTGATTAGATTGCTAATATCAACTATTCCCTCAACACCATCTTCAAAGCGAATATATAGTTGGTAATTTTCTCTTGGTTCTACTACAACGATATCTTGTAACATATTTCACTACTCCAGTGGTGAGACTGCGTTTAAAGTTTGATTATCCCTAGCTAATTCCCAGTTTTGCATTAATTCGTTTTGATGTAAAATTGCGCATTCTGATACTAGTTTAAAAGCTCTGGAGCTAAGTTTACCTTCGAGAATTTCTAAAGTTTCAATAGTGATTATGGCTTTTTGTTGGTTATATCTGACGTGAAAGTGTGGGGGTGGGTGGTCGTTATAGTACATTGTGATGATAATTCCGAAAAAACGGCTAATTTCAGGCATTAGTTCTTTTTATACTCAAAGTTTTGACAAATAACACTAATGTTGTATCAACAATATCTCCCGACATTTTAAACATATAAGCCGGACTTTGTTTTTATAGCCGAGCCACTGCCATTAAATAATATACAACCTCACCCCTAACCCCTCTCCTTGTTAAGGAGAGGGGAGGCTTTGACAGTAGTCAAAGACGGGGTGAGGTTTTACGCTTTATTACATCCATCTTTCTGACTAATATTTTGATATTTCAGGGTTGTACAACAGATATATTCTGTGTCAACCTGAAGGCAAGATTCGTGTTTGGTTTTGGTAAGCCATCAGCAGAAGTGTTCGCCCACATCAGGGCTAGAGTGAACAAAGCAGCATGTAATAGTAAGTAAAATTTATTACGCATAAATATAAGTTTTTTATAAGTCAACGCTGATATATACAGCTTCACTCACTTCTATTTCGCAATCAGCCGGGAAATTTATTTTTGGGCGATCGCGCTTTGCGTTGCCTCAATAAAGCTGCAAAATATCAATCATTTTTTCGCGAGTATCACAAATGCTGTACGAATCCACGCGCTAATGGCAAACTTATGGCTTATGGGGTGATTGGTGCGTTAATTATAAATTAATCAAGCGGCTGAAACATACTTTTTACAATGTTTTCAGCCGTTTTTAATTTCAGAAATAGTGCAGTTTTCTCTAGCTTACGAGGTCGAGGTTTAATCGTATTTACCTACTTGAAATAAAACCCAAATCCTGAAAAATTTTAATTAGACCACCAATCAAACTTAATCATTCACCCAAAGACTTTTCTATTGCTCTTCGGATATATCGTTGGTATGGAATACCCTCTTTCTTGGAAACAGCTTTGACTGTTTTTAGCATCTCTTCAGAAAGTCGTAAGTTGACAGTTTTGTCTTTAGGTTTAAATTCAAAATTGACAAGCTTAAAATTATCTGAATGAAGATAGTCTGACAAATCTTCATCTAATAAGCTTTCTACTTCTTCATCAGTTGTCATTTTTGGCAAGATTTTTTTCATATTTCTGAACCTCTTTTTCGTGCATATACCGGGCGCTAATTGGTCTAATAAATATTTCCTCTTTTTTCTCACGTATGGTAAAGGCTAAAAAAATATATTTGCCTTTAGTTGATTTACCTATTGCAAGAAATCTTTGCTCAAGCTCAGAATGGTTTATATCTGGTCCAATCCAAACTTTGCTAGAAAATAAAGTCTCAATTTCTTCTATTGAAACCCCATGTTTTTGACACTTTTGATAATTTCCATCATCCCAGTCATACCCTGATATATCTTCTATCATAAATTAGAAATAACATTTGTATATACAAATGTCAATACATTTCAGGGGCGATCGCTCTTTGCGTTGCCTCAACAAAGCGGCAAAATATCAATCATTTTTTAGCGAGTATCAGAAATGCTGTATCAGTCCACGCGGCAAAATCCCCCGCTACACGACGCGATAAAGGGAGACTAAAAAGTATCAGGTAATTAAGTTAGGACGCTTAGGTAGCGTTTCAGGAGTTTTCAATTAAATAAAGTCTCAGTTGCGTGACTAAGGGCTGTTGAGGGTTGGCAGTGGGTAAGTTCTAAAACTTTTATATATATATGTATTCTTTCCACAGGTTTGGAGAAACACCATTATCCTTGACTGAAAACTTGCTTTGTGAAACTTTATCATAACAATACAAAAAACCCGGAATTGTTAAGAGATTTAATTTTTCAAATTACTACTTAGGCTTATATGTATATTTCTTCTTATAAAATTTAAATTTTACAGCACTTTTGTTTAGATTAACTTTATAAAAACTTGAGTATGATTTTAGTCAATAACTATTGAAAATTACCTAGACCTTGTGATGGATGCATAAGTTTTAAATCCAAAATTTTGCTAGGAAAAAATTAGAGATAGTTACAACACTATTTTTATAAGTTAGACTCATGCGCTCAAAAACAAAGAAATCTGTATCTAGATTAGTAGGAATTTGGACGTTTCTTTTACTTTTTATATTTAAAGGAATTTTTCCTAAACCTGCTTATGCATTCTTGTCATCCCTAGACGCTTGTGCTGCTAACCCTGAATGCGCTGCTGCTGTAAGTTCTGAATTAGCTCCTGCTGTTTCCGCTCCTACAGGTGCTGGGTTTGGTGCTTCAACTCTTAGCACTACCACTGCTGCTGGAGCTACTACTTCTTCTGTGCAAGGTGTTGCGGAAATTTCTGTTGCTGCGAGGCTTGGTACTTTAGGAATTTTATACTATTGGAATCAGTCTCAAAATGAAAAGGCTCAGGAAAAGGCTAAGGAAAAGTATTGTGCTGCCTATCCTACTGATTTAGTTTGTGATGCCCAGGCAAATGTAGTTTACAACATTGAAGCAACTCTTCATAGCACTGATGGTACTTATAGCTATGACTATTTTTATAGCGGTACGGCACTAGGTTCAATTAACTATGCAGAAGCTGATGCTGATCACTGGATAACTGGTTGGTCTCCACCCCTGATTGGAATATATAACAATGATGGAATCAGAACAGGGAGTCTTGGATGGAATTACACAGGAACAGGAGGATATCCTGTTAATGAGTGGGCACAAATAACAGGAATTACTATTACTTCGATTACCAGACAGGATGAACAACCCGAAACACCTCCAAACCTGTGGAAAGATTGGTCGCAAGAAAAGCGTGATGAAGCAGTTAGATTACTAAATGATTCTGACTGGCAAGGTTTGATTAATTCAATGCCATCAGCCGGGATATTAAATCCTGGAGATAAGATTAATGCTCCGACAATTGTAATTCCAGGGGAAGAGACTGACGACCCTAATACACCAGCAGATGAGCGTTTGTTGAGGAAGGAACACGGATTCTTTACTTTTCCTGGAAATCCTGACTTTGATAAAGACGGCATACCTGACGCATCTGACCTAGATGATGACAATGACGGAACACCAGATTCTTCTGACCCACAGCCGTACAATCCTAATGTTCCATTCGCAAGTAGTTTACCCGATGAGTCAGGAAAAGTTACTCCTGAAGTTCTTCAAGATATTCGTGATATCGTAAGTCCTCATGAGAATTTTCAGTGTGTTCCATGCGCTGGTGAAATTGAAGCTTACTTGAAAGAGCAAGGTATTCATGGAGAGCGGATTAAACTTGATACTGTCAAACAAGTAGACCAGGATAGCTTGATATATGATGATAGCAACCCACCAAAAGCTGCACCAGACTATATTATTTCAACTAATGGTCATCATGAAGGAATTGCGATTAGGATAAATGGAGAAGAAAAAGTTTTTGACAATCTCCATCCTGATGGAGTGCCAAGAGAGCAGTGGATGAATAATCTGACATATATAGGTAAGCTATATCGAGGGGACGATTTTCACAAATCAGGATACTTGTTTTAAATTCAAGTGGAGGTAATCAATATGAATAATCTATCTAGACTTCTCCAAGAGATAAAAGATAACCCAGTCATGTACATAGACAAGCCATCAATTACTTGTCTTCATTCATTCTTAAATGGGTATTTAGATGCTCCAATATATCTGGGATTGGATCGAGAAATTTCTGGATTTGAAGGATTTCAAGATTGGATACAAGAAAGAGCAAAAACTCAAGTATGTCAATCATGGTCTGGGATAATTATATTTGGCTGTGGAAGTGAGAGGAGCGCCTTCTATAGATTTTTTGAACTATTTGAGGAATTTATAAAACTGAAAGATATTTCCAAAATTCAAGAATGTAAAGAAAAATATAGTGCTACTGAAAACAATTCAAGGTTTTCTGATTTTGATATTTATGACGAGATTTTAAAGGGCATAAAGAAGAGACCAGGTATGTTCTTAGGAACTAGCTCAATTACTAAGCTTGATATGCTTTTGCGAGGATACAGTCTGGGTCGAAGAGAAGTTGGTGTACCCCCAACTAAGCCAGAAAGCGAATTTTCAGGTTTTCAATCATGGATTGAAGAAAAATATGGCATTAAGACAGGTCAGTCATGGTCTAAGATAATTCTCTTTTACTCTATAGATGAGCATGAAGCCCTACAAAGATTTTTTGAACTGTATGAAGAATACCTAAATAGAAACAATCATTCAGAAGTTGACGAAAAAAGTGGTTAAGCAAAAAGCATTTTATGACAGCATTTTCAGCAGAAACAAGAACATGGCTACAGCAGGCTGGATGGAGCGAAAACCGCTGTGTGGATACAAGCGAATATGAGAAAAGCTTGAAGTTAGAAGGTTATCCCCTTGATGAGGTTGTATTGGATTTTTTGAAACGTTTTGGGGGTTTGCGAGTAGTATATCCACACTACCGCGTCAAAAACGAAAAAGACGAATTCTACATCAATCCGACTGTTGCTGCTGCACACATCTATCCAGAAAGGGTTGAAGAGTATAGTGAACGGGTAAGTGCCCCGCTCTGCGTAATCGGTGAGGCTTTCAGCTATCACATGACTGTCGTAATGGCTCCAGATGGTAAAGTATACGCAGGCTATGACGACACGCTGATTCATGTTGGCGACTCTGGAACTGATGCCATTGAAGCTCTTTGCAGCGGACGGGATATGCCAGAAGTACCCTGATACCAAAACTTTGACGTGAAAAAGCATCGATAAAAACACGAAAATATTGGTTAAGTAGCCAGCATTTTGTTGACGAAAATAGTGGTTAAGCTGAGGAGCATCTAATATCTCAGCCACTGGCTGAAGCCCCTAAACGAATAACTCAGTACCCAGTCCCCAACCCGACACAAAACTTAGACTTTCTCTCACAGACGCCTGCCATCCACTTTGCGAACCAGACGCTTGAAGATTACAGATTGTACACACTTCTTAATAAATACGCTCAGACGCCGCAAAACGTTCTAATCTAAAAGCTGAATGGGTTAAATTTTTTTGGCAGTTTTGAAGGTGGCACGGAAGTGCATGACCACACCGATGTGTCAAGCTGCAAACGAACCCAGACTTAACACATAAATAATTATGATGGGAGTTTTAGAAATCCGATGAGTGTTAAGGCAAGTGGTGGAAGCTCAGTTGCGCGTCCGCAACTATATCAAACTTTAGCTTTGTCAACAATTACCCAAGCGGAACAGCAAGACCGCTTTTTGGGAACCGGCGAACTGAAGGAACTCGAAAGCTATTTTGCATCTGGTGCAAAGCGTTTAGAAATTGCCCAGACGCTCACGGACAATTCTGAGATTATTGTCTCACGAGCCGCCAACCGTATTTTTGTCGGTGGTTCGCCAATGGCTTTCTTAGAAAAGCTCAAAGAACCAGAACTAGAGACTGTTGCTGCTGGGGGAATGGATGTTAGAGAGGGAATGAAATTAGGAACCGTCACCTACGTGGAAACTCGTGGCGGATTCCTGGAAAATTTACGTTCCATTTTTAACTCTTCGCCTAGCGGTGGTGGTGCGACACCTCCAGGTTTTAGACCAATCAACATTTCCCGTTATGGTCCTAGCAATATGGCTAAGAGCTTGCGGGACTTATCGTGGTTTCTGCGCTACGCGACTTATGCGATCGTTGCAGGCGACCCGAACATCATATCCGTGAATACACGGGGGCTGCGGGAAATAATTGAAAACGCTTGTTCCGGTGAAGCGACCATTGTTGCTTTGCAAGAAATCAAACTAGCATCGCTTTCCTTTTTCCGTAGGGATGCTGAGGCAACAGATATTGTGACTCAGTACATGGATGTTTTGCTAGGCGAATTCAAAGCACCCACCCCATCAAATAAACTGCGCCAACGTCCCTCTAGCGACCAACAAGGGTTAGAACTGCCCCAAATTTACTTTAATGCGGCAGAGCGTAGACCCAAGTTTGTCATGAAGCCGGGATTAAGCGCAGGCGAAAAAAATGAAGTAGTCAAAGCGGCTTATCGGCAAATTTTTGAGCGCGATATTACCCGTGCTTACAGTCAGTCGATATCTTACCTGGAATCTCAGGTGAAGAACGGTACAATCTCGATGAAAGAGTTTGTCCGACGCCTTGGCAAATCTCCGCTTTACCAAAAACAGTTTTATCAGCCTTTTATCAACAGCCGCGCTTTAGAATTGGCATTCCGTCACTTCCTCGGACGCGGACCGAGTAGTCGCGAAGAAGTACAAGATTACTTCTCGATTATTTCCAATGGCGGTCTATCTGCTTTAGTCGATGCTTTGGTAGATTCTCAGGAATATTCTGACTACTTTGGGGAAGAAACAGTACCATACCTGCGCGGTCTGGGTCAAGAAGCTCAAGAATGTCGCAACTGGGGACCGCAGCAAGACCTGTTAAATTACAGTGCGCCTTTCCGCAAAGTACCTCAGTTTATCACGACATTCGCTGACTACGAACAGCCACTACCAGATCAACATCCCTACGGTTCTGGTAACGATCCGCTGGAAATTCAATTTGGAGCGATTTTCCCGAAAGAAACTCGCAACCCAAGCACTCGTCCGGCGCCTTTTGGTAAAGATACCAAGCGGATTTTGATTCACAATGGTCCCGGTATTTCTAACCAAAATGGCAATCCGAAAGCGCGTGGTGAATTCCCCGGTACGCTGGGTCCGAAAGTGTTTAGGTTAGATCAGCTACCCGGCACAAGAGGCAAAAAGTCACCAAGCGGTGTCAGTGTAAAATACTCGGAAAGCTCTACCCAAGCACTAATTAAAGGTGCTTACCTGCAAGTTTTCGGTCGCGATGTTTACGAAGGTCAGCGGCTGAAAGTAGCAGAAATTAAGCTAGAAAACGGTGAAATTTCTGTAAGAGAATTTATCCGTGCTTTGGCGAAGTCGGATCTGTTCCGGAAAATGTACTGGACTTCGCTTTATGTGTGTAAGGCGATCGAATACATCCACCGTCGCTTGTTGGGTCGTCCTACCTACGGTCGTCAAGAAAACAACAAGTACTTCGATATCTGTTCTAAGAAGGGCTTCTACGCGCTTGTAGATGCGATTATTGACAGTCCGGAGTACAGCGAGGCGTTTGGTGAAGATACAGTTCCTTACGAACGTTATCTGACTCCTCAAGGTGTTTCCCTGCGACAACTGCGCGTTGGTAGCATTCGCGAAGACGTCGGTAGCAGAGTTGACAAGGAAGAAGCGCCGCGCTTTGTCGAACTCGGTGCTGTCGAAACTCGCTCAGAACCAGAAATTCAGTCCCGCATTAACCAAGGTGTTAGCAAGAAGCGCGAACAAACGAAAGTCTTCAAGTTGGTAGCAGGTCTTAACGATAAAGTTGCTGTGAAAACAGCGATTGGTGCTGCCTACCGTCAGATTTTCGAGCGCGATATTGCTCCATACATCGTGAAAAACGAATTTACGGCGTTAGAAAGCAAACTGGGTAACGGGGAAATTAACGTTAAGGAATTCATCGAAGGTTTAGGTTGTTCCAGTCTATACCAAAAAGAATTCTACGCGCCTTATCCGAACACCAAGGTAATTGAACTGGGAACCAAGCACTTCTTAGGTCGTGCGCCATTAGACCAGGCGGAAATCCGCAAGTATAACCAGATACTGGCAAGTCAAGGGCTGCGTGCCTTTATTGGAGCGATGGTGAACAGTGTTGAGTATCTCCAAGCCTTTGGTGAAGATACAGTGCCTTACAACCGCTTCTTAACATTGCCGGCGGCGAATTATCCGAACTCTCAGAAATTGTACAACCAACTCACCAAGCAAAACGATGATGTGGTTGTGCCCAGCTTTGATACAGTGCAGCCGCGTATGGATGTGGCGAAAATGCCGCTTTTGGGCAAGGCGATCGCAGATTTGGCGGCGAGAACTCGCGATATCGACAAAACCAAACCGCTGTTTATCGAACTCGGTCGTTCCTTCAACGACGGTCGCGGACAGTCGGTGGAAGTTGGTGTCGGTACAACCCGTCGCAAACCATCCCGTATTTACCGCATGACTGTAGGAACGGGTCAAGCAGAAATGCAGCAGGTGATGGACTCCATTTACTGTCAGGTATTGGATGTCTTTAGCGGTCAGGTTCCTGGTTACTTCCGCCGTTCTGACTTGGAAAGCAAACTGCGAAACGGGGAAATCTCCGTGCGCGAGTTTGTGCGCGATCTAGCTAGTTCAGAAATCTATCGTAAGCGCTTCTATACGCCTTATCCCAACACCAAAGTGATTGAATTCCTATTCCGTCACCTATTGGGACGCGCACCAGCTACTCAGGCGGAAATACGCACTTATAACAAGCTGCTGGCTGATGGCGGTTTAAAAGCCGCTGTAGTGGCGATGGTGGAAAGTCCAGAGTACGCTCGTTACTTTGGTGAAGACGTGGTGCCTTACCCACGCTTCCCGTCTTTACCTGCGGGTAACTACCTCGGTAGCGTGCAAGCGGCTGCTGACTTGGTGAAACAATCCTGGTCTAGCTTGTCACCGTCTGTTATAACCGGCGGACGTGCTAGGTAGCGCTTAGAGGGACTGGGGGACTTTCTTGACAAGGGGACAAGGGGACAAGGGGGACAAGGGGGACAAGGAGGACAAGGAGGACAAGGAGGACAAGGAGGACAAGGAGAAATTTCTCCCTTGTCTCCACGCCAGTCGCTACAACGGAGGGAACCTCCGCAACGCGCTGGCTCCCCCTCTTCCTTGTCTCCCCCCTCCCCCCATCCCCCCATCCCCCCCTCTCCACTCCCCTCCCAACCTTTCGCAACAAAGCTTTCAGATTGTTTGTGCGACTGCAAATCTGAAAATAAATATTACAAAGTGTTAAGAGCAGTCATAATTGCTCAACATAATGCCCGAAAATATTTTGCGGAAGGTATCTGAGTTTTACGGCTTGTGTAGTTCTATTTACCCAAGTCAACTCGAAATTCCTAGCACAAGACAAACAATTTTGCAAGTGTTTTGTCTAAGAAAACGAGAAAAACTCAGTCAATCCAAAAAGTCGCACCAGTTTAATCAAATTCTGGTTTCATTAGTACTGGAGGAATCCAAATCATGAGTATCGTCACGAAAGCTATCGTGAATGCTGATGCAGAAGCCCGCTACCTTAGCCCTGGCGAACTGGATCGGATCAAGAGCTTTGTTACAGGTGGTGAGCGTCGTCTTCGCATCGCTCAAGTTTTGACTGACAACCGCGAGCGGATTGTTAAGCAAGCTGGTGACCAACTGTTCCAAAAGCGTCCTGATGTTGTATCTCCCGGTGGCAACGCTTACGGTCAAGAAATGACCGCTACTTGCCTGCGTGACCTGGATTACTACCTCCGCCTGATCACCTACGGAGTTGTTTCTGGTGATGTAACCCCCATCGAAGAAATCGGTGTTGTCGGTGTTCGCGAAATGTACAAGTCTTTGGGAACTCCCATTGACGCTGTTGCTTCAGGCGTAACCGCAATGAAGAATGCAGCTGCCTCTTTGTTGTCAAGTGAAGATGCTGGTGAAGCTGGCGCTTACTTCGACTACTTAGTTGGTGCAATGCAATAGGTTGAACTTGTTTCTCTGTGGAAACAAAACAATTGCAATACGGTTGGAAATAAGGAATTAACAACATGCAAGACGCAATTACCGCTGTCATTAACTCTTCAGACGTTCAAGGTAAGTACCTCGATACCTCTGCTTTAGAGAAACTAAAAGGCTACTTCTCAACTGGTGAACTGCGCGTTCGTGCTGCTACCAGCATCAGCGCTAATGCTTCGGCGATCGTTAAGGAAGCTGTAGCAAAGTCCTTGTTGTACTCTGACATCACCCGTCCCGGTGGCAACATGTACACCACCCGTCGCTATGCTGCTTGCATCCGCGATTTGGACTACTACTTGCGTTATTCCACCTACGCTATGTTGGCTGGAGATCCTTCCATCCTCGATGAGCGTGTGTTGAATGGCTTGAAAGAAACCTACAATTCCTTGGGTGTACCCGTTGGTGCAACCGTGCAATCTATCCAAGCAATGAAGGAAGTAACTGCTAGCTTGGTAGGTCCTGACGCCGGTAAGGAAATGGGCGTTTACTTCGACTATATCTCCTCTGGCTTGAGCTAAGAGCTAGTCAGCACTTAATGATTTAGGTGCGGCTTGATTAAGGTCTGGAAATCAATCGTGAGTGCTAGAAAGTTATTTCGCTTGTCTTTTTAAATTTAAATATTTGGAGTGATGAGTGTTAACTGTCTAGTATTGATGATTGATTTCCAGCCTTGGAGTGATTAATTTAAAGATTTGCGTAAAAAATACACTCCCATTTTTTAGACATAAAAAAGTTTTCACCAAAGATACAGGAGATTTAACCCGATGCGGATGTTTAAAATTACCGCTTGCGTTCCCAGTCAAACTCGCATTCGCACTCAACGCGAACTGCAAAATACCTACTTCACCA
Organism: Hassallia byssoidea VB512170; assembly: GCF_000817785.2. Classification (GTDB taxonomy): domain Bacteria; phylum Cyanobacteriota; class Cyanobacteriia; order Cyanobacteriales; family Nostocaceae; genus Hassallia; species Hassallia carrinoi. The sequence continues at coordinate 19,335 of NZ_JTCM02000003.1, read as the reverse complement.
AGTTGGTTCCTTATGACAACTGGTTTCGCGAACAGCAGCGCATTATGAAAATGGGCGGCAAAATCGTCAAGGTGGAGCTAGCAACTGGCAAGCAAGGCGTCAATACTGGGTTACTGTAATTCCTATATAACAAAAATTATTGTAGGGAGTTGCAAAGAGGTCAATGATGACCTCTTTTTTGTTTATGTAGTAAGCACTTTAGTGCTTATTTTAAGCACTAAAGTGCTTACTACGTTGGAGACAGGGGCTTATTTAAGCTGTTTTTCAATTTGATCGCACGCTACACAAACACCATTCTCTAATTGGATAATGCGTTTGATTTGCGTTGCTTTTGCTGCATAGCTGGGATTATCTAACAATTCACGCAATTCTTTTGCAGTCGGTGAAGCTGAATACTGCTTGCGGGAAATGGTGCGGGAAGTTCCCAAGCGTTCGACTCGTGCTGCGTTGTCCGGTTGGTCGTGGCTGTAGGGCATTACGAGGGTGGGACGACCTGCCCGTAACGCTTGAGCTGTCGTACCAATACCTCCTTGATGGGCGATCGCACAAGCGTGAGGAAAAATTTGCGAGTATGGAGCATAGCTAACAGCTAGAATATCTTCTGAAAGATTCTCTGGCGGCGTATTTTTACCAATCAACAGGACAGCGCGACGGTTTAACTGTTTTGCGGCTTGAATACTTTCTTGATAAAAGTTACCTGGGTCCATCACTGCGGCTGAACCGAGGGTGAAAACAATCGGTGGTTCACCTGCATCTAAAAATTGCTTCAGTTCCGGTGTTAGTTCTGTGCTGCCATCATAGAATGTGAAGCCGCACGTAACTGTGTTTGCAACCCAATCGAGTTGGGGTTTTGCCAAGACAGGAGAAAACAAAGCAAGAACAAGATAGGGTGAAAACTTGTCATCAATAAAGGGATTGCCCTTAAGTGCCGATAATCCGAGTTCACGGCGAAGTTGATGAACCGGTTCAGCCCAAGAATTGCTGACAAGCTTGGCAAAATTGATGACTCCCCGATTAGCGATCGCACCAAACCGACGCAGTTTAGCTAAAAATGGAAATGGAGCTAACACCGGCGGGTCATAAACGGAGAAAAACGAGATCGGTGCCATAGCACTTGATGCCCATCGCATTCCTAATTTTTCTGCTACTAATGGAGCTGCAATGACTCCTTCACCAGCAAAGATAAAATCTGCATTCTTTGCACTGTCCATCAAGTCGGAATACATTTCACGCAAACTCGGACAAATCCATTTTCGGATGATATATTCTGAGCCTGTTTGCAAATCCATTGCCCGTGCCATTTCTTGAGGATCGTTGAGCGCGGTGTTGTCAGGACGCATCCGGTGAAACTCAAATCCCAAAGCTTCAATTTTAGCTTGATATTCTTTGTGGGTTGCAAACACAACATCATGACCGCGTTGCCGCAATTCGAGCGCGATCGCTATTTTCGGATGAAGATCGCCAAGAGAACCGATTGTGGTTACAACTATTCGACTCACTATTTTACCTCTTACGTAGTAAGCAATGCGCGTGCTTGAAATAAGAAACTAACTTTTGGGGTGAGGGGTTGAGACATGATTGACGGATTTTACTCTCTTTGAAAAGATAAATATAAAAATGCACGTTAGCTTAAGATTTTGGATTTGAGTTATGAACGCTTTCCGTCAACTACGTTCAGCGCATCAAATACGCAGACTGAGTTTTCTGCTGCTGGTCGTATGCACGGCACTGCTACTGTTAGCCTTACATGCTTGCGGACAAGAGTCTATAGTACAGACCCAATCAGAACTGAAAGCTAAATCACAACTGCAAAATCAAATCACGCAAACGAAATCACGATCGCCTGCAAAATCAAATAACGGACAGTTCTTTAACTGGAAGAGTGTCAATATTCAGGGTATGGGCTACGTTACCGGTTTAGCGATCGCTCCCCAATCACCTTATAATGTCTACATCCGCACAGATATCGGTGGTGCTTACCGCTTCATCCGGCAAACAAATCAATGGCTTCCCCTCTTGGATATGTTTGACACCAACTTTGCTAAAGGGGGAATCGGAGTAGAAAGCATCGCCATAGATCCTACACTACCTAAGCGCATTTATATAGTAGTAAACCATAGAAATTCTAGCTTTAAAGCTGGTGATGGTAGGATGCAATACAAATATGCTGGCGAGGTGATGGTTTCCGACAATCAGGGAGGAAGTTGGAAATCCACAAATTTAGGGAAAAACAATATCTTCGTCGGTCCAGCCAAAGCTTACCGTTCCGATACAGGTGAACGGTTAGCAGTCGATCCGAATAAATCTGGATTGCTTCTGTACGCTTCTCGCAGAGATGGTTTGTGGAAAAAAGAAACAGAAGCGTGGACTCGCGTGTTGGGTGGACTGCCAGATCCTAGCAGCTTACCAGCATATAAAAACCCTGATGGAGCTGACAATGAAGATATACCCGGTTTTACATTTGTCGCTTTTGACAAAAACAGCGGTAGTTTGAACAATCCCAGCCAAATTATATATGTTGGGGTTCATGGTAGTGGTGTATGGCGCAGTACAAATGGCGGTGTATCTTGGAGTAACATAGCAGGCGGTAACGATCCATTGCGGAGTGCGATCGCCTTTGATGGTACACTTTATGTTAGCTTCGGCACCACCGCTAACAACGGAAATAAAGCCAACGGCGGCGTTCGTCAGTACAAAAACGGAACTTGGACAGACATCACTCCTGACGGTACAGACAAAGTTTATTCAGCCGTCACCGTCCAAGCAAATCAAGCAAATACGGTGATGGCAATTTCCGACAAGTTCGTATATCGGTCTACCGACAGTGGGAAAAACTGGAAAAAGCAAACTATGTACATGGGTGCATATGATGCCAATAATCCCAAAGATCCAGTTAACTCTTCTGCACCCGGTTACTACCTGTCCTACGCTGGAACCGGCGCTTCAGTAGCAGTCATCGACCCCAGCAATCCCAAACAAGTCTGGTGGACAAACGGTTGGGGTGTAGCGCGTACAGATGATGTTACCGCTGCCAACCCAGCTTATAAATGGCTGATGAACAATTTGGAAGAACTCGACGTAAATATTTTGCGCGTTCCCCCGAAGCCGAAAGCACAAGGAGGTGCCGATTTATTGAGTGCGGTGCAAGATATGATCGGCTTTCGCCATGAAAACCGCAACTTAGTACCAACTGCGAAAATTGACCCAGAGGGCGTTAAAGTCAGCCCGTGGTACAAATGGGCAAACCCTGATTGGAAAGTTTACCCGCAGCCCTTTCCCCACGTAGCGGGGGCAACAGGCATGGATTATGCTTACAAAAAACCCGATTACGCTGCTTTTGTTGGCTTTCATCAGTGGCAGGCTTTCTGGTCAATTCACGGTATGACTAGCGATAACGGTAAGACGTGGAAGGCGTTCGAGTCTATACCCAAAGAGAATTTATGGAAAGCTGACAAATCTGCTACCGAAGAAGTCGCCGCAATGGGTGGTCAGATTGCCATGTCGCCGACAAACCCGCAAAACATGGTTTGGGCACCGACTTGGGGACCTTGGGTGCATTATACCATAGATGGCGGGAAAACGTGGCAGTTAGCGCGTTCTTTAGACCATGACCCCAAGCCAGAACCTTACGATCCGCATAACAACGACCATATTCACTATCAAGCGTTACCGAAGGCTTGGGCTAATAGTATTTCTCCCTGGCTGAGTGCGTATATTTTGGCAGCCGATCGCCAAGATCCACAAGGTAAAACATTTTATTACTTCAACGGCTGGACATTTTACTACAGTAACGACGGCGGTGCAAACTGGAGAAAAGGCGCATCTAACAACTTTCCTACATGGCTAGTTCGTCCGGCGATCGTTCCCAATCCCACGAAGAAAGGTGATGTCTGGATGAGCTTTTCTCGCAATCAGGAAGATGTCAACGGTAACAAATTGTACCGCTCTTTAGACGGCGGTAAGACTTTTAGTGCTGTTTCATCGGTGGATAGCTGCGAGTTCATGACTTTTGGTAAGGGTTCCTCGGATGCGAAGCCGTATATTTACATATTTGGGCGGGTAAAGGGCGCAACCAAAGATACAATGTACAAATCAGAAAACATGGGTAAAAGCTGGATTGCGATTAGTAACCCGAATTTGCAGCAATTTACCGGACTGACTTATTTGGAAGGTGATATGCGATCGCCTAACCTCGTTTATGCCGGTTTGCTAGGTCGTGGCATTATGTATGGTGAGGGTTTTAACTCCAATGTCAGACCAAGGCGTAATTCGACGTGATATATCTAAAGGATGAATAATTTCATCTTTTATACCCAGTACAAACCATCGGTCTTTACTTCTATTATTTCTGGCAAATCACACATATTGTACAGACTTCGGTGTATATTGTAGAGACGTTCCAGTGGAACGTCTCTACGAAAATTGTGGTGTTTTTATTATTCTTAATCAGCGCGAACATTATATAACTTAATAATTAAATTTGCTAGAAATAATTAACCAATAACTATCGCTAGCTGTAAATGAAGCGAAATGTTGAAAATACGGATGCATCCATCCTAACTTAAAGCATTAGAATAGCAGCAAGTTTGTATGTTTGTTTTTCTTTGACAAACCTGCAAGATAAAACTTTGCAATTTAAATAAATGCTGTAAAGCATTAAATTGTTGAAGATTGACTACAGCAACAGGAGTTTTTCATGTATGGATTAGTAAACAAAGCGATTCAAGATATGGTGTGCGATCGCTTTGGGGAAGAGACTTGGAAAGAAATTAAGCAAAAAGCTGAGGTTGCAGAAGAAGTTTTCATCAGTATGGAAGGCTATCCTGATGACCTCACTCATAAATTGGTAAAAGCTGCTAGTCTTGTTTTGGGTTTATCTTCCTCAGAAATTATGCAAGCCTTTGGAGAATTCTGGGTTCAGTATACCGCTGAAGAAGGCTATGGCGAAATGATGGATATGAGTGGAGATACACTGCCAGAATTTTTAGAAAATCTTGATAATCTTCATGCTCGTGTAGGAATTAGCTTTCCCAAGCTTACACCTCCATCTTTTGAGTGTAGTGAGATGGAGGAAGATTCTTTAAGCTTACACTATCGCTCGACCAGAGAAGGGCTAACTCCAATGATTATTGGTTTAGTCAAGGGATTAGGAACCAGGTTTGATACAGAAGTTGATGTTACTCAAACCCACAGTCGGGATGAGGGGAATGACGATGACAAATTTTTAGTCAAGTATAAACCAAAATGAGCGATTTGTGCATGGTTTCTCCTCACCTAAGTCTTTCACCAGAGTTGTTTGCAAAAGCTTTTCCTTTCCACTTTGTATTTAACCGCAATCGAGAAATCATCCAAGCTGGTGATATTTTACAACGCTTAAGTCCCAAATTATTAATTGGTAATTTGATTGAGCAGCATTTTGAAATCAATCGTCCCAAAATTACCTTTGATTTTGATGCTATTCAAAAGCATTCTCGCTCGCTTTTCATATTAGAGTTCCTCCACAACGAAATGCATCTCAAAGGTCAAATGATGTATGAACAAGAGCAAGAGGTAATATTTTTCCTAGGTTCTCCCTGGATTACTGATACAGCTAGCCTCGCTCCTCTTGGTATCAAACTTAAAGACTTTGCGATACACGATCCAATAGCTGATTTTCTCTTTCTTTTGCAAGCTAAAAATACTGCTTTAGCTGATGCGGAAAAGTTAACAACAGAACTACGAAAAGCGCTGCAAATAAAAAATGAACTCACTCAAATTGCTCAAGCACAAGCTGAAAAATTGAAACAATCTCTCAAGGAATTACAGCAAACCCAGGCTCAATTAATCCAAGCAGAGAAAATGTCTAGTTTAGGACAATTAGTTGCGGGAGTGGCTCATGAAATTAATAACCCAGTCAACTTTATTTACGGGAACTTAAAGTATATTGACGATTATACTAATGACCTAATGCAGCTTGTGCAGCTTTACCAAAAATTTTATTTCCATCCCGTGCCAGCAATTGAAAATTATATTGAAAAAATTGAGTTAGATTTTTTAATAGATGATTTGCCCAAAGTTATAAATTCCATGAAAGTAGGAGCCGAACGAATCTCGGAAATTGTCTTGTCTTTACGCAACTTTTCTCGTCTGGATGAGGCAGAGATGAAAAAAGTTGATATTCACGAAGGACTTGATAGTACTTTGCTGATTTTACAGAATCAGTTTAAGCAAAAAGTTGATTTTCCTGGTATTGAGGTCGTTAAAAATTACGGAAATGTGCCTTTAGTAGATTGCTATGCTGGTCAACTAAATCAAGTATTTATGAATATTATCAGTAATGCAATTGATGCCTTAGAAGATTATAATAAACGCTATTTCTCAAAACTTAAAGTAAATTTACTCAAAATTACAATTACTACAGAAGTTATAGAAAAAAATGTGGTTATCCGAATTGCTGATAATGGTTTGGGAATAACAGAGGCAGTTAAAGAACGACTGTTCGATCCATTTTTCACAACTAAGCCTGTAGGTAAAGGTACAGGTTTAGGTTTATCAATTAGTTATCAAATTGTAGTTGAAAAACACAAGGGAAAACTTAAATGCATCTCACAACCCGGACAGGGAGCGGAATTTTGTATAGAGATTCCCTTATCAATCGACCAAGCACTGAAAACTTCCGCAATAAATTAGAATGCTTGATAACCTGCTTTAATGTTAAATGAAACGTCTTCTTTTTATTTGCGAAGGAATGTTTGAAGGATGACACCAGAGCAAAAAAATCGCATTTATCAAGCAGCAGGCGATCGCATAGGAGTGAAAGTGAACGAAACTATAAAAACTATCGTCGTTTGTTGTGCCGGTCAAGCTGAAGAATTGCCTTTATTTGCAGAAATAGCCCTAAAACTACATCAAGAATTTCCGGTGGGGTGCAGTCAGAATTTTAGCCGCTGATTGTCCGCTTAATTGTCAGGATTTGTGGATATCTCACCATCCGGGAATTGAATGCGATCGCCGTAGCTGATGTAGTAGTAGGCGGCGCAGGTTACAATACCGTTTACGAGTGTGCAGCTTTGGGTGTACCGTTAGTAGCGATCGCTTAGAGCGATTGTGCGATCGCCAAGACAAAACAGAAGCGCAAATGTTACTGGGTGCAAGATATTCAGAGTGCTATAGACACCGTTAAAATGCTTCTAGACCGAATAGAACCTGAAAAAAAGCCATTGCCATCTTATATCAACGGTGCTGTGCAAGCAGTACACCACATTATGAGTTATAAGTTTTGAGGAGCAAAGTTATATTTCTCACTCCTAACTTTTGTACAGACGTTGCACCAAAACGTCTCTACCGTTTTTCCTAACTTTATACCTGTACCGAACGTGAAATTACGCCGTCTGATACCAATTTTTGATAACTCCGTCTCCACTTGGGCTTTAGAAGCGCGGTTGTTGCGCTGGTTAACATTGATTTGGCTGTTTGTCGGGTTGATAATGCTGTTCTCAGCATCCTATCCCGTAGCCGACGCTCGTCATAATGATGGACTGTACTACTTTAAGCGTCAGCTAATGTGGGTGTTCGTGGCATTAATAATATTAAACATCATTGTTAATTTACCTTTGCGGAAGATATTAGGAATATCCCATTGGTTTGTCTTTTTGTTTTTGGTATTAATTTTCGTCACCCTGATACCAGGATTAGGAAGAAAAGCTTTTGACGCATCTCGCTGGTTAGCTTTAGGTCCAATTCCCATTCAACCTTCTGAATTAATTAAACCCTTTTTAGTGCTGCAAAGTGCGCGGCTTTTTGGTCAGTGGGAACGAATAACTTGGCGAGTTCGCTTTACCTGGTTGGGTATTTTTGGTTTAGTAATTCTCGGAATTTTAGCGCAGCCTAACTTAAGTACAACCGCACTTTGCGGTATGACAATTTGGTTAATTGCTTTAGCGGGTGGTTTACCTTATAAATATTTGGGCGGAACAGCAGTTGGTGGGATACTTTTGGCAGTTCTCAGTATTAGCATCAAAGAGTATCAGCGCAAGCGAGTAATGTCCTTTCTCAATCCTTGGGCGGATGCAACCGGGGATGGCTACCAACTAGTGCAAAGCTTGCTGGCAGTGGGTTCTGGAGGAACTTGGGGTACTGGATTTGGGCTTTCACAACAAAAGCTGTTTTATTTACCAATTCAGGACACCGATTTTATTTTTGCAGTATTCTCAGAAGAATTCGGCTTTGCTGGCGGTATAACTTTGCTAGTAATTTTAGGTATATTCGCCACGCTGGGATTAATTATTGCCCTGAAAGCGACAAATCCAGTACATCGATTAGTAGCGATCGGTGTAACAATTTTGATGGTTGGACAATCATTTCTGCATATTGGTGTAACCACTGGTGCATTGCCTACAACCGGTTTACCCTTGCCGATGTTTAGTTATGGTGGTAATTCCATGATTGCTAGTTTATTAGCAACTGGATTATTAATTAGAGTAGCACGCGAAAGTAACGAAGCTGAAGTTGTACCACTGCGAGGAGAACAATCTGAAAATCGGCGCAAGCGTCGTTTATTTACGAAAACAAAAGTTTAAATCGTAGTAAGCGTTTTAGCGCTAAAGCGCTTACTACAATTTTTATAATTAATAATATCTGAAGCGAGAAAACAGCAATGCTAACTTCTACTGAACAAATTCAAGAAACGACATCACCACAACCGAAAGTTTTTTCTTTAGAAGATTTTCTCAATCATCCTTTAGAAAACATGGAATGGGTTGATGGTCAACTTATTGAGAAAACAGGTATGACATTACGGCACAGTCAAACTCAAGCTAGATTAAGTTATTACTGGAGAAATCATATACTCTCCAGCGGTCAAGGTGGAGAAGTCTACACCGAAGCGCTTTGTCGAACTAATAAACAAGGTCGTCGTCCTGATGTTTCTTACTTGACTCCAGAACTCTTGACGCAATATGCTAATGCAACTTCTCTACCCCAAAGCTTTCCGTTAATTGCCGAAATTGCTTCACCTGATGATAGCGGTGAAGAATTATTTGCGAAGGCAAAAGAATATTTAGAATCAGGTTGTCAAGAAGTTTGGCTTATCTATCCGGAAACGTTATGGATTATCATTATCACTTCGGAAAAACATTTATTATTAACTCTTGGAGAAACTGTTAGCAGCCAAGTTCTTTCAGGCTTTAGTCTAATTATTGATGAACTATTAGCTTGACGGTTGCTGCGGCACTGTTTGAAATAGGATAATTACGCTAAAATTCAAGCAGAGTAAGCATTTTTCGCTCTATCTACCTTATGCTTGAAAACCTACAAACCCGACTTTACCAACTAGAACAATTCGCTAACACCCTCGTTTCTAACCAACTAACGCACCTCAGTTTACTCAGCGTCGGTGTAATTTTTCTTGCTGGCTTGCTGACTAGCCTGACACCTTGTATGCTTTCGATGCTGCCTATAACTATCGGCTATATTGGCGGTTATGAGGCAAAAAGCCGTCTGCAAGCTGCTGCCCAGTCTACCTGGTTTTCTCTCGGATTAGCAACCACACTTGCTGGGCTGGGTATTATAGCAGCTATGGTAGGAAAAGTCTACGGTCAAGTGGGAATTGGTTTACCAATTATAGTTAGTATTATCGCAATTCTCATGGGGCTGAACCTACTCGAAGCATTACCTCTGCAATTCCCCTCTTTTGGCGGTACAGAGTGGATTTCTCAAGAATTACCCCAAGGATTGCGTTCTTATTTAATTGGCTTGACTTTTGGTGTGGTTGCTTCTCCTTGCAGTACACCTGTTTTAGGTAGCTTGCTGGGTTGGGTTGCAAGTACGCAAGACTTAGTTTTAGGCGCGGTTTTGCTGCTTGCATATACAGCAGGTTATGTAGCACCCTTGATTTTGGCGGGTACTTTTACAGCTTCAATTAAGAAGTTGCTAGAAGTGCGTCGCTGGTCTGGTTGGATTAATCCAGTTAGTGGAGTGCTGTTGGTAGGATTTGGTGTCTTTTCTTTAATGTCTCGAATTCCTCTAGGAAACTTTTAATCAATGACTTTAAATGATACTTCTAAACAATTAAATTCGTGGTCAGCATTTGGGCGGTTTTTCCGGCAAGAATTTTTACCTGTGCTGACAAATTTACGATTGGCAATTGTGATGTTTCTAGCGATCGCACTCTTTAGCATCACCGGCACAGTCATAGAACAAGGTCAATCACACGCATTTTACCAAGCAAACTACCCCGAACACCCGGCTTTATTTGGTTTCCTAACTTGGAAAGTAATTCAGGTAGTCGGTTTAGACCACGTATATCGTACTTGGTGGTTTCTCTCATTACTTATTTTATTTGGTACCAGCTTAACTGCCTGTACTTTTACCCGTCAGTTACCAGCGTTAAAAGCAGCCCGTCGTTGGAAATTTTACGAAGAACCGCGACAATTTCAAAAACTCGCTTTAAGTGCTGAATTAGAAACTGGTTCCCTATCTTCCCTCACTCCACTTTTACAGAAACGTCGCTACAAGATTTTTTCCGAACCAGAAAAAGATAATATTCTTTATGCCCGTAAAGGCATAGTCGGACGCATCGGACCGATTATAGTTCATATTGGCATGGTGACTATTCTTTTGGGTGCAATTTGGGGCACAATGACTGGTTTGATGGCACAAGAAATGGTTGCTAGTGGCGATACATTTCAGGTGCAAAATATTATAGATGCCGGACCTTTAGCCGCGTCAATTTCCAAAGATTGGTCTGTCAAAGTCAATCGTTTTTGGATTGATTACACTCCTAAAGGTGGAATTGACCAATTTTACTCAGATTTGTCTGTTTTAGACAGTCAAGGAAAGGAAATTGACCGCAAGACGATTTTTGTTAATCAACCTCTGCGTTATCGTGGCATAACTTTCTACCAAACTGATTGGGGTATCGCTGCTGTGCGCGTCCGAATTAACAAAAGTCCGATTTTTGAGCTACCAATGACGCAACTTAACACTAAGAATAGCGGACGCATTTGGGGCACTTGGATTCCCACAAAACCCGATTTAAGTGCAGGTGTCTCGCTGCTAGCAAGAGACTTGCAAAAAACGTTGTTAATTTACGATTCAACTGGTAAACTAATTAATACTATGCGTGCCGGCATGTCAGCGGAAGTTAATGGCGTGACGTTAAAAGTTCTTGATGTCATTGGTAGCACTGGCTTGCAAATTAAATCAGATCCAGGTATTCCGATTGTTTATGCTGGATTTGCTTTGTTGATGCTGGGTGTGGTGATGAGTTACTTTTCTCATTCACAAATTTGGGCTTTGCAAAAAGACGATCGCTTATATGTGGGTGGTAAAACTAATCGCGCTCAAGTTGCTTTTGAACAAGAGGTTTTGGATATTTTAGATCAATTAAATTCACCGACTTCAAGTGAGGAACCTAGCATTCTCACAGAAAAGATTAGCTAAAATAGCTCAAGGAAGCGATCGCTCACCTTACTCTGCATCTGGATCTATACCTAATTCCCGCAACTTTGCCGCGAGGACTTCTTTACGCTGACGTTCAGCTTCAAATTGAGCGATCGCATTATCTGCACGTTGACGTTCTTCTTCAGCACGTTGACGTTCTTCGTCAGCACGTTGACGTTCTGCTTCAGCACGTTGACGTTCTGCTTCTGCTTGTTCGGAACTCCACAACAGCAAATTACCCGCTTCATCCCACCATCGCAGCCAATTAATATTTAAGCCTAAACGAGTTCCCCGCCAAATTCCCAAAAATAATTTCAACTCAGGAATCCAAAAGCCTCCTGATGAAGGTTCCTGTAAAATATATTGATTATTTTCCAAACGACGCACTTCAAGCGTAGCTTCATAAGGATCAAAAATCACATAAGTGGGAACTTGCAATATCCGCTCGTAAAAGTATAGTTTCCCATAAGGAAAAGTGGGACGAACCGAATATTCTCCGTTATCGGTGTCTGAAAGAAACTCCATCACCACACCCACAGCTTCACCTTCAATATTCGGTGTGTAGCTGCGACGAATTACCCCCGCACCAACGGATAATACACGCGGTACATATAACCAATCTGGTGCTTTGACGACTGTTTTTTTATTAATATTGGCAACAATACCAAAATTCGCTGCTATCAGCATCTCCGTTTGAATGCGATTTGCAGCACCTAAAGCATCTGTCAGCGCTGCTGCTAAGGGAGGCTGTGGAATATTTTCCACTGCATCGTCGGGGAGAATAAAGTCGTCTGGGAGTTTTTCCCAAGTCACTAGAGGAGTTTGCTGTTGGGGTGTGGTTAGTAAAACCATAACGGCATTTATAAGCGACTGCGTTTATCTTACGACTTTTGATGATGCACTTCAACGACAGACAGTGTGAGCCTTCTTACTGAAATAGGTAAACTTTTGTCAAAATCAATCATACATTCTCTTGTTTGCTTCAAGATAAAAATATGTAACCCTAAGTTAATAACTCTATTAGCCGGATGAGCGCGATCGCCGTAAGAGTTAAATAACTACATTTTAATCTCAGATTTTAAGCAGGAAAGACTGTTATGGCACAGAAAAACGCAGCGGAACTTTTCAAAGCCGTAAAACTCGATCAAGCATTAAAGCAAAAAATCAAGGCAGCATCTAACCCAGAAGCTTTCATTAAGATTGCTAAAGAGCATGGCTATAATTTTACAGTTGAAGAACTGGAGACTGAAATTAGTAAATTGTCTGAAGAAGAGTTAGCTGCCATTGTCAATCCAGGTATAGCACCTAGATATCACATTAATCCTAGGTAATGAAGAGAAAATATTTATCTTACTACGGGCGGGCGCTCTTTACCCCGCCCTTTATTATTTCTGATGATGCACTTCAACGACGGTATGCACGTTACCGCGTGGTGTAAAATCTGCTTTGACATTAACTTCTAACGGGTCACAAGCAGCAACAAAGTCATCTAAAATTTGATTTGCAGATTCTTCGTGGGAAATATAGCGATCGCGGTAACTATTAATGTAAAGCTTTAACGCCTTTAATTCCACCACTCGCTCATCCGGCACATAGCTAATATAAATCGTCGCAAAATCAGGATAGCCGGAAAATGGACATTTACAAGTAAATTCCGGTAAAGAAATATTAATATTGTATCGCCTGCCCACACGCGGATTAGGAAATGTAATTAATTGTCCTGACGCAATCTCGCGTTCCCCATACTTCATTTCTTGGCTTGACTCAGATGCAGTTTCTGGTAAAAAGTTACTCATAAAATAAATAGCTTAACTTTAAAAAATCATTTATAAAGTAAACATTAAATTGATGTCGGCTGCGTTAGGCGCATAATTTTATGTGGTGCGTTAACGTAGTGTAACGCACCCTACGGACTAATCCAAGCGTCCCTGATTCAAAAATCCTCGTCTCTAAATCCTAAATCTTGCTGTTCCCAGTCTGGGCAAGTCTCATCTTCATATCCTTGAGGATGCATCGCACAAACCAGCAAGTTACCACCATAAACTTGACCGTGGTAGTTACGACAACCAATACAAGCGGGATTTTGTTGTGGTGAGGCTTCAACTGAATAAGGAAAAGCTGGATCTACATCGCTAACAACTTCTTCGAGTTCCCAATATACTTCTAAAATTGGTTCAGCCAAATCTTGTAAATACTGGTCAACCTCAACGCCAATGGTATTTTGTAATTGGTCGGTAATTTCTTCGGTTAGCTCAAAAAAAGCATCAACCATTTCACCCATCCCCAGGAAGAAGCGATCTACTTCATCTGCAACCGTTTCCATCATTTCCGCGATATCTTTTTGCCAGTTTTCCATAAAATTGACGCCCTTACTAGCTTTTTACAGGACGCTTCGTGCTAAATGGCTATCAGCACTATAATACACCCTGAGAAATATATATTAATTTATGATTTACAACGTTTCCGGATAACTACTTATCGCGTTGCAGTCGTCTTAACTCTTCTTGCAGTTCTAGCACTTGATCGCGCAAGCCATCAACATTGTCAGTTGATGCTTGTTTGACGGTAGGCTCATCGTCTTCTAGAATCTCGATGCGGCGCGGTTCCGAGGCGGGTTTTTCTGGGGCGGTAGCATCAGATGCCGGTTGCTGTTGAGCTTGCTTCATCATGTCTTCGACAAAGCGGCGGGCTTCTTCTGTATTCATTTCGCCTTTTGCAACCATTTCATCAGCCAGTTTTTGGACTTGCGATCGCAGTTCGGCTAATTTTCCCCCTGCTTTCTCACCCGCGTAAGAAGCTAACCCGACACCGAGGTAAAAAGCTTTTTGAACAATATCTCCAAAACCAGGCATTGCAGAGCCGCGCTCCTAAAAATGGGGCGACCCGGAGACTACGCCTACTACAAGCATCCCGTATTGCTGCTACCTTCCGGTTCTGACAAGATTTGGGCGTTGCAGTCGCATAGATCCAGGTCACAAACAATCATAACACACTTATCTCGTAGATGTGTGTTATTCAACTACAATTCGCCATTCGTAAAGCTGGTAATTGACGCAGCCGTTTTCTACCAAGGGTTCGAGAGCGACAATCGCTTTTGCCTCATCCATTGAAGCAGCTTCAAATAGCAGCATACCGCCTCCCATAGAAGCCCAGTATGAGCGATCGCGCTTTGTGTCCTTTGGCTATCAAATCTTGAACATAAGCAATGTATCGCGGGTACGTATTGGTCAAAGATGTTTTTATCGACTTTGCCTTCTTCAATCTTCACAAACCAAGGCATTTACTTGCTTACTCTGGAATTTTCGTTTCTAATATTTAGGCGTTGCAGTACTTTCATCATCTCAAATCCCAAAAGCGTAGATAGTATCATCATTGGCGGCTATAGTCTATAATCTAAAATCAGGCGTTGCTGAATCCAGATATGAATTTATCTCACGCAAAGGCGAGGCAGTGCGTTGGACGGGTCTCCCGGCTTGAAGCAACTGCCGTCGCAAAGGCGCAAAGAGTAAGAATTTAAGATACCTTTTTCAATTCAGCAACGCCTAAAATCGTATGAGTCGTTTTTTTGTGGCTTTGTTACCGCCGCAGCACATTCAAGACTGCGCCAACGAAATTAAACAGCACTTCGCCGATCGCTATGCTAGTAGTGGGGCACAAAAATCTCCACCGCATATCACCTTACAACCGCCTTTTGAATGGGCAGATAGCAACGTATCATTGTTAGAAGATTCTCTTAAGAAATTTGCCAGTAGGCGAGAGTCAGTACCCGTCACACTTCATAACTTTGCGGCATTTGCTCCCCGCGTCATTTATATTGATGTTGTGCAAACTCCAGAATTGATGGATTTGCAAGCTGATTTAATGGCGTATGTAGAAAGTAACTTAGGAATTGTTGATAAAAATTCTCAAAGCCGCTCATTTACTCCCCACATGACGGTAGCTTTTCGCGACTTAACAAAGCAAAACTTTAAAATCGCTTGGACAGAATTTGAGAAACGAGAGTTACATTTTGAGTTCAAGTGCGATCGCTTGACGTTACTGCTTCACGATGGCAAGCGGTGGAATGTCAAAACTGAGTTTTCTTTTGTGTCTTAGCTAACTGCAAATCTTAAGACTTTTGGAAATTTTCTCTAACAAAGATGTAGGGCTTTATACTGAGAACGAAAATAATTATCGCTGGTAATAAACATAATTTCCGTAAAAGCGAGCTTTTATATGGGAATCTGCTCTATGTATAAACGATTAATTAGCACATTTGTCTTGGTGGCGATCGCACCGTTATCAACTTTAGTAATTTCTTTGCCGAGTATTGCTCAAACACGAACAATTAATTGCTCTAAGGCGACATCAACACCAGAATTGAAATTTTGTTCTCAACAATCTTACCAAGCCGCAGATAAAAAACTCAATCAAGTTTATCAGCAAGTCGTTTCCAACTTAAGCAGTGAGGCAAAGCAGTTATTAACTACTGGACAGCAGTCATGGATTAAGTTTCGCGATAACAACTGCAATTTTGAAGTATATAGCTCTCGTGGTGGGACAGGTTATGAAATCTTTCGTAACGGATGTTTGGAGAGGCTGACAAAACAACGTACAAAAGATTTACAAGATTATCTGTCTTCTCGGTAATTAATTTGAGAGTAATTGTAGTAAGGGCTTCAGCCCTTAAAAGCGAAGATATGAGCGGTTCACCGCTCACTACGAAGAAGAGTGTTTCGCATGTTTGCACAAATCTGTTTCAGGAATCGAGAGGCTTGAAGAAGTATTTAATTCTGATAATCTAAGCAGAGATAAGAATGCTTGGATAAACCATCTCAGATGAAGAGGCAAAGAAAACTATGGCTAAGATAACTATCAACGGTATATCAATCGATCCAGATGCTCAGAGAAATGCAATAATCTCTGCTAATCTAATTAGTGCTGACAGTTCCAAATCAAATTATATTCTCATCCAATCGACTCAACCGTTAAACCGCGAGCAAAAAAGTCAGCTATCAGAGTTAGGTGCAGAAATTCTGGAATTTGTACCAGAAAATACTTACATTTGTCGTTACAATCCTTCTAATTTGGATGCAATTCGGGATTTGCCTTTTGTTGAGTGGGCGAATGTTTATTTAGAAGGCTTCAAAATTGCGCCTCAGTTGGTAATAGGAGGCAAAAATGATACAGCGAATCTGTTAGCGATAAAAACTGCTGACATATCACTGTTGCGGCAGCCAAAACAAGTGACAGTGGTGTTTCATAATAATGTTGCCATCGATGAGAAGTTGCGCGATCGCATCGCTACAGCTGCAAGATTAAACAAGAGCGATCTAGAATTTAGTAGCAACTCAATAAAACTCTCGGTTCAACCTCAATATCTCGAAGAGTTGGCAAAAATAGACGAGGTGCGACACATTGAAGAAAACGTGCCACGGCAACTTTTCAATAATGTAGCTCTCAAAGTGCTCAAAGCAGACCAGACACACAGCACAGTCAATTTGCAAGGAGAAGGTCAAGTTGTCGCTATAGCCGACACTGGCTTTGACAAAGGTTCAACCACAGACGTTCATCCTGCCTTTACAGACAGAGTAGTTAAGCTTTACCCCTTAGGACGGTCAACCGCTAATGACCCTCAAGGACACGGTACGCACGTAGCTGGCTCGGTTTTGGGCGATGGGAAATCTGACACAATGGGGGGTCCGATTCAGGGAACCGCTCCTAAAGCCAAGCTGGTGCTGCAATCAGTTCTCGATTCCAGAGGAGGTTTGGGAGGACTTCCGGACGATCTGAACAACTTATTCAAACAACCTTACGATAATGATGCAGCCCGCGTTCATACAAACTCTTGGGGAGCGGCAACACGCGGACAATATACGGTGGATTCTCAACAAGTAGACCAATTTGTTTGGGAACATCGAGACATGGTTATCTGCTTTGCTGCGGGTAACGAAGGCTCTGACACAGATCGCAACGGCGTGATTGATAATAAAACGATCGCCGCACCCGGAACAGCAAAGAATTGTATTACAGTTGGAGCCTCTGAAAATAACAGACCAGACCAATCAAAACCATATAGTGTTTTGGGTCGCTATACCGCCGAGCCGATCGCCTCGGATGGCTGGTCTAACAACCCAGATGGGATGGCGGCTTTTAGCAGTCGAGGACCTACTCAAAATGAGCGAATCAAGCCAGATGTTGTTGCTCCCGGAACTGCGATTCTCTCGACTCTTTCGCGAGACGCAAGAATTGATTCATTCTTTGGTAACTCCACAGACCCCCTTTATGCTTTTCTAGCTGGTACTAGCATGGCTACACCGCTAGTTGCAGGCTGCGCTGCTGTGGTGAGAGAGTATTTTTTGCAACAGAATCACCAACCAAGTGCGGCTCTAGTTAAGGCAATGTTAATCAATGGAGCTAAAGACATCGCCGGTCAATATGTTCCCTCAGAAGCGGGAGAAATTCCCAACCTCTCAGAAGGATTTGGTCGAGTTGATTTAGCCGCAACGGTAGGACCGAGAAACGATAATGAGCAGGTTACTTTCAAGGACGAATCCACAAAACTTGATACGGGAGAAGAGGAAAAAACTGAAGTAGAAATCAGCAATTCAAATTCTGTTTTGAAGGTGACATTAGTATGGACTGATTTTCCCGGTGAAGCTCTTCAAAATGACTTGGATTTAATTGTGCGTGCAAACGGTGAGGAGCGACACGGGAATATGCCGCCATCCTCAACAGATTTCGACCGACGAAATAATGTTGAACAAATTGTTTGGACTAATGTTGCTCCAGGAAAGCTGGAAATTGTGGTGCGTGCTAACCGAATTCTTCAGCCACAATCTTATGCATTAGTTGTGAGAATCTCTTGAGTTAAAAGAATTGTTGTAAATCCTGGGAATAATCTTTTTGCTCAGAGGATTTACAACAATTTTTCTGTTTGCGATCGCTACATAAATAAAAGTGATATCAACCTTTATCTATGTACATAAGTTGAAATCAGTGCGATCGCCAAAGCCTACGAAGGTGTAAACTTTAAAACGGTCTTCCCAGCTTTCAGCATCAGTAATTTAGTAATCAAGGAACCAAAAAGCATGGCAACTAATTACAGCAATGAAGCCATCCGTAACATCTTAATCGGATTCGGATACCTCGCTCCTGAGAGTAATCCTGGTAGCAATCCTCCCTGGAAGACGAATAACAATCCTTTGACAGATGAACGCACCGTCACCGCAATCAAAAAGTTTCAGCAAGATTACCCACCCCTCAAAGCTGATGGCTTTGCTGGCGATCAAACCAAGAAGGTGTTGCATGATACAATCGTCGCTCTTCAGAATAACTTGAAGCGCCTCGGTTTCGCCACTGATGCTCAAATACCCTCAACTCAACCGTATTATGGACCAAACACTTATGAAGCGGTGAAGAGATTTGAGCAAAAGCAGGGTTTGACGGTGAATGGTATTGCTGACAAGCAAGCGCGTACACTTCTAAGTCAACCAAGTTTACCAGCGAATAATATTAGGCTGATAGATGTTTGCATCCAATTCAAACAGAATCCCAAAAAGCCTAATTATCTGGAAGCACTAAATTATTTACAAGCTCAGTTAAGCTCAGACATTTTAATTGAGTTTACCAACCAGTGGCGACAAACGAATGATGTCAATCCTTCAATAGTCAAGCTGACGGATGTGTGCAATTCTTATGTAGCCAAAACGCATCAAGACAGAGCGCTCAATTACTTACAAAGTCAGATTTCTCCAGATGTATACAAGAGATTTACTGAACTTTGGAAGAAGGCGTAATATCAGGTTCTTTGAAATCACCCGTAATAAAAAACCTCTCCCTTGGAATGAACCTGGACAAAAATGGACAGGCTTCTCCTTCACCAGACGCGAAGCGCGAACATCCGAGGGTATCGTTGGGCATCGCGGATCTTTA
>NZ_JTCM02000200.1 GCF_000817785.2 Hassallia byssoidea VB512170 | reverse complement strand
TCGTGGGGGATCGAGGATCTACAAAACAAGGCTGTCCACATAAGGCGATGGGTTGTTGCAGGGCTATTCTATGCAGCTTCATATTAAATTGGTATAATGTCATCCGCAACATTAATGGATTACCTATAGAAGTGATTAACAGAGGAGCAATTCGGGGGCAAAATCTATTTCACAGCTTTCTAGAATTCAACGTTAGTCAAGGTAGAGGAGCTTATTTTTTCAGTCCTGCTGGTATTGAGAATATTTTGGCACGGGTGACGGGTAGCAACCGCTCTCAAATTTTGGGAACACTCGGCACATTAGGCGGTTCAGCGCCTAACTTATTTCTGATAAATCCCAATGGCATTATCTTTGGACCCAATGCCAGTTTAGATGTTGGTGGTTCGTTTGTAGGGACGACAGCCAATGCAGTCAGACTGGGTGATACAGGATTATTTAGCGCCACAGAACCAGCATCTAGTAATTTACTTTCAATCAACCCATCGGCACTGTTTTCTAATGCCATTGCTAATCAAGCACAAATAATAAACCGCTCAACAGCAACCACTACAGTGCTGAGAGGTACTGTGAATGGTTCCCAAAATCGACCAATTAATGGGCTAAATGTTCTTGATGGTAAAAGTCTGTTATTGGTGGGTAACAATGTCAGCTTAGAAGGTGGGATTTTGCAGGCACCTGGTGGTCGAGTAGAGTTAGGAGGATTGGCAGAATCGGGAACGGTGGGACTTCAAGTTGATGGTAATAATCTGAGTTTGAGTTTTCCTGATGGGGTGGTGCGAAGTGATGTTTCGCTCACTGATGGCGCTGGTGTGGACGTTCAGGCTGCGGGTGGAGGTAGCATTACAATTAATGCCCGAAATTTAGACATTAAAGACGCAAATATTCTTGCTGGAATAGGCGCAGGTTTAGGAACTCCTGCAAGTCAGGCTGGAGATATTGTGCTAAATGCCACAGGAAATACAGCGATCGCCAACAGCTTCATTTTTAACAATCTAGAATCTGGGGCAGTAGGAAGGGGAGGTAATGTCATTGTAAATACTGGTTCTCTTGCTCTCACTAATGCCGCTCAAATAGGTACTATTACACGCGGAGTAGGCGATGCAGGCAGCGTCATTGTCAAAGCTAATGATGTTGTATCTATCTCAGATTTAAGTGCCATTTTCAGCGCTCCCTTCTTTGCTGAAAATGATTTATTTGCCACAGGTAATAGCGGTGGAATTGACATCCGTGCCAAATCCTTTTTCTTAACTGGTAGTTCTCAACTTGTTGCTAGCACCTTTTCACAAGGTAACGCAGGCAAGATTTCCATCCAAGTTGACGACTCAGTGGAAATCGCAAATTCCGATATTCTTAGCACCGTGGATGCTCCTACTTCCGCAGCGAGTGCTGTTGGCAACAGTGGTGGAATCGAAATTCGTGCCAATTCTCTGCTGTTGACCGATAATTCTCGGCTTGTTGCTAGCACCTTTTCAAAAGGAGACGCAGGCAAAATTTCCATCCAGGTTGCTGACTCTGTTTCCCTGTTCAACTCACAAATCTATAGCACCGTAGGGTCTCCATTTGTAAGTAGTGCTGTGGGCAACAGCAATGGCATTGACATTCGTGCTAGGTCTGTTTTGCTGGGCGAAAAATCTCAACTTGCTACCAGCACCTTTGGTCAGGGAAATGCTGGCAACATTAATCTGTCGGTTGATAATTCTATCTCTTTCGTGGGCAAAGAGAGTACTGTGCCTGTTTTCAACATTTTATTTATAAATCCTTTAGGAATTCAACTTCCTTTCCTCACCTTTGTTGCTGACTTTAGTAATGCTGCCAGTACTGGCATCTTTAGTACTGTACAAAATGGTGCAAATGGTAATGCAGGCAATATTACTATTCAAGCACGGTCTCTTAATTTAAATAACGGTGCCGAAGTGCAGTCGCTCACTTTTGGAAACGGTAAAGCAGCAAACATTGAGATTAATACTTCAGATGCGATTAACGTATCGGGAGTGGCTCCTGTAACCTCGCTTTTTTCATTCACAGGAGAAGATTTTCTCGCAGGAGGATTTTCCAGTGGATTCATCAGTTCTACCGAAGAGGGGGCAAATGGTCAAGGTGGCAACATTAAAGTCAGTACTGGTACTCTGCGGTTATCGGAGGGAGCAGTTTTAAGTGCCAGAACCCGGAGTAATTTCCAGGCAGGAGACATTAGTGTTAATGCTGGTAGGCTTGAAGTGACTAATGGTGGACAACTACTTGCCAGTACCTTTAGTAGCGGCAAAGCAGGGAACCTCACACTTAATATTACTGGCGATGTTGTTCTCTCTGGGAAAGATCCAACTTTTTTGACTCGGCTGCAACAGTTTGGTCCGCAAATAGTTGATAATGATGGATCAAACAGCGGCTTGTTTAGTAGATCGCAAACTACTGGAGATAACCCAGGAGATGCTGGACAAATCAATCTCTCAGCTCGCAGGCTTTTCGTTGATAATCAAGGAGCAATTAAAGCCGCAACAACATCCGGTAGGGGTGGAGAAATCAATCTTCAACTAAAGGATGTGTTATTACTACGCGGTGGTAGTGAGATTTCGACCACTGCGGGTACAAATCAAGCCGATGGCAATGGCGGCAATATCACCATTAACAGCCCCTTCATCGTTGCAGTTCCATCAGAGAATAGCGACATCGCCGCCAACGCTTTTACAGGCAACGGCGGTAGAGTGACAATCAACACTCAAGGTATCTTTGGCATTCAGTCGAGACTGCAACCTACTCCTTTAAGTGATATTACGGCTAGCTCTACAGGTGGCGGTATCAATGGGGTGGTCAATATCAACACCCCCGATGTTGATGTTAGTCGCGGAATAGTTAACCTACCCACAAATATAGTTGAAGCTTCTAACCGAATAATTGCCTCGAGCTGTGCTGCGTTTGATGGAAAAAATGGCAATACCTTCCTCGTCACCGGACGTGGCGGTTTACCTCCCAGCCCTGATGACTACCTCAGCCCTGATGTCGTATGGTCGGATACCCGGCTGACGGCTATAACAACACAGCAACGTAGCTCAAAAACTACTACAGCTACACCACCATCTAAACCTAAAACGGTGGAAATTATACCAGCAGTCGGCTGGGTTATCAACGACAAAGGCGAAGTTACCCTCATCGCTCAGATGCCCAGCGTCATATATAATCCTTGGCAGAACTCAGCTAAATGTCAAAGGGCAAATTCCACCTCTGAGAATTAAGGTAGTAAAGGTTTGGAGTCAACTGAAGGATGAAGTGTGAAGAAGAGAAAGAAGATAGGTAATCTTTCAGTGCGAGAGGAGTAATCATAGTATTTAGCTATTTTCAGTCAAAAAACTTAACTTTTAATCATGAGCGGAATTAATCGTCAACTTACCCTTGATGCGAGATGAATTGCCAAGCATATAGCAGGTACACCTCAAATGCAAAGACTTCTGAAAAGAGGACTTGCCGCTCATGTATTTAACGATGAATCTACAATGAATCAAGTTGCCCAAGCCATAATATAAAATGGGGAGTTCACCGGAATAATTCGAGGATATGAGCGTTATGGAATGTTTTTTGATGAACTAATAGGTTATAGAATCAGTGCAGATGGTAGCCGCATTCCACTTTATTATGGGGAGATAAAAATTAATGCAGACGACCAATACCACGTTATCCCCCGCACAAGCAAGAGTGAAGAATAACTGGGAATTTACCGAAGTATGGATAGAGCCAATGTTATCTCCTCCATACATTCTTTTATTACTATGTGAGAGTGAGGGAAACTGTCAGATTTACGACCCGACACAAAGTTATAAAGTTATATTTTCTAGTAATAGCTATGATGCAGCTAAATCATGGTTACTAGAAGATGAATATGAACCAATTGAAGGTAGGCTATTAGCTTCGGAATTAGTCTGAAATTGATTCATTTGTCATTTGCTATTGAATATTCCTTAGTTGCCACAGATACTACAAGTAGTGAAACAGTATAAGCTACTTTATACTGTCGAAGGCGCACATGACAACTAACGAATAATTTATTCTTAGTATTCCCTTAGACCGCTTCTGGACTGCTACCTAGTTTTTTCTTGAGTATCTGTTCCATTTCTCGGAAATCCTCATCAGTCTGAGGAAATGGATATTTCGGACTGTTCGGATTTCCCCGTTTGATTAAAGCTTCGATCGGATCATCCTCTTCTCGGTGAGCCAAAACATAGGCTCTCAATTCTTGACGGGTCATTCTGCTAAAGTCAGGTTTCGTCATCGTTAAACCTCCATTGACCATTAGAAAAAATCAGAATCTCTAAGCTTTCAGCCACACCAGCAAGGATAAACACTGTCTTGGTATTTTGGTTGTACCGAAATACATGGATAGCAAGATACCCATTCGATCGCATCTGACATACTCTAACGCAGGCAAGAGCCTGTTCTGTGGTGGGCATACACTTTCAATAATCTGCTAATCTTGCCTGCATCCACTCAATATCAGTTTTGCTAAATGCTGGTGGTGGGGGAAGCTTGTTGTAATCAATTGACAAATCATACCCCGCTTCTGAGTAAATTGCATTCAGGGCAGCTTGTAAGTCCAGAACTGCGTCGGGGTCTGGTAAAAGCAGGGGATTCACAAACAATAGACAAAAATGGACAGCCTTCATCCGAGGATATCGTGGGGTATCGCGGATCTATAAAACAAGGCTGTCCATTTTTGTCCA
>NZ_JTCM02000049.1 GCF_000817785.2 Hassallia byssoidea VB512170 | reverse complement strand
ACCAGACGCGAAGCGCGAACATCCTTTGTGACTCGCTATCGTGTTGAGGATCTTTAAAACAAGCCTGTCCATTTTTGTCTACATGAGTGTGAAACCCTTGTCCCCCACGCCCGTCGCCCTTGTCTCCTTGTCTCCTTATCCCCCTTGTCTCCTTGTCCCCAAAGCGGGCAAGGTGATTGTAAACACACTTCCTTCACTTAAACGCGATCGCACTGTGACACTTCCATCCATACCCTCGACAAGTGTCTTCACAATCGACAACCCCAAACCACAACCCCCGGTGGAACTTGTACGCGCTTCATCTACACGGTAAAATCTCTCAAAAATCCGCGATTGGTGTTGTAAAGGAATCCCATAACCTTTGTCGCGAACTTGAATTATTGCCGATTCTTCTTGTTGATATAACTTCACAATCACGGTTGTATCGGGTTGCGAATACTTAACAGCATTATCAATTAAATTAAGCAATACTTGTTTGAGGCGGTTGTAGTCTGCTTTTACTAAGAGTGATTCATTTTTTGATTCAATTATAATAGTGCGATCGCTATACTTTTTTGCCATAGTCACAACTTCTGCAACTAAGTCATTCAGCACGCAAGGTTCTATCCGAAAATGCAAATAACCACTATCTGCCCGTGCTAAGTCAAGTAAATCTTGTAAAAGTCGAATCGTGCGTTCGGCTTCGGATGCAGCTGTTTCTAAAGCTTCGCGTTGAATTTCTGTTAAGTTATTTTGCCGCCGCAATACGCTTTGCAAGTAACCATGTACAATAGTTAAAGGCGTGCGTAATTCGTGAGAAACATTACTAACAAATTGTCGCTCTTGCTCCCAAGATTGAGAGAGGCGAGATAACATCATATTGAATGTTTGCGTTAATTCTTTAACTTCGCTAGGTGCGTTATCAAGATATAAATGCGCTTCTGGTAAATCTTCAGCAGAAATAACTTCTGTCATTTGACTAAGCTGGCGCAGAGGTTGCAAAGAACGTTTAATATAAAAGGCGATCGCCACAGAAATCATCAGAATCGCCAAAACACTGGCAATACTCAAACTCCTCAGCATTGCTTGAAACATTGTTTGTTCGTAGGTAATATCCTGCACAACAAACAGATTTCCCAGCACCTTGCCCTGCACGCGCAATGAATTACAATATAAAACAAAG
The DNA here is from genome assembly GCF_000817785.2 of Hassallia byssoidea VB512170. Taxonomy (GTDB): domain Bacteria; phylum Cyanobacteriota; class Cyanobacteriia; order Cyanobacteriales; family Nostocaceae; genus Hassallia; species Hassallia carrinoi. The sequence continues at coordinate 46,507 of NZ_JTCM02000049.1, read as the reverse complement.
TAGCGTTGACTAACTTTGTGAACCTGGGGTTTAGCCGGCATTTCTGTCAAAGACATTAACTCGGCTGCTGTAGAATCAGATAGCAAATTGCCAATGGTAGATTTTACCAGCATTTTGCTTTCAGGATTTTTTACCCATAACAATGTATTTGCACTAGTTAAGTTATTAATTGCCTTTTGCAACCCTGTTTCGGGGGGCAACATTTCACTATAAAGTTGCACATCACGCGGTAAACGTGTAGCAATTTGTTCAATACTATGTTTATGACTATCAATCAAAATTTGTTGCATTTCCCAACTTGTCCAGATAGCGAGGCTACCTAATCCCAAAGCTGAAACCGCAGCAACACCAATTGTTAAGCGCACCCGCAATGAAAACGGGTCAATATTTCTGCAAATTTTCTTGATTTGATTCACTCTTATGTTTGGCTATAGTTAGGATTAAATATTAAGGAGTTAAGAGTAATAGCGAATTCAATTGAATACTTTTCGTATTTGTATTTTCTTATACTTAACTCCTAACTCCTAACTCACAAATTTAATTACCAATTACCTCCTTCATGCTTGCTACTCACAGTATAACTATTTACCCAAAGGTGCGTAGCCAAAAGTAGCATTGAATTTACGACACCATACCGCCACAGAACGAAAGTCTGCTAAATTAACATTGTCAGGAAGCGCATAACGTTGAGCACCGCTTGTCTTTTGTAAACGGGCAATGCTTGCATAATCTTTCTTTTTAATACCCGTTATTGGGGGTGCATCCGAACGATGCAAAATCACGTATAAGTCGGGACCATTATCAGTTTTGAAACTTTGATCAAACTCTAGGTAGCGTTTTCCTTTATCGGTAACTACGCTAACCGTACCTTGAGTAGGGTGTTCCCCAGCTTTAAAAGTTCCAGAATCTGTGGCTGTACCTTGCGTCGCTTGTGCAACAGTAGTACTTGCCGTTGTATGCTGCATCTGCGTACTTACTTGCTTTGAGGTTGCCTCTTTTGCATAGCTTACGCTTAAAACAGCAGCGATACCCAAAACTGCTAAAAACTTGAATTTCATAGCTTTAGTGTCCTTAAATTCGTCTCTAATGACACTTTAAAGCCTCATTCCCCTGACTAAATTAATTTAAGCTGAGAATTGGTTTAGATTTTCTGTTCAGTTTTTTCTAACTTGTTCAGATACCCGACTTCTCGCTCGAAGTTAGGTATTTGATTTTTTCAGTTTGGAAGTCAAATATCAAAGTCGGCGCAAGATGTGGGATTTTGCTAGTTTCCAAAGTGAATAATAGTTATCTTGATAAACAACATTTAGTTTAGATTTATTGCTTTTTTCTATTTTTTGGCGGAAATCATTTGCAGGATTTAGGAAAAATATATCTGTAAATTGATTATAAATTTTAGGTGTCTTTTGTTCTTTCACTAACTGAAAGCGCACTTTTGGTTCTAAAAGATAGCTGAGAGAAAAGACATTTCCATAATTAATGCCAAAAGAATCACTAATTAAAAGTGGGCGAGAAGCTTGATTGATAATTGTGGCAACTTGTGGATTACCATAACTAATTAGCTTACTCCACCAAGTTTCGGCTTGAGAATTTACCCCACAAGAAATCATTCCACAGGTAATTACTAGCACTGTAATTATTTGCCAGATTTGCCGACGGGCTAAATTTCCGCTATATATCTGAGTAGCTAACAGATAAGCAGCAGCAATTTGAATACCCAAATAAGAAGGCAATAAATAGCGATCGCTTAATGAGCGTATTCCCCCAAACAGCAAATCTGGTAAGATTAAAGGTAACGCTGGGACGGCAATTAATAAGACAATAAACAACCAGCTTTTTTGGTTAGTTGTCCGATAAAGAAAATAAATTGCATAACCAACGAATATTAAAATAACTGGTGCAATGAAATAGCTGAGAGGATTTTCAAAGCCCAAGTTAAAATCAAAGAAAATATGGCTTAATTGAATCAGCCAACCTTGAATTAAAGTGACAAAATTAGTTTGCGTCTTTGTCCAAGATGTTACCAAGTCCAATTGAGAAAAGTTGAACAAGACAACTAATATCCAAGGCATAAAGGCTAAAAAGCCTGCCAGTGAAGCAAAAAGATAATTTTTTACTGTTTTAGTAAACTGAAATTTAGCACTTGCTAGTATATAAATAGCATGAGCAAGCGCGACAAATCCACTTAATAAAAATGTATATAAGCTTACTGCTAAAGTAGCTGCATAAATTCCCCATGCAAAAATAGAATCTGACGCTTGGTGTTTTTTGGCTAACTCTTTACTTTTTGATTCTAGTCGAATTGCTCGCAGCAGTGAGGCGCTAGATAGTAATATAGTTACTGTCCAAAGCATGTATTCTCGTGCTTCTTGAGCATAGACAAGATGAATCGGGGAGATTGCCATAAGAGCGATCGCTATAAAAGGAACTGACAATGGCACTCTAAATAATTCTTTGCATAACCAATAAACGCACGGAAACACCAGCAAGCTGATAAAAGCAGACAAACTTCTAATTGCTGTTACTGAACTGCCAAAAATTTGCACCCAAAATCGAGCTATTATGTAATAAAGTGGTGGATGCTGTGGATCTTCTATTGCTAAAGATTTAATTGTGTCACCTAAGTTCTTTTCCGAATTAGGACGTTGGTACTTATCAAAATATGTCCCCGTAATTACACGATTATTAAAAATTTGCTGTCTTACTTCCTTTACTGTGTAACCCGAAATCCGCAATGAGGTATAAGTTTCATCATGCCAGTAAACTTTACGCTCCAGGTTAACAAAACGAAAAAATATACCTATCACCAACAAGACAACAATTAAAAATCGCAACCAACTGGGAGCAAGTTTAAAATGATGCATAACTAATCCCAAGAAGTTGTTAAAAAAAATTACAAAAGTAGGTGAATTAATTAGATCGGGCTTACTCGCGTACTCACACAGAGCCGTTTATTGTAAAATATCACCAAACTTACTTTGACAGTAACCTAATTTGGCACATTAGCGATAAATACCTTATCTTTATTAACTCTGAAAATAATATAGTAAATTTGTATTAAATTTCTCAAAACTACTTTTAAACTGCGTAAGTCCTGGTATTGTTATTGCAGGTAAGATTAACAAAACTTACGCAATAATAACGCCGTGTCGTAAGTAGCGGTAATTCATGAATTGCCGCTACTGTATAATAGGCTTTGGCTATTATTTTTGCGCTCATTCCTAATTAATTAACATAACGTTTCACATGGTTTATTTACCATGCAAGTTAAGCGAACATTTTCTGGTGCATCTTGGGAGTCAAAAGTAGGCTACTGTCGAGGGGTGAAAGTTGCAAATTTGATTTATCTTTCCGGTACTGCGTCAGTTGATGAAGCTGGTAGCGTGTTTGCGTCTGGTGATGCTTACAAGCAAGCAAAACGCTGCTTTGAGATTATTCAAAAAGCTTTGCAAGACTTGGGTGCTGATACAAGCTGTGTAGTACGAACGCGGATGTTTGTCACAGACATCACCCTTTGGGCTGAATTTGGACGAGCGCATCAAGAATTTTTTGGAGAAAATCCGCCTGCTACAAGTATGGTTGAAGTAAAATCTTTGATTGATCCAGCGATGTTGATTGAAGTTGAGGTAGATGCAGTTTGCCCAGATGTGTAGTGAAATTTGAAGGCAATATCTGGTGACAAGTAGTTATCAAGCGATCGCATATTCTTTGTTAACTCAATAACTGCGATCGCTTCTACTTCTATCAATTGTGCTGATTATTATTACTGTAGCGAATCCTTGTCCCCGTCCACAGTAGTTTTTCTCGCAGCGTTTGATAGTAGGAATAATTTTCCCGCAGAATAATAAACTTAGAGCGACAATCTGCCATTCGCACATCAACGCGGTGTCCGGGCCAAATCGAAGTAGCTAACACTCCATCCATCCACAGCTTGGTACTTAACTCATAATCCCCCAAGGGCCAGATGCTGACAACGGAACCGGGAGGTAAGACCAAAGGACGACTAGAAAGACTCATCGGACAAATGGGAGTAATGGTAATCGCTTCCATACCATCGTGCATAATCGGACCATTGGCAGAAACGGTGTAACCAGTCGAACCTGTGGGAGTAGCTAGAATTAAACCATCTCCTTGATACTGATCGACAATTTCACTATCAATTTCCATTTCTAAAATTGAAGTGATCATGCGATCGGCGGAAGCGGGTTTAATACTCATATCATTCAAAGCCAGGTAGCGTTCGGTAACAGGTTCTATATTTGTCCCATGTCCCTCATAAACCGCAGCTTGTAGCATCATACGCCGCTGGATAGCATAACGATCCTCCAGCAGTCGATCCCAAACCTTCTCTGTATCCTGAAATTCTTCCACCGACTCAGTTAAAAACCCCAGATGACCTCCCACATTCACTGCCAGAATTGGGATACCAGCTGGGGCTAAATGTCTTGCACCAGTTAAAACAGTACCATCACCGCCAAGTACCACAGCCAGATCGATTGGTTGCCCTACAGAAGCCAAAAACACCGGATAAGGATTGTCTTTTGGTCCACTGGGTCCCATCAATACGTGGCATTGGCGGTCTTCAAGTTGCTTGGCGCAGATTTCAGCCCAGCGTTTGCTTTGGGGGTCTCTGGCTTTATAAGCAATGATTACTTGCTTGAGTTGCACTTCATATCACCACTTCAGAAGATTAAACTGCTCCATATCGACAGTATCGCGGTTGCGATAAATGGCAAGCACGATCGCTAAACCAACTGCCGCTTCAGCAGCTGCCACGGTAATCACAAATACTGTGAAAACCTGACCTTTAATTAATGTTGAGTCTAGGAAGTTGGAAAATGCCATTAAATTCAGATTAACAGCATTCAGCATCAACTCAATCGACATCAGCACCCGCACGGCATTACGGCTAGTAATCAAGCCAAAGATGCCAATACAGAACAAAGCCGCTGCTAGTAATAAAAAGTACTGGAGTTGCATGAATTTGTTTGTTGGTTGTTAATGGGCATTGGGAATTGGGCATTGGGAATTGGGCATGGGGCATTGGGCATTGGGGCATTGGGCATGGGTAATTGGGAACGCGGTAATTGGGAACGCAGTAATTATTTTTATTCACCTATTCCCCATTCCCCATTCCCTATTCCCCATTACCCATTCCCCATTCCCTTGTTTGATTATTCGCGACGAGAACCACCACGATAAGTATCAGTACCATCTAAGTCAGTACTAGTACCAGCCGATACTAGTTCTCTGGGGCGTTCTGGCAAAGTTAAAATGGTTTGCGGCAATCCAGATGATGATGCCTCTGGCAAATACTCGCGACGCGCCAAAATAATTGCTCCCACCATTGCCATCAGCAACAAAATGGAAGCGAGTTCAAAAGGTAGCAAAAAGTCAGTAAAGAAATGCTCACCAATCAAAACGATGGAACTTTCACCACCCACAACAGGAGTTGAATGACTCCAAGGTGTCGCTAAGACCATCGTACTTAACAGGGCAAACAATCCTAGACTGACTACCCCCGTTAGGGCTTTACGTATCCAAGCATTGGGAAACGGCACAAAATCTTCCCGTTTATTTACCAACATAATGGCAAACAAAATCAGCACGTTCACCGCACCGACGTAAATTAGCAATTGTGCTGATGCTACAAAGTCGCCATTGAGCAACAGATACAAGCCAGCAATGCTAATAAACACGCCTCCTAACATAAAAGCAGAATAGACGATGCTTGAGAACAGCACTACACCAAGCGCCGATCCTACCATCATCACCGCCAGTATGCCAAAGGAAACAATTTGTACTCCTTCCGCTAGATTCACTGTTTTTTGTCCTCTGTCGGTTGATTGTTAGTTGTTAGTTGTTGGTTGTTGGTTGATAGTTGTTGGTTGTTGGTTGTTGGTTGATAGTTGTTGGTTGATGGTTGTTGGTTGATGGTTGACGGTTAACAGTTATTAACTATCAACTATCCACCATCCACTATCTACGCTCCCACGCTTCCACCATCCACTATCTACGCTCCCACGCTCCCACTAACATTATGATTTTTCCTGTTCCACTAAGTCTTCTGGACGGGCACCGGCGCGGGGTGCATCGGCTGGCAAACCGTGGGGTTCCATCACGCCTTTGGGTAGGTAGACCAGTTCGCGTAGCGGTGTTACCATCGGGTCATTTGTAACTTTGTAAGGCAAACGACCTAACGCCACGTTGTCATAGTTCAACTCATGGCGATCGTATGTGGAAAGCTCATACTCTTCTGTCATCGATAAACAGTTAGTTGGGCAAAATTCTACGCAGTTACCGCAGAAGATACAAACTCCAAAGTCGATGCTGTAGTGGTTGAGCTTTTTCTTTTTGCTTGCCTTGTCGTATTCCCAATCAACTACAGGCAGGTTAATTGGACAAACACGAACACAGACCTCGCAAGCAATGCACTTATCAAATTCAAAGTGAATTCTACCGCGAAACCGCTCCCCAAGAATCAGTTTTTCGTAAGGATACTGTACCGTTATTGGACGCCGTTGCATGTGGTCGAAGGTGACAGACAAACCTTGACCAATGTAACGAGCCGCTTGTACCGTTTCTTTGGCGTAATCACCAACTTGTTTTAGGAACTTTAACATTTTGTGTCTCTCTCTTATCAATTTTGGATTTTGGATTTGGGATTTTAGATTTTAGAATCAATCCAAAATCTAAAATCTAAAATCTAAAATTGGTTTAGCCTCCAAAAGCAAAGGGAAAGGCTAGTTTCAAGGCTGCGGTTAATAGAAGGTTAACCAACCCAACTGGTAGTAAGAATTTCCATCCTAAATCTAGCAATTGGTCAATGCGAACCCGTGGCACTGTCCAGCGCAACAGAATTGCGAGAAAGACTAAGAAGTAAGCCTTAAGTAGAGTCATGGTGATGCCTAGTGAGGCATCTATAATCTGCAATACCGGATTAGTTTCGCTAACTCCGACCCAACTGGCAATCAAGTTAAGTGAAATGGGAAAATCCCAGCCACCCAAATATAAAACTGATACTAGCAAGGCAGAAAGCACCAGGTTGACATAAGAACTTAGGTAGAACAGAGCGAATTTCATCCCAGAGTATTCAGTCTGGTAGCCTGCTACTATTTCTTCTTCGGCTTCGGGTAGGTCAAAAGGCATACGTTCGCATTCGGCAAGAGCGGAGATCCAAAAGATGACGAAACCAACAGGTTGCCGCCAAACGTTCCAGCCTAAAATGCCGTAACCCGATTGTTGATTGACGATATCAACGGTGCTGAGGCTGTTAGACATCATGACGATCGCTAACACCGATAACGCCAAAGGAATCTCATAACTAATCGATTGCGCTGCTGCCCGCAACCCCCCTAAGAGGGAGTATTTGTTATTTGAGGCGTAACCAGCCATCAGCAAGCCAATCGGCTGAATGCTAGATAAAGCAATCCACAAAAAGACTCCTGTACCAATATTGCTAATCAGGATATTCTGTCCAAAAGGCACAATCAGATATGACAGAAATACTGGCAATACAACGATGATTGGACCGAGGGTAAACAGCCAGGGGTCAGCTTGAGTTGGCACTACATCTTCTTTGAATACCAACTTTAGACCATCGGCTACAGGAGCCAACAAGCCTAAAGGTCCTATGTATTCAGGTCCAATCCGCTGCTGTGCGGCTGCGGAAATCTTCCTTTCTAACCAAACACAAACCAGCACACCAACTGTTGCCCCAATGAGCATCAATATCATCGGCAGGGGCATCCAAATTGCTTTGGCTGTGCCGGATGGTAGCCCCAAATCCATCAGGGATTTAATAAAAGTTCCTTGGAGGTCAATTCCTGGATTCATTTTTCCGTTGTTGAAGTCATCGAGTCTTAGTCATTTACAACTATTAATTTGAGTTAATATTTGTAAATTTTTCCATTAATAATTCTGCTCTTGTTGACGCTTGATTGAAGATTTGTTGCTAATTACCATGCCTAGTATATCGTTGGATGGTTTTTCCCCTCGTCTACCTGATGAGAAGTTTTACCTATGGTAATGATTGAGGGCATTGGGCAATGGGCATTGGGCGATGGGAAAAGGAAAAGAATTATTACCGATGCCCGATGCCCCATGCCCGATGCCCCATTCCCCATTAACGCTCTTCAATCGCGGTGTAAGCAATTTCGTGCTGACCGTTGTAAACTTGGGTAGGACGGAAAATGCGGTTTTCTGCGAGTTGTTCTTTCCAGTGAGCTAACCAACCAGCAACACGAGCGATCGCAAATATTGGTGTAAACAAGTCTGTAGGAATTCCTAATTTTGCATACACCAAACCCGAATAAAAGTCAACATTCGGATAAATTCCTTTGTGAGCGAGTTTCTCTTCTACCACCCGTTCCATCTCAACGGCGATGTCATAGTACTTGTCACTGCCGAACTTCGCAAACAATTGCTGTGCTAAGTCTTGCAAAATGGTGGCTCGCGGGTCTTTCACTTTGTAGACACGATGTCCAAAGCCCATAATTTTGGCTTTGCGTTGCAGACAATCTTCTAAGTAGGGACGCACATTCCCTACCGAGCCAATTTCTTCTAACATCTGAATTACTTCTTCGTTTGCCCCACCGTGCAAAGGTCCTCCCAAGGTTCCGACTGCACTTGCAACCACGGCGTAAGGGTCAGTTAAGGTAGAAGCTGTCACCCTCGCGCTGAAGGTGGAAGCATTCATCGTATGCTCGGCATGAAGTATCAAGCAGACATCAAAAATTCGTGCCGCTAGCGGATCGGGTTCTTTCTCGTTCAACATATAGAGAAAGTTAGCGGAGTAATCCAGGTCATCGCGAGGACGCACCGGATCGTTACCTTTTCGCATTAACTGAAACGCTGCTACCATTGTCGGAATGGTTGCCAACAAGCGAACCACTGCATCCCGAATGTAGGCAGGGTTATGTAAGTCACGGCGCGAATAAAACAAGCCTAAAGCTGCGGCTGAGGCTTGCAGAGCATCCATTGGATGACCGCTTTCTGGAAAGCATTTCATCATGTCACGGATGCGATATTTTATCCGTCTGTGGAAGCGAACTTCATGCTCAAACGCTTGCAGTTCTTCTGAGGTGGGCAACTGACCCCAGATTAACAGATAAGCAGTTTCCAGAAATGTACTTTTTTGTGCTAGTTCCTCAATTCGGATGCCACGATATTCTAGTATTCCCTTTTGCCCGTCAACATCGCTGACACTGGATTCGGCGGCGGGAATGCCTTCCAAACCGGGCTTATATTCGCACACCATCATGGCAACACCATCTGTTTTTTGAAAGTTTTGCTCAAGCTAACTTACCAGAAATTGTTATCGCCATAACAGTATCTCTTGTAACCATAGTTCTTTGAAAACTATAAAGAAACCGCTATAGCAAGTACTTGGGTGGTGTCAACCAAAACATCTGACTACGACCCAGATATGAGCCTTTTTCTGGTAGTTTTATTCCGATCATACCTGCTTTTTTCAAGACTAAACCTTGTTTGGCATCACCCCAAAGGAGAATGGACGCCCATTCGCTCAAACAAGGTTCATGTCCAACCAGCGCAAGTTGCGTTTGGGATGAATAATTTCTCGGTTCCAACCAGTCCGCAACCCAACTACGAATATCGCCATCAAAGCCCAGGTGGGTACATTCTTCCATTTGCGAACTTAATCCGGTGGCAATGAGGATTTCGGCGGTTTGGCGAGCGCGTACTAAGGGACTGGTGGCGATCAAATCAAAGTGTAAACCCAACGTTTTCAGGCGTTGGGCAATTTTTTCTGTTTTTTGTCGCCCTTCTTTGGTAAGCGATCGCTCTTCATCTGTTATCTGAGATCCACCCGATTCGGCGATACCGTGACGAATTAAATACAGTTCCACAGTTAGTTGTTAGTTGATAGTTGTCAATGGGCATTGGGCATTGGTAATTGGGAATTGGTAATAGGTAATTGGGAATTAGGAATAATTCTTCCCCTTTCCCCCTCTTCAAATCCCCATTACCCATTACCCACTACCCATTACCCACTATCCACTATCCCTACTCAGCTTGAATCAAATTATCTTTAGGATTCACCAACCGCAACAACTTTTGCTTAATTTGAGCATCAAAGACTTCCCATTTCATCTTCGCATAGGCAGAATTTTCGTTGCCTCCAGACAAGAAACCCATCGGAATCTCAAAACCACCTGCGCTGGTTCTCCCACCACCAAAAAAGCGTCCTGTACTATCTTGCCCAAAGGCTTCTTTGATAAACTCGTCGGGGTCTAAGGTAAGTTTGGTAGTTCTCAAAGAACCGACAACTACTTCGAGTTCGTCATCTTCGTCGTGAACAATGCCGTAAACTACGGCGGTATGCACGTTTTCTTCTGTCACCAGAAAATCAGCCGCTTGGGGGATGGCATCGCGGTCATCGTAGCGTAAATAACCCACACCAGCTATCGAGAAGTTATTTTGGACGATGCGATTTTTAAGCGATCGCTCAATCACATCCATCACAGGCTTGGAACGATTTGCCTGAAGTACCGCGTTCAGCAATTGTACGTCACAAAACCGACTTAGATACGCAGCTGCCATAAAATCCTCTTCTTGCGCTTGCATCAGACGATTTGTATCAGATCGCAAGCCATGCATCAAGGCAGTAGCGCATTTTATATGCTGATTTGTGCCATTATCTAAGCTCAGTAGCCCTGCTTGTAAGTACTGTGTAAAAATCGTTGCCGTCGCTCGCACAAACGGACGGATATCAACAAATTCTGACTTTAGTTCTCCTTGTGAACTATGATGATCGATGACCGCTACTAGTGGCATTCCTGCCTGCTGCACTACTGGCAATAGTTGACTGGTCGTTCCTTGGTTATCGATTAATACGAAACCTTGATAAGATGACAAATCCTTGCTTCTGAGGGTTTGCACTGACCAGCGCTGTGCTGGTAAACCTGTCAGCTTGACTAAGGCAATGTTTTCTTGATGCGAGAGTGTGCCAGCGTAAATTATTTCACATTTTATATCGTACTGCTGGGCAATTAACTGATAAGCCCAAGCAGAAGAAAGAGCATCCGGGTCAGGAAAATCTTGTAGAATTATCAGCTGGCGATCGTGTCGGTGTGCTGTAAGCGTATGACGCAACTCTTCTGACTTCTGATTTCCCTCGCTGTTACGTCCAGCTAAAGAATTATGGACATCACTTGTCACAAAGGACGGCTTTGTGGTTGGAAGCTCAATCGCTTCTTGGTTTATTTCCAAATCATCAGGGTTGACTTCCGAAGTCAATGACAAGCTTTTCAATTGAGTACGGTGAGAATTTAATTGCATAAACAAGTTTTTTTGTGAGTGTGAGGCTTGATTTAAATTTATTTGTTAATAAATACAACTGCTCATTTATTGGTTTCGCCACACCTATATGATCTTCGCAAAATTTTTGCAGCCTAGCACTGTGTCTGCAAGTTGATTTTTTTCCCCAAGGCTAATTGTAAAGATTAATCTTTACAATATAGGCAAAAACTATAACTTTTGAGGTTTGAAATTTTTCCCTATCTATGTACTTATTACTAGTACACATGGATGAAAATGAATCACAAGCTCAGAATACAGGTTTTTTAATTTTGCGTAAAGTTCGAGCAAAAAAAATAAGATAGGAACTTTCAATCTTCTTGCGCGAATTTTTAATTTTTAATTTTCATCTATGTGTACTAGTCTCTACTTCCCGCTAAAAGCGAAATCAACAATTAACAATTATTTCGAGCGCAAAAACGGGCTGTTAATGTTTGCGTGTGAATATTCCGCTCATTTAAAGCGTATCTTAGTTACTTGGTAGCACTTTGATGTATAATTAAAAGCTACCTTAGTTCGCACGCTTATTTTCGCTGACAGCTTTGGCAGATGATGTGGCAAAATTCTATTGATTAAGCTAAAATGCGGCGTTATCTCTAGAACAGTTCATAACCCGCAAAGGAAAGTTAAAATGTCTGTCCTGGGAATAGGCGACAAAAACGCTTACTTTCTTCCAACTGCTGTGTAGAAAGGAAAAATAATTATCAAAGTCCTATGACATATTTTTGCCACTCTTGGTGAAGTCCACTTTTAAGATGTTTGCTGACCTCAAAGTAGAGGCTGCTATAAGGCTGTCTGGGCGGATGACGCAAAGGCATGTTAGCTTCGTGAGGCGTGCGGTTGCCTTTTTTAACATTGCAGCGGACACAAGCTGTAACAATGTTATCCCAGGTATCGCCACCACGACGCGATCGCGGTAAAACGTGGTCTAGCGTCAACTCATCTCCTGTGTAACCGCAGTATTGACAAGTGTGACCGTCACGATGCAATATATTTCGGCGAGTAAGAGGAATTTCCTTGTAGGGAACGCGCACATAATGGCGCAAGCGGATCACAGTTGGCAGCGGAAATTCCGAATACAAAAATTTCCCATTGTGTTCCACCCGCTCTGCCTTGCCTTTGATCAACAAAACCACCGCGCGACGCCAAGAAGTGATGTTGAGCGGTTCGTAAGAGGCGTTAAGGACTAAAACCTTCCCCATTGATTAACGCTCAAGGTATTAGTTTTACATATATTAACACAATTATACTCGGCTTGGAAGATGAGAATAAATTATACTTCCGGCAGAATTTAGATATTTTTGATAAGTCTTTCTAGGGGAGTGGGGAGTGGGGGGACAAGGGGGAGTGGGGGGACAAGGGGGAGTGGGGGGACAAGGGGGAGTGAAAAATGATACTAGACTTAACTTTGCCAGCATCAAATTATCAGCTTGTGCCAATCAAGTGACGAAAAGTCAACTTTCTGATTAAATCTGATGAGTGCTTCTAGCGGTGGAATAACTAGATAGTCACAGATATCTATCAAAATGGTGTGATAGGAGAAGGTAAAAATGTTAAGTCGCAAGCAAACTCATAGTGTGGCGCAAAATCAGCAGTGCGACACTTATGCGTGGTTCTCGCAACGCGCTTGGGTGGAAATTGATTTAGGTGCTTTGTCTTTTAATGTACATCAGTTGCGAAGTTTGTTATCGCCACGTACTGAGTTAATGGCAGTGGTAAAAGCTGATGCTTATGGACATGGATCTGTAACAGTCGCTCAGACAGTGTTACAATCCGGGGCAAGTTGGTTAGGAGTCGCTACGGTTCCAGAGGGAATTCAATTACGTGAAGCTGGAATTAAAGCTCCGATTTTGATTTTAGGAGCAACTCATACATTAGAGCAAATTCACGCGATCGCTCACTGGAAACTTCAGCCTACACTGTGCAGCCCAAAGCAAGCACTAATATTTTCCGACACTTTAGAAGCGATTAAATTTACTGACTCCATCCCCGTACACATCAAACTAGACACGGGAATGTCTAGATTAGGTACAAATTGGCAGCAAGCAGGTGAGTTTGTCCAGTTAGTGCATTCTTTGCCTCATTTAGAAATAAAAAGCATTTATTCTCACTTGGCAACCGCAGATAGTCTCGATCCGCAAGTGATGATACAACAGCATCAACGATTTGAGTCGGCGATCGCCCAAATTAAAGCTTTGGGAATAAAACCACCAAGTTTACATTTGGCAAATTCAGCCGCCACTCTTGCAGATCCGGCTTTACATTATGATATGGTGCGTGTGGGGTTAGCTATATACGGACTTTCGCCAGCTGTTCACTTGCGATCGCGTCTTGACTTAAAGCCAGTTTTACAATTAAAAGCGCGAGTCACCCACATCAAAACCATCGCTGCTGGCACTGGTGTCAGCTACGGTCATCAATTTATTGCCCCACACGAAATGCGCCTTGCCGTCGTCGGTATTGGTTATGCTGATGGAGTTCCTCGCAATCTCTCCGGCAAAATGCAAGTATTAATTCAAGGCAGACGAGTACCACAGATTGGCGCAATTACAATGGATCAATTAATGCTCGATGTCAGCACTTTACCAAATATACAAGAAGGCGAAATAGTCACCTTACTTGGGGAAGAGGGAAAAGAAAAAATTACTGCCGACGATTGGGCAGAACAATTAAACACCATTTCTTGGGAAATTCTCTGCGGATTCAAACATCGTCTGCCTCGTGTTGGTGTGATTTGATTGAAAATTGGGCATAGGGCATAGGGCATAGGGCATTGGGCATTGGTAATTTTAACTCCCCCTGCCTAAGAAAGCCTAAGAAAGCCTAAGAAAGCCCCCCTTGTCCCCCCTGCCCCATTGCCCATGACGCCAGATGCGTGACTGTCGGCATCCCCGACGGCAGGTGCTACAAACTCCTCCACCCCCGCAACGCACTGCCTCCCCAACGCACTGGCTCCCCCATGCCCATTGCCCCATGCCCAATTCCCAATTCCCTATTGCCACAGATGATTTGTTATGCTAATATAGAAAACTGATGCGGATATGGCGGAATTGGCAGACGCGCTAGATTTAGGTTCTAGTTCCGAGAGGAGTGAAGGTTCAAGTCCTTTTATCCGCACTATTTAAAAGTTGTAGTTTTTTGGCTACAATTTATACTTAATGTACAGTGACTAATTATATGTCGTCGGTGACAAATTGTTGTCATTGAGCCAGACTAGTTGTCGTCGTGGCAAATTAGGTGTCGCTCATTTAATGGTGACAAATTAATGTCGCTAAGATAATACACTCTGTAATTATCATACAGAACAATTCAAACAAGCGGATAAAAGGACTTGCTTTCAACCCACCCCTAAATTTAATACTTACTGAAACCCAAAACTAATCTCAGTTTCAAATATCTTTCAACCCTCCCATCGCTGGAAGAAGGGTTGCAACGTTTGATAGCGAATATTGCTCTCAACATGGCTTTACTTTCAACCCTCCCATAGCTCGAAGAAGGGTTGCAACTAAAAATACTATGACATTCACTATTACCACATTTACTTTCAACCCTCCCATAGCTGGAAGAAGGGTTGCGACTACCGTAGAATGAAAAAACGGGTAAGGTGCTTGCTTTCAACCCTCCCATAGCTGGAAGAAGGGTTGCGACTTTTTCAATAATATCGAAAAACGGGCAAGCCTTCCTTTCAACCCTCCCATAGCTGGAAGAAGGGTTGCGACGGTTGTATTTGGGGGCAGCAGGAACTGTAAGCTCCTTTCAACCCTCCCATAGCTGGAAGAAGGGTTGCGACGACCAGTTAACTACTTCTGACTGGAAGCTATGGTCTCTTTCAACCCTCCCATAGCTGGAAGAAGGGTTGCGACGGCACTAGATCAAACCCTTGCCTAGCAACGTTTCCAGAGCTTACTTGCGCGAACCTCGTCAAATATCCTTCCAGGATGTAATTTTTGAATTGTTCACAAAAGAAATTTATAACTAAATTCCTTGTATGGTAAGGTTTTCAGAGTTTGCGCGAATCTTCTAGCAAATTTCACTTTGCTAAAAAGCGTCAAATGAAGAATTGGGGAGGGTTCCCCCTTGATCGGGGGTGATTCAGTAGCCACTACAGCAGTACATCCGCGCCCTTATTGCTGGGAGCGCACCTATCCTGTCCGAAGACAGCAGCATCAGGGTGAGCAGCTACTAGGGTCAGAAAGCAAGACTGTATTGCTACAGTCAAACTAACCCTCATTTAACACAGTTCACAGGCTGCAAGCAGCATGAACTGCGGCGCTATTTATTATTTTATTGTCAAGGTTCAGATATTTGTCAACTTCGCCTAGCTAGGCGAAGATTGTAAGCAGAAAGTGCTAATTCCTTTGCTTTGTCCTGGGGACTGCCTCGAATCGGTTGTTTTCCCTCTTCAATCACAATTCCTATCTGAGCGGCTTTACTTTGAATGCTCTGAATTAATCTGCTGTGGCTCCACCCATGGACGTTAACCCGGTACTGTTTGGCATATTTTTGCTGACCTTCAACATAACCGGGAAATTTTTCTTCGGCTATGGCTTGAATTTCACTTTGGACAATCTCTCGCATATCCCCTAGCTTAGGCAAAACTATACTGCCAGCTTTATGGGTTTGTGCGATCGCAATAATTTCTTTAGCCAATAATCTGTCTACATACTGCCCTAACTCAGATGTACCAAATTGATTGGGAGAGAAGCTTTTTTGTGCTTTGTGGCGTTCGTGAGATAGGTACTGCTGTTGTCGTCTCTGGCGATTGAGAAGTTCGTAATTGTCACCAAGTAATTGTTTAATACTCCGGTAAGCTAAGACTTTGCCTGCGATCGCATCTACTACAGCAACAGTTGCAGGTTTTTCTAGCCCCAGGCTTACACCTACTAAAATGTGTGATTGACCTTGGTAAAGGAATTGACTAGGACGCTCAAAAGAATTGTTAATTCGAGTTAGTGTTGATTCTTTACGTTTAATAAAAGCTTGCTGTGTTTCGCTCAGGTCACTTTTCTCGTTCATTTTGGTGATGAATTTGGTAATCTCCTCTTCTTTCTCTTGGCGAACCTGTTCTGTGCCTTCAGCACTCCACAGGCGATTGTCTACACAGCAATAAAGGGTCAATCGGTTAATTTGCCAAGGTTCACCTTTACCTTCACCTTCTTGCCAAGCTAAACGACCATTTCTGAGAGTAAACAAGCCACTAGAATGCTGATTTTTGCTTTTGCGTTTAGTCTGTTGGTCTTCTAAGAAGCGTTTAAACCAGTGCAGTTGACGGCGATCGCAATACACTTCAAAAGTTAAATCACTCAAGCCATTGAAGTGAACACAGAGTCTACCTTTTTCATTTTTTGACCAAACTAGGTCTTCGTTCGTTTCAAAAATTAAGGGAAATGGAACAGAACTTGATCGGGTTAACAGAATATCCTGCCAGCGTTTTGCTTCAACATTGTCTTCTGGAACGGTGGTTGTAGCAGTGAAGAGTGTCTCTAACCATTTAGCATTGGTTAAATCTCGACCCTTGGGAATTCGACTTGTTAGCTTGTCTGTTAGCCGTTGAATTTGGATTTCAACCTTACGGCGGCGTTTAGCAAATTTTTCGAGGTCTTCTTCTTTGTCATTAAGTTTGCAGCCATTTCTCAGCAGGTAACTGATGGCGCTACGGCTGAGTATGTCGTCCGTTTCTTGGTAAGCATCAAATAATTTATGAGATAAGCTACGGTCAGGATTGGAAGCGGATGATTTTTTGGATTTTTTAGCCTTTCCTGTTTTAGTCAAAGGAGCAGCTACGTCAGAATCTGGCGTAGCTATTGCCAAAATCTCGGCAGCTTTGGTACGAATTGCCTCTAAGCTACAACCGCTAATTTCTATTAATTCAGCATCGCTGTTCAGCATTTCTAGCCAGCGTATCTTGCCATCTAGCTGCTGCTGTAGCCGTTTCTGTATGGCCAGCCAAGATTTGTAGATGTAATCCACAACATGAATTGCTGATAGATACAAACGGCTGGGCTGACCCGTAAAGCTAGGGTCAGTTTTTAGGGGTTGGCAAAGTTGGTTAACAACAGTTGACGGTAGTTTGCCATTTTTTCGCCATTTCTCAAAATCTGGATGTTTACTAAGTTGTTGAAGCAGTTCGTTAATTAGGGGTGTGTTCAAATGTGCCATTAACTTCCAGAGTTTTTGGCGGGTAGATTCACTGGCAATTAGGCAACATTGAATAGTAATCTGGCTCATAAAAATAAATTGTCACAAAAACACATCATGTTTTACGAAAAAATAATGTGTTTTAAAAGATCATTCTATAGGATGATTCTTATGGAAGGAAAGTTCTACACAAGCACCGAAGCTGCAGAAATTACTCATTGCTCTCGCCGTCAGTTGCAGTATTGGCGGGAGAAGGGAGTTATAGTACCTACGGTTAACAGTAGTGGTAAAGGTCGTAATGTTTACTACTCCAAAGCTGATCTGTTGGCGTTAACGGTAATGGAACAGTTGCTGTCAATCGGTTTAAATTTTGAGGTTTGCCATGCAGCATTGGAAACACTGCGCGAACGGGAACCTTGGTTATTTGATGAGTCTGTCCCCGAAGAAAAGATGAAGCGGCTAATGTTATTACCCACGCGATCACCGAAGGTGGGCGTTTCGCCATCGCATGAACAACCTTTGCAAATGGCAGAGTTTGATAAACAAGCTGCCCTAGAAGCCCTTTGTCAAGGACAAACTGTGATTCCATTTTGGTGCGATCGCGTGCATCAACAATTAAGGGACAATCTTAAAAGCTTTAGTAGCTAATTTGACGTTGGATATATAAGTTCAGTGGTTGCAAAATAGCGCAACACAAGTCTCATACTTAAGATTTTTTAAATTAGTATATAATTATACTACGTGTGATCGACCTCAAGCTGACCTTTTATGCCAGAAGAAATTGACAAGAAATCTCTGAGTGAACGTGACATTTGTACGAAATACATTACACCTGCTCTGATTAATCGGGGATGGGACATTAAGACTCAGATTCGTGAGGAAGTGACTCTGACAAAAGGTAGGGTGATTGTTAGGGGTAAGCTTGCTAGTCGAGGTGAGCAGAAACGCGCTGATTATGTGCTGTATCACAAACCTGGTGTGCCACTGGCTGTCATTGAAGCTAAAGATAATAATCACAGTGTCAGCGCGGGAATGCAGCAGGCGATCGCAACTGGTGAATTAATTGATGTACCATTCATCTTTAGCTCCAATGGCGACGCTTTTATGATGTGCGATCGCACAATTACTCAGGGACAGCGAGAACGAGAAATATACCTCGATAAGTTCCCGACACCGGAAGAACTTTGGCAAAAATACTGTGATTGGAAGGGAATTAACTCAGACATTCAGCCGATTGTTGCTCAAGATTACTATCCCAGTCCTGATAAAAAACAGCCACGCTATTATCAACAGATTGCCATTAATCGCACAATTGAAGCGATCGCCAAAGGAGAAAACCGCATTCTGTTAGTGATGGCGACGGGTACAGGTAAGACTTTTACGGCTTTTCAGATTATCTGGCGGTTGTGGAAGTCGGGGGCGAAAAAGCGTATCCTGTTTTTGGCAGATCGGAATATTTTGGTCGATCAAACTAGAGTCAATGACTTTAAACCCTTTGCCTCAAAAATGACCAAAATTAAGCAGCGACAGATAGATAAATCTTACGAAATTTATCTATGTCTATATCAGGCAGTAACGGGAAATGAAGAGGCGAAAAACATTTATCGCCAATTTTCACCAGATTTTTTTGACTTAATTATTATAGATGAGTGCCATCGGGGAAGCGCGGCTGAGGATTCGGCATGGCGAGAAATTTTACAATATTTTAGAAATGCTACGCAGATTGGCTTGACAGCTACCCCAAGAGAAACAGAAGAAGTTTCTAATATCAATTATTTTGGCGAGTCAGTTTTTACCTATTCGCTCAAACAAGGGATTGAAGATGGTTTTTTAGCTCCCTACAAAGTAATTCGCATTGACTTCGCTCAAGATTTGAGTGGGTGGAAACCAAAGCCAGGACAAACGGATAAATATGGTAAAGAAATTCCCGACCAAGTATTTAATCAGCGAGATTTTGATAGAACTCTGGTTTTAGAGAAGCGTACCGAGTTAGTTGCACGGATTATTTCTGATTATCTCAAATCAAGCGATCGCTTTGCCAAAACGATCATTTTTTGTGAGACGACTGACCACGCAGAACGGATGCGGGTGGCATTGGTGAACGAAAATACTGATTTGATGGCGGAGAATAGCCGCTACGTTATGCGAATTACTGGGGATGATACTCAGGGTAAGGCAGAACTAGATAATTTCATTGACCCAGAAAGTAAATATCCCACGATTGTTACTACCTCTGAGTTACTGACGACTGGTGTTGATGCTAAAACCTGTAAATTGATTGTTTTAGACCAGCGCATCCTGTCAATGACCAAGTTTAAGCAAATTATTGGTCGCGGAACTCGCATTGATGAAGACTATGGCAAAATGTTCTTCACAATTATCGACTTTAAAAAAGCGACTGAGTTATTTGCTGACCCTGACTTTGATGGCGATCCTGTACAAATTTATCAACCTAAGCCAATTGATCCAATTGTCCCACCCGATCCTGGAGACGATGAGGTAGTTATAGATGATGGCGAGATTAGCCGCAAGCAAACGCGGGATAGGTATGTAATTGCAGACGAAGAGGTGTCTGTTGCTTTTATCCGAGAGCAATACCACGGCAAAGACGGTAAGCTAATTACGGAATCGATTAAAGACTATACTCGCAAAACAGTTAGTCAGGAGTATGCCTCGTTAGATGCTTTCTTGAAGAAATGGCACTCTACGGAGCAGAAGCAGGCTATTATCCAAGAGTTACAAGTGTTGGGAGTGCCTTTAGAAGCTTTGGAAAATGAGGTTGGTAAGGATTTTGACCCCTTAGACTTGATTTGTCATATTGTCTTTGATCAACCGCCACTAACACGGAAAGAAAGGGCGAACAATGTCCGCAAGCGTGACTACTTTAGCAAGTATGGCGAACAAGCTAGAACTGTTCTCAATGCTTTGTTGGATAAATATGCTGATGAGGGGATTGAAGATATTGAAAGTCTGGATGTATTAAAGGTGAAACCAATCAGCGATTTAGGCACTCCGTTAGAGATAATTAAGATTTTTGGTGGTAAGCAAGCTTACTTACAAGCATTGTCCGTTCTTAAGTCAGAACTATATCGAGTATCTTGACATCCTGGAATAGGATATGATTTCTCTTCTAGGTTAATCGTGCCAATCGGCGATCGCAGTCTCATATTATGTCAATCAGCACTACAATTAAAACTATTCAAGATATCATGCGGAAGGATGCGGGCGTTGATGGCGACGCGCAACGCATTAACCAGTTAGTTTGGATGATATTCCTCAAGGTTTTTGATGCCCGTGAAGAAGAATATGAACTGCTAGAGGATAATTATAAATCTCCGATTCCTGAAGGGTTGCGTTGGCGTAACTGGGCAGCAGATGCAGAAGGTATGACTGGAGATGCTTTACTAGATTTTGTAGATAATGCTTTATTTAAAACTCTCAAAGAACTGAGAACTACGGCAACTGATGCGCGTGGGCAGATGATTGGTAAGGTGTTTGAGGATGCCTACAACTATATGAAAAATGGCACTCTCATCCGCCAAGTAATTAATAAGCTCAACGAAGTTGATTTTAATAAAAAAGAGCAGAAAAAGCAGTTCAGCGAAATTTACGAGAAGATTCTCAAAGATTTGCAGAGTGCGGGTAATGCGGGAGAATATTATACTCCCCGTGCGGTGACAAAGTTTATTGTTGATAGAATCAAGCCGCAATTAGGCGAAATTGTATTTGACCCAGCTTGCGGTACAGGTGGCTTTTTAACAGCAGCTATTGATTACATTCGCCAACATTTTCAAAGTGCTGATGTTCCAGAAATTCTGCAACGGACGATTCGCGGTACTGAGAAAAAGCCGTTACCTTATAACCTTTGCGTGACGAATTTGATTTTACATGGTATTGATGTGCCGGAAGCGGAACATGATAACACTTTGGCACGACCACTGCGCGATTACAGTCCTCAAGAACGGGTGGATGTAATTATCACTAATCCGCCTTTTGGTGGGATGGAAGAAGATGGCATTGAGGACAATTTTCCCACTACGTTCCGCACACGAGAAACGGCAGATTTATTTCTGGTGCTGATTGCTCATTTACTCAAAGAAGGTGGTAGAGGGGCAATAGTTTTACCAGATGGAACACTGTTTGGGGAAGGTGTGAAAACGCGGATTAAAGAAAAACTGCTGCAAGATTGTAACCTTCATACAATTGTTCGCTTACCAAATGGTGTATTTAATCCCTACACAGGTATTAAAACTAATCTGCTATTTTTCACTAAAGGTGAACCAACAGAAACGATTTGGTATTATGAACACCCTTACCCAGCAGGTTATAAGTCTTACTCAAAAACTAAACCAATTCGCTTTGAGGAATTTGCACCGGAACAAGAATGGTGGGATAACCGCGAGGAAAATGAATTTGCTTGGCAGGTTTCAATTGCAGATTTGAAAGCGAATAATTACAATCTAGATATTAAAAATCCTCACAAAGTTGATGTAGAACACGCTAATTTAGATGAGATGTTAGCAGAGCATGAAAAACTCATAGCAGAGTTGGGTGATGTGCGGAATAAGTTGAAATTTGAATTAATGGAAGCGTTAGAGGGTGATGGGTAGGGGCGGGTTCACAGATATGCTCAATTATCAACGATAATATTCATAAACCCGCCCCTACATCTGCGATTTACAATGATAAATTAATAATATAAATTATGAAATATAATCCAGAAAAACATCATCGTAGATCAATTCGGTTACAGGGTTATGATTATACACAGGCAGGAATGTATTTTATAACCATTTGTATTTGGCAACGTGAATGCCTATTAGGAAACGTGGTAGGGGCAGGTTCACAAATATTATCAACCACCAATGACGATCCGGGTAAACCTGCCCCTACAACCGTGATTGATAATGATGAATTGGATAAAACGGGGGCAGGTTCACAAATATTATCAAATCTCAACGATGATATCAATAAACCTGCCCCTACCTATATAAAATTAAGTCGTTATGGACAAGTAGTTCAATATAACTGGAATATTCTGGCTAAGAAGTTTAATAATGTGCAGTTAGATGAATTTGTAATAATGCCTAACCATATACATGGAATAATTCAATTAAACAAATCAGGAGATAAATCATTATCAGAAATAATACAAAATTTTAAAACATCTTCTGCTCGTCGTATTAATCAGTTGAGAGACTCAAAAGGTATACCTGTTTGGCAGCGTAATTATTATGAACATATTATACGAAAGGAAGAAGCATTGCAAAAAATTCGTGAATATATAATTAACAATTATTTATCCTGGGAACAAGATCAATTGCATCCAAATAATCCGTCGAAATGGTAATTAATTTTGATGGATAATAATTACATATTTAAGGGCAAGTTCATAAAAATCATCGTTGAGATTTCAACATATACAGTAAAGGCGGGTTTACCAAGATCATCGTTTATGTTCGATACTATTTGTGAACCCGCCCCTACTATAGAATAATACAGATAAACAAAATATCTTAAAATATCTGGAGATTAGATTATGCAGATGGAAGTAGTAGAATTTCAAGGTATTGTCAAAGATGGTGTAATTCAAATTCCTGAAATTTATAAAGGAGAGCTAGATGGGGAGTCTGTCAAAGTAATTGTTATGAAAAAAGTTAGAAAAACAGCAGCAGTTGATATTATTGCTGAACTCATAAAGCATCCGGTGGAGTTTGAATGGCCTCCTTTGAACCGAGAAGAGATTTATGACCGCAATTCATGAGAATGGCTATTTTCTGGATTCTAATATCTGGATTTATGCTCTAGCGAATAATCAAGATATTAACAAACGCAATATAGCTTGTCGTCTAGTTGATGCTGAAGGGGTAATCATTAGTACACAAGTTGTTAATGAAGTATGTCTAAATCTAATTAAAAAATCTTCTTTTACTGAGCAACAAATAACACAGTTAATAGAGGCATTTTATAAAGGTTCTCACATTATTTCATTTAATCGTGATATTTTGGTGAACTCTTCCAATCTTCGTAGTAGATATAATTTCTCTTTTTGGGATAGTTTAATTGTTGCTTGTGCTTTAGCTGCGGGAGCAAGTATTCTCTATTCTGAAGATATGCAGGATGGGTTAGTGGTAGATAATCAATTACAAATTGTGAATCCGTTTAAATGAAAGTAGATACGTTTTTTCAGAATTTTGAATTGTTGACTGATGCACCGAATGCAATCGGAAAGTTACGGGAAATCATTTTACAATTGTCAGTATGCGGAAAACTTTCACAACAAGCTGATGATGAATGTGCCAGTATTTTAGTTAGTGAAGCCCAAAAAACGTTAGCAAAACTTATTGATGAGAAAAAATATAGAAGTTTTGAAAAAGTATTACCCGTTAAATTGGATGAACAACCCTATAAAATTCCTCAAAACTGGAAGTGGGTTCGTATTGGAGAAATGGCTTTAGTTAGAGGTGGAAAACGTTTACCTCAAGGAGCTTCATTTGCTATAATTACAACCCCCTATATTTACATTCAAGTTACCAATATGAAGAATGGAACTATTGTAAATGAGGGGCTAAAGTATATTGATGAGGATGTATATCAAGCAATTAAAAATTACATTATTGAGAAAGAAGACTTATATATTTCTATTGCAGGTACAATAGGACAAGTTGGAGAAGTTCCTGATTTTTGCCATCAAATGAACTTAACCGAAAATGCAGCAAGAATTATATTCAAAGAATTAAATAAAAAATATTTTCTTACTGCTCTAAACTCTAATATAGTGCAAAGTCAGTTTAAAGAAAAAACAAATCAGCAAGCTCAACCTAAGTTAGCTTTGAAACGAATAGCTGATGCAATTATTCCTTTACCACCGCTTGCAGAACAAAAACGGATTGTAGAAAAGTGCGATCGCCTCCTCTCAACCTGTGACGAAATCGAAAAACGACAGCAGCAAAGGCAAGAGAGCATTGTGAGGATGAATGAGAGTGCGATCGCTCAACTCCTCTCCTCCCAAAATCCCGACGAATTCCGCCAACACTGGCAGCGCATTTGCAATAATTTTGACTTACTCTACAGCATCCCTGAAACAATTCCTAAACTGCGTCAGGCGATTTTGCAATTGGCTGTGCAGGGTAAACTTGTACCTCAAGATCCAATTGATGAACCAGCTTTAACTCTATTGAAAAATATTCAATGTGAGAAAGAGCAACTCATTAAAAGCAAACAAATAAAACAAGATAAAGCTTTACCTAAAATTGAAGAAGATATTGTACCGTTTGTAATTCCAAAAGGGTGGGAATGGTGTTATGTCTCTGATATCTCAACAAAAATCACAGATGGAGAACACCTGACCCCTCAAAGAGCTTCTAGCGGCTACTACCTTCTATCAGCTAGAAATGTTAGAGATGAAGGAATTGCCCTAGATGATGTTGATTATGTTCCTGAAAACGAATTTCTAAGAATTAGAAAAAGATGCGATCCAAATAAAGGAGACATCCTTATCTCTTGCTCAGGAAGTGTTGGCAGAGTAGCAATTGTAGACAGAGATAAAACTTATGTAATGGTGAGAAGTGCAGCCTTGGTTAAGCCATTTCAAGATTATGTAATTAGTGAATTCCTTGCCTATACCCTGAGATCCTTATTCGTGCAAAATCAAATAATTGAAAAATCAAAGACATCAGCACAAGCAAACCTTTTTCTAGGAAAAATTAAGGAAATAAAAATTGTCCTTCCACCCCTCGCTGAACAAAAACGCATTGTAGAGAAGTGCGATCGCCTGATGTCTCTCTGCGATACCCTAGAAGCCAGATTGAAACAAGGGCGAGATAGCAGCGAGAAACTGATGGAAGTCGCAGCAAAGCAGGTGTTAACAGTCTGATAACTTCCTAGCGTTTCGCATTCAATCAGCTTGCAAGCGATCGCTGAATACTGTTAACTCAAATTGTGGAAAACTGCGATCGCTCTGCGAATATCTCCAAGATGTACAGCAGTACATCACAAGCATCACATAACCAAAGTCTCCTAACAGATAGGCAGAAATTAGACAGTCGCTACCCACGCTTCCTTAACAAATTACGAATTATTTTGGTGTAATTGTCCCCTCATTCTGAGCTTGTTTAATCGCTCGTTTCAAAATTAACACCGCCATTTGAGACAAAGAACGCTCCTCTGCATCAGCTAACAATTGCAGGGCTTCTTTGTCTTCTTCTTCCATATAAATAGTTACAGTTACTTTTGCCATGTGATCATCATAAGCAATTTTGATTGTTTTTATGTTTAACGCATTAAAACACACTAATTAACATAAAAACACTTTATTTTAGCGTATAATTACTTATAAGTCAAAAGCCAGCCATCAACTTTCTCAGGGCGGATGCTGGCTTTTGGCCCCCATATCACAGGAGACATATACAATGTTAAAGCCTGTTAGCTACAAAACAGACGAACACAGAGCTTATCAACAAGCTTTAGATGATTTCGGCATCACAGAATTACTAGCAAAGCTCAACAACTACTCTGACCCAGACTTTGATAGCACTTGGATGCAACTTCAGCCGCAAGAAATAGAAAGTCTAGCTGCGATTCTGATTTCACAGTTAACTCACAGCATCAATGGTAAGTTGATCGCTAATTATCTCAATCTCATCCGGCACAGTAACCAAGATATAGTTCCAGGCTTGATTAAGCTGAAATGCCCAGATGCATCTATTGAGCTTCCTGTCAACTTTCCTCATGTAGCGAAGACACCCAGATTTTTATATGGCGATCGCTTGCGTTGGCTCTCTAATGAAAGCGATACTGACTGGGGTATTGTCATAGGTCGATTTTATAGCTTTTCTAGCGATCGCTGCTGCTGGAGTTGGTGCTACCTGATTTGGTTGAGTAAAGAGAGCCAGAGTGCTGCTTGGACATCTGCCGATATTGCTTGGGAAGAAGATTTAGAACCAATCAGCGAGGAGACACACTGATGAATCCTCATCCACTCAAGCAGCGAGAGCAAGATTTGATGCAATTCTATAGTTATTGTCAATTGGGAATGACTCCCAAGCAGTTTTACACCAAGTGGCAGGTAAACCACGAACAAATGGCTCAGATTTGCGATCGTTCCCTTTCCACTGTTCGCCGCTGGTTTGCTAGAGGTAAAAACTACCGCCGTCCAATGCCAGCCGATTTACGCCACCTGGCGCTGATGAACTTTTTGCTGGAACACTTTGAGGAGATTCCCGAAGAACTATTGCAGAAGCTGTGTTTTCCAGACGAAAGTGAGTAGAAACTGAATCTAATTTCAATATCAAAATGATATTTCTTGCCAGCCACCATCAAAGTAGGCTGGCTTTTGTCTTAGAAATTACAGATTTTACCGGGAGAATTTCATGACTTATCTTGAAAAGCTCAATCCTTGGTGTATAGTCCGGCTTTTCCCTAATATGCAAAACCAGATTGTAGCTCGTTTTCGTCGCCGCAGTGATGCAGAAGCTCATCTACAAGTTTTGCGCCGACTCATTCCTAGTGTGAGTTTTACACTGATTTTCAATGTGGGGGTAGAGCAACAAGATTTGACTGCTTTAAAGTAAGTAGCGATCGCATCCTCTTGTTACCTGAAACTGCCACTGAGAGCAAGTGGCGTTAGAAGCACTTTGCAAGGGACAAACTGTAATTCCTTGCAAGGGACAAACTGTAATTCCTTTTTGGTGCGATCGCGTGCATCAACAATTAAGGGATAATCTCAAAAGCTTCAGTAATCTCGCTGAAGATTTTTAGCAAACATTCTGCACCTTGGAGGATAACATTCAGGACATCACGAAATTTTTTATAAGTCCTGCTACATGAATATTCAGGCAGAGCATTTTAGATATTTTTATTGCTTAGTCATAACCACTAAAAACTAAATTGTGCTAATTAAGAGTGTAGAATGTTTAATAAGTTTGGTTAGTTTTTAGATTTTTTTAAATCTATACAAATATTATGCATAATTTTTATTAATAACTTGTGTTTTTTAACAAAACTGATTGTAACTCTGTTACTGTCTTTGTTTCCCATTTCGTATACTCTATAGGGTTATCATGAAATTTTTGCCATGCGTTCCGCATAAGAAATGGTAGATTCTCTTTACTATCAGGTTGCTTGTAGTAAGGAACTAGACCAACTTTTTCCCATACCTTTATCACTTGTTTAGCCAGTTGCCGTAAAATTTCATTTGGGTAACAGTATTCATATTCTCCATCAGGCGAATCTACTAGAATTAACTTAAAATATTCCCATTCTTGAGTTATGTTTTCTACTTGTTCAGAGTCTCCAAGTTCATCTAGTGTTAATAAAATTGCTCTCATTCTTGCTTCGTCGGCAGGATGACTTCCTTCTTGCCCAAAACTTGGATAGTAAATTTCTGGATCAGATTCCAGCAACAATCTTAAATGAGACCAGCCATATGCAGAACCAACTAAGTAAGTAGCACAGATATCACAAGAAAACTCAACTATATATTCCTGTAACCATGTTTGCTCTAATAACTTAAAATGATTTTGATAAGCTTTTGATGGGGTTTTATTTTTTAGGATGTCCCTTTGTTCCTTAATGTATTTACATAGAATTTTTGAGAAAGGTTGAGTAATTTCTGTTTCGTAATAGTTATATACCAAATGCCCTAGTTCATGTACAAAATCTGGTATAGCTAGTAAAAAATTATCTTCACATAAAGGAATATTAATTATATTTTCTATAGGAAGGGCAGAAAAATAATCTGAACTGTGAGTACTGATTAAAGGATACTCTTCACAAGAGTAATTTACTTGCTCGCAAAAGAGTTTAGCAAATTTATAAAAATAGTAATCTTTTCTATTAAAATGATATAATAAAGTGATCTTAGATGTTTCTAAAATATTTACGTCTTCTGCATAACGTCTATATGAGTTAATTTGATTTTTTAGTAGAATTTCTACACCAAAATCAGGATCATTAATAATTTCCTCTATATCATAAGCTAATTTTTCTAATTCTGTAGATACATTGTTAATATGTAATTTAAATTCTTCTGGTAAATTGTTTAAATCTTTCAAATGTTCAATTAATTTATGGCAACGTTTAAGTAATAACATTACTTGTCCGCAGAAAAATTGTGACATCATAAAATTTATCTACCTTCTTCGCAATTTGCGATATAGCCTTGTAGTTTCAGCGTCAAGTTGTTCACATAGTTCATCAAGATGACCAATAAACTTCTCTGTTAGAGGTTCATTGCCAACTAGACGCTGTTGAACTTCTTCAAGATCATTTTTATACCAAGAGATATCTCCTTTATGTTGTTCCTGTAAACGCTTAATAAAAAAGGGTGGTACTTGAGAAGGATTTTGTTCATTTTCCCCTACTCCATTACTGTCACTTAGTTGTGCAACTATTTGTCCTAAGATATTAGCAAGATAATTTCGTGCCGTAATAATTTCTTGATCCGTTATTTTATTTGCACTCTGTAGCTTAAAGTGGTGCTTTTTTAGCAGAATAATATAATCGTTAAGATTTTTGAACAAATTAGCGGTACTTTTGTATTCTTGAGAAATTATTCCAATTCCGCTCATTATCTTTCACCTCACTTATTTTATTCATCTTCATCTTCATCAGTTAAATACGTACCTCTTTCCTCTTCATCAGGCTCATCTTCACTATAAAGAGCAGCTTCATCATCAGACTCACTAGCTATAGGTTCCAGGAAAGTATCTCCTAATTTTATAGTAGCGGGATATCGAGCAGATTTGTCAGGGGCAGCCCAAGCCCCCAATTGTGATAGGCTAAAGACATCATTGAGTGCCTGTGTTATATCTAACTCTAAATTGCTATATGCAATTTTAATATGTAATGGATTCGCTGTACCTGAAAAATTAAATGGCCATCCAGTTGTACAGACAATGCCTTCTGCATTATTAATTATAAAGTAGTCACCGATACTAGGATTTTCTACAGTATTACTTGGTTCGTTCGTTTGCTTATAGTACAACCGTAAACGTGATGAACTGGTTTTGTGAATTTCTATTACTCCTACCTGAACATCTTTTACTAAAAATCCTTCTTGCTGTAAAGTATTAATTGCCTTGATAAATCCCTGATATTCTTCTATATAACTTCGCCCATCTCGATGAATGATAATTGATTTCGGGTGCAAATCTAGAGAGTTAATATCTTTCTGTAAATCTTTCTTTAGTATGCTCAGAATTTGTCTTTCTGTAAGTTTTTCTCCCTGAGCAGATGGATATGGACGAAAATAGCAATCTTTTCCCCCATTGTATATATAAGTAAATCCTGCATAATTATTGAGTACATCAATTCCTATATATACTTCATAATACAGAGAATCTTTGAGAGCAAAAGGCCATTGACGATTAACCAACAGCATTCCTAAAGCTGTAAACCGTATATAAGAGAAATACCTTTGTTTTTGTTTTGGATTTTCATTTATTTGATATTCATTATTTTTTGATAGGAAGAACTTCTTTACATTACCTGCATCCACACATTGAAACTGCAAAGTTTCATACAATTCTCTTTTAATAAAATTATGGAAATCAGAGTGTGCGTTCTCTGGTAGTATTAATAAAGCACAACCTCTATCAATTTCATTCTTCTCTACTTCTCCTTTAATAACTTCTACTTGCTGGCGCAAGTTTTTGGCTTTTTGGTCATCATAGATTATTTTTTTAAATTTGTAAGAATGGGGAAAAAATTTCCCCATTTGATACTCAAAATCCTCTTGAAACTTCTGAGCAATAGAGCGATGTATAGATTTAGGTATAAATATATACTGAACTTGAAGTGCATCTCTAGTTAATAATCCCGCTTCTTTCTCTAGTAATAATTTCAACCTAGTTTTTCCATAATCTTGAATATTTATTCCTGTGTTTTCATCATTTCTGTTAATGTGTAAGATTTTATTATTACCAAAAATTAAATCAGGTATTTCAAACTTATCTATATTTTTTTCTAAAGGTTCTGCGGGTATGACTAATTTAAAATTATTGCCCAAATCAATATTCTGAAAGTATTTATCTATCAGTTCTTTGCTTTTTTCTAATCTGTCTATTGGCTTTAAAATGGAATAAGTATGCAATTTTGCCACTTTTTGATCATTAGTTTTATAGGTTTTGTAACATAAATCAGATGCTCCATATCTTTCTAGATTTTTATAAGGATATTGGTAAACAATAGCTATTGAATTTGGATCTACTTGTGTGGTAATTTCTAACTCAGAAGCAGTCGCAAATTTTTTCGTGTAATCATACACATTATAAGTTTTCTTATCTCTTTCAGAATAAAAGATTTGTTCACTAATACAGTAATCTGTAGAAGCTAAAAATTGTATTCGATACCATTGAACGCCAAATTTATAGAGAAAATGGTGCATTCTGTAATGATTTACATCTTCACCATTAATTACACGCGCCCAAAGAGATATTCTATCTACATAACGGATTGTTGTATCTAAGGATATATAAATATTTTTATCCGCTAAATAGTGAAGACGATAAACAAAGCCTCGTAATACATCGACTTGGCTATCATCTCCTGCATTGATAGCTTCTCGAAAATAAAATGAGCCATAGCTATCATTCCAAATTTCTGGTACTTTTATTAAAGCGGAGCGAATATTATAGCTTAACAGTCTAAGTGCTAACTTGATTTGATGAGGAGTAATATCACTAAAATTCAGTTCATAGATATTGGAATCTGGTACAAGAACTGCTACGTGCGGAATTAAACGCCATTCTGTTTTTATATCCTTTGTAAGCTCAGTAGTAGCAAGGTAGACTTTGTTTCCTTGCCAATATAGACAAACAGGTTTGCATAATGAAGATGCAACCATTCCAGCTAATCGATGAAGATTTTCGAGGTAGTTTTTATTTTTATGTGGAAGTTTAGTGACTTCCAACAATCTGTACTTATAGGATAGTTCAGATAAATTTTTGATGGCAAATAAATTTAGAACGTGATTCGTCATGAAGTGAGCCTCACACAGATTTGTTGAAAATTACAATATTCACAAGATAAATTACTATTCGCATAATCATAATCCTCTAGATTATCGAGATTATATTTATTATCACTAGATAAAGCTTTTATTTGTGAAATGCTTTGATAAATAAAATTATCTATAGTATTTATGCTGTCTTCATTCACATAATGTTTCGTTAGCTTACCTTGAAAAATATTAGCTTCAACTAGTAATAAATCTTCTGGATTATATTTTTTCCATTTCCATCTATTTAAAGCTGCTAGAGCATATATATTTAACTGCTTGGAATAATCACTAGTTTTGCTTCGACTAATTTTCCAGTCAATAATACACAACTTATTTTTCCCGTAATTCATTACTAAATCTAATTTAGCTGAAACCGGACAATTATGAATATTAAATTGTATTAAACACTCGGTAAAATAATCATTTCCTTGCTGTAAAAATTGAATGAATCTTTCTTGAGAATATAAATATTCATAACACTGCTTTATTTGTTTATATAAATCATCAATAAATATTTGAGGGATTATGATATCATATTCGTGGTCTCGCAAAGCCAAAAATGAGTTGCCTGCTGCTTTTTTAGTGATATTAGCGTCTCTATACTTTTTCTGTTTTGAAAATTCAAACTGCTTTTTCGCCAAAGAAATTGTTTGCTCAATGAGTTCATTAACAGAGATGATTTGGTGCTTTTGTAAAGATGGTGCTAGATACTCTTCAAGAGCTTTGTGAATTAGAGATCCTCGCCATTCATCAAGGCTACTTAACTGTTTAAGTATAAATGCTTCCCGACGAAGAGTATCTTTGGCATTGTGAGATGCCATCGTTTGGCTGAAGAAGTACTGTTTTTGACACCTACGAAAACAATTATGGGTAGATATAGACCACTTCATTATCAAGAGGGTTAAGTCTTTATTTTTACATTCTCAATTATTTAGGCTGAATCGACAAGACAAAGACTCAAATCCTCTTTTGGCACTCAGCCATTTCAGCAAAGGGTGTTCTACACCTGCCACAAAGTCCATACTCCCATAAAGCAGGTATTTTAAACCTATCTTCACACTTGGGACACTTGGACAGTAAACGCAAATTATGGCGATTGCATCCTCCCATTTCCTTAAACTGCCATTCAATTTGGTGACAAGGTGTTACAGCATAACAAGCCCCACACAGGCGGATTGGCTCATGCTGCATTCCAACTCCCAAAGGTGGCAGCATTTGAGCTAACCTGTCTGCATCTACCTCTACTACAGATGCGATCGCTTCCAATTCTTGCTGACTAGGGCGAGGGTTAAAATGAAATCTTTCCCACCGTGCCACTACAGCACCAATCCCAGCTAGATTACCCAACCCAGCAGCAGATAAATGGTTAGCACGTCTAAACCGACCGAGAAAATGACTCAGGCTTTCCCCAGGATAGGGTTCTATAATAAAAAGCCAAGGCTTAACATCTGGTGCTGTCATTACTTATACTCTTTCGCCACTTCTTGTAAAACAGCCTTATCAATCTTCTTAAATCCCTTCGATAAAGAACGAATCGCAGTTTCCCTGAGAATCTCATCCAGCCGACCAATGTAACCTTCAGTTGCCAATGTGAGAATCCGCAGCATATCCTTGCTAGTTAAATTAGAAGAGACAGGCAGTTTCAAAACCCTATCTTCCCAGGCTTGCACAGTATCTTGGAAATCTTTCCCTGATAACTTGCCGAAGCGATGACAAGCCCGAAAGCGGTTATAAACTTGTTCATCCCGTTTGATTACCGCTTCCAAGCGATCTGTTCCCACCAATACCACAGCAATTCCTAACTTGTCATAAATATCTCGCACTTCAGCAAACGTCTCAGGTTTGAGGCGATCGGCTTCATCAATAATCAGCATTTCTACCTCACACCCTTTAAGTACCTCCATCGCCCTCCCACGAAAATCAGAAACAGTTCCCTTTGTTGCCCGAAACTTGAGGTACTCAATCATCTCCTTGAATAAATCCTTAGAGCCGCATTTTTGCGGAGGCTGAATATAAACTACAGGCACAATCGGAGGTCGCCCAACTTCTTGGTGTGGCTTGTGCCTGTACCTATAGGCATCACAGGCAACTGTCTTGCCAGTCCGTGATTCCCCTACTACTCGACAGGATTGCCGTGCTTTGCGCTTGCCATCTAACCAATCATGGAGAGTTTTTACCTGCTGTAACGGCACAATGCTCTTACCCTTGAGACGAGCAATTTCAGCTTGCAACCACTCATCATCCGGTTTTACCCCACCCAACTGCTTGGCGATCGCACTCGCTTCTGTCATTGTTTAAAACCCGTATTCTTCACGAAGTTGTTCATAGTCCCACACTTCCATGTCTTCGTATTGAGAGTTAATCTCAGCAGTAGATTCCACTTCATCTGGTTCAACTACTTGGGAAGACAAGGATTCAGTTTTACTTTCATCAACCCCAGCAGATCGCAAAACCGCCTGTTCCAATTTTTGGCGCTCTTTACGGCTTTTCTTGGTTGCTACAAGAGCATCGCGGTCAACAACTTCTTGCAATAATGATTGGTTACTGATAGTTTTGCCTGCGGTGCGGAGTCTGCGACTTGCAGCTTCAGCCTCATCTAATGCCAGTTGCTCTGTCTCCAAACCTTGAGCGTGAGCGCGGGTCAGAAATACTTCCTGATTGTTTTCCTGGCGATAAACCAAAATTGTTGTAATGTCTCTGGGGTCAAACCTTAAGTTGACAGTTTCTCCGGCATAACCTGCCAGATATTCTCCTTGATACATCAAGTTCTGGAACTGCAAGCAACCACCTCTTTGCACAGTGCGCCGTGACTGCTTCATTAAACAGATATCCAAATCTCGTTCTGGTATTGGTACTGGTACTGTGGGCAATCCTGCTTCCCAACGCTCAAAGCGAGTTTGATCACCCATTCGCGCATCAATACTTTGGTTGTAGCGGTCAACGAGATAGCGTACAAGTAGCTGTTCTAGTTCTCTCAGAGTGAGCCTTGCGTCCTTTTCCGCATCTTCTGGGCGTTCCTGCACATTAGATCCGGTGTATCCAGGAAGTGTTGAAAATAGTTGGTCATTCAATGTTTTGAAAGGACGTTCTACTACTCCACCTTCAGAAGGGCGATCGCGTAAATGACAGACAAACCCTAACTGCGCTCCAATCTGACTCAAGTGGTTGGAGCGAAAGTCTTTACCGCCATCAGTATAAAAGTGTTCTGGTTTCCCATAAGTTCCCCACTCGCAATGCAGTTTGTACTCAGAACCGTACTGTTTGGGTAAAATCGCATGGCGTAACGCTAAAGCCACTACCACTGAACTCGGTGCATCAAAACCCAAATTAATACCCATAATGCAACGAGAGTAAGTGTCAATTACCGTTGTTAGCCAGGGACGACTTAGCAGTTGACCATGTTGATCCACAAGTAAAACATCTACACGAGTATGATCACATTGCCAAACATGGTTACTGTAATCAACAGATAAATCTTTTCCTTCACGGGTTTTAACTGAAAGTGTAGTTCCTCTCCATCCAGGGCTACGGATACTCTTGGCTTTTTCTTGCTTTTCTAATACAGGTGCTAGTACCCGTAAAACGGTTCTGTAATTCGGTGGCTTAGAGTCCTCCAACTCACGGGCTTTAGCCTGGACTCTGAGAGCAACTTGTTTAGGGGTCATGCGTTTACTACCCTTGTTACCCTCCCGGTAGGTCTTGAGAATAAAGTTTTCCCAAAACTCACCAATTCGATGCCTTCCTTTATCAGCCCTGCCAGTTTGAGTAAATCCGACTACACCATCTTGCTCCCACTTTTTGACTAATCGCTGCACAGTTCGCACCGATACACTTAGTTTTTCAGCAGCCTCTTTCAACTTCTGCCCATAGGTAGTGCGATCGCTCTTTTCCAGCAAACTTTGGATTACCTCTAGCTTGAGTTGGGCTTCCTCTGAGAGTGCTGTGACAATCACATTCCTCTCAAGAGGTTTATCGCTTTCTTCTTGTAAGCCTTCTGTAGGAATAGCTGAGGTATGAACAGCTAAATCAGGATTTTGCTGACTGTTCATAATACATAAGTTTTTTATAAATACATATTGTTATTCTAGGTGTAGATAAAGCGACAGTCAATTTGTCATTATGAAAATACACAAAAGCTTTTTTCTATTTAAAAAAGCGACAACTAATTTGTCACTATTACGGATAACGACATTTATTTTGTCACCATGAAGAAGTGATCCTAATTTTGTGAAAACGCTATAAGATATACTGTACAAGCATTTTAGCAATGACATTAATTTGTCACGACGACAAATAAAAAGTCACTGTACACTTAAACAATCATTTCAGCGGCGACTGTCAGCTTCTACTGGCATCTTGTTTAGGCAAGAATGTAGTTTAAAGCTTGATTCATTGCTTGCTTAAAACTTGTATAAAATCGAGGTTTATTCACCCTCGTTGATAAAGAGTGCCGTATCACGTTCCTAGGTGCTTTGCTGGGGAAAGGGTCAAACAATGTGAAAATATACTTTGTATAAAAAATATATAGCGGTTCTCAATTGAGTGAAATACACGCTTATAAGCGTGTATTGGACGCAACCCTTGACCGCTATATTACATATATTACGAGCGATCGCATTTTAAATCTCAAGTAACGGTGAGAACATCATTCTTGTTAACAATAAGTAAAGTTACTTTTTATTAATTTTACTTTATATTTTCTGGCTGAAAAAAAACCTTAAGTATTAATACTACAACTTACCTGTTGGAACTTGTGACCGAAGACATTATTATTGCGGTTAGGACTATAGAACATTTACCTATAGGTGACTGCCTTTATTTAGTCTTTACATTTTTTGTGATTATTCTCAAAGAATGTTTGTTAATCTCAGGTAAGTAAATTAACACTCTTACTAAAATTTAATAGATAGAAAACCTTGCTACCATTAAGCTCTGCCACAAAAGAGCGCTATAATGTTTGTCTTTTAAGCTACAGCAGTTATGATATCAATATTTGATTAAAATTGTCAAAACCTCTGTACAATTTTAGATTAAATGTATCGAAATTATCCCTAGTAAAAGTAAAATGAGCACAACTCCTATAGGTAGCTACAAGTTTTCCCAGAAACTACACCCGCTATCTCTGTTAGCACAACTAACCAGTCGGCGTGCTACAGGTTGCTTACGGATATTTACCGGGAGTGTTTCTTGGTCAATCTATCTAGAGGACGGTAAACTTACTTACGCCTCTTATTCAGATAAGTTATTTGAGCGGCTGGATAACCATTTACAACAGTTGAGTCAGCAAATTCCCGCTCTCAACAGTGCCACTCGCGTGCAGATGCGGCTGATGTTTGAACCGAAGGGAGAAAACCAGCCGACATCAGATGCAGATTATCAAGCTATTTGCTGGTTAGTTAATCAAGATCATATCACTTCTTCGCAAGCAGAAACGCTGATAGAGAACTTGGCTAAAGAAGTAGTGGAGTTATTTCTTACCTTAAAAGAAGGAAGCTATGAGTTTATTGCTGAGAATAGCTTAAATCAACTGCCAAAATTCTGTAGCTTGGATTTACGCTTGTTAGTCGAACACTGTCAAAAGCAATTGAGAAGTCAGCAAAATAACCAGTCACCACTTCCTTCCCCTGGACAAAAGCCAGTGGAAAAAGCAACCAAGCTGCCGCAATCTCAGCCCCAACTAATGCAGCTTGGGCAACCATTGCCAAAACAAAGCAATTTTGATAGTCAAGATAGTAACAATAATAAAATGCCAGCGCAAACTGCTAGCAAACAACTGTATACAGTTGCCTGCATTGATGATAGCCAAACAGTCTTAAATTCCATCAAGAACTTTTTGGAGGAGAACACATTTTCAGTTGTTATGATTAACGACCCGGTGAAAGCGTTGATGCAAATTCTTCGCAGCAAGCCCGATCTCATCTTATTAGACGTGGAAATGCCGAATTTAGACGGCTACGAGTTATGTTCTTTATTGCGGAGGCATTCAGCATTCAAAAATACACCTATCATTATGGTAACGGGCAGAACAGGATTTATAGATAGAGCCAAGGCAAAGATGGTTAGGGCATCAGGCTATTTAACTAAGCCTTTCACTCAACCCGAATTGCTGAAAATGGTGTTTAAACACATTGGTTAACTGATAACTTAATAAGGAGTAAAAATTAGAAAAAGTAACTTTAATAGTCCAAAATTACTTTTTTAGGAGATTTAGGAGTGAGTCTAACTTTGCTTGGCACAATTCTGATTGTTGAAGATTCCCCCAGTGAATTGGAACTAATGAGCCATTATCTCAACGAGAGTGGTTACAACGTGATAAAAGCAAGTGGTGCAAAAGAAGCTTTAGAAAAAGCTGTGTCAGAACAGCCAGACGTAATTGTTACCGACGTAGTAATGCCGGGAATGAGCGGGTTTGAGTTGTGTCGTTCTCTCAAAAGAAATCCCATTACTCAAAAAGTACCGATAGTGATTTGCAGTTCTAAAAATCAGGAAATTGATCGATTGTGGGCAATGAGACAAGGTGCTGATGCCTATGTAACTAAGCCGTATACTCGCGAACAACTTCTGCGGGCTATTAAATCAGTAGCGATTTGAATCAATGAATAGTTCAAAGACTATACTCTCTGGCAAAGAAGCTCAAAATAACTTAGGAGATGGCTATCTTAGATTTCAATTAAATCGCCAGACGGCTGCTGTATTATCAATGAAGCACACGCAAGAAGCGATTGTTGTTTCTGTTGAGTCTGTAGCTGCAATTCCCAGTATGCCAGCTTGCGTACTGGGATTGATGAATTGGCGCAGTCGGATAGTTTGGGCAGTTGATCTGTCAAAAATGCTGAATCTAGAAAGCCTAGATTATAGACAGCGGCAATACAATGTGATAATTATTCGAGTGGAATCAGTGCTTTTGGGTTTAGTGGTGCAAGAAATCACAGGTACTACCAAGTTTACGCCGGATGAAATCCACTCTCCTATAGGACAAGTTGCATCTAGTTTAGTTCCCTATTTACGTGGATGCTTTGTGCAACACAAAGAAATCTTGCTGGTATTAGATGCACAGGCAATTGTCCAGTCTTCGATTCTTCGTAATGATTAGGGTGTACTACTAAAAGAACGGATTTTTGGTTTTTAGATAAACCTATTCAAGCAAATTACTTTATGTTTAATAAAACTGATTCGGCTAAGAGTAGTGATGCTGATAAAAACGCATCGTTTATTTCGTCTGAAGTATCATCGGAAATCGCGGATAGTAATATACCACGATTGAGAAGCAATGCGCGATCGCCAAAAAATGCCAATTCTCCCTTGAATCGTGCCTTAACTGCTTTCAAACGCCTCAATTTGCGTAGCAAAGCTACAGTTTTGGCGATCGCTATCAGCACTCTGCCTGTATTAGGTATTGGTACTTTAGCTTATCACATTGCAAGCCTTTCGATTAGTAACAAAATTTCCGAGCTGCAACAAGCTGAAGCCGAAGCCTTGGCAGACAAAGTAAACCGTTTCATGATTGAACGGTATAGCGATATTCAAGTGCTGGCTAATCTGCCGATTCTCACAAATTCCACCGTTAAGACAGCTGTAAGCGAACAAGATAAAAAAGCAGTACTCGATAAGATTAGAGAGAGTAAGAAAGTCTATGACAGCATTGCTGTGTTTGACTTAAAGGGCGAGCCGATTTTACAATCACAAGCACAACCACTCACCAATTATAGCGATCGCGATTACTTTCAAGCTGCACTCAACAGCCCATTAATTAGTCAACCACAAGTATCTAAAGATACAAAAGTTAATAGCATTTTCACCTTTGCGCCAGTTAAAGATGCAGTCACCGGGCAAACTATCGCCATAGTCAGAGCGCGGATGCCCGTAAAATCTTTAGAAGAAGTAGTAAAAAATTATGCATTAGAAGGGCAAGAATATCATTTAATTGATGCTTCCGGAAAATTTTTCATGTCTTCGCAATCAAAGCAAATAGGTAGAGAAGCAAGAAGAAATTTTCCTGGCTTTGCGAACCTACAAGCCACACAAAAAGAAGCCACATTCAAAACAATTAACCAAATTGACAATAAAGAACAGCTAGTTAGCTACGCAGGCGAAAAGCTCAACGGTTTGCCAGATTTAAAATGGCAAGTAATTTTGGCTACAGATACAGCGATCGTCTTTGCGCCGCAAAGAGACTTACTTCTGGCTATATTAGGTGGGACGGTATTAACAACATTGTTGGTGTCTCTGCTTGCAGCTTGGTTAGCTAAACGTGCGACACAACCAATTTTGAATGCGACTCAGACAGTAGCAAGGCTGGGACAAGGTGAACTCACTACTCGCTTAGAAATAGACTCAGAAGACGAATTCGGCGAATTGGGTGAAAATATTAATTTGATGGCAGAGCAATTACAGTTGTTGTTAAAAGAACAAGAACTGGATGCAGAACGAGCAAAAATAATCACAGAAATTACCTTGCGGATTCGCCGAAATCTCAAAACCGAAGATATTTTTAAAACAGCGGTGAGAGAAGTTCGCTCGTGCTTGAGAAGCGAT
Source organism: Hassallia byssoidea VB512170 (assembly GCF_000817785.2). GTDB lineage: Bacteria > Cyanobacteriota > Cyanobacteriia > Cyanobacteriales > Nostocaceae > Hassallia > Hassallia carrinoi. Next base: position 6,513 of record NZ_JTCM02000049.1, on the reverse strand, counting down.
CGCGTAGTTATCTATAACTTCGATCGTAGCACTTGGGATGGAATGGTCGTTGCCGAATCGGTTGCGCCCGGTTATCCGAAAATGATGGGAGTGCAAATCGACGATCCATGTTTTCGAGAACGCCATGTAGAAACTTATAAAGATGGAAGAGTGCGAGCGATGGCTAACATTTATCAAGAGCCAAGCTTGCGAAATGCAAATTGTTACATTAGAATGTTGGAAAAATTTTCCGTCAAGGCAAATTTAATCGCACCGATGATTACAGACGGGCAATTGGTGGGTTTAATGATTACTCATCAATGCGATAGCCCCCGTTTTTGGCAACAAGCAGAAATTGATTTATTTAAGCAAGTAGCCACTCAAGTTGGCTATGCTTTAGAACAAGCAAAACTTTTAGAGGAAGTAGAACAAGGTAGACACAAGGCAGAACAAGGTTCCGAAGATGAACGTCAACAAAAAGAAGCTTTGCAAATGCAACTTCTTGAACTACTAGGGGAAGTAGAAGGTGCAGCCAGCGGAGATTTGACAGTGCGGGCTGATGTCACCACCGGGGAAATTGGCACCGTCGCCGACTTTTTCAACTCCATCGTGGAAAATTTGCGGTTGATTGTTACCCAAGTAAAACAAGCGGCTTATCAAGTAAACTATGCGATCGGTTCTAACCAAGGAGCGATGCGCGAACTGGCAGAAGATGCTATCACCCAAGCCTCAGAAATCAACCGCACCTTAGATGCTGTTGATCAAATGACCAATTCCATACAATATGTAGCCGAAAACGCCCAACAAGCGGCTTATGTTGCTCAAAATGCTTCGCACACCGCCAAAAAGAGCGGCAAAGCAATGGATATGACAGTGCAAAATATCCTCAGATTGCGGGAAACTGTAGGCGAAACAGCGAAAAAAGTCAAGCGTTTGGGAGAATCTACCCAACAAATTTCCCGCGTGGTATCTTTGATTAATCAAATCGCCATGCAAACCAACTTACTCGCCATCAACGCCGGCATAGAAGCAGCGCGTGCGGGCGAAGAAGGTCAAGGTTTTGCTGTAGTTGCGGAAGAAGTAGGTGAATTAGCTGCCCGAAGTGCAGCGGCAACAAAAGAAATTGAGCAAATTGTCGAGAACATTCAAAGAGAAACTAGCGAAGTTGTGCAAGCGATGGAAGTCGGAACCGCCCAAGTTGTAGAAGGAACCCGAATTGTTGAAGATGCTAAACACAGCTTGAGTCAAATTTTGGATGTTTCGCGCCAAATTGATTCTTTAGTACAGTCGATTTCCACCGCTACCACATCGCAGGTAGAAACCTCGCAAACTGTCAGCCACTTGATGAGAGAAATTGCCAAGGTATCAGAGCGCACCAGCTATTCTTCGCGGCAAGTTTCTGAATCTTTGCAACAAACTGCGGTGATTTCCCAAGAGTTACAGGAAACTGTTGAAACTTTCAAGGTGGATTAGTCATCAGTCATTAGTCAAAGGGCGATCGCACTTTTGACTCTTGACTGTTGACTGTTTACTGTTGACTATGGACAAAAACTATGTCAAAGGATAAAGAACTTGAAATCCAGATGCAGTTTCTGGAGGAAGCAACAGATTATCTCAATACTTTAGAAGAAGTATTGCTGGAAATCAACGCAACCAACCGCATCGAATTAGATAAAATTAATGCCGCACTCAGAGCTGCTCATTCTATCAAAGGTGGCGCGGGGATGATGGGGTTTCGTGCCCTAAGTGATTTGGCTCACCGTTTAGAAGATTCTTTTAAAGTTTTAAGGACGCGAAAAAACTCTTTAGAAATTGACACGCAATTACAAAGCTTGCTGCTATCTGGCGTAGATTGGCTGCGTCAGATAGTGGAATTGCTGTCAGAGGGTAATGTGGTTGAAGATGATTGGTTAGCAACTTTTTGTTATCCAGTTTTTGATGAACTGCACGATCGCCTGGGCGATCCTACCCCAGAAGATGCCTCAACCATACTTTCCGCAGACGAGGGGCAAGATATTATACCTCTGCTTTTTGAGACAGAAGTAGAAGGATGTTTGCAACGTCTAGAATCTGTGTTGGCAGATAGTCAACAACCTTGCTTGCGAGAAGAAGTTGCGATTATGGCAGCTGAATTGGGCGGTTTGGGAGAAATGTTGCAATTACCAGCTTTTACCCAGCTTTGTGAGTCGATCGCGCATCACATAGCAGCTACCGTTACGGATACACAAGTTGAACAAATTGCTCGGTTAGCATTGCAAGCATGGCGGCGATCGCAAGCTTTGGTGCTGACAAATCAACGAGATAGTTTACCTACAGATATCGAAGTTGAGGCGATCGCACCTCCGAGTTATGCGAATATGGATCTGCTATCCACAGAAGATGCTCTAGCTGAATTTCTCGCAAGCGATGCGGTAGAATCTCATGATAAAGAAGTACAAGAAGCTCTAGCTGAGTTTCTCGCAAGCGATGCGCTAGAATCTCACGATAAAGATGTACAAGAGGCTCTAGCTGAGTTTCTCGCAAGCGATGCGCTAGAATCTCATGATAAAGATGTACAAGAGGCTCTAGCTGAGTTTCTCGCAAGCGATGCGCTAGAATCTCATGATAAAGAAGTACAAGAGGCTCTAGCTGAGTTTCTCGCAAGCGATGCGCTAGAATCTCAAGATAAAGAAGTACAAGAGGCTCTAGCTGAGTTTCTCGCAAGCGATGCGCTAGAATCTCAAGATAAAGATGCAGAAATAGTAGAACCACTACTTTTAGAAACAGAAGACAGCGAAGAAGCTTGGCTAAATCCAGAAATAATTGCCGCAAGTTTTGAATCTTTGGAAGCAGAAATTATCGATGACAACGCTACTATTGACGAGCCACCAAGCGTAGTAGTTTCTAGAGAATTTTCCCCCACAGATTACAAATTTGTTGAACGCAAACCAGAGCCAATTCCAGTTGGCAAAGACCGCGAAGTTCATGAAAATACAGTTAGAGTTCCCAGCAAACAACTTGAGCAAATTAACGATTTATTTGGGGAACTAATTATTCAGCGCAATGGACTGAACTTGCAAATGGAAAGATTACGCAAACTCATACGTAATCTTAGCCAGCGAGTGCATGTTTTAGAGCGAGAAAATCAGGAACTACGCACAGCATACGACAAAATTACTACTCATGCTGGAGTACCATCTAATTCACCATCACTAACATATCCAGGTAATGGCAATTCAGACAACTTTGCATTTGACGATAGCGACTATTCACCCCAGCAAGATCGGGGATTTGATACCTTAGAAATGGATCGCTATAACGAATTAAGCCTCTTGTCGCAAGAGGTAATGGAAACCATTGTTCAAGTACAAGAAGTCACAACTGATATTCAACTGAGTGTTGACGATACAGATCAATTTGCCAGAAAGTTAAACAAAACATCAAAGCATTTACAAACAAAGCTTACACAAATACGGATGCGTCCGTTATCAGATTTACTCGATCGCTTTCCTAGAGCTTTGCGCGACATGAATGTAGAATATGGCAAAAATGTTCAGTTGAAAGTTGAAGGTGGCAACACTTTAATTGAACGCAGCATTTTAGAAGCATTAAACGATCCTTTAATGCATCTATTAAGAAATGCTTTCGATCACGGCATCGAAGATCCAGCTACCCGTCGCGCTGCCGGTAAACCGGAACAAGCATTGATTGAAATTAAAGCCACTCACCGCAGTAATCGTACAATCATTACTATGCGTGATGATGGACGTGGCATGGACTTGGATAAAATTCGCGATCGTGCCGCAGCTATGGGTTTAGATGCAACTCTTCTGGCACAAGCAAGTGACGAAGAACTGTTATCGCTCATTTTTGAACCGGGATTTAGCACCTCCGACCAAGTTACAACATTATCCGGTCGCGGTGTCGGTATGGATGTGGTTCGCAACAACCTGAAACAAATCCGGGGAGATGTCAAAGTTGATACAGTCCTCGGAGTTGGAACCACTATTACCATGTCAGTGCCGTTTACACTTTCTGTAGCACGAGTACTGCTGGTAGAAAGTAATCGAATGCTATTGGCATTTCCCACAGATGTAGTTTTGGAAATATTCTTACTCCAAAACGATCAAGTTTTCCCAATGGCTGGTAGCGAAGTTATCAATTGGCAAGGAACTATGCTGCCTTTGATTCGCTTAGGACAGCACTTAGAATTTAATTGCCCCCGTTATAATAGCCCAGATTTAGAAACTGCCCCGGCGATTAATGCTGCCAATGTGTTAATCATCAAAGGTAACAACCAGCCGGCAGCAGTGCAAATAGACCGTTGTTGGGGTGAACAAGAAGTTGCCATCCGCCAAGTTGAGGGAAATATACCTTTGCCTAATGGTTTTAGCAACTGTACAATTCTTGGTGATGGTCGAGTAGTGGCTTTAGTTAACGCTAACGAGTTACTGTATTGGATTGCCACTAATCAGCGCACACCTAAAACCAGTAAATTGCCATCAACAAAATTAAAAACTGCCTTCCTCGTACCTAATGATGATAAAGCAATTTTGCCGCAACCTGATAACCAAAAAGGCACTATTTTGATCGTAGATGACTCAATAAATGTCCGGCGCTTTTTGGCTTTGACTCTCGAAAAAGGAGGGTATCAAGTAGAACAGGCGAAAGATGGTCAAGATGCTTTGGATAAACTTAATAGTGGCTTGCAAGTTCAAGCGGTGATTTGTGATATCGAAATGCCGCGCATTGATGGTTACGGCTTTTTAGGTCGTGTGAAATCAAACAATGATATGAAAAATATACCGATTGCCATGTTAACATCTCGCAGTAGTGATAAACATCGGCAACTCGCATTGCAATTAGGTGCGCGAGCTTACTTTTCTAAACCTTACAATGAGCAAGAATTGTTGCGAACTTTAGAGCAAATCATCTTTCGTATGGCAGAGGCAGCATCATCTAATTAAACTTGGGTATGGGGCAATGGGGGATGGAGACAAGGAGACAAGGAGACAAGGAGGAATTACCAATGCCCATTGCCCTATGCCCCATGACGGCAGGTGCTTCAAGTCGGCGGAGCCGACCGCAGGTGCGCGTCTGCCGGGAAACCCTTTCAGCAGTCGCTCATGGGGGTAACGAACATGACCGCGCTGCTTCACCAACGCACTGCCTCCCCAACGCACAGCCAAACCTATGCCCATTGCCCTATGCCCCATGCCCATTATTAAACAACCCCTGCTTGAAACACTCGCCCAATCACTTCTTCCACAGGTGGTTCTGTTACAGTTAAATCAACTACTGCCAAATCCGCCAAAATTCGCGACACAGTACGAGTAAGAGCCTCTTGCGGCACCACAAAACACACCGATGTCTGATTTTCATCTGTTTGTTGTGTATGCCCTTCTAAAAGCTTTACATCACCGTAGGACATCAGTTTCTCTCTCGGTAGCGGATGAGCTAACTCTACATGAACTTCTCGGTAAGGAGCGAAACGTTCTAACAGTCCATCCAAGCTACCGTCATACATCAACTTTCCTTGGTGAATTAATAGCACCCGTTGACACAAAGCTGTAATATCAGCCATGTAATGGCTAGTCAATAACACCGTCGCTTGATAGCGCTGATTGTACTCGCGTAAAAAATCCCGCACCCCAACTTGAGCATTCACATCTAGTCCCAGCGTCGGTTCATCAAGAAACAGCACAGAGGGACGGTGCAAAAGTGCGGCTAAAAGTTCTGCTTTCATCCGCTCACCTAAAGATAGCTTCCGCACAGCTTGAGTAAGCTTACCTTCCAGGGACAACATTTCTGTTAATTCTCCGACTCGCCGCCGGAACTCTTTATCTGAGATGTTGTAAACAGCGGCGTTAATTTTTAAAGAATCCAGCGCTGGTAAATCCCAAATCAACTGCTGCTTTTGTCCCATCACCAAGGTAATTTTTTGCAAAAAAGCCTCTTGACGCCGAAAGGGAATTTGTCCAGATACTCTGACATTTCCGCTAGAGGGGTGAATCAGCCCTGTGAGCATTTTCAGTGTAGTGGTTTTACCAGCACCATTCGGTCCCAAAAACCCGACAACTTCACCGGAAGCGATTTCAAAGGAAACATCTTGAACTGCTTTAATTTCCCGGTAGGTGCGGCGGAAAAAGTGGGTAATTGTCCCTTTTATACCTGGCTCTTTAACTGCCACCGGATAAACTTTGCTCAGGTTTTCAGCAACGATGATTGACATAGATTTTCTTTTAGGTGATGCACGCGATGCGGAAGCCGCCGCCAAGGGCGATCGCTCGAAATTATCTGATGATTTCTGGCGATTCTTAGATAAATAAAAAAATCATCAGCCAGATTTAATCATATTTCCTGACTTCTAACTTTTAATACCATTTCACTTTTTGGGTGATACAAATATCTTGGAAAGAAAGGGCGCTTGGATTAAGCGCACGCCAGTCCACTCAACGGGGGGTTTCACACTCATGTAGACAAAAATGGACAGGCTTGTTTTAAAGATCCTCAACACGATAGCGAGTCACAAAGGATGAAGCCTGTCCATTTTTG
>NZ_JTCM02000048.1:45386-47782 GCF_000817785.2 Hassallia byssoidea VB512170 | reverse complement strand
TGCACTCATTCCCTAATACCCCACCCCCAACCCCTCCCCGCTTGCGGGGAGGGGAGCGTTTGCGCTCTTCAAATGCGGGGTGGGGTTCTTTATTTTTAATTTATGCAAGAGGTGCACACAAGAGGATTTTGTGGTGACAACGAGCGGTATAATTTGAGCATCTTGCAGAGAATTAAGCCATAATCGCGCTCAGGTGAAATCAATAGTGTTTTGATGCTTGCCTGAGAATTAACAGATGACTACAGTTCAGCCAAGCTATGAATATCAAGTTGGCGGGAGTCTCCCTTCTGATTCTCTCACTTATGTGAGACGGCAGGCAGATGAAGATTTGTATGCGGGGCTGAAGGCTGGGGATTTTTGTTATGTGCTGAACTCGCGGCAAATGGGTAAATCTAGCTTGCGGGTGAGAACTATGCAACGTTTGCAAGCTGAGGGTGTTGCTTGTGCTGCTATTGATATTACAGCGATCGGTAGTTGGGATATCACTGCCGAGCAATGGTATGCAGGGGTGATTGATAGTATTGTTAGCAGTCTGTATTTGTATGAAACTTTTGATTTAGATAGCTGGTGGTCAAGTCACGATTTACTTTCGCCGGTGCAGCGGTTGGGCAAGTTTATTGAGGATGTGCTGCTAACGTCGATTAATGATAGCATTGTTGTTTTTATTGATGAAATCGATAGCATTCTCAGCTTGAATTTGCCTTCGGTTGACGATTTTTTTGCTTTAATCCGCAGTTGCTATAATCAGCGTGCCGATCATCCAGAGTATAAGCGGATAACTTTTACACTGTTTGGGGTAGCAACTCCCTCGGATTTGATTAAAGATAAAAAGCGCACACCATTTAATATAGGTCGAGCGATCGCTCTTGAGGGCTTTGAGTTAAATGAAGCCCAAGCGTTAGCTTTGGGGTTTGGGGAGATTAGTAATCCGCAAAAAGTATTGCAAGAGATTTTGGCTTGGACTGGTGGACAACCGTTTCTCACTCAAAGACTTTGTAAGTTAATCAAGACTAAGGGGTGGGGACTGGAAACTGGGGATGAGTCTCAGGTTGATGAGTTGGTTGAAACTTATGTTATTACTAATTGGGAATCGCAGGATGAGCCTGAGCATTTAAAGACGATCCGAGATCGGATTCTCAGTAGTGACCAACTTGCAGGCAGGCTGTTAGGACTTTATCAGCAAATTTTACAACAGGGTGAAGTCGCGGCGAATGATAGTCCCGAACAAATGCAGTTGCGGTTGACGGGGTTGGTGGTTAAGCAGCAAGGTAAGTTAAAAGTTTATAACTTGATTTATGAATCGGTTTTTAACCGAAGTTGGGTTGAGAGAGAATTAGCCAAACTGCGTCCTTATTCTCAAGCTTTCAGAGCATGGATAGATACAAATCGTCAAGATGAATCACGGTTGTTGCGGGGTGCAGCGTTACAGGATGCTTTGATTTGGGCAGCGGATAAAAGCTTGGGTGTTGAGGATTATCAGTTTCTCGCAGCTAGCCAAGAATCAGACAAGCGAGAAGCGATAGAAGCACAAAAGCAAGCTAATGAGATTTTACAAGCAGCGACGCAAAAAGCGTCGCAGCGGATTCGCCTTGGTTCTTTGATTTTGGGTATATCTGTGGTGGGGGCAGTAATTGCGGCGATAATGGCAACAGTTGCTTTTAACAAACTACAAGAAGCAGTAGAAGGAACCAGATTAGAACGAGAAGGCAGCAATGCTTTACAGCAGTTTGATTATGACCAAATAGGAGCATTGCGATCGGCAATGCGAGCTGGACAAGATTTGCAAAAGCTAGTTAAAAATAATCGTTCCTTGGAGGAATATCCAGCAGCTAGCCCACTTTTAGCTTTAAGAACGATTTTAGATAAGATCCAAGAGCGAAATCAACTCACCGGGCATCAATTATATGTCTTCAGCGCCAGTTTTAGTCCTGATGGCAAACGAATTGTCACTGCATCCGGTGACAATACCGCCAAGGTGTGGGACATATCGGGCAAACTCATCGCTACCCTTACCGGGCATCAAGATACAGTCAACAGCGCCAGTTTTAGTCCTGATGGCAAACGAATTGTCACTGCATCCGGTGACAATACCGCCAAGGTGTGGGATTTAAATGGCAAACTCATCGCTACCCTTACCGGGCATCAAGGAGTAGTCATCAGCGCCAGTTTTAGTCCTGATGGCAAACGAATTATCACTGCATCCGGTGACAATACCGCCAAGGTGTGGGATTTAAATGGCAAACTCATCGCTACCCTGACTGGGCATCAAGCAGAAGTCAACAGCGCCAGTTTTAGTCCTGATGGCAAACGAATTGTCACCGCATCCGGTGACAATACCGCCAAGGTGTGGGACTTAAATGGTAAACTCATCGCCACCCTGACTGGGCATCAAGCAG
>NZ_JTCM02000048.1:0-45254 GCF_000817785.2 Hassallia byssoidea VB512170 | reverse complement strand
GCGCCAGTTTTAGTCCTGATGGCAAACGAATTGTCACTGCTTCAGTTGACAATACCCCGAAGGTGTGGGACTTAAATGGCAAACTCATCGCCACCCTTACCGGGCATCAAAGAGTAGTCTTCAGCGCCAGTTTTAGTCCTAATGGCAAACGAATTGTCACCGCATCAGTTGACAAAACCGCCAAGGTGTGGGACTTAAATGGCAAACTCATCGCCACCCTGACTGGGCATCAAGGAGTAGTCTTCAGCGCCAGTTTTAGTCCTGATGGCAAACGAATTGTCACCGCATCAGTTGACAATACCGCCAAGGTGTGGGATTTAAATGGCAAACTCATCGCTACCCTGACTGGGCATCAAGCAGAAGTCAGCAGCGCCAGTTTTAGCCCTGATGGCAAACGAATTGTCACCGCATCAAGTGACAAAACCGCCAAGGTGTGGGATTTAAATGGTAAACTCATCGCTACCCTGACTGGGCATCAACAACAAGTCTTCAGCGCCAGTTTTAGCCCTGATGGCAAACGAATTCTCACCGCATCAGTAGACAAAACCGCCAAGGTGTGGCAAGTTCAAGGCTTAGATGAACTGTTAAATAGGGGTTGTCTGTGGTTAAGTGATTACTTTATCGCTCATCCGGAGACGTTGGAAGAACTTGAGGTGTGTAAGAAGAGATGAGGGGAGAGGAGGAGGGGGGGAGGGGGAGAGGGGGAGAGGGGGGGAAGGGTTTGAGGGTTTAGCTTATGGGGATAGTTGCAAGTCAATTGCGATCGCCGCGATAAAGTTGTAGTCAATCATAACCTCACCGCGATAAACCTGTGCTTTATCTCCCCTCTCCTTATTATTGTATTTGGCAACCCGTTTATCGAATTTGGCAATTCGTTTATCGAATTTGGCAACCCGTTTATCGAATTTGGCAACCCGTTTATCGAATTTGGCAACCCGTTTATCGAATTTGGCAACCCGTTTATCGAATTTGGGAACCCGTTTATTGAATTTGGGAACCCGTTTATTGAATTTGGGAACCCGTTTATTGAATTTGGGAACCCGTTTATTGAATTTGGGAACCCGTTTTGTCTTTACAATGCATCGAGTGACAATCGCATTCCAGAGTATTGCAACATTTAGCGTTTTTAAACGCAGAGGGACGCGGAGGTAAACAAAGGAGGGTCGCAGAGTGTGGTTAAATATTTCGCAATCAAGATTTACAAAGAGGATACGTTAATTTATACCAAAAATTCCCCATTTTTGGGCTAAACTAATCCCATAATCTGAGGAGTGGAACTAGTGCGAATATGGCAAATAGAATTGGGCGATTACTCCCGTTGAGTTTTATCAGCTTTTGTTTTTGTGTAGGCATTAGTATCGGAATCTTTGTCCGCTTTGGGCAGGTGCAGCGATCGCAAGCTGCAACTTCAGAAGAAGCGATACCGCTTTTACCAGGATATCAGCCAGAATACACTCCACCACCAAGTTTTGATTTGCCAGAATCCGATTACATCACGATTCAAGCTGTGGGGGATGTAATTCCCGGTACTAATTACCCCAATCACAGACTTCCACGCGATCGCAATCAGCTAATCCCAAAGTCGGTGAGGGCATACTTGCAAAGAGCCGATTTATTATTGGGTAATCTGGAAACTAGCTTAACTACCTATCCCTATTCTTCCAAAGATATCAATCAAGGGCAAATTTTCGCGTTTCGTTCTCCCCCAGCATATGCACAGTTGTTTGCTGATGTTGGCTTTGATGTTTTCAATATGGCAAACAACCATGCATTAGACTTTGGCAAGGTGGGATTTCGCGATACAGTTAATAATCTTGCCACAGTTGGCATTGAAACATTAGGTCATAAAAATCAAATTCTCTATAAACAAGTTCGTAATGTTCCGGTAGCGATGATTGGATTTACTACCTATGACATTTACAACTCAATGCACGATTTAGAAACAGCTAAAGCACTCGTTCAAGAAGCTAGAGCCAACGCGAATCTGGTAATTATTTCCATGCAGGCAGGTGCGGAGGGAACCGGGGCAATGCATGTGAAAAATAAAACTGAATATTTCTATGGAGAAGACCGAGGAAATTCAATGAAATTTGCGCGGACAATGATTGATGCTGGCGCAGATTTAGTTATAGGACATGGACCTCACGTTCCTAGAGCGATGGAAATCTATAAAGGTAAACTCATCGCTTATTCATTAGGAAACTTTCTCGGATACAGAACTTTATCAACAGAAGGTGAAACCAGTTATTCAATGATTTTAGAAGTCAAAATGAACTCTGATGGCGAATTAATCGGAAGTAAAATTATCCCGGTTCGGATGAACAAACAGGGAATTCCGCAGATAGATCAGCGGTTTAGAACTGTGAGTCTATTGCGTTATTTGAATAAAAATGCTTTTCCGGATAAGCCGATGAAGATTAATAAGAAAGGAGAAATTGTCTTGGCGAATATAAAATGAGAAAATCGTAGTAAGCGTTTCAACGCTTATTTGAGCACTTTAGTGCTCACTACGAACGTTTAAATTTTTCGTGGCGATCGCCCGATGCATCAAACTCATATAAATCAAGTTCGTTATTTCCCGCAGAAGATAGAGGCGCTACCCAACTGAATTTCATTATCTTCAAGAATATGTGAAGATATGTTATGTAAAGGAGGCGGCTATTAATACTCAACTATCAAAGGATGTTATCCTTACAGAATGGCATGATTCGTGCATTGCGGAAGTTCTCAGACGTGCTAGAGAGATTGCTGATTATTGTATGCTAAACGCTAGCGCGATTGATTATAATGGCGCTTTCCCGAAAAAGGAGTTTGAGTTAATTGCTGAGGCTGGCTTGTTGTCTGCACCTTTACACCGAGGTTTAGGTGGGTGGGGTGCGGGAATTGATGCGAGTGTAACTCAACAACTCCTAATGCTATTAAAACAGATCGGGCGTGGCAATTTGGCGGTTGGGCGAGTTTATGAGGGACATATCAATGCGCTGCAACTAATTCAAACTTTTGGTACTAAAGAACAAATCGCAACTTATGCAAGTGAAGCACGCGATCGCCTGAAAATATTTGGCGTTTGGAATGCGGAAGCTGCTGATGGTGTTAAAATTATTCCCCTAGAGGATGGTAAATATCGCCTCGAAGGTTGTAAAACCTTTTGTTCTGGCTCTGGCTACGTTGAGCGTCCGTTTGTGAATGGAGTCTTACCCGATGGTACTTGGCAAATGTGCATTGTGCCAATGGATGAAGTAGCAACGGTAAGCGATCCATCTTGGTGGGAACCTTCGGGAATGCGAGCAACTGCTAGCTATAAAGTAGATTTTAGCGGGGTTGAGTTGCAGCAAAATGCTTTAATCGGTGAACCTGGAGATTATTATAGACAGCCTTGGTTATCTGTGGGAGTAATTCGGTTTGCAGCGGTACAATTGGGTGGTGCAGAAGCATTATTTGATTTAACTCGCGAATATCTGCAAAAGCTGAATTATACAAACGATCCATACCAAAGAGAACGACTGGGTAGAATGGCGATCGCGATTGAAAGTGGTAATCTCTGGTTGCGATCGGCTGCGGATATGGTAGCAGCATATGCACCTGTGTTTGGAGGTTATCCGACGGTTGACAATCCGCAAGCTAGTCAACTCGTCGCTTATGCAAATATGGTGCGGACAGCAATTGAACAAATTTGCATCGATGTAATGCAAATGTGCGAACGTTCTGTTGGGACTCGCGGTTTGCTACCACCAAATCCGATGGAACGCATCATCCGGGATTTAACCCTGTATCTGCGTCAACCCGCGTTTGATGCTGCACTTTCTAGTGTAGGACAGTATGTTTTAGCTGAAAGTAATCCAGCACATTCGCTTTGGAACCAATGAATATTATTGGCAAATCACCTTTATAGTAGAGACGTTCCGCACCGAACGTCTCTAGGAAGGTTGGGGTATCCTAGTTCGTGACATAGAATAAGCATTAAACAAGATTGCAAAAATCCTTTAACACCCCACCCCCAGCCCCTCCCCGCAGGCGGGGAGGGGAGACTTTGACTTACGTCAAAGGCGGGGTGGGGTTCTTGTTTTTGATTTATGTAAGAAGTTTATTTTACAATCCAAAATCTAAAATCTAAAATCCAAAATCGCATGACTGCATCACCGCTAACTAATCCTGATGTTTTGCCTTGTCGGTCTATTAAGGAAATTGCTTATAGTCCGGTGCTAATTGTTGCACCTCATCCCGATGATGAAACGTTGGGTTGTGGTGGTGCGATCGCTCTTTTACGTTCTCTAAATTGCGATGTCCGCGTTTTAGTTATCAGTAACGGTACGCTTTCTCACCCCAATTCTCTAAAGTATCCCGCACCTTTGTTACAGGCATTACGTGAAAGCGAAACGTTGGAAGCTTTAACAAAGTTAGGCGTTAATCCGGATAACGTGACATTTTGCGGACTGCAAGATGGGTCAATTTCGACACAATATATTAGTGCAATAGCGAGTTGTAGTGCTTATTTAAGAGAAATTGCGCCGCAAATTATCTTTTTACCTTGGCGGTACGATCCTCACCCTGACCATCGAGCAACTTCAAAGTTAATTTACACCGCTTTGGGTAACTTAAATTTATCACCGCGCATTATTGAATATCCTATCTGGGATTGGGACCCACGGCAACGGGGAAACTTGACAGAATCGGAAAAAGTAACAAGTTGGCGTCTGGATATTGCTGCGGTGGTAGAGTTGAAAAAACAGGCGATCGCTTGTTATCGTTCGCAAATCACCAACTTAATTGATGACGATCCCGAAGGTTTTTGCTTGACACCAGAAATGCTTTTGAATTTCGCTCGTCCTTGGGAAGTTTATTTAGAAGTGGAATGAGCGCTTTTCCTAAAGTCTTGTAGCGGCAATTCATGAATTGCCCCTACGTAAATTCAATTGGTGACGACATGAGTGTGTAAGTCCTATAGAAGTTGAAAATTAAAGGCTTTAATGAAACTAGCAATTTTTGATATTGATGGAACGCTGACTAAAACAAATGATGTCGATACTCAATGCTTTGTGAAAGCGTTTGCTCTGGATGGCATTGAAGATATTAACACGAACTGGGCTAGTTACGGACACACAACCGATTCTGGGATAACTTTGCAGATTTTTCAGGAGTTTCTCGGACGTGTTCCCCAAGAAAGTGAATTATCTCGGCTTCAGCACCGCTTTGTCGATTTGTTGCAAGAACAATATACAGCGGATAATATATTGTTTGCTGAAGTACCTGGAGCAACCGTAATGTTGCGGAGATTGCGAGAAACAGAAGATTGGGCGATCGCTTTGGCAACTGGAGGATGGAGTGCATCAGCTTGCATGAAATTAGATAGTGCAAAGTTGGATGTTGGACAATTGCCGATTGCGTCTGCTGATGATGGTATTTCTCGTGAAGATATTGTCAAAACCGCAATATCCAGAGCGAAAGCGTTATATGCTGAATCAGATTTTGAAAAAATAGTTTGTATCGGTGATGGAATTTGGGATGTTTTAACTGCTGTGCAGCTGCAACTAGATTTTGTCGGTGTCGCTAGCGGTGAACAAAAAATAATCTTGCAGGATGCGGGAGTTGAACAGATTATCGAAGACTTTGTAAATTTTGATGATTTTTTACAAGCTTTGAACACTGCAAGTATCCCCAAGCCGAAAAAATTGTTAGAGATAGAAAAGCGATCGCTTCCCCCAAGTTATTTTGAAGCACTTTACGGTACCGATCCCGATCCGTGGAAATTTGAAACCAGCGAATACGAAGCGAAGAAATATACTGCCACAATCGCTGCTTTACCGAAACGCTATAAATCTGCTTTTGAAATTGGTGGTTCAATTGGCGTTTTAACTGAAAAGCTAGCATCTTTATGTGACTCTTTGCTTTCAATTGATGTGTCAAAGCTAGCTCAAGAAAAAGCAATACAGCGCTGTCAGCACTTAAAGCAGGTACGCTTTCAAATCATGCGTTTACCAGAACAGTATCCTGAAGAAATGTTTGATTTAGTTTTAGTGTCAGAAGTTGGCTATTACTGGTGCTGGTCAGACCTGCAAAAAGCCAAGCAGTGCATTTTAGAACACTTGGAACCAGGAGGACATTTGCTTTTAGTTCATTGGACAGAGTATGCGCGTGATTATCCTTTGAATGGCGATCAAGTTCACGATTCATTTATGGAGTTAACCCCGAATAAATTACGACATTTAAAAAGTCAACGCGAGGAACAATATCGACTTGATTTATTTGAGCGAGTTTGATTTACCATCTTTGCTTTGTTTGCGGCAATAGGTTTTAGCTGTCATTATTTAGCCTAATTTGTTGGTCAATAATTTCCTTAATAAATTGCGGCATTTCTTTGTTTAACCTAGCAGCCTGTTGTTTTAGTCTTTCATAATTTTCAATATCATCTCCTTGCCATATAAGGTCTATTCTCCTAACTTGTCGCATGGCAATATGAGTATAATTTTCTGGATATGCCCAATAACAAGATAAGCATATAGATTTGTCCTTTATGCTTTTCCAATTTTCACAATGCTCACACGACCAAGATTTAGCCCGATTAGCAGAACCACAAAGCAGCATAAAGTTTTCTGGTTCTAAATCTGGTTCTCCGTCCACCTCAAATGGTACACGATGATCTATCTGTAATTCACGTTTATCAACCTCTTCTAAATAAATAAAGCATTTACAGCCATATTTATTAATCAATTCATCTTTTAATAGTTTCGAGAAACCTGTTCTACCGGATAATCTGGAAAATCTAGCCTTACTAATATCTCCAAACTTGTATGCAGCTATTTTTCTTTGATCGGTTCCTGTAACACGAAAGGTTTCCAAAGGTATTCCATGTTCTCGAACATCTCTGGCTGCTCTTGGAGGATGATTATAACCGTACCTTTGCTTTAGTTCTTCTGTCGTTATAAAGCCATACTGCAAGATATGATCGATAACAGCTTTTGGTCTTTTAGCTGTCACTGACTGACAAAGTTGTATAAACTCATCAGGTAGCTGTTGAGAACTGTCCATTTGGCTCCAGAAAAGTAAGCTGTTTAGCTTTTGCGTTAATATAACTTTCTAAGTCTTCGGTATAGCTATTTGCTATATGTGACAAGTACAAAGACTCTACTGTTACTTCTTCTTTACCTAAAAGTGTTGCTTGAGAGGAACGTCCTACTTCGATTTCAATCTTCTTAAGATTTAATGCTAACGGTAATTCGTTACCGAAAGTTTTGTTTCCTCGTTTGCCATCATAACTAACTGCAAACGCTATTTCCTTGCGATTTAGCTCTTCGAGAGCTATAACAAAATCATCAAATTGAATTCCCGAATAATATCTCGAATCTTTATTACCACATACACCTTGATAAGGAGGATCTATATAGATAAAATCATTCTTTCGTACTTCAGCTAAAACATCTCTATAATCCCAGCTTGTAAATATACATTTGCCCTTGAGAAGCCTAGAAACTCCTTCTATATTTTTTCGCATCTTTTCTGGTTGAGTTCCTTTTCGTCTTTTGTCTGGGCTTTGATTAAAGAGTCCAAGAGAATTATAGCGAACTGCTCCTTTTACACATCGAGCCAGCAAGTAGAGAAAAAGACTCGGATCGTTAGTGCTATTAAAGTTTTCTCTTACTTGATAATAATGCTCTACATTACTTTGCTGTTCATACCATATATGTGTGTATGAATCTGCTATTTCGTCTGGTTTCTCGACTATCAACTTTAGTAGCTCAACCAGCGGCTTATTTAAATCGTTAATCCAAAAAAATTGAGAAATATGTCTTGCAGAAGCAGCAATACTAATTGCAGCAGTTCCTGCAAATGGCTCAACTAACCTTTCGACTTTATTAGGTAGAAATCTCAGAATTTCTGAAGCCAGATTTCTCTTACTTCCTTGATACTGAATTGGATGCGGAAGACTAGCCATCTCATTTGAGAATAAATGCTCTCGTTAAGCTTACCACGAGAATTAATACAGCTAACTCGTTATCAAAAGATTTTCTCAATCTTACTCCTCAACAATTAAATTTCTACCTTGTGACCGAGGAATGACTTACTGATTGCAGTTTACTTTAGAAATCGTGTTCTATTATCAGCAGAAATTTTATGCAGCAGATTGAAGCAGTCGTTGCCAAAGTTAATGAATTGCAGGATGGCGAAAAACGGCAGGTTTCTGTAGGTGACACGGACGTACTGCTAATCCGCGTTAATGGAAATTTTCAGGCTTTAGGAGCATTTTGCACGCACTACCAAGCACCGTTAGCAGAAGGAGTGCTAAGTGGTAACAGCATCGTTTGTCCCTGGCATAATGCTTATTTTAATATCACCACAGGCGACCAACAAGAGCCACCGGGATTAGATTCTTTGCCTTGTTATCAAGTTAGAATCGAAGGCGAAAATGTCATTGTCAGCGTACCAGAAAAAGCATCTGGATTGAGAACCCCTGCAATGGCATCATACAATCCCAATGTCGATTCACGCACATTTGTCATTTTAGGAGCGGGTGCAGCTGGTGCCCATGCAGCAGAAACTTTGAGAACTGCTGGCTATCAAGGACGCATTTTGATGATTACTCGTGAAGACCAACTACCTTACGATCGCACTGTATTAAGCAAAGATTATTTCAACGGTGATGTTCCCAAAGAACAAGTACCACTGAGAACGCCGGAGTTTTACAAACAGCATAATATCGAGGTTCTGTTAAACAAACAAGCGGTAAATGTTGATGCCAAAGCAAAAAAAATAACTTTTGATGACAGTGAAACCCTCAGTTATGATTCTCTACTGTTAGCCACAGGTGGAAAACCAAAACAGTTAGAAGTTGAAGGTGCAGATTTAGAAAACGTCTTTACCTTACGCAGCTTTGCAGATAGCGATCGCATTCTCGCATCTGCCGCACAAGCCAAGCAAGCCGTAGTCATCGGCTCAAGTTTTATTGGCATGGAAACCGCTTCTGGTCTTACCAAACTCGGTTTAAAAGTAACAGTAATCTCACCAGATTCTTTACCTTTTAAAAAAATATTGGGCGAAGAAATTGGACAATTATTTCAACAAGTCCATGAAGAAAATGGGGTCAGCTTTCAATTTGGCAGAAAAGTCACTAAATTAATCGGAAACAGCAAAGTTGAAGCAGTAATTTTAGATAATAACCAACGCCTTGAAGCTGATATAGTTGTCGTAGGCATAGGCGTACAACCTGCAACTCAAATTCTCTCTGGCGTAGACTTGCACCCCAAAGACAAAAGTATACCAGTAGATGAATATCTTCGCGCTGCCGATAACTTATACGCAGCAGGTGACATTGCCCGCTTTCCAGACGAGCGCACAGGTGAGAAAATTCGCGTAGAACACTGGCGAATTGCCGCCCAACAAGGACGCATTGCCGCTTACAATATGCTAGGAAAATCAATCAAATTCAAAACAGTACCTGTTTTTTGGACAATGCAATTTGACTTTCCCCTGCGCTACGTCGGACATGCCGAACAATGGGATGAAATTATCATCAATGGCGACTTGCAAAAACGCGAATTTATCGTATTTTACATCAAAGACAACCAAATATTAGCAGCAGCCACCAGCCAGCGAGACACCGAAACCGCAGCCATCACCGAACTAATGCGCTTAAACAAAATGCCAAATCCCGAAACATTGCGTCAAGGAAACTTCGATTTAGTTAAGCATTTACATTCCTAAAAATAACTTCTTCTCTGCCACAAAAATCATACTCTTTTCCTTCTCTGCGTCCTCTGCGTTCTCTGCGGTTCGTAACTCCTCAATAAATAAAAACCCCTTGGCGACGTTATTTTTTATTCCTTTAACTGATGAAGTTGACATTTGGTTGTAATTGAGCGATAAATCGCTCACTACGAATAAGAGCAAAATTTTATTTGCTACCCCGACGCAGACTTTCTAAACGCAGACGTAAATCGCTAATTGCTGTTTGAATTTCTACTTTTTGCCAACGCTGTGCCCAAATTCCTTCTTCTCTTGAGTATTCATCAACTCGTTCAAATAACAGACTAAAGGTGTATGGTTGTTTTAATTCTTGCACAAGCCATTCTGCTGGAACTCCTAAAATGTCTGCTAACGGTGCTAATTGCATATGAGTTGGCATTTTTCCGTTAAGAACAGAAAACCAAATAACTCTTAACTGATGACGCGCTGAATAACGAGTTTCAATAGCTGCTGCTGATTCTACTAAAAATGCTTGCTTTTGTCGTCCCATTTGTGACCATTCATTCAACTGATTCGCTAAACCAATGTCGGTGCGTCCGGTTTGTCTTGCGGAAGTTTCTACCCGCACTAACGGACTGTGGCGAAAACGGGCATTGACGCGCACCAAAGCATGATAAAATGCGACATCTTCGGGTGTTCGCACGGCTGGTAAACCGCCAGCGATCGCATACATCTGTGCAGTCACGGCTAAACTTGCCCCATAGTGTTGATAGTGTCGCGGAAAGCTATCATAAGGATCGGGGTCAAGGTAACTTTCTAATTCTGCAATCAAGTAGCGGTAGCCGACTTCCCGCAGATGACAAGCTTTGGCATAGGGATCTAAAGTTGCGCGATCGCTTTGATTGGTGATAATTCTTCCTCCCACCGCATCCGCACCGCAGCTAATTTCATATAGCGTCGCAGCGATCCAAGTCTCGCTTACCTGAGAATCGCCATCGGTGGAAGCAATTACTCCCCGCTTGCGTCCTATACTTATTAAGCGACGATACGCTTCATCCATCAAAATTTGTCGGACTCGACCAATATAAGCTTCAGTTGCTCTTAGAGTTTTTTCAACTATGTGCAATACTAAATCTGGATGCTGCTGTGCAAAATTCCGGGCGATCGCTGCTGAATTATCACTACAATTATTCAGTAACAAAATTATTTCATACCGCCTGAAACCTAAGCGCTGTCCTTCTAAATCAACCTGATGCGCTAAAGCCGAAAGCGTTGCTGGTAAAGTTTCGGCTTCATTGCGAGCTGGAACAATTACGGAAATTTCACATTGGGGTAAAGGGGTCTTTTCAACTAAAGCAGGAGTATCGCCATAAAGTTGTGTAGCTGGATTAGCAAACACATGCAAACGCTTATCCATGTACACCATTTTTTGATTTCCAGCAAAACAGACAGAGCGTATTCATCCAAAATTGAATTTTTTGAAGTTTTGTAAATTTATTTTGTAATCTTCATCATTTACTTTGAATCTATCTACAGCAAGATTAATGTTGATTGAAAATCTATCAATAGGTGCAATAAGTAACCGACACCTTGAAAGGTGCGGCAGATCGCGCCTGTCGGCTAGGCGTATATTCTCATAAATACAATTTTTGGGGAAATATATGTAATTAATTTGACTATCTTTTATTATTTATCAGAAATATTACTCATAATAATTCTTAAGAAAGAGGTGATTAATCTTATAAAAAGTAACAGTGTTATTAATAATTGTTAAGCAAGAGCAGATGTATGCAAAAGCTTCAACGAGTTGTGAAAAACCTGCTCTTTAGTCAGCATAAAGGTGGAAAACCCAAGTCTAAAAGCTCCTCAGTAGCGGCACTAGATCGAGTAAACTTGTCTTTGGGAGATGTGCGAGATGTATTTGAGCCTTACCTGGCAATCTTTCTCACAGCCGATCGCAACTTAAATCCGGCACAAGTAGGTATTGCTATTTCAATCACCAGCATTGCCGGAATTTTAGCACAAACGCCGCTGGGTGCTGTAGTTGATGCTTCCCGCGACAAAAGAAAGTTAATAGCGATCGCGACTTTAACTGTTGCCATCAGCTACATGATAATTGTGCATTTTCCGGCATTCTGGGCAGTAATTGCGGCTCAAGGTATGATTGGTATCTCCGCAGTCATTGTCAGTCCTGCGGTTGCAGCTGCTTCCTTGGGATTGGTAGGAAAAGAACGTTTAGAAAAGCGCGTAGGACGAAATGAAGCGCTTAATCATACAGGTAATGTGGTTGCGGCAATTGTTGCTGGTATTTTAGGGCAATTTGTCGGACGAGCGTGGATTTTTTACTTTTTTGTCATTCTGTGTATTTTGACGATTGTTTCAGTATTTCAGATTCGCAAAAAAGATATAGATAATACACAAGCGCGAGGCGACGATGGCGAAAATAAAGAACGTGCCAGTATGAAAGATTTATTGAGCGATGCCTACGGCGGGCTACGCCTACGCACTCTCATCATCTTTGCCTCATCTGTAATTTTGTTCTATTTAGCCAACGCAGCGCTACTACCTTTAGTCAGTCAGGAATTAACCGGAGGCAAACAGAATGCCCCTTCGCTTTACGTTTCTGCGGCTGTTGTTGTGGCACAATTAATCATGATTCCCGTTGCAGCTTGGGCAGGAACAACCGCCAACAAGTGGGGTAGAAAGCCGCTAATATTAATTGCCTTTGGTGCAGTCTTAATTCGCGCTTTATTGTACACCCTCAGCCGCAATCCGTGGTTTTTAGTGTCAGTCCAAGTTCTCGACGGTATCGCATCTGGTATTTTTACGGTGTTAGTCGTGGTAGTTGTCGCAGATTTAACTCAAGGAACTGGGCGATTTAATTTAGCACAGGGAGCAATTAATACTATGATTGGTATTGGTGCGGCATTGAGCAACCTGGGAAGCGGTTTTTTAGTGAAAGCAGCAGGTTATCACATTGGTTTTATGACCTTAGCAGGAATTGCCGCCGTTGGCTTAAGTTGGTTTTGGCTAGCAATGCCGGAAACTAAAAAATCATAATCGCAAGAGGAAAAAAAAAGACAAAATCTTGATGTTTTTTGTCTTTGTGGTGAGAACAACACATCAGCTAAAATACATAAACCTAACCCTAACTTTCGTACAGACGTTCCGGTGGAACGTCTCTACCTAACTCCTAACTCTTTTTAATTATGGGCAACACTTTTGGGCATTTATTTCGCGTCACTACTTTTGGCGAGTCTCACGGCGGTGGTGTGGGAGTTATCATTGATGGTTGTCCACCACGGCTAGAAATATCTGCTGAAGAAATTCAAGTAGAGTTAGATAGAAGGCGTCCGGGACAAAGTAAGATTACAACACCTCGCAAAGAAGAAGATAAGTGCGAAATTCTCTCTGGAGTGTTTGAAGGTAAAACTTTGGGAACACCAATCTCAATTTTGGTGCGGAATAAAGATGCTCGTTCTCAAGATTACGACGAAATGCAACAAAAGTATCGTCCTTCTCATGCCGATGCGACGTATGATGCCAAATATGGCATTCGTAATTGGCAAGGTGGCGGTAGATCGTCGGCGCGTGAGACAATTGGTAGAGTAGCAGCCGGTGCGATCGCTAAAAAAATTCTTCGTCAAGTCGCTAATGTGGAAGTCATCGGTTACGTCAAGCGCATCAAAGATTTAGAAGGTGCGATTGATGCAAATACCGTCACATTAGAACAAGTTGAAAGTAACATCGTCCGCTGTCCCGATGGTGAATGTGCCGAACGGATGATTGAATTAATTGAGGCGATCGGTAGGCAAGGTGATTCTATCGGGGGTGTGGTAGAATGTGTAGCGCGAAACGTTCCCAAAGGTTTGGGCGTTCCAGTTTTCGATAAATTAGAAGCAGATATCGCTAAAGGTGTAATGTCTCTCCCCGCTAGTAAAGGTTTTGAAATCGGTTCAGGTTTCGCAGGGACGCTGTTAACTGGAATTGAACATAACGACGAATATTATATTGATGAAAACGGTGAAATTCGCACTGTAACTAATCGTTCAGGGGGAATTCAAGGCGGAATTTCCAACGGTGAGAATATCATTTTACGAGTAGCATTTAAGCCGACAGCCACCATTAGAAAAGAACAGAAGACGGTGACTAATGAGGGTGAAGAAACGCTATTAGCTGCCAAAGGAAGACACGATCCTTGCGTTTTACCGCGTGCTGTGCCGATGGTAGAAGCGATGGTGGCTTTAGTATTGTGCGATCATTTATTGCGGCAGCAGGGACAGTGTAAGGTGTTGTAGGTAACACGCAGTTTTCTCAAGAAAGTTTCTCTGTTGTGGGGTGGTGATTTTGCCATCCCTGTTTTTTTTAAGTGTTGTTATAGTGGCAAATGACACAAATTAAGCAATGTTATTGCGGCTTATATCAACATGGAAAAAGAGTCTGAAAATCGTTTAAAACACTTTGCTGCTCTCAAGTCCAAGTACCAAGCAATTAAATATGAAGATTCATCACCCTGTAGTCTTCTGTATCTTATGTTGCGAAAAGCTGACTTAGGAATTGAACTAACTGAATTAGAGTTTGATTGGTTGAAAGAACATAAACTTTTTGAAACTGTCGAAACAATTTGCCAAAAGCAGCAATCTAGGACAGAAGAACTTATAAAACTAGAAAGTGAGTTTTATCATCTCAAATCTCAGTATAAAGTCCCCAAGTTTTGGCTAGGTTTTAAAGATAATATTTCTGTTCCTCTTTACCCAATTCTTTGGAAACTTAACTCCGAATATGCGCTGACTAATCCAGAGATTGAATGGTTAGAAAAGAATCGGCTTGGTGGGACAGTTGCTATTGCTCATGAGATGAAATTGAAGCGGCACTTTTTTGTTTTAAAAGCAAAGTACCAAGCAACTAAATATGAAGGTTTATCGCCTAATAGTCCACTATATAAAATTCTAAAAAAACTGGAAATAAAAGAAAGGGTAAGCTATCCTGAACTTGAATGGTTGACAAATCGAGAACTATTTGAAACTATCAAAATTTTTGAACAACAAGAGTCAGCAAGAGAAGTTGAGTTTTCCCAATTAAAAGCGAAGTACCAAGCGATTAAACAGCCAGATACATCATTATCCAGTCCACTATATCCAATCTTGCAAAAACTGGATGCAGACAAAAAGCTAATTAATTCCGAAATTTACTGGCTGGAACAGCACGGATTTACGGAAACGATTAGCATCGCTAATGAACTCGAACAAAAGCAAGAATTTGCTGCTTTTAAAGCCAAGTACAAAGCAAGTAGATATGAGGATTCATCTTGTTCAAGTCATTTGTACAAAGTTCTCAAAAGACTTGATTTGGAAAATTATCTCAGTCAGCAGGATATCAATTTTCTCAAAAAGCGTAAATTGAGTGAAACGATTGCGATCGCTAACGAAAAATATGCTTATATTCTTAATAAAAAGGTAGAATCAGGAGAACTACTAAGTGAGGCAGAGATTGACTGGTTAAAACAAAATGATCGTGAAGATATCATTACTTTCGCTAAACAAAAGCACTTTGCAACTCTCAAGAAAAAGTATGCACTTGTAGATCCTGCAAATCAATTACCGATTGAACCATTTTACACAATAATGCTAAAACTGGAGAAAAAAGAGCGGCTAGTTCCTCTCTTAGTTGTTCAGCTTATAGAACAAAATCTATTATCTCGTGACGGAAAAATTGCTATTGCACATTACAAACTCGAAGCAGATTTTTATGAACAGGAATTTCAACGCACTGGACATAAATGGCACATTCCTACTGCTAGTAGTTATTGGCGCAAAGCAGATGAACCAGAACGCGCATTACAACTAACTAATCTAGACTTAAGCAGTATCCGCGAAAGTAATCTCAAGTCAGCTATTTTAGTAACTAGAGGTGCAGCGTTCAGAGACATTGATGATTTATTTAATGCAGAAAGTTCTGCCAAAAAAGCTATTGAATATCATCCTCAAAGTTATCAACCTTACACTTTACTCGGAGCGATTTACTATGACAAAGGTGAATACTCAACAGGAGATTATTACTTTGAAGAAGCAGTGAAACGTGGTGCGAAAACTGAGGAAATAGATGACGAAATTAAGCGAGTACTCCGGAGTACAAAAGATGAGAATAAACGACAGTATGCAGTGAATTACTTACTAAAAAAAGATTCACAGCGATATGCTTGGGCTAAGTCTTATCTGAAGAAGCCAAAAAATCAGGCTTAAATCTCAAGTAAAATCACCATCAGATTTCACTATTGTAAAATCTGCTGGAATGTCGAGTAGTGCGTTAGAGGGTTGCATAATCATGGATTTAACTACAATTTTAGGATTAATTGCCGCGACATTAACAACATTTTCCTTTCTACCGCAAATGATAAAAACATGGCAAAGCAAATCAGCCAAAGATGTTTCATACATCATGCTAATTACTTTTAATATTGGTGTTTTTTTATGGATAATTTATGGAATATCTCTACAATCATTGCCGGTTATTCTCGCAAACGGGGTGACATTATTTTTTAACATCATAATTCTATGGCTTAAAATTAAATATAGATGAAGAAGCCCTTAGGCTTCTAGCCTAAGGCTATACGAACGAAGCCTGCCTTCGCAGGCTTTGTCCGTGTAGCCCCACCCTTCAGGGTGAGGGCTTTTCCGATAATCCAGCCCCAACAAACAACTGTGACATCATCTGTATTCGCTGCTGAACGTCTTTTATTTACTCGTGCAACCCCCGATAACGACGCTATCCCGACAATTTTCGCTTTCCCCAATGAATACACCGTGGGAATCACCAGCCTAGGCTATCAAATAGTATGGGCTACTTTAGCAATGCGTGATGATGTGCAAGTAAGCCGCTTGTTTACCGATACTCGCGAACAACTTCCAAGAAACCCGGAATTACTCGGCTTTTCGATGTCGTGGGAATTAGATTATGTGAATATTTTAAATCTGCTGGAATCTTTAGAAATTCCTATTAGGGCAGATATTCGCGATCGCAATCATCCGATAGTTTTTGGTGGGGGTCCCGTCCTCACAGCTAACCCCGAACCTTTCGCCGATTTCTTTGATGTAATTTTACTCGGAGATGGCGAAGATTTATTAGGGAATTTTATTGAAGCTTATAAACAAGTTAGAAACGCTTCTAGACAAATCCAGTTAAAAGCACTTGCACAAGTACCGGGAATTTATGTTCCTAGTTTGTATCAAGTTGAATATCACACATTAGACGGTGATATCAAATCAATTCAACCAATCTCCCCAGAAATTCCCGCAATAGTGCAAAAGCAAACTTACCGGGGAAATGTTCTCTCAGCTTCAACTGTCGTCACCGAAAAAGCCGCTTGGGAAAATATTTACATGGTGGAAATGGTGAGAAGTTGTCCAGAAATGTGCCGTTTCTGTTTGGCAAGTTATCTCACTTTACCTTTTAGAACTGCGAGTGTTGAAGAATCTTTAATTCCGGCAATCGAAAGAGGTTTAGCTGTCACAAATCGCTTAGGATTATTAGGAGCTTCAGTAACTCAGCATCCAGAATTTGAAACGTTACTCGATTATATTAGTCAGCCAAAATATGACGATGTACGCTTGAGTATTGCCTCAGTGCGAACTAATACAGTAACAGTGCAATTAGCGCAAACCTTAGCGAAAAGAGACACGCGATCGCTTACCATTGCCATCGAAAGTGGTTCAGAAAAATTACGCGAAATCATTAACAAAAAGCTGCATAATGAGGAAATCATTCAAGCTGCGGTAAACGCCAAAGCAGGTGGCTTATCTTGCTTAAAACTTTACGGCATGGCAGGAATTCCCGGCGAAGAATCAGAAGATTTAGAGCAAACTGTAACGATGATGCGTACCGTCAAAAAAGCTGCACCAGGATTGCGGTTAACACTAGGATGCAGCACCTTTGTACCCAAAGCACACACGCCCTTTCAATGGTTTGGAGTAAATCGCCAAGCTGAGAAGCGGTTGCAATTTTTACAAAAAGAACTAAAACCGCAAGGAATAGATTTCCGTCCCGAAAGTTACAATTGGTCAATAATTCAAGCATTATTATCGAGAGGCGATCGCCGACTTTCCCAACTTTTACAACTAACTCGCAACTTTGGCGATTCTTTAGGCAGTTACAAACGCGCTTTCAAACAACTTAAAAAACAAATTCCCGACTTAGATTTTTACGTTCACACCGACTGGTCAACCGAACAAATATTACCCTGGAGTCACTTGCAAGGACCTCTACCACAGTCTACACTAATTAAACACCTGGCTGATGCCACCAGTAAAATTAACTCATCGCCAAAAGAACTACAGCCATTAAACTTATAATTTTTTAAAAGTAGACAGCAATGAGCGCAAAAACTCTCTCCAACTCTTCTTCCTCTGCGCCCTTGGCGGTTCGTTCATTCAATAATCTTTCCATGCAAACAACATCCGAAT
Source organism: Hassallia byssoidea VB512170 (assembly GCF_000817785.2). Classification (GTDB taxonomy): domain Bacteria; phylum Cyanobacteriota; class Cyanobacteriia; order Cyanobacteriales; family Nostocaceae; genus Hassallia; species Hassallia carrinoi. The sequence continues at coordinate 27,117 of NZ_JTCM02000048.1, read as the reverse complement.
TTTACTGCGCTTATTGCGGCGAACCAAACGTCACCTTTGTAGACTTAAGCGCAGGTGGACAGCAATCTTATATAGAAGATTGTCAAGTTTGCTGTCGTCCAAACATTCTATATCTGCGGGTGGATGAAGAAACTTTAGATATAGAAATTGATACAGAATACGAAGGTTGAATTTTAGGTTTTTCTGTCAATGCTTCACTTTAAACATTCTTCAGTAATTAATGCACCCGTAGAAGTTGTTTGGAAATTTCACGAAAGACCAGAAATTTTACAACTGCTTACCCCACCTTGGCAACCAGTGCAAGTCATGCGTCGCGAGGGGGGACTTGACGTTGGTGCGATTACCGAATTTCGCCTTTTCTTAGGATTATTACCTTTAACTTGGTTAGCGCGTCACACCGAATGCGAAGAATATCGTCTATTTACCGACGAACAGATATCAGGTCCCTTTGAATCTTGGGTGCATCGACATCAATTTGAACCGGAAAATGGCAAAACTAAATTAACTGATGCGATCGCCTTTTCAATCCCAGGTGGCGATTCTGTAGAATTTTTCAGCGGTTGGCTAGTGCAAGCACAACTAGAAGCTATGTTTCGCTACCGTCATTATGTAACTAAACGCGAGTGCGAGTCAAGTTAAGAAAATATACTTAACAGTAAAAACACGGAAAAATCACTTTTATTAAAGAATATATGATAGCTCAGGATATCTACTTGTCCTGAGCCTCTTTTTTTACGATAATAAAAACACTTTTTCTACCGTTAGATTACTGAAATTTCACACCCTTAACTGGTTGTGGCGACGGTGATTTTACTGATTCAAACTTGAGAAACATGAAATTTTTACAAACAGGGTTTAAATGCAAAGGTACTTTAAAGTTAGCTTTGCTGAGTGCAACTACGTTATTTTTACTTACACCGTCAGTAAAAGCTGTTAACCCACAGCCACAAATTTGTCCATCGGCAAACTTGCTACCCAAGCGCAGTTTTGATACAGCGAAATATTCTGTTTATATTTGCCGAGGAGATAATAACAACGCGCTGGGGTATTACGTGCGTATTTCCAAAACAGATAATAGTAAAATCACCGTACCAGTAACTAGCACAACAGGAGAAACTTATATTGCTAGCAAGGGAGAAATAGCATACGCTGTTACCCCTTATGAACTGCAAGTAATCAAAAATAGGCGTGTTGTTCTCAAAGAAAGAGTAAATAATGCGATCGCTGGTGACGGTCAACCTCTTGCTAAAGCTTGTCCCGAAGGTGAGAATATCTTTGGTGAAGCCGAAACCAAAAGCTTTATTGTTTATATTTGCGGCAGCAATCTTCCCACAAACTATATTGCTATAACTAGAAGTGGCAATCGTCGCATCGCAGTTCCACTCTCTAGCTATAATTCTAAAGGCGTACCCGAAGCCAGTCAGTATATTGCAGTCAACGGTGATATCCGTTATGTTCTCACGCGAAAAGTGCTAAGAATTTCTGACAACGGTCAAACTGTAATCAAAGAAAAAGTCCTGCGCTGGAATTAAAACACACAATTCGTAGCAAGCACTCTCCGTGCTTACTACGAATTAAGTTTATTTATCCTTATTTTTCAAAGCTTGTCGAGAAACCCACTGAAGCATACCAGGAAACAACCGATAAATTGCTTGGGAAAAATTCGCCGAACCAACTACTACCTCAGACCGTTGATTTTTCACTGCATCCCAGATAGCATTTGCCACATCCTCAGGCTTTTCCACCACCGGAGTTTTCACCACAGTATTGAGTTGTTCGCGACGGTTTTTAGCGTCTTCCTCATCCTGACCGCGAAAAATTGCTCGATCTAAAAAATCACTTTTAATTAGATTTGGGTAAATTCCACAAACATGAATACCTTTGGGCTTTAATTCTGCGTGTAATGCTTCTGTCAAACCTGTGACAGCAAACTTACTCGTGCAATAGGGAACTAAATAAGGAGTAGGTACTTTACCACCAATCGAACTTAGATTAATAATGCTTCCGCTTCTCCGTTCCAAAAAATGAGGCAAAAGCGTATTAATTGTATGGATATATCCCCATAAATTAGTATCTATAATTTGATACCAATCTTTGAGAGAAAACTGCTCAACTGGTCCGGATGCATAAATACCTGCATTGTTTACCAGTATGTCGATGTTACCATAATGCTCCAACGCTTTTTCTACTGCTGCGCTTACTTGTGATGGTTCTGTCACATCGCAAGAAATCGTTAGTGGTGCTGCATTAGTAACACTTTGGATTTCCTGTGCTGCGCTTTCTAAGGAGTCAGTGTGACGCGCTGTAAGTACTACATTATAACCTTTGCGGGCAAACATCAGCGCAGTTGCTTTACCAATACCTTGGGAAGCACCTGTTATAAATACTGTAGAAGCCATGTTTTAAATAAAAACGCTATTTACTGTTTATAGTTTGGGCAATAATTTTCTAGAATCCTTCTGACTTGCGTTAGATATTTAATGACATTTTGCACTGACATTGCTGCTTTGATGTTATAGATTTTCTTTGTATACGCAATTACTACAATTCTTTAAATAAAAATCTTCTATTTGATAGGTTAATCCAATGTTAATTAACCTTTTGTGATACAAATTTTGCCCACAATGCCCAAAATCTCATCCTTTAGACTTGCTGAGACTTTGGAACCACAGATAGATAGCGTTATCTATTTACCTGAATAAGATGAAATTGTAAATACATTATTTAGGAAATTTAACAATGGAACCTTCACCTATTAATGCAGCTAAAACTCCTGCCGGTGTGAGCAATCGTCAAGCTAAAGGACCATTCCCGACTGATGCGACCGAAACCTCTTACAATGGAAGCGATCGCAATGCCTTCGAGTTTGGCTTTACTCCCCAAGCTGAACTATGGAACGGACGCTTTGCAATGATCGGCTTTCTTGCCTACCTTCTTTGGGACTTGAACGGCTACAGCGTGGTCCGCGACGTATTACACCTCGTTTCTTATGCCCGCTAAGGATGTTCTAAGTGTTTCTGTCAATTATAGTTGACAAGCTGACTACACAACCTCGGACACTGAGAGGAAATGCAAACAGTCTTCCCCAGTGTCCTCACTTATATGAGTCTACTTCCATATCGAAAAGTATATTTAGTATGGCTGGCTGTGTAATAATAGTTAGTATAACTTAACATTTCTAAATATTTATTTATTTGGCAATGTTCAACGCATAACACTGACTTCTCGGATTTTCCAACCTAGTGGTTAGTGTAATTTGCCATGACTATACTTTGTGAAATTTTCACCTGCTACGTGGAGAAAAAGCGTGATTTCATTAGAACAACCGCCCAGTCATCCGATAAAATTGACCAGGGAATCAAATACAGCTGTCTTCATTGCTGTTGCCATTATTGGATTATGGGCAATTAGTCTTGTTATCTTACTTTCACTTGACATTACCCAGTTTAACTTTTTAATGTTATTGCCTATCATACTTTGGCAAACATTTATTTATACTGGTTTATTTATTACTGCTCATGATGCCATGCATGGGGTAGTGTTTCCTCAAAATACTAAAGTTAACCATTTTATCGGTTCATTATGCCTTTCTCTTTATGGTTTTTTACCATATCAAAAATTATTGAAAAAACATTGGTTACACCACCACAATCCTGCTAGTGAAATAGACCCCGATTTTCATAACGGTAAACAGAAAAACTTCATTGCCTGGTACTTTCATTTTATGAAGGGTTACTGGAGTTGGACTCAAATTATTGCTCTGACAAGTATCTATAATATTGTCCATTACGTCTTTCATATACCCAAAGATAATTTAACTTACTTTTGGGTCATACCCTCGTTGGTAAGTTCATTACAGTTATTTTATTTTGGCACTTTCTTACCTCATAGTGAGCCAGAATCAGGTTATAGTGAACCTCATCGCGCTCAAACAATCTCCCGTCCAATTTGGTGGTCATTTATCACCTGCTATCATTTCGGCTACCATGAAGAACATCATGAATATCCTCATGTATCTTGGTGGCAGTTACCAGAAATTTATCAAAAAAAGTTAGGAATTAGGTAGAGACGTTCCAGTGGAACGTCTGTACGGTAAAAGTGAGGAGTGAGGAGTGAGGAGTGAGGAGTTAGGAATTGTAAATATTTAACTCCTAATCCAATTACCCATTACCCATTCCCCATTACCCATTCTTCACCCTTCCCTCAGCGCCCGATTTCCACATCTTCGAGGATACCGAGTGCGTCGGGGACGAGGACGGCTGCGGAGTAGTAGGTCGTGACGAGGTAAGAGATAATAGCCTTTTCGCTGATGCCCATGAATCGGACGGACAAGCCGGGTTGGTGTTCGTCGGGGTGACTCGCGAGTGTATTTGCTCCTTTTAATACGAACGCTTGTGCCATTCTTGTCTATCTTTAATGAAACCCCACGCTTTGGAATGCACTCGTGCTGCTTCCAGGTTTGGGTTCAGCCGTGCGGGCCAAGGCATGTAAAATTCTGGCAGTTTAAACGGTTGCATGATCTGCGCTTCACTTTTTCTCGGATTTTCTTGCTGTCTTTTTTTCGCATCTGAACCGATCGCCCGTAGTGGTCAACGAGCATCCTTGCCACCCCCGCCACATCTCCAGATTTGTTTCATTCGATATGAAATGAGATTTTGTCAATATCATTAGTGAAAAATTTGGCTAAGTTAGTCATCGAAAAATTACACTTGGCACGAACACATTTAAGTGCGATCGCGCAGAGTGCAGACACCTTCACCGTATCGTCATGAGAATTGTCCTATTAGATTTTTTAATCACCTTATTTTTTTCCCCTAGACTCTTGCAAATTATTGCTTTTTAGGGAACAAAATAACCCAGGAACACGTATCTACGTATACTTTGCTCCTGGTGGCTCGTGCTAAAGATTAATACAGCTTTTTGTTTAAGTAAAGAGCTATACTTTTTAAGGATATATTTTTTAACATTTTTTGTAACACAACTGAAAGTGTAGAAGACAGGTTAGACGTGGATTTGGGTGAATTTGCTCAAATATAAAAGCGGATATTTTTGCAAAAGTTAATATTTCTTCACATTACGCAGCTTGTATTAATAAAGAAGATAATATTTTTGACAAGGGGCATCAAAAAAGTTGAGAATCCAGCGTGTTTCCTCGGTTAAATTGGCAATTTGCTTAACTTAAGCGGTTGTAACCAAGTGAATCGACATAAAAGACTGAAATACCCAGCGTCAAGTAGGTATACTAAAGCACTCACAAAGCCTAGCACGTTCAAAATCATTGCTTTAGTCAGGTAGAGACGTGGGAGTGTGGAGTGTCTGTACGGGAAAAGCGGAGTTAAAGATTTATAAATTCTTAACTCCTAATTCAATTACCCATTACCAATTACCCATTCCCCATTCCCCATTCTTCAACTTGTAGTTTCTGCTAAAGACGGACGCAAGCAAAGATAAATTAACGGACCGATTAGCGGTAAAAGCGTCACTGTCCAAAAAATTTGGGGATTATTCCAACTTCGACGTGCCATATCATCACCGAGGATAGTTGGGAATAAAAGACAAAAAAGGCAGAATGCCAAACTCATACCATGAATAAAGCGATCGCTTAAAAACTGCTGCACAAAATCGTCCCAATCACCAAAGCCAAAACCATAGGCAAAGATAGCAATTGTACTTAAACTCAAAACAACACCAAAAAAGCGAGAATCTAACAGATTCAAAAACGCATCTTTCTGCCCAGAAAACTCTTGATTCGGGTTACGCAAAGCTAAATAAGGAATTAGTCCGATTACACCTGAGGCAACTGATGCCAAAGCAAAAGGATAAAAAGGAATCGATTGCATCCTACCATCAATAAACAACAACCCGCTGTAAATTAATAGCCAGATACCAATCAAGGCAAATAAAGAGAGAATAATTGGATTTATTTCCGCAAAATTCAGAGTGAATATATTTTTCAGCAGAGTTAAGGTTTGCTCTAAATGCAGCGGCGGAGATAGCAGTAAGATATAAGCTATAAATCCCCCCCAAAGTAACCAAAAAGCAATTTTTCTATTCATATTCATTCGTAGTAAGCACTTTAGTGCTTACTACGATTAAAATAATTTATTAATTCGCTATCGGTTGTTTAATAGATACTGCTTCTGCACTATTTTCTAATAAAGGTGGACGCACAGACAAATATATTAAGGAACCAAACAGCGGTATGAAGCTAATTAACCAAAGTAACTGAGGATTTTTCACCTGACGACGTGCCATGTCATCTCCTACCAATGTAGGAAATATTAGGCAAAGCACGCAGAAATCTAAACTCATCACATGAATGAAACGGCTAGTTTGCCACTGGTGGACAAAATTTCCCCAGTCTCCGGCTAGTAAGCCATAAGCAACTAAAATAATTGTGCCTAAAGTTAGCGCAATACCAGTAAAACGCGAATCTAACAGTTTGAGGAAAAAGTCTTTTTTGCCAGGAAACTGTTTATTTGATTCGCGTAAAGCTAAGTAAGGTAAAATCGCAAATGCGCCAACTGCGAACGAGGGAATAGCAAATAACCAAGCGGGTATTTTTTGTCCTCTGCCATCAATAAATAATACTGCACTGTAGATTATGGGGAAAACGCCCATAATGTTGAATAGTGCTACTACTAAGGGGTTAATGCCTTGCCACTGTCCGGTAGAAAGATTTTTAATTAACTCCAATGTATCCGGTTGATCGGGAGGGGCAAAGACAAAAGCATAGGTAATAAATCCCAGCCACAGCAGCCCAAAAGCGATTTTTCTGAACATGTTTGAAATTAGTTAACTGAAGGCTTCTGAGAGGTAATCAGCAGCAGCAGATACGACAGCGATCGCACTTTCATAATCTAGCCGCGTTGGTCCTAAAACTCCCACGCTTCCTACCGGTATTGAACCTCGGCGATAAGTGGCAGAAATTAAGGTGCAGGTGCGTATCGGTTCTAGCGGGTTTTCCGATCCAATCCGAATCATTACCCGTGGTTTACCCACCTCATCTGATGGAGGCTCCTCAAATATTAACCGCCACAGTTGGTCTTGTTCTTCCTCCAGCAGTTGGATAATCGTTTGCACTTGCTGTAGTTGAGAAAATTCTGGCTGACGCAAAACTTCTGCTACACCGCGAATCATAATTTGGGTTGTAGATGGTGTAACAGTGCGACGGGTTAATTCTGCTACTGAGTGTTTCAAAAAATCTCCGTAGCGTTGGAACTCTCGATCTAATTGCGTCCAGTCGAGAGTCGCTAATTCTAACAAACTCCGTCCCCGCAACTGGCTATTTAAAAAGTTAGAAACAATCTGCAACTCGCGATCGATGACTTCTGGTTCAAGTTGTGTATCTGGTGATGCTGTCGGTAAATCCATTAATGTCGAATGCGTCTCATAAGCATCCGTCACTACAATCAGCATTACCCGTCCCGCTTCGATTTGCACCATTTGTAAATGTCGCAATGTCGCTCTTTCAGTTTGCGGCATGGTAATCAAACTAATACAGCCACTTAAAGTTGCCAGTATTTGTGCCGCACCGTGCAGTAGAGCCTCTAAACTCCAATCTTCCCACTTCAGGCGCTTTTGCAGTACCGCTTCTACCTCTCGTGATAAATTTTCTGAAGGTGTAATTAGCTGGTCTACATAAGTACGATAGCCTGAGTCTGAAGGAATGCGTCCGGCAGAGGTGTGAGGTTGATAAAGCAACCCACCTTTTTCTAAAAAGCCCATGACGTTGCGAATTGTGGCTGAACTAACACCAAGGTCGTATTCTTCAACCAAAGCTTTAGAACCCACAGGCTCTGCGGTAGCGATATAATGGCGTACCGTTGCCCAAAGTATATGCTGTTGTCGATTGGTCAGCTTGACTTGCATAGGGAATGTTTTACGAAGCCGAATTTTAATTAGATTTTGAAAAAATTAATAATTTTTAAATTAAAATAGCAAATTATTTACTTCTATTTTAATTAGTAAAACTAAACTCCCAAATTTGCCTGTTCTGATTCGGTTTGGGCTATAACCGTATATTTACACAAACTTTTATTGATTTTTGTCGTATTTTTTTACTAATCGAAAAACATACGCAATTAATTTTTGATAAATTCCGGAAAAAATTAGTTTTTGCAAGTATTGTTAAGCTTTTTTTACAAAACCATAAAGTTATTTAGTATGTATTAAGAATAGCAAATGTCAACCGGAAAAGTAAGTCCCGGCATATAAACAAGAATTTAGGTAAAACAAGGTTATACCGAATTACTAGGGCGTGTTTTCGCTTTCGCGGCACTCTTGGCTTGGTGTCGGGCAAAAGCGAAAACACGTTCTAATCCTAATAATGAGGAATCGAAGGGTTAACTAAGCTGGAATAGGCATCAATACCACCTGCAATATTTTTAACATTTGTAAAACCTTGAGCAACTAACCACTGACACATCTGAGCCGAGCGAATACCGTGGTGACATAATACAAGGGTTTCCGCGTGAGGATCGAAGCGGGTGGGAATTTGATCGCCCCATTCGGCAAATTGACTCAGGGGTAGATTGACAAAACCCTCAATGCTAGCGATCGCTACTTCTTGTGGTTCGCGCACATCCACTAGCTGAATATCTGGATCGCCTGAAGTTAGACGTTCTGCCAGTTCCTCTACACTAATTTGAGTAATAGGTTGAGTATTCATAGATTAGGGGAGTGGGGAATGGGGACAAGGGAGACAAGGGGACAAGGGAGACAAGGGCGACGGGCGTGGGGACAAGGGGGAATTATTTATGCCCAATGCCCCATGACGGCAGATGCTCCACTTGGTCCGACACCAAGACCGCACTGCCTCCCCAATGCCCAATGCCCAATGCCCTATTCCCTATTCTTTATTTTTAATAGATTTCTGCTGAGGTTTCAGTAATAAACTTAGTTTTAGTATTAATACCGCATTCCCTTTGTTGAGAAGGCGGTTTCACATTATTGTTGTGTGTAAAAGCCGCTTGCGCGGTCTGTGATGTGAAAATTATGAGGCAAAACTCATTGTTTGGTTTTCTAGCAGCTGGTGCGATCGCGCTGCTATTGATTGTTATCGCAGGCTTTTACTGGTTCTTTGGCAAAAGTCCAGTTAACCTGATTGGTGGTGGGACTGCTTCAGAACCAGGTGCTGCCATCTTCGTGTCTAAAAGCGCACCAGTTATGGTGTCAATGCTGGTGAATCCAGACAAATTGCAGGCTAGTAATAGCGATCGCGAACTGTCAAAATTGAAAACAAGTTTATTAGCTAACACTGGCATCGATTACAAACAAGATGTTCAACCCTGGTTGGGGAACGAAATTACACTCGCTGTCACCAGCTTAGATATCGATCGCGACCCCGCAAACAAACGGCAACCAGGGTATTTAATGGCACTTGCAAGCCATAAACCAGAAACAAGCCGCGAGTTTGTCGAGTTGTTATTTTCCAAGCGGGTGTTAGCTGGGGAAAACTTAGTTGTCGAACAATACAAAGGCGTTAAGCTGATTTCTGACACTTCCCCATCCGAAAAAGGTTTGCTTGTTGGTGCATCTGTTGGCGATTTTGTCTTATTCGCTAACGATCCGAAAGTGCTGCGAGATGCAATTAATAACGTCCAAGCACCCGACCTCAATTTGACAAATTCCGCTCAATATCAAAAAGCGCTAAAACAATTGCCCAAAAATGCTTTAGCTGCGACTTTCCTCAATCTTCCCGCTGTAGCCGAATGGCAAAATTTAAAACTATCAGAAGCAACTTATGACAGCCAAATAGTTTCTTTGGCGTTAAACCCCAAAGGATTGCTCGCAGAAACCAGCTTATTAACATCATCGGCAACATCACCGCCATCTTCACAACTTTCGCAACCTGTGGGAGCATTAAATTATATTCCGGAAACAGCGGGTTTAGCAATTTCCGGCGTAGATTTGAGCAATTTGGATAACAGCGATTTAGCTCAACTTTGGAAACAAGTGACAACCGCAATATCCGGTTCGCAGAAAGATCTGCGTTCTGGCTTGGTGCAACCCTTAGCGGATGTACAAAAAGCCTGGGGTATCGATTTGCGTAATGATATTTTCAGTTGGGTAAAAGGTGAATACGCTATAGCATTGTTACCTCACCAAGAGCAAATTAATCCAGACTGGGTTTTTGTGGTGGAAAAATCCGAAGGTGTTCCCGAAGCTATTTCTCGATTAGATGCGATCGCTTCATCCCAAGGATTAAACGTTAGTTCCCTTACTTTAGACAATCAAAAAGTTTTTGCTTGGACAAAGTTAACAACCGTGACTAATAACACCGATAGCGGTTCTGAATCGATTAACCTGAAAGCAAAAGTGCAGGGGGTGCATACAAACTTAGGAAATTACGAAATTTTTGCTTCTTCAATTGATGTAATCAATCAAGTCCTGAAAGTCAAGGATAATTCCTTAGTGAAAAATCGCAATTTCCAAGATAGTATCGCTGCGATTCCCCAACCGAATCAAGGCTATCTTTACCTCGATTGGGCAAAGAGTCACGAGATAGTAGAACGTCAAATACCGATTCTCAAGCTAGTGGAAGTAGTCGCTAAACCGTTTCTGGACAAAGTGCGATCGCTCATAGTTAGTAGTTACGGTAGCGACACCGGATTGCTCAAAGGTGGCGTCTTTTTTGAACTTAATCACTCGTAATGTAGACGGCATTGGGCATGGAGACAAGGAGACAAGGAGACAAGGAGACAAGGAGACAAGGTGACTCCTTGGAGAATTCAAAATTTAATACTCTCCCCCTCTCCTTGTCCCCCCCTCTCCCCATCCCCCCATCTCAAGAACTCTCCCCACCTCAAGAACTCTGTTCAACAAAAACCTCCATTGTGGCACATATTAAAATGGCACACATAGAAAAATATACCTGTTTATTGTTTTTAGAATAGGTATATAAAACAACCATAATGACCCTGTTGGAGGGCTAATATGAAATATTTTCGCCCCCGACTTCAGTTCCGAAGCGGCTTGATTTTAGCTGTGTTAAGTGCTATTACTGCTAGCCCTGTAATGGCAGATACGTCAAATTTTGGCAAGTTAAGTTTGGCACCAGGGTTTGCACCAGCACAAGGAACAGTAGAAGGGTATACTGGCGGTTCTTATTCATTGTCTGCGATTAGTAACCGCGATCGCGACAGAAATCCTTGTATTGGTTTTGCCGATCCGAAACCAGATCATGTGATGGTTTTAAAGAAAGACTTTTCCCAGTTGAATATACGAGTAAATAGTGGTGGTAAAGATACCACTTTACTCATCCAAGGACCAGACGACGGAAGTATTCGTTGCGGAGATGACACTGGTAAAAGAAAAGATGCCAGCATTCAAGGTAGTGACTGGAAAGCTGGAACTTATAGGATTTGGGTAGGTACATTTAATTCAAAAGACAAGGGCAACTACACCCTGAGAGTGGAGCAACCATAAACTGGGGAATGGGGAATGGGTAATGGAAAATGGAAAATGGGGAATAGGAAAGAGGAAAAGCCCAATGCCCAATTACCAATTTCCAATTCCCAATTACTAATGCCCTAAATAAGAGCGATCGCACTTGGAAGGATAAAATAGACAAGTAGCTCGTTTTGCCTTCCGAGGGTACTATAAAAGTGCTATCTACACTGCGTACAGACTTTCGCATCATTTTTGAACGTGATCCAGCCGCTCGTAACTGGTTGGAAGTATTATTTTGCTACCCAGGTTTGCAAGCCTTGCTATTTCATCGGCTGGCTCACCGACTGCATTTAATTGCTATTCCCTTTTTTCCCCGGCTGATTTCCCACATTGCTAGGTTTTTGACTGGAATTGAAATCCACCCAGGCGCAACTATTGGCAAAGGTGTATTTATTGACCACGGTATGGGCGTGGTAATTGGTGAAACAGCGATTATCGGCGATTATGCCCTAATTTATCAAGGTGTCACCCTTGGCGGTACTGGTAAACAAAGCGGCAAGCGCCATCCAAATTTAGGCGAAAATGTCGTAGTTGGTGCCGGCTCGAAGGTACTGGGTAATATTCAAATTGGTAACAACGTCCGCATCGGCGCAGGCTCAGTTGTTCTACGAGATGTCCCTTCTGATTGTACTGTGGTCGGCGTACCCGGTCGCATTATTTATCGTTCTGGAGTCAAAGTTTCTCCTTTAGAACATAACAATTTACCTGATTGTGAAGCCGAAGTAATTCGCGCCTTAGTTGACCGCATAGAGTCGTTAGAGCAACAAATACAACAGCTTCAGCAGCAATCTTCTGGGAAAACTCCTGTGATGGCAGCGAACTTAGCCGCCAACGAAGGTGAAGAACCAGAAAATAAATTACGCTGCAACTTAAGAGACAAAGCTATTCAGCAGTTTCTCGATGGTGCGGGGATTTAGAAAGACAAGGGGACAAGGGAGACAACGGGGACAAGGGGGACAAGGGAGACAAGGGAGACAAGGAGACAAGGAGACAAGGGGGACGACTTGGGGGAATTTCTTCTTTGTCTCCCCATCCCCCTCTCCCCCACTCCCCACTCCCCCATTCCCCATTCCATCAAGGATTAATTTCTTGGCTAAACCACTGTTGCTGCTGATCTAAGCAGTATAAATAACGATTTTGTGGTTCACCTTTTAATTCCAGGTGATCTACTTGCACGGGATCAAGTAGCAATAGGCAGAAATTCGCCAATGGCTGAGTAGCATCGGGTGGTGGTGGATCAAAAGCTGCTGGATCTTGAACTCTAGGTTTACCAGGATCAGCCCAAGCAAATTGTAACCGGGCTGCGTCACTTAGCTCTTGCCAAGTGGTGATGCGTGCTTTCTCTAAAGCCGAGTCAGAATTATCACATCCTACTAAAGTCAAGCAGCCAGTGATGCGGAATTGTTCTCGCGTGTTGGGGAAGTACCAGCAAGCTTCTGCCCAAGGTTGCTGCTGTATCTGGTCGGCTTTTTCGCTACGGGCATCGGTGATAAATTTAAGCTGGTTGGTGTCTTCGAGAAAGCCGCGAAAGACGACGGTACGATTAGCGGGACGATTATTTGCCCGAACTGTTGCCAGTTGGAGGTAACGAGCATAAACAAGGCTACGGTTGCGATGAAGCGCACGAGCGATAGGCGATCGCCAAGGGGCAACAGACATAATAAAATTCAAACATAAAATTAAAACTTTACTGCAATCAGTGCAAAATTAGAGCTAGCGCAAATAAAAAAAAATTGCAATCTTTCACGTTACATCTACTTGGCGTATAGTCATAATCTGTCGGAAAATAACCAACAATATTTGACTCATGGTTCGAGAACTTGAACTAAAACGCCTGATGGCAAAGTTTCCAGAAACTGCCCCTGCTGCTAATCCTGTGTTTTTTAGAACTTATAGCCGTGCCTTAAAGGTCGGACAAAGGGAAACATGGGAACAAGTATGCGATCGCACTCTCCGAGGCTTAACCAATGTGGGAAAGCTACGCCCAGAAGACGCTGCCATACTCCAACAAATGCAGCAAAACTTAAAAGCGTTGCCCAGTGGACGCTGGCTGTGGGTTGGTGGTACAGACTGGATATCCAAGCCGAAAAACTTTTCTGGGGGTTATAATTGCACTTCCACCAACCTCGAAGACTGGAATGCTTTCGGCTTAATGATGGATCTGGCTATGATGGGTTGCGGTACGGGCACCGTCATCGAAGCAAAATATATCAGTAAAATTCCCCCCATCCGCAACCGCTTAAATGTAAGCGTACAAGGTGAAATTGGCAGTATTCCTGTTGAACAACGTCGGGAATTTACAGAAACCAAAATAACCGGAAATTCTGTCACCATCCACGTTGGAGACAGTCGTCAAGGTTGGGTTGAATCATATCAAACACTTTTAAAACTCTCTAGTGATGAAAGATTTTCTGGAGAAGTTGAAGTTATCGTTGATATCAGTGATGTACGTAAAGCTGGAGAAACTCTTAAAGGCTTTGGTGGCGTTGCTAATCCGGTAAAATTGCCTGGACTGTATGAACGTTGTGCATCCATCCTGAATAAAGCTGTCGGACGGCAATTAAATTCAGTTGAATGCTGTTTGTTAATTGATCAAGCGGCGGTAACAATTGTTGCTGGTAATATTAGGCGCTGTTTACCTGAAGATGCCTTGGTTCATACGAACAAAGGTCTTGTTCCCATTCGTAATATCCAAGTTGGTGACTTGGTGCAGACTCCTCTGGGATTTCGGCGAGTTGTTGATAAATTCGACCAAGGATTTCAGGATGTCTATGAAATTGAAACCAATGCTACTTACCCCAGAGCAACTTTAAACCACAAACAAGCAGTGCTTTTTGATGCTAAAGGGGGAATTGCCTGGAAATCAGTTGCGAATTTGGTTGAAGGCGATCGCCTCCTCCACAACACGCAAGTGCTACCCGGTACAGTCACCCACTTACCGCCTGACTTTACCAAAGTAAGACCCGCTCAAAGTCAAAATGCCAAGTCTTTTAAGGTTCCGGAACTGACATCAGAAGTAGCTTGGCTAATTGGATTTACTCACGGTGATGGCTATGTTGCCCTCGGTCGCAATAAGCACGAAAAGCCTTATGGTCGCGTCGAATGGGCAATGAACAGCTTGGATACAGAAGTTACTGCAAAAATTCAAGTTAAAATTGATGCTGCTTTAGCTTTGTTTGGTCTTTTTGCTTCTCATGGCATCATTAAAGGCGAAAACACAGCCAAATCTATCTGCTCATCGATTCGTCTTGCTGAATACTTCCATAGATACATCAAGCAGCCTAATGTTTCTCTGGAAGTACCTAGTTTTATTTTGCAGGGTTCAATAGACATTAGAGCAGCTTACTTAGCTGGCTTAATGGATAGTGATGGTGGTATTAATAACCGTCCCCCTCAAGTCACTACTGTTTATCGCTCTTTTGCAAGACACGTAGGAGCCGTTTTATCTAGCTTAGGTATTGCTGGTAGAATTAGCATTACTCGTCCCCAACAGCAGGAATGGAAACTTAAATACAACTTGACAATTCCAGCCCTTAAAGGACGTTATAACGCTTTGATTGCACCTCACTCTGTCAAAGGAGAGCTTCTAGGAAGACTGAAAATGTACGGTTTTACCGTCGGGAGTGCTATCATGCGGGAGGCTTACGCTTACAGCCAAATGCGAGAAATGGGATTTGAAGGTTCTCGCCTTGTTGATGCCAATTATGAACGCTATATCGCTGAGTCCGAGCAACTGTTAGATATTCCAGTCACAGTCAAAGGACTGGGAAGCTACGATTATGTGCAAACTTACGACATAGAAGTTGAAGAAGCTCATTGCTTCTACTGTGATGGCTATCTGACGCATAATAGTGCGGGGATGCGTCAGTTTGATTCTAGCGATCGCCTAGCAGCCACTGCTAAAGATAATTTATGGCAGCAAGATGACAATGGCAACTGGCGAATCGATCCAGAGCGCGATGCACTCAGAATGGCAAACCATACCAGAGTTTTTCACCGCAAGCCAACATTAGAAGAATGTATTGATGCTGTCCGCAAACAATATTACAGCGGCGAGGGTGCAATTCAATGGGCTGGTGAAGCTCTAGCCAGAGCTAATTGCGATTTGCTGTCAACCCAAGCTTTGAAAACTGATTTTTTACAAGCTTACGAACAAGGAACAGCAAAACAGTGGTTGCAAAAACACTATCCTCAGCTTGATGCATCGGAATTAGAACATCGTTTAGCTCGATATGGATTAAATCCGTGCGGAGAAATTATAGGTGCCAATTTTCACTGTGTGAGCGGCAATACTCTACTCATCACTAGGGAAGGAATGCACAACATTAAAGATGTTGTCGGATGTGAAATTGAAATTTGGAATGGTAAAAAATGGAGCTTAGTTACACCATTTAAGACTGGTAGCAATCAAAAGCTTTATCGAGTTCGGTTTGGAGATGGTTCTTATTTAGATGCAACTGAATATCATCGCTTTTTTGTGAAAGATAGATTGGGCAAAGTCTATAAGGAAGTTCAAACCAAAGACTTGATGGATACGAGTCGATATAGCATTCACACTGAACCGTTCACAATTAATTACGAAGATGGATTAAATGTTGATTCTGGTTATGCTTATACTTTGGGGGTAGCTGTAGGCGATGGTACTACAGATCGAAAGAATAATGCCAAAGTTAGGCTGTACGAAAATAAAGCAGCGTTATCTGTAGTTGGTAATAAGTCTCCTCAAAGAACTTATGATTACTTACCTACTTTTACAGATGTCACAGATTTAGGTTTTTCGGGAGAATTTCTCAAAAGCTTAAAAACAAATTCCCAATCACTGAATGTAATTGCTAGTTGGAAGCGTCAAGCAATTTTACATTTTATCGCTGGTTTAGCTGATACAGATGGCTCGAATACGTCAAGCAATGGTATTAGGATTTATATATCTGACTACGAGCGTGCTTACAGAATTCAGTTACTACTGACTAAATGTGGTATTCGTTCATCTCTGAATCTGTGTGCTCATAAAGGTTCAATAACTAATTTAGGTGTCAGAAGTCGAGATTTGTATTACTTACAAATAACCGATTGTCAGCAGATTCCTTGCCAACGTTTGGATGTAAGTAAAGGAACAAATGCCAAATGCAAAGGTAAATGGCAAGTTGTGAAAAATGTTGAAGAATTGCCGGGTTTACATGATACTTACTGCTTTAATGAGCCAGAATATCATAAAGGTGTTTTTGGTAATACCTTAACTGGAAATTGTAACCTTTCAGAGGTTCATCTGAATCAAATTGACCCAACCAACTACAAAGAACAGGAGGAAGCTTTCACCGCTGGAGCGCTATCTGTAGCCGCACTTTTACATCACAAATTCCTTGAACCTCGCTATCAATACAGCCGCGAATTAGACCCGATTGTAGGAGTTTCTTTCACAGGTTTATTTGATTTCTTTGTAAATGCTTTTGGGGCTGATTGGTTGCGCTGGTGGGCAGAAGGTAGACCAGAAAATGCTCAAGGTTTGGCGTTTAAACAACAAGAAGAAAAATACCTAACTTCATGGAAAGATATTGTGCATCGCGTTGTTTGGGATTATTGCGATCGCCATAATTTCAAACGTCCAAATCGCTGCACTACAGTTCAACCTAGTGGAACTAAATCTTTATTAACCGGTGCTAGTCCCGGATGGCATCCCCCCAAAGCCCAAAGATTTCTTCGCAGGATCACTTTTGGCAAAAATGACCCCGTAGCTTTAGCTTGTATAGACTACGGCTATAATGTCATTCCCTCGCAATCTGATAAAGATGAAAAGGGCAATTTGTTAAACGATCCCTTCGATCCTAGATGTTCAGAATGGCTGGTAGAAATTCCCGTTGCTGTACCTTGGGCTGATATACCTGGAGTTGATGAAATTGATATTAGTCAATTTAGTGCGATCGCTCAAATGGATTTCTACATGCAAGTGCAGAAATTCTATGTCACACATAACACTTCTGCCACCATCGAACTGCGAGAAAACGAAGTAGAAGCGCTATCACATCTGATTTGGCAAGCCATACAAAATGATGAAGGTTACATTAGCGCTGCACTTCTGGCACGCTTTGACGATCATCAAACTTTCCCGCGTTTGCCATTTGAACCTATCACCAAACAACACTATGAGCAACTACTCAAAGAAGTAGAAATGCGCCGTCAAACTGATGACTTTCATGCTGTCTTAAGTCGCTATGATTCCGGTGAGTTAATGGAAGCAGGACCTGCCGGTTGCGACTCTGATAAGTGCATGATGCCCGAACAAAGTCCAATGTAAAAATAGACAATTAAGTGCGGTGGATGTAATTGCTTTCCTTACACCATCGCTTTCCTTAATATCATGTCTAGGAAATCACACATATTGTAGAGACGTTCCGTCCGGAACGTCTCTACAACAAGTTACGATAAATTAAGCAGTCATAACTTTACACACCAGCACTAGGAGATTCTTCATGTTTCTTGATGAATTGTCACCAATCTTTAAACAATTTACCCAGCATCCAGGCTCATTTATGGGCGGGTTCTTCTCTGGTTTGCTTCGACTCCAGTTGGCTGACGACCCAGTTAAAAGCTGGCTGAATCAACAGCTAGGCTCAACTAGTTATACTAGTTCTACAAGTCAAGCACATAACGGCAGAACCAGCGGTCCTCAGTCAATATCAATTGACTAAATTTTCGTGTTCCTAGGCAATTTAACACAAATATAGAGGCGTTGTATCCAACGTCTCTATTAGAAAAATTTCATATATTTTATACATCAAAATTAAGTACGCTATTTTAATTCAGCATCTTTATCTTGTATATAAATAAGCTGCGTTTCATAGAAAAACTCCACAGCTTTAACGAGACTATTTTTCTCCAAGTAATTAGTATAATTATATACTTATAGTTCCCTACATATCAAACATATAAGCGCAACTGATTATAAGTTATGAGTGTTTGTAAAATCTCATACTTTGAAGAATGACACAATCAGTTATTATATGAGCGTATGCGTAAGTTCAGCTCGATCGCTAATCGATTAGTAGATAATGCAAGCAGATTGCTTGCCAATCTACAACATCCGCGCTTTGGTGACTCGGATGCGAAGATGTGCAATCTTTGAGAAAAGTTAAATTTCGACAGCTGAACTCATCGCTTTTAGTTGAAATTTACGTGATCCCACATGACTATTTACGTTGGAAATCTCTCCTACCGCGCTAGCGAAGCCGACTTAAAAGAAGTATTTGCAGAGTACGGCGAGGTAAAAAGAGTCGTCTTGCCTACAGACCGCGAAACTGGACGATTGCGCGGCTTTGCTTTTGTAGAAATGTCCGAAGATGCTCAAGAAGATGCCGCTATTACAGAGTTAGATGGCGCAGAATGGATGGGTCGTCAACTTCGAGTTAATAAAGCCAAACCACGCGAGGAGAGCCAACGAAGTAGTTGGGGGAAAAAACAAGACTATTAAAAAGAGGGACTCTTATAGTAGCAAATTGTTTTCTAGTTATGCAAGACAAAAGTCGGGAAAATTAGAAACAATTAACAATTCCCATAAATCCAGAGAAGTTTGCACGCGGCAAGTTGTGATGCCGATAGGGAAATGTCACGACTAGTATAAAAAGGCAGCTATGCTGAAGGCTTTGTGTCTGTTCTGAATGGTCGCTTTATTTTTGCCCTTACGTACTAGTCGGTTTTTTGATTATTAAAGATAAGGATATAGCAAGCATCGTCCAAGTGCAGCCAACGTTAAAACAGATGGTATTTTTGGGCGGATATCTTAACAACTTTGCGCGTGCTTCATCAAGCCACTTTATAGGCGTATCAGTATCTACAGACTAAAAGTCAAGAAATAGAGAAAAATATTTACAAAAATAATTGAATTCTACAAGCTTAGGTAGATTTGCCCAAGTATGACATTATCTAAGGGGCGATCGCGCTTTGGCACAGACCGAAAAAAGCTTGAAATATTTAGTTTATCTAAAATCACACTTAAGTTATCAAATTACCTTTCTAAGATAGAGGCAGCGACAAAATGAAGGCTGAAGGATAAAGGATGAAAAAAGCTTTGCGGTACAAGCGAACGTATTAATACGTTCAGGCTCACTTCACACTTTATCCTTCAGTTGACCTCAACCAACCAAAGTCGTTAGGAAGGACTAAAACATGGCTCTATCGCCAGAATCTCTTGAGTTGTCTAACAACGACATCACAGACAAAAGCTTAGATCGTGATTGTACAACTTTATCCCGTCACGTCCTACAGCAATTTAAGACTTTTTCGCCCCAAGCACAGGATTTAAGTGCGCTGATGAATCGCATAGCCCTGGCAGGTAAACTAGTTGCCCGTCGCCTCAGCCGTGCTGGTTTAATGGAAGGTGTTCTTGGATTTACAGGGGATGTCAACGTCCAAGGAGAATCCGTCAAAAAGATGGATGTCTACGCCAACGACGTATTTATCTCGGTATTTAAGCAAAGCGGCTTAGTTTGTCGTTTAGCTTCCGAGGAAATGGAAAAACCCTACTACATTCCGGAAAACTGCCCGATTGGTCGCTACACGCTATTGTACGATCCCATCGATGGCTCATCTAACACCGATACTAATCTCAGCTTAGGTTCAATCTTCGCGATTCGCCAACAAGAAGGAGACGATCTTGATGGTGAGGCGAAAGACTTACTTACCGATGGACGCAAACAAATAGCCGCCGGATACATCCTGTATGGTCCGAGCACCATGCTGGTATATACTATAGGTAAGGGAGTTCATTCTTTTACCCTCGATCCCAGCTTAGGAGAGTTTATTCTCACCGAAGAAAATATCCAAATTCCTGCCCACGGTTCAGTTTACAGCGTAAATGAGGGTAATTTTTGGCAATGGGACGAATCAATTCGCGAATATATTCGCTACGTCCATCGCACCGAAGGCTACACGGCTCGTTATAGTGGGGCAATGGTTAGTGATATCCACAGAATTTTAGTTCAGGGCGGTGTATTTCTATACCCAGGCATACTTCCCAAGCCAGAAGGTAAACTGCGCTTGCTTTATGAATCTGCTCCTTTAGCATTTGTAATAGAGCAAGCAGGTGGTCGTGCTACTACGGGACTAGTAGATATTTTGGACATAGTACCAAAAAAACTGCACCAGCGCACCCCTTTGATTATTGGCAGCAAACAGGATGTAGCAAAGGTGGAGTCTTTTATTCAAAACGGTCACTAAAACAGCTTGACAAAAGCCTCATGGGTGCTTTGAGCGCAACCTCCTCCATTAAATTGAAATTAGTGAGCGCACGGGTAGCGCTTTTTCAAGGGATTATCTCAGATGGTCGATGCAATTTGATATTACCAACGTCAAAATTCAAAGGTCAGTATCAACTGATAAAGACGACAAACATAACTTGAAGACATAATTAACAGGAGTTAAACAAACACATGACTTCGACTAACCATTTATTAGAGATAAAACAATACGGTCAAAGTATCTGGATGGATAACTTGACTCGTGACCTGATTCAGTCAGGCGAGTTGAAAGATATGGTGGAAAATAAAGGTATTTGTGGGATTACCTCGAATCCAGCCATATTTGAAAAAGCGATCGCCGGAAACGTCATTTATGATGCCGATATAGAAAAAGGCGTCCGCGCTAGCTTACCGACATACAAAATTTACGAATCCCTAGTTTTTGCAGATATCCGCAATGCGTGTGATATTTTACGCCCAGTTTATGATGCCTCGGATAAATTAGACGGTTACGTGAGTATAGAAGTACCACCAACGATCGCTCATGATACAGAGGCAACAATAAAGGAAGCCCGTCGCTATTATCAAGAAATTGGACGGGAAAATGTGATGATTAAAATTCCCGGTACAGAAGCGGGTTTGCCAGCAGTCGAACAAGTGATAGCCGCCGGCATTAACGTTAACGTCACTTTGTTATTTTCAGTTCAAAGCTACATAAACTCAGCTTGGGCTTACATTCGCGGTTTAGAAGCTAGAGTCAAAGAAGGTAAAGACATTAGTAACATAGCTTGCGTAGCCAGCTTCTTTCTTAGTCGCATTGATAGCAACATTGACGGCAAGATTGATGCTAAGTTGAAGAAAGGCGTTGATGATATTGCCGTGGAAGCGAAACTGAGAGCTGTGAAAGGGAAAGTGGCGATCGCAAACGCCAAGATAGCGTACCAAGAGTACAAAAAGATTGTTGAAAGCGATCGTTGGCAAGCCTTAGCAGCAAAAGGTGCAAAAGTCCAGCGACTTCTATGGGCAAGCACCAGCACCAAAGACCCCAGCTACAGCGACGTGATGTATGTTGATGAGTTGGTAGGTTCCGACACCGTTAATACCCTACCACCAGCGACAATAGAAGCTTGTGCCGACCATTGTGATGTCGCAAGTCGCGTTGAGACGAATGTCGATCAAGCTTACCAGCTCATCGAAAGCTTGAAAGACCCCGACATCAATATCGACATCAACCAAGTTATGGACGAACTACTTGTTGATGGTATTGATAAATTTGTCAAGCCCTTCCAATCATTGATGGATTCCTTAGAAGACAAAATCAAGGTTTTGTCACCAGTTTAGGAAATGGTTAGTGGTTGGTTGTTAGTAGTTAGTGGGAGCGTGGTTAGTGGATAGTGTTAAATCCTAACAACCAACAACCAACAAATAACAACTAACAACCAACAACCAACAACCAACCACTAACAACTCCAAATCGAAAATCTTAAACCCACATCTTGCAATTATTATGGTTAGTCTGCTAGAAAATCCCTTGCGCGTAGGTCTGCAACAGCAAGGAATGCCCGAACCCCAGATCATAGTTATCTTTGGTGCTTCTGGAGACCTTACCTGGCGCAAACTCGTACCAGCACTTTACAAATTGCGAAAAGAGCGGCGCATTGCACCAGAAACTACCATTGTTGGCGTGGCGCGTCGAGATTGGAGTCACGAGTACTTTCGCGAACAAATGCGGAAAGGCATGGAAGAAGCTCATGGAGGCGTGCATCCAGAAGAACTTTGGCAAGACTTCTCCCAAGGATTATTCTACTGCTCTGGTGATATAGATAACCCAGAAAGCTACCAAAAACTTAAGAATTTCTTAAGCGAATTAGACGATAAACGGGGAACGCGGGGAAACCGGATGTTCTACCTTTCCGTCTCTCCTAACTTCTTCCCTGAAGCCATCAAGCAACTAGGGGAAGAAAAAATGTTGCAAGACCCCTACAAACATCGCCTAGTAATTGAAAAACCCTTTGGTCGAGACTTGGCTTCTGCCAAAAGCTTGAACCGAGTGGTGCAGAAATATTGTAAAGAAAACCAAGTATACCGCATCGACCACTACTTGGGTAAAGACACAGTTCAAAATCTCCTCGTATTTCGCTTTGCCAACGCGATTTTTGAACCGTTGTGGAACCGTCGATTTGTTGACCACGTACAGATTACTGTAGCAGAAACCGTGGGCGTGGAAGACCGAGCCGGATACTACGAAAGTTCCGGTGCATTGCGGGATATGTTGCAAAACCACCTGATGCAACTTTACTGCCTCACCGCAATGGAAGCACCCAACGCGATGGATGCCGACAGTCTCCGCACGGAAAAAGTCAAAGTCTTACAAGCAACGCGCTTGGCAGATATTCAAAATTTAGAGCGTTCCGCAGTGCGCGGTCAGTACAGCGCCGGCTGGATGAAAGGAAAACAAGTACCTGGGTATCACGAAGAACCAGGAGTTGCTCCCAAATCCACAACACCCACCTACGTGGCAATGAAATTTTTGGTTGACAACTGGCGCTGGCAAGGAGTTCCTTTCTACCTGCGTACCGGTAAGCGGATGCCGAAAAAAGTTAGTGAAATTTCTATCCACTTCCGCGAAGTTCCTTCTCGGATGTTTCAATCAGCCGCGCAACAAATGAATGCCAACATTTTGACGATGCGGATTCAGCCGAATGAAGGAATTTCCCTGCGTTTTGAAGTCAAGATGCCTGGGGCAGATTTCCGCACTCGTTCGGTTGATATGGACTTTAGTTATGGTTCCTTTGGCATCCAAGCAACTTCCGACGCTTACGATCGCCTATTTCTCGATTGTATGATGGGCGACCAAACATTATTCACACGCGCCGACGAAGTAGAAGCCGCTTGGCAAGTTGTCACACCAGCCCTTTCTGTTTGGGATGCACCCGCAGATCCAGCATCGGTTCCCAAATACGAAGCTGGTACTTGGGAACCAGCCGAAGCAGAATTCTTGATTAATCAAGATGGTCGTCGCTGGCGCAGACTGTAAAATTTTAGATTTTAGATTTTAGATTTTAGATTGGAAGTGATAGTTAGTGGGTAGTGATTCTTTTTGACAACTAACAACCCTTCGGGTTCGCGGCTGTGCTTCAAGTCGGCAGAGCCGCGATAGCGCACTGGCTCACCAACAACCAACAACTAACAATTAACAATCTAAAGTCCAAAATCCAAAATCCTTGGCTCCAAAATCCAAAATCCAAAATATATTATGGTTTCCCAAGCTCCTACTATTTATTCACTTCAAACTCCAAAGGATATTTCGCTCTCAGACGTTGAAGCGGAACTTAGTCAAATTTGGCAAAGTTACGGTATCGGCGATGCAAACGGTGCGCTTCCTGCGGCTACTCGTGCCACGACATTTACTTTAGTGGTGTACGAACCGGAAGAAACTCAATATCTTTTGTCAGCTTCCGGATATTACAACGGTCCGATTGACGGAATTCTCGGACCGCAGATGGAAGCAGCATTACGCGAAGTTCAGAGAACGCATAAACTGCCAGAAACTGGAACCGCAACACCAGAAACTCTCGCCAAATTGCGGGAAGAAGTCGCTAAACGTCATGGCACCGACGCAACGGGGGAAAATGGTTCTAACGCATCCTATACTTTAGAGGCGAGAAGCCCCAGAATCGCCGACGAAATTGCCCTCCGCAACCCTTGCCGAATTATTGCTTTGTGCCCAATCGCTGGCGAAGACGAAGGGGTAAAAGCTCAAGTTTCTGCTTATTGCCCGATTCAAAAGCAGTCCTCAAGTACACTCATCTGCTGCGAATACATCACCCTAACCGGCACTACTGCCGCTTTGGAACGAATCGGGGGTATGATTCCAGCATTGTTAATCGGCGGCTTACCCAAGTTTCTCTGGTGGAAAGCAACACCAGATCCGAACAATCCTTTATTTAAGCGACTGGCGGCAGTATGTAATAATGTTATCGTCGATTCTTGCGAATTTAACGAGCCAGAAAGCGATTTGCTCAGTTTGCAAGAGTTGGTAGAAACTGGCGTGCCTTTAGCTGACTTGAACTGGCGTCGTTTGTCAGCATGGCAAGAGTTAACCGCTGAAGCTTACGATCCCCCTTTGCGTCGCGCTTCTCTGCGGGAAATTGACCGAGTAACGATTGATTACGAAAAAGGCAATCCCGCACAAGCGTTAATGTTTCTAGGTTGGCTGGCAAGTCGCTTGGAATGGAGTCCAGTTTCTTATGAAAAAGAAAGCGGAGACTACCAAATTACTAAAATTAGCTTTCTTGCACAAGACCAACGCCAAGTACAAGCTGAGTTAGCCGGTGTCCCGGTGGCTGATATGGGAGAAATTATGGGTGACTTGATTGCTTTGCGGTTGAGCTCGACCAATCCCCAAGCTGACTGCGGTACAGTTATCTGTTCGGAAACTGGTGGCTGTATGCGGATGGAAACCCAAGGTGGTGCCCAATCTTCTGGTTTATTTCAGCAGGTGACTTCACTTTCTGAACAAAAAGCGGAAGTTTTGCTAAGTCAGCAGGTGCAACGTTGGGGTCATGAAGCACTTTTTGAAGAAAGTCTTGCGGTGATAGCTAAGTTTCTGAAATTGGATAATAAGTAATGTTGGTTGTTAGTGGTTAGTGGATAGTTGATAGTGGTTAGTGGATAGTTGATAGTGGTTAGTGGATGGTGGATGGTGGATGGTGGATGGTGGTTAGTGGTAAATCTTAACAACTAACAACCAACAACTAACAACCAACAACCAACAACCAACAACCAACAACCAACAACTAACAACTAACAAATAACAACTAACAATTAGCAATGTCTTTAGTTATTGCCGGTGAACGTAGTGGGGTGGGTAAGACAACTGTCACGCTCACCCTTTTAGCATCTTTATGTCGTCGTGGTGAAATAGTACAATCTTTCAAAGTCGGTCCAGATTATATTGACCCGATGTTTCATCAGCACGTAACTAATCGTGCTTGTCGCAATTTAGACCCTGTGCTGACTTCGGAAGCTTACATTCAACAATGTTTTGCGCGTCACATTCAAGAAGTAGATTTTGCCCTTGTAGAAGGGGTAATGGGGTTGTTTGATGGTATCAAAGGGACTAAGCAAAATTCTTCCCAATCCCCAATCCCCAGTCTCCAATCCCCAATCGCTAGTACGGCTCATATTGCGCGGTTGCTGGATTTGCCTGTAGTATTGGTGATTGACTGTAGTCGATTGTCTGGTTCTGTAGCAGCGATCGCTTACGGTTATTGCTCTTTCGATCCGAGAATTAAAATTGCTGGAGTAGTACTAAATCGCGTGGGAAGCGATCGCCATTTATCTCTGCTCAAAGATTCCCTAGAACCCCTACAATTACCAATTATCGGCGTGTTGCGGCGTGAAGATGATATTACCATTCCCGATCGCCATTTGGGTTTAGTTCCCACAGCAGAACTTCCTCAACTTGATGCAGTTATCGAACGACTTGCCGATTTAGGTGATACTTGCTTTGACTGGGATCGCTTATTACCTTTACTGAAATCAGAACGTCTTCCTTCCCCCCCTCCCCCCCTCCCCCCATCCCCCTTTCCTCTTCGACTCGCTGTTGCACGCGATCGCGCTTTTAATTTTTACTATCAAGATAATCTCGACTTGCTGCAACAACTGGGTGCAGAACTAATTTTCTGGAGTCCTCTGGAAGATGCTTTACCCAAAAATGTCCAAGGTATGTATTTTGGTGGTGGTTTTCCAGAAGTTTTTGCGGAACAACTTGCGGAAAATACTAGCGCTCGTGAAGCAGTTAAAACAGGAATTCTTGCCGGAATACCTACAATCGCAGAGTGTGGGGGATTGATGTATTTATGTGAGGAAATTGTTGATTTTCAAGGGTTATCTTGGTCGATGGTAGGAGTTTTGCCGACAAAATCTGTCATGGGTGGACGTTTAACTTTGGGGTATCGTCGCGCAGTTGCTTTGCAAGATAATCTCTTAGTGGATGCAGGTGCAAGCATTTACGGACATGAGTTTCATCGTTCTCGCTTAATACCAGAACCGAATTTACCATTGTTTCAAACTTACCGTTGCGATTCTGAGGAAGCAACAGGTGATGAAGGATGGAGTTTGTCAAATCTTCACGCTTCTTATATTCATATGCACTGGGGAGCGTGTCCAGAAATTCCGCAGCGGTTTTTAGCGCAATGCATGAAAGTGGCATTTTAGTCAAGATAGAATATCTCACGCCAAGTCGCAAAGACGAGGACACTTCTGTGGGCGGCTCCGCCGACTTGAAGAATGTGTCCGTCGCAAAGAAGAGGTATAATTTGCAGAAAGAGTGGGGGTTTCACACTCATGTAGACAAAAATGGACAGGCTTGTTTTAAAGATCCTCAACACGATAGCGAGTCACAAAGGATGAAGCCTGTCCATTTTTG
>NZ_JTCM02000199.1 GCF_000817785.2 Hassallia byssoidea VB512170 | reverse complement strand
AACAATAGACAAAAATGGACAGCCTTCATCCGAAAATGTCGTGGGGTGTTGAGGATCTAGTAAACAAGGCTGTCCATTTTTGTCCAGGTTCAGCCCAGGGGCGATCGCCTTATCATTCATGTGGGGATTCATCGTAGTCATAGGTATCTGACGGCAAATCTCTGCTGTGCGAACGATTGTCAGCAATTCTTGCTTGACGCACGCGATCGCCCAGCCCCGGAACCTCTAGTTCTATAACTTTTCTGACTTTCATATACCCTTTGCCTTTAACTTCAGTTCTGTTTAAAGGTGGGTTAAACCAAGAAATTAAGCATAACTCAATCTCTCCTAGGAGTTTAGCATACTTTTAGGTTCAATCATCTTTAAAAATCTCCTCCAGCGTTAATGGTTTACCAGCTAACTCAGAAGCTAAATCTCTAAGTTTAAAAAGAGTCTCAAACTGCCCACGCTCAAGTTGTCCTTTTTTGGCAGATGACAAAGTTCTTTTATCTAACCCTGTCATCTCCTTCGCTCTTTGAATAGATAAATTTTTGTCTTCTGTCCAGTAACGGGAAAGGTCAACATATTTAGGCATTTGGGAACCATACAGTTTTTGTCCTAAACCTAATTTACGCGACGACTGTACCTCTTGCTGTGTTGATACGCCAACACATCAAGACAAAATTTGCTTCTTTCCTATTAATACTATTTTAATACGTTGACACTATAAACCGTCAACGTATCGATTGAAGATATAACTTTGGCGATCGCTCTAACGCCAATCAGAATGCGATCGCGAAGTGGCGGCTTCCGCATCGCCTTCATGCGTAAACCCTAAACACGGGATACAAATAACATACCAGGACACAATTAAGTGCGCTTACTCCGGACGAGCAAGCGGTTGCTCAATTTGAGTTTGAACAATATGTCGCCCAGCAAGCAACAATAATTACATCGGATACAAACGCAAATTGTTCTTTAACTCAAAGCTTTTTATCTGGTGACGAGCGAAATACGCCTGTACCAAGTCTTTCTGACTCCCAAACCCCAGAACCGAGAATCGCTCAAACATCTTTTGATTGGTTCTCAAAAAGCTGTAATAAGCACAATTCACTACTTACAAGTTATTGGCTATGCAGATGTTGGTGATTGGAGTCCACTTGCACGCACCCCCAACTCAGGCGAGGTTGTGAGTATCTTAATCCGAAACATTATGGTGCAATAGATGTAGGGTGCGTTAACTTAGTAACGCACTACGGACTACTACACAACTCTCACAGGAGACGTTCCACCGGAACGTCTCTACTGTGGTCTATACATCTGAAAATGGCTGTAAATCGAGAAATAACACATCTGCATTCAAAACTTCCTATCACCATCCGCGTAAAGTTTTGTGTACTTGCGCTAGATGCCACATATAATCATCAATTTTGTATTTGCCGGCAGCTTTAACTATATATTTGAAAGCCATTTCCACATCATTCTCAGCCTCGTAATACAATCCTAGATAAAGATGACTGTAAAACTTGCCGCGATCGCCTTCTAACTCACCAACACTTAAAATATTATCTGGCGTAGAATTTCCCGCATACAAATCATAAACGCATCGCATTACCCGTCGCGGGTCATTTTTCACCATTAATAGAGAATTGCGTGCCTCTGCCACACCCGCAAGCCTTGCAATGCAGAGATATCGCCATACTGTTTCTTCAACATCTTGGGCGTTCACCGTCAAGTCTATTTCAAATTGTTGAGCGCCAAGAGCAAATCTTTCTGCATAATAATAAGATAACCCACGTTGCCACAAATACGGCTTCAAACGTGGATCGAGTTGCTCTGCCATATTAAAATATTGAATTGACTCATCAATTTTGGCAAGCTTAAAATTGACCATGCCTCGTTGAATGTAAGCTTTTGGATCTTTGGGTTGATTTTGGATGATATCGTTCCAGCGTTTAAGTTGATTTTCGAGAGAATTTGAAAAAAACATTTGTTTGTTAGTGCGATCGCCCTGACTCATATGAATTTATTTTATATTTTTTCAGTTTTCACAGAAAACGTGTCAATGTAATAATTCTAAAAGTGCTTGCTTCCCTGCCAGAGCAAGATAAACTCCTTAATTAATAGATAGCCGGAAAATTGGAAATTATCAGTAATCACAAATGAGCGATCGTTGGACACTCAAAGGAAAGAAAGCACTGGTTACAGGTGCTACCAAAGGTATTGGACTAGCTGTTGCCACTGAGTTCTTATCTTTAGGTGCAGAAGTCACGATTGTGGCTCGAAATTCTCTTGATATAAATCAACAATTGAGTATTTGGCAACAAGCGGGATTACCTGCTTATGCTATTACCGCAGATGTCGCTGACTCTGATGGTCGTCAAGCTATCTTTGAGCAGGTAGACAAAACCATGCATAAATTAGACATATTAGTCAATAATGTGGCAACAAATATTAGTAAAAAAGTCGCAGAGTACACGATAGCTGAATATGAGTTGATCCTTCAGACAAACTTGACTTCAATTTTTGAGATGTGCCGACTATTTTACCCTCTCCTCAAAAATGGGCAAAACAGCAGCATTGTTAATATGAGTTCTGTCGCGGGTTTGGTTTCTAACCGCACGGGTGCGCCTTATGGTATGACTAAAGCAGCTATTAATCAACTAACGCGATCGCGCTTCAGTTGAATGGGCACAAGATCGCATTAGAGTTAATAGTGTAGCACCTTGGGCTATTTATACGCCTCTAACTAAATCTGTACTCGTGAACCCATGATTTTCTCGACTTAGTTTTATCCCAAACACCTATGGGACGTGTGGGTAAACCAGAAGAAGTTGCAAGTATTGTGGCGTTTCTTTCTATGCCAATGGCATCTTTTATCACCGGTCAATGTATCGCAGTAGACGGCGGATTTTTAGCTTTCGGTTTTTAAGTCTAAATTTGCTCTCATCATCTAGGCATTCTGAGCAAAATTCACTACTTAATATCTAAAATCTGCCCACTGGCTAGAAGAAACTAGGCAAAAAATTCTGTATTGTGAGGCTAGTTTCTCAAAAATGAGTAAAAAAGCTTGTGGTTCCAATTAGAGATAATAATCCGATAACAATCACGCCTTATGTCACTTATGGGCTGATTGCTGCCAACGTCCTTGCTTTTCTTTATGAATCAAGTCTTCCTCCCCAAGCATTAAATGGATTTTTACATTTGGCAGCTATAGTACCGCGAGAACTAAGCGCCAGTTTTTCTGGAATTCCCCTAAATCAACCAGTTCCAGAGTGGGCAACCTTGATTACTTCCCAATTTCTCCACGGTGGTTTGTTGCACTTGGGCGGTAATATGTTGTTTCTCTGGATTTTTGGCAACAACATTGAAGATAAGTTGGGGCATTTCAAATATTTGCTTTTCTATATATCTTGCGGTGTTTTGGCAGGGTTAAGCCAGTGGTACTTTTCACAAAATTCTAGTATTCCATCTTTGGGTGCGAGTGGAGCGATCGCCGGCGTTCTGGGTGCATACATTCTCCGCTTTCCCCAAGCGGAAATTCTCGGTGTAGTTCCCCTAGGCTTTTTCTTTCCTACCTTCCGCGTTCCCGCTTATTTCTTTCTCGGATTTTGGTTTCTCCAACAAGCTTTCTACGGAGTCGCAAGTTTAGAAACACCGGCTAACATCGGTATGGAAAACGGCGGAATTGCTTATTGGGCACACGCCGGCGGTTTTGTGTTTGGAGCAATTCTCGGTCCTGTGTTAGGTTTGTTTAGCGATAAATCCAACGACGATTATTTGTACAGACAGTGAAATAAAGGCACATTAGAGACGATCAAGACGCAACGTCTGATTAAATATTGATTTGCTTTCTCAGCATCAACTTTACTCGTAGTTAGCGCAAAGCGCGCTGAAGCGCTGACTACAAACTTTCATTTTTATACTAACCCACTTACCAGCCAGTGAAATTTCGCACCCTTTAACAACGGCAAGACAAACAGGATATATTGCAATTAATCAATAATAAGGAAAAACATCTGTGTTTCCCCTTTACGACGAAAACCCGACGCGAATCACCCCGTATTTAACCTACGGGTTGATTGGGATGAACATTTTAGTTTTTCTTCATGAAATCAGTCTGTCAGGACAAGCATTAGAGCCATTTTTAGAGATGTATGCGGTGATACCACAAGAGTTAACCACCAACTTTGCCGGAGAATGGACAACCTTATTTACGTCACAATTTTTACACGGTGGCTGGTGGCATTTAATCTCGAATATGGTGTATCTCTGGGTTTTTGGCAACAATATTGAAGACCGTTTGGGTCATTTCAAATATATAATTTTTTATTTGGCGTGCGGTGCTTTAGCTGCTATGTGCCAGTGGTTTGTCGGCGTAAATTCGCAAATTCCATCTTTGGGGGCAAGTGGTGCGATCGCCGGAATTTTAGGTGCGTACATTATCCGCTTTGCCCATGTGAGAGTTGTCACCTTAATTTTCTTAGGATTTTTCGTCACCACCATCAGAGTTCCCGCGCTGGTAATCATCGGGCTTTTCTTTGTCCAGAATATTATATCTGGTCTAGCCAGCCTGCAACAAGCCGCCAACATGAGTGTAGAATCAGGCGGAGTTGCTTACTGGGCACACATCGGCGGCTTTGTCTTCGGGATAATTCTCGGTCCTGTGTTTGGCTTATTTAGGCAAAGTGAGTAGAGGAAAGGGGAGTGGGGGACAAGGGGAGGACACTTCTGTGCGGGGGTGGAGGAGCTCAGAACGTGTCCGTGGACAAGGGGAGGACACTTCTGTGCGGGGGTGGAGGAGCTC
>NZ_JTCM02000198.1 GCF_000817785.2 Hassallia byssoidea VB512170 | reverse complement strand
ACGACAAATGGGGACAGGCTTGTTTTGTAGATCCGCAATTACCCACGACTATTTTTGATGAAGCCTGTCCCCATTTGTCTAGGGAAGGACTCGCCCAACCAATAATTTAAAACACGGCTGGTATTTTTTTTTAACGGTTTCTCCTAAACTGAACTGATTGAGAGCTTTCTGAGCAATTGTATACCCAGATGCAACATTCCCCAACTTCAGTTCATTCCGATGCTACACATATCTCCATCATGATATGCGATCGCTCCACCCAATTCTTAGAGGAAAAGAGGAGCGACACTCAACAGCCCATTAAACTAGACATCGCATACAAAAAAGCCCAGTTATGAGATGACTGGGCTTTTAGCTATCTCAATCAATCATTGCAGGAGAGTAGTTTCACACTAGGCAGCAGGTTGTTCTAAATTAACCTTGACAACGCAGTTTTTGGCTGTGTGTGTGCGGCGTATTTGCCTTATGATCATCAGAGAAAAATCTCATTGTTAGCAAAATGTCCGAGCGTAGTTACGCCATTATAGGAACTGGTGCATTAGGTGGCTTTTATGGTGCCAAACTGCAAAAAGCTGGTTTAGATGTCCACTTTCTGCTGAAGAGTGATTATGAATATGTCAGTAAATCTGGTTTGGTTATTGAGTCAAAAGATGGTGATTTCACCCTGACTCAAGTCAATGCCTACAATGATGTAGAAAAAATGCCACCATGCGATGTGGTGGTGGTAGCACTAAAGACGACACAAAACCATTTATTGCCGCAGATTTTACCGCCACTCGTCAAGGATGATGGGGTAGTGTTGGTATTGCAAAATGGACTGGCGGTGGAAGAAGAAGTTGCCAAAATAGTTGGCAATGTCAGCATTATTGGTGGATTGTGTTTTCTTTGTTCCAATAAAGTCGGAGAAGGACATATCCGCCATCTCGACTATGGACAAATTACGCTAGGAGGATATGCTTCTGGCTATGATCCTACTGGGATTACAGATAAGATGCAGCAAATTGCCGATGACTTGAAGAGTGCTGGTATCTCAATGGAATTAGCTGAAGACTTATTACTAGGGCGATGGAAAAAATTGGTGTGGAATATTCCCTATAATGGACTGTCTGTAATTCTCAACGCTAGAACAGATGAATTAATGTCCTATATCCACACCCGCAAATTAGTTGAACAGTTGATGTATGAAGTTGCAGCAGGTTCTTTTAGTTGCGGACGCATCATTCCTGATAGCTTCATTCAAACAATGTTGGATTACACCGTGAAGATGAAGCCTTATCGTACCAGCATGAAAATTGACTACGACGAAAGGCGGCCTTTGGAAGTAGAAGCAATTTTTGGGAACCCATTACGGAAAGCACATTCTAGGGGTGTGGATTTACCGCAGATTAGCTGTATATACCAGCAGCTAAAGTTTTTGGATGAGATTAGAAAAGTGGGAGATCGCCAAAACGCTTAATTACTGCTGCCACTCTGTACTTTGTCCAACGCAAGACTCAAGAATTATCGCTGTTGTCATTAAACACAACAGAATAAATCCCAAAGGCACAAAGAAGTGTTGTAGTAAATAGACCAGTATGCGGCATCACAGAGTATGCTTGATTAGTGTCTCTAATATTTTATAGTTAACGCTGCCCATGAAAAACCAGCAGCACTACTAGCTAAAACCACAAGGTTCCCAGGCTTTATTTTCTTTGACTCTAGAGTTTTTGCTAAGCCAAATATGGTATCTACAGCACCCAAATGACCATATTCAGGTAAAGAAATGAATGTCTGGTCATCCTTTAAATTTAAAGATTCTAAAATGCCTTTAGATAAGCTCTTTTTTACTTGATTTGTTAATAAAAAATCCACATCTTTTATCGAATAACCACTTTTTTGTAATGATTTATGAATCACCTTACCATAGTTTTCTAAATATACATTTGATAAGATTGTATCTAGTTCTTGAGGGTCTTTTACTTTTAAATAATTCAGTTCATCGTTAATTTGTGTACCCCCAACAGGAAACTTAGTTCCTGCTGATGGAACTTTGAGGCAATCCACCAATTTTCCATTTGTGATGGCGTGATAAAAGAGGATTTGATTGGTTGGTTCTTCTTTTTTCAATATCGCTGCTGCTGCACCATCAGCCATGATAAATGTTGATAAACTATTCACATCTGAATAATCTAACAGCATAGACAATTTATCACTACAGACGACTAGAGCATAAGATAAATCACTATCTGCCAGTAACATATTTCGACAAATATGTATTCCTAGATTGCCACTATTGCAAAAATTTCTAACTTCAAATGCAAAAGCGTTTTCTGCACCAATTGCATCTTGGATTTTGGCAGCAGGAGACCAAAATCTGTAATCATAGTCTCCTGCCGCACAATAAGCAATTAGATCAATTTCACTAGCTGTAATCTTTGCCTGATTTATCGCTTCTAATGCCGCTTTAATTCCCATATCACTGGGATGTTCGTCTTTATCTGCAATTGGTTTCTGTTTTATCCCAATCTTGTCAGTGAAAACAAACTCAGGTAAATTGGCTAGTTTTGCCATTTCCTTACTGGTTAAAATTCTTGCTGGAATATAATAACCAACAGACGTGATACCAACGGTTTGTTTTATCATGCAGAATACTCTAATAAGTATGTATAGTTATTTTATTATTTAACTGAAGAATTGTTGAACACAGTTAAATGCCGCTGCCGTCAGCTGTCAAATAACGCTCTTATTTGTCATCCTTAACACATTAGCATCGCTCTATGATGCAAGAAAGCTAAATTAAGCTGTATCAAGGATTAGCCCATTATACGCACATGGCATAAGCCTTTTTTGTCTGCTGTTGTTCCAAGAAATCCAAACTGCTACAACGCCCGCTCAGATAGAAGTTACATCAATTTTAAAGTTTAATGACAATAAGAGTGATAATACGACAAATAAATTGTTATCCGACAGTTGTAGTTAAATTGGCAGATTATTTTTCCAATCTCCCGGAGGGAGACGCTTCTCTCCGAGAGGCACGCTCAGGGAGCGAACGACGGTAAAAAGTTGGAAGAGGGGTCAAATGAGCAGTGATATCGAAAGTTACCTTTCAAGAAACACATTTTGAAAGGCTGATAGAGTAAGGATTTCGGGGAATTGTGTGTCTTTGCTGATTCTCGAAGAGCGATCGCCATGTCTCTTTGAGAACGTTAAGAAGCACTTTCTGTGGCAGTAGATTGAGCAATAAGTTCAAAACCCAAAGACTGAGCTTTTTTCCTCAGAGCGTTGAGTAGATGTTCGTGGTATTTCTGCTCATAGTAGTCGATGCCAGGGTCGGCATAAAGTCCTGCAGTTGTCCACATCTGGTAAAACAGGCGTGCCAGTTTATGTGCCGTAGCTGTAATCGCTTTGGGAGCACCCAAACGGGAACGTAAGCGGCGATAGAAAGCGCGATCGCGCAGAACGACTTTGAGTCAGAGAAAAAGCCGCCATGCGAAAAGCACAAGCAGCACGATTAACAACAGGACGAGTTTTAGAGCTTTTGACCTTACCGCCAGTAATTTTTTGACCAGGGCATAAACCTAACCATGAGGTAAAGTGCTTAACAGTTGGAAACCGTCCGGGGTTTAATCCAACTTCAGACAAAATCGTTTGTACATTCAAAGCATCAAGACCATCAATCAACGTGAAATCGACACCTGCGATCCGGTAAAGAAACGAATGCAAATCAAAATTTGGGTGGTTTGCGGTTGGCTTTTTTCTGCGTTTTTTCTTTGTTGTTGGAAGTTCCTCTTCTGTTTTAGGTTCAAAGGAGGCGAGACATTTTTCAATTTCCTTGTCTAGGGAGGCAATCTCTTTCTGATAAACTTCATAAAGAGTTAATTCTTGCTTCAAAACAAACAGATGTTCACGCTCGTTAGTCACCTGTTAAGGCTTTGACAATCTCTGTTGTAGTACTTTTAATTCTGGGGTCTTTAAGGGCAGCTAAAACTTGTGGGTCTGTTTGTCCAGCAGCTATTGCCTTGATAATTGTCATTCCTGTCAGACCAGTAATATCGCTAATGACTTTATGTAAGTGTAGATTCATTTGAATCAGGGCTTTTTGCATTCGCGCTCACATGAGTACTAGCACTCTTGATTAAACTGTCTCTTTGACGGATGTAACTACGTAGGACGCATACTTGGTCTTCCGGGCGGAATGAGCCTGACAGCAACCCGTAGGTGTGCAATTGCTGCAACCACTGACAGTCATTAACATCAGTTTTACGTCCTGGCACTGTTTTAACGTGGTGAGCATTGACTAGTTTGACATCAAAACCCTTTGCTTCCAAAATTTGAAACACAGGAATCCAGTAAACACCCGTTGCCTCCATCGCCACAGTGTCTACCCCACATTCGATTAGCCAGTCAGCCATTGCAATTAAATCAGGGGTAAAACATCCAAATCGCCGCACATTTTTGTCTGTTCTATCAGGCGGAACACACACCCAATGTTCTCCACCACCAAGGTCGATACCAGCTGCGTTGTGGTTTATTTGCTCCCACTGCGTCTTGGACTTAGGTTGATGATGATTTTGTTCTGGCGGCAATTTCATATAGCTGCAACTTTTGACACAGGGTTTTATTGATGACCCCAGTTTTACCTTTATTTTTGGTGAAAATGCAAATAAATTCCAGGCTTTAAACGCATTCTTTGAGCTATTCGCAACTGATGCAATAGAGCGAGGCGAAATCATTACTGCGCCAGAGGAACAAGGAGCCTGTATTTGGTATCCTGCGGAAGTAGAAATTTTTAACGAGCAATTTGAACAAAGAGTGGCTGAAATTATTTCGACGGCATCGCATTTTTGCGGTTGGG
>NZ_JTCM02000047.1 GCF_000817785.2 Hassallia byssoidea VB512170 | reverse complement strand
ATCAGACTTTTTCAAGACAGGGGAAATGTTGAAATTATTTTAGATACGCATAAAATTTTTTCTTTTCTTTTCCCCAATACGGGTTTAAAGCCCCCTCGATAGGAGCGTGGTTTTATTTGGGGGGAGGTCACAATACCCAAACATATTCTTTCCCCTTTCCCCAATCATAGGCAGGTGCTCCACTTGGGTCGCCACCCCGCCCTTGGGGGTGGAGGAGTTTGTAGGGAGTGGCGATTTGCTCCCAAGACCGCACTGCCTCCCCTTTCCCCTTCTTTGTGAAGCAGCGTTAATGCAAAAGCTTGGAACAAAACTGAGGCGCTTTTAGCAGCCCAAGTCAAGCGACATAACATTAAACCCAATTTAATTAATACGAATGGAAATTGCGGCTGATTCTTTTAATATTTACCAAACAGAAGAGGATGTATACACCAAACAAGCACCGTTGCAACAACTATCTACAGTAATGAAACTGAAGAGTGAAGATGAGCTGCTTTATAAAAAGGCGCTAGAAATTTATACTGAACAGGTAGCACCTAGCCAGTTAGCAACGGCAATTAGCGCAAATGTTGGAGCGATGCGGCGCAAATATACCAAAGACGATCCGAGAGTTTTTGGCTTTGTGAATATGCAATTTCATTACACTAGCCAGATGCTTTTAGAACCACTGTCTTCTATAGAGCGATGTCTGACGACAAGCCGCTCCGCGTCTACGCTTGTTGGTGCATACTTTAAAGTCATTGACGATCGCATGTATATGCCACTGCAACGCGCTTATGCAGCAGCGGCTAAACATGATTATGACTCTCATGCTTTGTCAGCAGTACAACAACTATTGCCCCTAAGCACACAAATTGCCAAAAATGTTTTCCAAAAGATAGTAGAAATCTATCCAAATTACCGTTCTTACACCGGTTTGTCCAGTGACTCTATGGTAAAAACCTCTCTTCTTCGAGATGTAGAAATGTTTCAAGTCTACGTTTGGGTATGTGCTTTAGAAAAAGACATATCCAAAGATTCAACAAGAATTATTTCCATTGTGTGTCATGCTTTATCCCACATTAAAAGTGCAGTGGGAACTTATTCGCGTTCTTCTGCACTTACTTGGACAGGAAATTCGCGTTCTTCTTGACTCCAAAACTTGCCGACACCTTAATGCCATATTTTCAGGTTATGTGGCAGATGTTCTCTCCAGAAGTGTTTGGTGAACTCGATCTGGATAGAAAATCAGACAACGTTGATGACGAATTTTGGCAAGCGTTATTTAGCTAACAGAAGGTATCTCAACTTAATCTATAAAATTTTACATTATGGCTTAAGTCATTCTGTCACTGACTGCATTTCCTTTTACAGCCAGTGTGCGCTCTATGTCCTGTCACAACAGCAACAATTAAATTTTCGTTTTTATATTTTATTAGAAAATAAGGAATTATGTGACAAAACCAGCATTTTTCTTATTAGTGACGCTGCTTGTTTCCTGACAAAAACTCTGATATTCTTATCACTTTCATCTCTGAGTTAGATTTCTTTGATGATGTTAATATACAGCAAAAAAGATGATAATGACTAATAAAAAGTGGGCTGTGAAACGTATTACTGTAAATCTTGCAACACAAGAAGCAGAAAAACTGGAAAAATATTGTCAACAGACAGGTAGACCAGCAACTGATGTAATTCGAGAATTGATCCGGGGGTTGCAAGTTTCTGACGATACCAACGGATCGAAAAGCTGAGGACTCCTTGGAGACAAGGGGGACAAGGGGGACAAGGGGGACAAGGAGGACAAGGAGGACTATTGACTGTTGACTGTTGACTGTTGACTATTGACTCTTGACTCTTGACTAAATACGAGTAGCAAATTCCGGCACCAACGCAGTTACAATCTGTAAAGAAGCTGAAAGGGAAAGACGGAATGCGTGTTGCAATCGTAGGTGCGGGACTGGCTGGACTAGCAACGGCAGTAGATTTAGCTGATGCGGGTTGTGAAGTCCAGATTTTTGAGTCCCGTCCGTTTGTGGGAGGTAAAGTTGGTAGTTGGGTTGATAACGATGGCAATCACGTTGAAATGGGGTTGCATGTATTTTTTGGGTGCTACTACCAGTTATTTGAGTTGATGAAGAAAGTAGGGGCGTTTGACAACTTACGCCTCAAAGAACACACCCACACCTTTATCAACAAAGGAGGACAAACTGGAGAATTAGATTTTCGTTTCTTTACAGGTGCGCCATTTAATGGGTTCAAAGCATTTTTTACAACTTCTCAACTCTCGGTTTTGGATAAATTGCAGAATGCGATCGCTCTAGCTACAAGCCCAGTAGTGCGGGGTTTGGTAGACTTTGATGGAGCGATGAGAAATATCCGCAACTTGGATAAAGTCAGCTTTGCCGATTGGTTCCGCAGTCACGGCGGCAGTAATGGTAGCATCAAACGCATGTGGAACCCGATCGCTTATGCATTGGGTTTTATTGATTGCGAAAATATGTCTGCCCGTTGTATGTTGACAATTTTCCAGTTATTTGCTGTCAGAACTGAAGCATCAATACTGCGAATGCTTGAAGGTTCCCCGTATGAGTATTTGCACAAGCCGATATTAGAATATTTAGAAGCAAGAGGAACCAAAGTTTATACACGTCGCCAAGTGCGGGAAATCAAGTTTACTTCCTCAGAAGAAACTCACGTTACTGGTATCACGGTTGCCCAAGGTGAGACAGAAGAAAATATCACCGCTGATGCCTACGTCTTTGCTTGCGATGTTCCCGGAATTCAGCGTATTATACCACAAGAGTGGCGTAAGTGGTCAGAGTTTGACAATATTTATAAATTAGAAGCCGTGCCAGTGGCAACAGTGCAGCTGCGGTTTGATGGTTGGGTAACGGAATTGCAAGATGCTGAAAAACGCAAACAGCTAAATCATGCTGCGGGGATAGATAATTTGCTGTATACTGCTGACGCTGACTTTTCTTGTTTTGCGGATATGGCTTTGACTAGCCCTGCTGATTATTATCGAGAAGGTGAGGGTTCGTTGTTGCAATTGGTGCTGACACCGGGAGATGCGTTTATTAAACAAAGTAACGAGGCGATCGCTTCTCACGTCCTCAAACAAGTACATGAGTTGTTTCCCTCGTCGCGAGAGCTAAATATGACTTGGTACAGTGTGGTAAAACTTGCTCAGTCTCTTTATCGGGAAGCACCAGGAATGGATGTTTACCGTCCTCACCAAAAGACACCAGTACCTAACTTTTTCTTGGCGGGTAGTTATACCCAGCAAGATTATATCGATAGCATGGAGGGAGCGACAATTTCCGGGCGGCGTGCGGCGAAGGTAATTTTAGAGAATGTGAAGAAGTAAAGATTAGGGAAACGAACCACGAAGACGCGAAGGACGCAAAGAAAGAATGGCAGACTGGCTAGAGCATAGTGTGCAGGTGGAGGTAGAGGCTCCTATAGAATTAGTATGGAGCCTCTGGTCAGATTTGGAGCAAATGCCGCGCTGGATGAAGTGGATTGATTCTGTGAAGGTTCCGGAAGATAATCCAGAGCTATCTTTTTGGACACTTAATACTGGCGGTTTGCAGTTTACTTGGAAATCCCGGATTTTGAAAATGATTCCCAATCAGATTATTCAATGGGAATCAATTGATGGTTTGCCGAATCAAGGAGCGATTCGCTTTTACGATCGCAAAAATAGCAGCATTGTTAAACTTAGCATTTCCTATGCTATTCCCGGTATCCTTGGCAAAATTATGGATAATTTGTTTTTGGGACGAGCGGTAGAATCTACAATTAAAGCTGATTTAGAGCGGTTTAGAGAATACGCTCTGAATGTGAAATCTAATTAAAGCAGAAGCAATCTTAACAATTGGGTTGATGCTCTCAAAGATGCCAAACAAGCCAGTCAAGCTATACCTTCACTTGCTAGCCTGTAAAGTGAAGTAGTAAGTTGAACATCAGGAGCAGCTATGTACGTGCTAATTGGTGGAGCGGGCTTAGTGGGGCTGAGTTTGGCTCAAAAATTGGTAGAACTAGGGCATACTGTAGCCGTCATTGACATTGATCCTAATGCTTGCCGTTATGCGCGTGAACAAGTAGGAGCGATGGCTTTTGAAGGCAGTGCTGTGAGTACAGAAGTATTGTTAGAAGCTGGGATTCGTAAAGCCGACTCTTTAGTGGCTGCTCTGCGAAATGATGCTTTGAACTTGGCAATGGTGACTCTAAGCAAGCACTACGGTGTTCCCCATATTCTCGCTCGGATGCGCCATTCTGATTTTGCTGAACCATTTCGTTTGGCAGGAGCCAACCATATCATTGGTACTGTTGAGCTAGCGGTTTCAACGATGGTAAATGCCATTGAGTATCCGCAAGTAGAATCGATGATGCATTTTGACCAGGGGCAGATTGAAGTTTTGAAACTCTCCATTCCCAACAATTGCTACGTCGTTGGTCGTACCATTGCCGAAATTGCTCAGGATTCGCGGTTTCCCACTGGCTCTCTAATTATTGGCTATCAACCTCATCCCCACGAAGATTTGATGATTCCTAACGGCAGTACAGTACTAGAACCCGGTTCAACTGTGCTGATTGTGACAAAACCAGGCTCATTACATCAAGTCATTGATTTTATCGAAGGCTGTAAATAAATTTAATGAAGCTGTACACACATTTTTATTTAGCAATTGCTTTTATTGTTCTTCTTGCGTCTTGCACATCAGCGCAGGTTCCACCATCACAATCGGATACAACTGTGGCAACTCCATCTGCAAAGGTGGTGACTCTGGATAAAAATTTCAAGATAGCAATGGGTCAAACCATTTATGTACCTATTTATTCCCATATCTATCATGATGATCGGCAGAAGACTCTCAATTTAGCGGCTACGCTCAGTATTCGGAATACAGATTTGACCAATCGTATCATCATTACTTCTGTGCGCTACTATGATTCAAATGGTAAGTTAGTTAAACAATATTTAGAGCGCCCTATTGAACTTGGTACGATGGCTTCTTGTGATTTTGTCGTGAATAGAACTGACACCAGTGGAGGTTTAGGAGCAAACTTTATTGTGGAGTGGCTAGCCCAAACACAAGTTTCTGAGCCTGTAGTGGAGGCAGTTATGATTGCTACTGAATTCCAGCAAGGAATTTCTTTTATTAGTCCCGGTAGGGTGATCAAAAGTCAAAGCGATCGCCAGCGCTCATCTTCTGTGCAGGGTTCTTAAAAAGCTATCAATCATCCTCAAGTCGCAGCAGTTGCTCATCTATAGTTTGTATCCGTGCTTGAACAATTTCTTCTGAGAGAATTCGCTTACGCATTGTCTCGTTGAGTGCAGCTTTCTCTGCTAGCAGTAAACGGCGACGAATAGCATCAAGTTTCGTGTGTTCACCACTTGTTGTGTCAAACTCCTCTGGACGGCGATTGTAAAATTCTCGCAATGTCTTTTCTGCTCCTGCCACTCGCACCTGATAAGCCGATCGCATCTCTTCATAAACGGCTTTTGGTAACACCCCTGACTTCAACAGACTATCTAATTCATCTTGTGCAGCCTTACCGGTGATTAAGTGAGCTTGTAATTCTTCAACTTGCTGCTGAACCTCTGAAAATTTAGATAATTTTAAGCGTTTTACCACCCACGGCAAACTTAAACCCTGTCCTACTAACGACACCAGCACACTACCAAAGACTAAAGCGATAAGGACTTCTCGCCCTGGTAGTGTAGTCGGTAAGCTCAACGCCAGAGCCATTGAGAGTGAACCTTTAATGTTGCCGAAAAATAGTAAATGTTGCCAGCGCAGCGGAATTGGGCGGTCAATCCAACGAATCCCTGCTAACAGCGGATAGACCGTAAGAACTCGCCCTACTTGATAAGCCAAAACAGCAAGTAGAATAGCAGGTAAAGTCCTCCAGAGTGTTATAAGGTTTATTTCTACACCAATCAGCAGAAAAATAAAGGTGTTGACGGTAAAACTGGCATATTCCCAGAAACTCAACAAGGTGATCCGACTGGAAGCAGAAGTATTGCCAGAAATCCCAAAATTCCCGAAAATTAATCCAGCTATAACTACAGCCACAGCACCTGATACACCTAGAGATTGCCCTACCTGAAAAGTTCCTAATGCAACTGCTACCGTCAGTAAGAGACTGCTAAGAGGATCATCTAAACGGGCAAATACAGGTATGCTCAAGTAGCCTAAGACTAACCCCACGAGGCAGCCTCCAAGAGCGATAAATAGCAGTTGTTGGATTCCCTCTAGTAACGTCAGCGAACCTGTGGAATATACTTGCAAAATCAGGTTGAAGGAAACTAGGGCAGCAGCATCGTTGAATAAAGTTTCTCCTTCAACGATGGTCGAAAGCCGGGAGGGTACCGGTATCTCCTTAAAGACGGCAATCATTGAAACCGTATCAGTGTTTGCCAGAATGACTCCTACAAATAGAGCGGGTATCCAAGTCAGTCCCAGCCCAAATTTCAACAGGACGGCAATAATAGCACTGGAAAGCACAGCCCCAGGACCTGCCAAAAGAGCAATTGGTTTAAACGTGCTGCGTAGACGGCTGACATCTGTATTGATGCCAGCTTCAAAGATGAGAATTGGCAGGAAAAGATTCAAAACAAGGGAAGGATCTAAACCAATGCGACGAGACAATAGCTCAGTAATCGGCAAACCTGCCAATACTAAACCCGTGACATAAGGGATTCGCAACCGACGGGATAGCAGGGCTACACCAGTGGCAATGAGCAGGAGAATAATTAAAATCCGTACTAATTCAGCAAGATTCACTTCGGTTATGGAAAGTTGTTGTGACTTCTCTGAGAAACGCCATTACCAAGATTGGGGGCTATCATAGATAAATTTTTTGCTTTTAGCAATTATTGTCTACTAAAATGCTCGCAAGCCTATCCAAAAGAGTAAATTTTTTATCCGAACCGTATTGGGAGATGGGGTATAAAAGTGCAAAAATAAGGACAATGAAAACAAATACTTTAAATTTAGATAAAATATGAGTTTTTCAAATAATGAAACTCCTAGCACTAACCAGTTACGAACTAAGCGAATCATATCAATAGATATGTTGCGTGGATTGGTGATGGTGTTAATGGCGTTAGATCATGTGCGAGATTTTTTCACTAATGTTCGCTTCCGCCCTACAGACTTGACCCAGACAAACGTACCTCTGTTTCTCACTCGCTGGGTAACTCATTTGTGCGCCCCCACATTTATATTTCTGGCTGGGGTTGCAGTCTATCTTTACTTTGGGAGGCGACCACAAAGTAAGCAAGAACTCTCGCGCTATCTGATAATTCGTGGGTTGTGGTTGGTATTTCTAGAGTTAACAGTGGTACGTTTTGGCTGGCTATTTGACCCAACCTACTCTTTTTTGGCAGCGGGGGTATTATGGGCACTTGGTTGGTCAATGGTCGTTTTAGCAGCATTAATTAGAATGCCAATTCCTCTAATAGCTGCACTAGGAATTTTGCTCATAGGTGGACACAATCTATTTGATAATATCCATGTTGAACAACTAGGAAGATGGGGTTGGTTGTGGGCAGTACTTCATGAACCAAAAATGTTCACACCTTTTCCTCATAAAATTTTTGTCATTAGCTATCCCCTGATTCCTTGGATTGGGGTAATGGCAACAGGTTATGCGTTTGGAACTGTATTTAAAGAAGAAAAAGCTTACAGGCAGCGATTGTTACGACGGTTGGGGCTGGGTTTAATTGCTGGGTTCGTGGTTCTCCGCGCTTTGAATGTATATGGCGACCCGTATCCTTGGACAGTGCAAAGCAGTTTCTCCCATACCATACTATCGTTTATTAACTGTCAGAAATATCCACCTTCATTGCTTTATTTGTTAATTACACTAGGTCTGGCAATGCTCTTGCTTTACCTGTTTGAAAAGCATAAATGGAGGATTTTTCAACCTCTAGTGGTATTCGGTCAGGTTCCTTTATTTTTTTATATAATTCACCTTTGGCTCATCCATTTAACTGCTATCTTGGTGGCTTTACCTAAATATGGATTAAAGGCAATTATTATGCCCTTTATAGTCTCCCGCCTAATGCCAGCCGATTATGGATATGATTTACCAATGATTTACAATATTTGGATAATCATGATAATTCTGCTTTATCCCCTCTGTAGTTGGTTTAGGAATTACAAGACAA
This sequence comes from Hassallia byssoidea VB512170, assembly GCF_000817785.2. Classification (GTDB taxonomy): domain Bacteria; phylum Cyanobacteriota; class Cyanobacteriia; order Cyanobacteriales; family Nostocaceae; genus Hassallia; species Hassallia carrinoi. Next base: position 40,079 of record NZ_JTCM02000047.1, on the reverse strand, counting down.
AGTATCCAAGCAAGTGGTTACAATACTTGTAAATATACGTCATATCTCATAAATTTATTGATAGCCGCCTCAAACAGGAGAATCGGCAGAAACAGATTCAAAATTAGGAAGAATCCAGACCAATACGCCGTGGTAAGAGTTCAGTGATGGCTAAACCCGCTAACACTAAACCCGTGACATAAGGAACTCGCAACCGACGGGATAGCAAGGCTACACCAGTGGCAACGAGTAGGAGAATAATTAAAATTGGTATTAATTCAGCAACATCCACTTTGGTTCTAGAAATTTGTTGTGACTTCTCTGATAAACGCCATTACCAAGTTGGATCGCTAAACAAATTAATCGTCAACTCCTCATCTGCTGGAGGAACTGAGGTAATACAAGCGCGAATAATATTACCATCATCTAATTCCACACTGCAAGCATGACACGACCCCATTAAACAACCGGTGGGAATGAATATTCCGGCTTTATCTGCTACATCCAGCAGAGATTCTCCCACTTCGGCATCAACCGTAACATCATCTGGTAAAAAGCGGACGCGAACACTCATAAAACACTAATACTACTGAGATAAAAACGGAGTTAAGTCTAAATGGCGTTCTATTTCCGTGGCAAGAGAGTCTAAAATATTTTCTCGCTCTTCGCGGTAGTTGGCAACGCCCGTAGGTAAAGATTTTAAACCCCGCTGTTGACGCAGGCGATTTAACCAAGCGCGACGCCAGGGACCATTGTCAAAAATGCCGTGGAGATAAGTACCCCAAACTGATTGACAACTATCTACCAAGCCTAAATTAATATCGTCAAATAAAGGTTGGAAAGCTTTGGAATCTGTTCCTGGCATTTCGATGCGCGATCGCCCTTGATGGATTTCAAAGCCATTTACTGGCAAGCCCATTTGCGGAAAATTCGAGCTAACTTGGCGCTGACGGGCGATTTTCTGTCCGGTAATCACCGTTTTTATCGGTAATAAATTCAAACCCTGATATCTGCCAGCTTGTCCTTCTATCCCCTCCGGATCGGCTATCATTTGACCGAGCATTTGATACCCCCCGCAGATACCCAAAACTGTGCCACCAGATGCGGCATAGTGTTGAATTGCTTCTGCCATACCACTTTTTTGCAATAATAGCAAGTCGGGAATTGTGGTTTTTGTCCCTGGAATAATTACCGCATCTGGATGTCCTAAATCTTGCTTGGGGCTTAAGTATTTTACCGCAACTGAGGATTCTGATTCTAAGGGGTCAAAGTCGGTAAAATTGGCAATTCTCGGTAAGCGAATAACAGCAATGTTCAGTTCGTTGATGTTTTTCTGGGATCTACGATCTAGCAGGTCAAGCGAGTCTTCTGCCGGAAACAGATGTTCTAAGTAAGGAATTACACCGACAACGGGGATACCAGTACGTTCTTCTAACCATTTGATTCCTGGTTCCAAGAGCGATCGCTGTCCCCGAAACTTGTTAATCACTACACCGCGAATTAAAGCGCGTTCGTCTGGGTCTAGTAATTCCAAGGTTCCCACAACATGGGCAAAAGCACCACCCCGGTCAATATCAACTACCAGTAGCGTGGCTGCATTCAAATGTTTTGCTACCCGCATATTTGTCAAGTCGCGGTGCTTGAGATTAATTTCCGCAGGACTACCGGCACCCTCGCAAACCAGCATATCAAACTCTGTTCCTAAATGCTGAAGCGATTCTTCAATTGCTCGCCAACCCAGTTCAAAATATTGCTCGTAGTACTCTGCGGCACCCACTTTGCCTACAGGCTTACCCTTAATAATTACCTGGGAGGTCATATCTCCTTGGGGTTTGAGTAAAATTGGGTTCATTTCCACCCAAGGAACGACTCCCGCAGCCCAAGCTTGTACCGCTTGCGCGTAACCCATTTCACCTCCATTAGCGGTGACATAAGAATTTAAAGCCATATTTTGACCTTTAAAGGGAGCCACTCGCCAACCACGCCGCGCTAGAAGGCGACAAATAGCTGCGGTTATCAGTGATTTCCCTGCGTGGGATGTTGTCCCCACTACCATAATTGATTTCATAAATAAATATTGCGATTTTTCCAGATAAGGGGGACTAGGGAGAGGGGGGGATGGGGAGAGGGGGGGATGGGGAGACAAGAGTCAAAAGTCCAAAGTCCAAAGTCCAAAGTCCAAAGTCACTTATATTGACCATTGACTGTTGACTCTTGACTCTTGTCTCCTTGTCTCCTTGTCCCCTTGTCTCCTTGTCCCCTTGTCCCCTTGTCCCCTTGTCCCCTTGTCCCCAGTCCCTAGTCCCCAGTCCGTATATATTGTTCCCTTTGATTGCTTAATGCTAACTCTTTATCTTTAAAATCTAAAAAGGTAGTCTAAAAGTGCGAGTTAGAAAATCATAAAGGCGATCGCGCCATGAAGCAGAACGTTTTGGGTAAAGTTGTAGTTTTTCTATTACTTGCCGACCAAGGGGAGTGAGGCGAAAACTATCTGTAATTCCCTGACCATCGACTTCGCGTCGCAATATACCGACTTGAATTAGCCAATCTAAGGCGTTATCACATGCTAATTCTGACAAAAGACGTTTGGTGTAGCCACTTTTGACACCAGAATCAAGGGCGATCGCACCCACTGGTACACTTTGATGACGCATGGCTATAAATAAACACAGATTGAAGGGAGAACAAACAAGCGATCGCTCCGCTCGTTCTACTGTGTTGGCAGGATAAAGAAAACTATTCTGGCTTTGCAAATCAACCGCAGGCATTTTGTATTTAGGTTTTTCACCGAAGATAAAAGGATTTGTCTGTTTTCGCACCAATTATTTTCGATGCGTCACATAATGATTGTAAATTACTGTAAAATCTCAGATGCACCAACAATCAACAAATAGGAAAGGTCAAGTATGCCTCTAGCAGTTGGTACGGATGCACCTGCATTTACTGCCAAAGACACCAACGGCAACACCGTTTCTTTATCTGATTTTGCAGGTAAGACGGTAGTTCTGTATTTCTACCCCAAAGATGACACCCCAGGCTGCACTAAACAAGCCTGTAGCTTCCGGGATGCTCAAGCTGAATATCTAGGTAAAAATGTCGTCGTGTTAGGTGTCAGCGCTGATGATGAAGTTTCTCATCAAGCGTTTACCCAAAAATTTAATCTCAATTTTCCCCTTTTGGCTGACAAAGACAAAAGCCTAATCCAAGCTTACGATGTCGATGGCGGCGGTTATGCCAAGCGCGTCACCTATGTGATTGACCCTAACGGTAAAATCACCCACGTTGATGCTAATGTCAGCACAGCCACCCACGCCAGCGATGTATTAACTGCTCTTGGGCTGTAGTAGGCACTTAAGTGCCTTTCATAAGCGTTAAAACGCTTACTACGAAGCAATCCGATATGCCAGTTGCGTAAGTCTTAACTGACAATCAAAGAAGGTAAAAGGAAAAATTTTATCCCTTTTACCTTCTTACTTTTACCTTTCTTTTTAGAATCACTTACCCGATTGGGGTGTTATTGCAGGTGGTCGAATCACCGGCGCTACCCCTACGCTTGGGTTGATTGGCTGCTGTTTACCTTGAAGTCGCAGTTGTTGTCTTTTTTTAAACTCTAACGCTGCTGTATCTAGTTGTTGATTTTGTTCTCTGGCAAAGTCCTGGTTCAAACCGCCAAAATTAGCGTTATGAATCAACTGAAACAAACTAAAAGGATTTTGCTCAGTATTGCTGCGAGATAAAGGATCGGTACTGTTTAGTGGATCGACGTTTTGCGGATCGTTAATCGAACCGGTTTGAGCCAAGCTGGGTTTAGGCATTATCAAGGAAGTAACGCCAATTCCAGCCACAGTCAGAATAACGAGTTTGGTAAGCGGTAAAAATGAGATTTTCATACAGTTTTGCCCCTCATTGAATATATTTCCACATCAATTATGCTTTCATATTAAGCAAGAGTGCGGCGCAATTGGGGTTGAATGCTCAATAAGGCGACAACAGCAAAGCCTAACAATATCAGCAAGGCTTCACCAAAGGTAACTGCACCCCAAGGAGCTTGCATGACTACACTACCCAGTCCCCAATCACTGTGGAGATAAAGATAGCGAATTGGTTCGATCGCATAACTCAGAGGATTAAGGGTAGCGACAACCTGCAACCACTTGGGCATAAAAGATAAAGGAGCCAAAGCGGTACTAGCAAACAATAACGGTAAGTTAGTAACAAAAATTACCGCAATTAGTTCGATATGTCCGGGTAAAGCGAAAGCCAAACCGAGGGAGATAGCAGTCACGCCCAAAGCCAAGAGAAAGACTATTAAGGCGATCGCACTCAAACCAGCTACATCTGGTAGCCCCGCCCCCAAAAACGCCGCCGCCGTCACAATCACCGCCGCTTGCAGCAAACTTTGGCTAATAATAAAGATTGCCGAAGCCAACACAATCGAAAATCGCGAAGCCAAAGGCGCCACGAGTAAGCGATTCAAAAAGCCGAATTCTCGGTCAAACATCACCGGCAAACCCGCATTCAGCGCCCCGGCAAAAGCGGTAAAAACAATTACCCCTGCACTTAAAAATTGTCCGTAATTTGTGGTATTGCCAAATATACCCTTTGGTGCATTTTGAAATAAAGCACCAAACAGCACCAACCACATCACCGGCTGAATAATTCCGGCAATCAGCGTTGAAGGACGACGCTGCAACTGAATAAACAAGCGACGAGTCAAAGCAAGCGTCTCTTGCACCAATTCACCGAAAAAATTAGGAGTAGCATCAGCTTTAATTGATGGCGATGCTAGTTGTTGCCAACTTATATCAGATTTAGGAGTAACACTCATATCGATTTTGGATTTTAGATTTTGGATTGGGAATGGGTAATTGGTAATTGGTAATTGGTAATTGGTAATTCTTTCCCATTCCCCATTCCCCATTACCCATTCCCTATCTCATATTTTGTTTCTTTTCTGCTTTGGGATCGCGATTTGCTGCGGCAGCTAGTTCTGCATCCATCAATGTGCGTCCTGTGGCAGCGAGGTAAACATCATCTAAACTAGGGCGAGATTGGGCGATACCAAACATCGGTAAGCCTGCGGAATTCAACTTTTGTTGGATGGTAATTAAAGCATCGTTTTGCTGTGTTACCACCAAGTTGAGGGAATTACCTTGTGCGCTGTTGATGATGACTTCTTGAACAAAAGGCAAAGATTGCAAGAGGTTTTTCGCTTCTTCTGCTTCTTCTTGTGGGGAGAATTCGCGGATTCGCAAAGTAATGCGATCGCCCCCTAATTTATCTTTCAACTCTGATGGTGTGCCGGCGGCAATTACAACACCGCGATCAATAATTGCCACGCGATCGGCTAGCGCGTCAATTTCTTCTAAATAATGGCTGGTAATTAATACCGTTGTTCCAGCCGCACGCAACTTTCGCAGAAAATCCCATACCACAAAACGGCTGTCTATGTCAAGTCCTACCGTTGGTTCATCTAAAACTAAAACATCTGGTGCATGAAGTAAGCCAGCAGCCAAATCTAGGCGCTTGCGTAAACCCCCAGAGTAAGTTCCTGTCTTTTTATTGGCGTATTCCTGCAAACCGAGTAAATCCAACATCGTATTTACCCGCTCCTTTATCATCTTGCCGGGTAAATGATAAAGTGCTGCTTGCAGTTGTAGCAGCTCTCGTCCAGTCAGCACTTTATCTGGGGCAACTTCTTGAGCCACATAGCCTAATCTTTGTCTGGCAGCTTTCGGATTATCCAGCACAGAAATCCCAGATACTTCAATTTTGCCAGCATCTGGTGTGGTAAGAGTACATAAGGTACGCAAAGTAGTTGTTTTCCCGGCTCCGTTGGGACCGAGTAAACCAAAGATTTCTCCTAACTCTACCTGAAAGGAGACATCTTTGACGGCTTCAACCGTACCGTAGCGCTTTTGTAGGTTTTGAATTAAAACAGCGGGAGCCATGACAACAGCTTATCCCTAATTTACAAATCTCAATAAAGTCTAACTACTTTCATTGTAGCTGTGTTTCCCATACGCAGTGACTGGGCAATGGGCAATAAGCATCGGGCATTGGTAATAATTCTTTCCCTTTTCCCTTTTCCCTTTTCCCTTTCCCCTTTCCCCCTATCTGCTTATAATATAGGCAAGTAATTACTTGCATTCGTTTTGTGGAGAATTTTGCATCGAAGACAGCTCAAACTCGTGCGCGATTGATTAAAGCAGCTACTGAGGTATTTGCGAATGCAGGTTTATCTGGAGCGACAACGCGTGAAATTGCGCGTGTTGCAGGGGTAAACGAAGTAACTTTGTTTCGCCATTTTCAAAACAAAGAGCAACTACTAGCAGCCGTGATCCAGCAAATGATAGCTTTACAGGCTGAAGCCTTAGCCAATGAGGACGAATGGACTCAGGATCTACTCATCGACTTAAGACATTATGCAACACTTTTCAATCAAATGTTGGAGGAACATGAAGGTTTAATTCGGACATTTATTGGGGAAGCGAAGCGACATCCTAATGCTGCCTGTCAAATATTACATGATGCTGCTGAATCGCTGTATAAAAAATTAATTGCATACTTGCAGAAAAATCAAAAAAACGGCACAGTACGTCCAGAGATAGATGCAGAAATAGCAGTAGATATGTTTACAGGTATGCTGCTTTCGGGAATGTTGCGTCGTACTGCTACCCCAACTACAGTAACTTATAGCCGTGAAAGTTACATCGATGCTTGCGTTGATTTATTTGTCCGTGGTATCAGCATTATGCCTATAAATACAGATAATTTTTATCTGAAAAAATGAAGCGGGATTGATTCAAGTTTTTTGTATATACGAAATATAAAGTTGATAAAAGACACATCCAGCCAAGTTACATAGATAAATGGCGTAAAAATTATTTAAACACGGATTTTTCCGCCAAAACCAGGTTGCCCAAGTCTAAGTAAAAGAAGAGAAAACAACGATGCCTCATTCTGATTTACCTGAGTCTCCTGTATCCGTAGAAACAGAACACCTGACTGTTATTGATAACCGTCAAGTTGAACAAGAACAAGAATTCGTATCAGAGCAACCTCAACCACCTAAAAAGCGGCGTTGGCTGATGATATTGGGAATTATGCTGATAATCTTGGGTGGTGCAGGTGTCGGTTGGCGTTGGTGGCAAAGTCGTGGTAATGCAAATTCTGAGGCAGCCGCCAAAAAACCGATGGCAATTCCCGTTAAGCTAGCCACTGTGGAAACTGGAACTATTAGAGAAAGTTCGGAATTTATCGGCTCTTTAGAAGCTTCGCGCTCAGTACCAATAAAGCCACGAATAGAAGGGCGAATTAGCCAGGTTGTTGTTAAAGAAGGCGATCGCATTAAACAAGGGCAAGTTATTATTACCTTGGAAAGCGATGATGTTAATGCCCAACTCCTCCAACAAAAAGCGGCACTAGAAAGAGCGCAAGCAAATCTTGCCGAACTCAAAGCAGGTACGCGCTCTGAAGAAATCGCTCAAGCCAGAGCGCAAGTTTCTCAAGCTGAAGCAAAACTTCGAGATGCCCAAAGCGGATCGCAACCGGCGGAAATTCAACAGGCTGAAGCTCAAGTTAATTCGGCTCAATCGGATCTCGAACTTGCAGGTTCGCGAGCAAAGCGATACGAACAATTACGAAAAGAAGGCGCAGTCTCTCAAGATACCCTAGAAGGATATCAGAGGGAACAACGCAGTGCTGATGCTGCGCTGATTGCAGCCAAAAAACGCTTAGAGCAAGTCCGCCAAAGCAGAGGTTCTGATATCAGCGAGTTAGCAGGTGCTTTAGAACAGCAAAGACAAAACTTAAGGCAAAAAGAGAACGGCTCCCGTCCGGAAGAAATCGCCCAAGCACGAGCGCAAGTAACTCAAGCTGCTGCTCAAGTCCAAGCGGCTCAAGTGCAACAGCAATACACTAAGGTATTCGCTCCTTTTGCTGGTATTATCGGTGCTATCCCGGTGAAGGTAGGAGAGTATGTCAGCAAAGGAGATCAACTTACCACACTTACCAAAAATGACTCTTTGGAACTAAATATAAACATTCCTCTCGACCAAGCCAAATTGTTGCGCTTGGGATTACCAGTGCAAATGCTCGATGCTCAAGGCAAAGTCACAGCAGGTGGTAGATTGAGCTTTATTTCCCCAAATGTCAATTTTGACTCGCAGACAGTTTTAACTAAAGCTACTTTTACCAATTTTGGCGGGCAACTGGTCAATCGTCAGTCAGTACAAACCAGAGTAATTTGGGATCAGCGTCCAGGAATTTTAATTCCAGTTACATCAATATCTCGTTTGGGAGGAGAGACTTTTGTGTTTGTGGCTGAAGCGCCAGAACAACCTCAAGCAGAAACCCAGACCTTAGTAGCCAAACAAAAGCCAGTGAAGTTAGGGGCAATTGAGGGCAATAATTATCAAGTTATTGAAGGATTAAAAGCTGGTGAAAAAATCATTGTTTCCGGTATTCTTAGCTTAACTAATAATGCTCCTATCAAGCCTGCGCCTGAAGAAGCGAGCAATTAGAGTCAATTAAAAATTAACAATTAAAAAATTAGAAAAAGCATTTTTAATTTTTAATTGTGTTCTTCAATCTTGTAGCTAAACAATGATGAAATTGGCATCGCACAACGCATGTGTGAAAATTAACTTTCTCTAGCCCAATGCCCCATTTTAATAGCTTATGTTTGTCAATACGTTTATTAAACGTCCAGTCCTGACGACGGTCTGTACAATCATCATTTTGCTGCTGGGAAGCATCTGTATTCCGATTTTGCCTATTTCTCAGCTACCAGACCTCGCTCCGGTGCAAATCACCGTTACCTCCAACAATATTGGTGCAGATGCTCAAACAACAGAAAATACTGTTACCAACATTATTGAACGACAAATTAATGGCGTTAAAGACGTGTCTTACATGTCTTCTAACACGGGTAACGATGGTGCTAGCAGTATAACTGTCTCGTTTCCAACTAATGTCAATTCCGATATTGCTCAAGTCAACGTTCAAAATAAACAAGCCCTGGCTGAACCTCAATTGCCAGATACTGTTCAACGAACCGGTGTTAATGTTGAAACCGCATCGAGCAGTTTGCTTTTGGTTTATGGGTTCTACGCAGAAAATAATGAGTATGACAACATTTTTATTAGTAACTATGTTGACCTGCTTATTCTCGATCAAATCAAACGGATTCCTGGTGTTGGAAGTGCCAGGGTTTTTGGGGAGCGCAAATATGCAATGCGTCTCTGGCTCGATCCTAACAAACTTGCTCAACATCAACTGACACCCCAAGATGTAGCAACTGCCCTTCAAGAACAGAATATTCAGGTAGGTGCAGGGGCAATTGGTAAGGAACCAGCACCAGATAATCAAAGCTTTGAATTTGCTTTGCGGGCAAGTAGTCGATTCAAAGATGTGGCTGAATTTGAAGACATGGTGCTGAAAGTGGGTCAAATTGGCAATAGCACCAATCCCACCAGTAGCACCTTAGTTAAAGTCAGAGATGTGGGTCGAGTTGAACTAGGAGCAGAGAACTATCTTGCTGATGCTAAATTTACCTTACCAGGAAATAATCCGAAGCCAGCCGTAGGTTTGGGGATATATCAACTTCCAGGTAGTAATGCTTTACAAGTTGCCCATGCTGTTGAGGAGCGGATAACAGAGTTAGCGAAGAGTTTTCCACCCGGACTGAAGGGACAAGTTGCATTTGATACTACTCCGTTTGTGGAAATTTCCTTAGAAGAGGTGCTGCACACCTTGGTTGAGGCGATTATCCTGGTAGTCTTGGTAATTTTTGTCTTTTTGCAAGACTGGCGGACTACGATTATTCCTACAGTTGCGATTCCCGTCTCTCTGGTTGGGACATGTGCGGCTTTGTTAGTTTTAGGATTTCAGATCAATACACTGACCTTATTTGGTTTCGTTCTGGCGATCGGTATCGTTGTTGATGATGCGATTATTGTAGTGGAGGCAGTCGCAGTTAAGCTGGAGCAGGGCATGAAGCCCTTTGAGGCAGCTGTGGAGGCAATGAAGGAGTTAACTGGAGCAATTATTGCCACCTCACTTGTACTGATGGCGGTGTTTATTCCCGTTGCCTTTGTTCCGGGAACCACTGGTATTGTCTACAAACAATTCGCGTTAACTGTTGCTTGCTCGATCGCCATCTCGACTTTCAATGCCCTAACCTTCTCTCCCAGTATGGCAGCTATCCTGATGCGCCCAGCTCAACCTGGACGGGGTCCTTTAGGCTGGTTCTTTCGGCTGTTTAATCGCGGATTTGCTTGGTTTACGCGCCGATATGTCGGGTTTATTAGCTTCCTGACTCATATCAAGCCGATTGTCATTGGAGTTTTTCTCGCTGGTTTAGCGGCAACGGTTTTCATGTACAAAGCAGTGCCTACCGGCTTTATTCCAGAGGAAGATCAAGGTTACTTCTTTGTGATTGTTCAGGCTCCGGATGGAGTTTCTTTGAAGTATACCGAATCTATTATGGAGCGGGTTGCGAAAGAAGTTACATCGGTTCCCCAGGTGAGAGCTAGTTTTATGATCAGTGGCTTTGGTTTCGATGGAAATGCTTCTAATTTAGGAATTGCGTTTGCCAACTTGAAACCCTGGAAAGAGAGAACTGAAGAATCTCAATCTGTTTATGGAATACTTCAGAACCTGAATAAGAAGCTCTCAACGATTACAGAAGCCAGAGTAATTGCGGTGAATGCTCCACCGGTTCGCGGGTTGAGTAGTACGGGTGGTTTTGAGTTTATCGTTCAAGACCGAACCGGGAGCGCTCCCATTGAAACTTTAGTTGAGAATGCTCAAAAGGTTATTGCAGCAGCGAATAAAAAGCCTGTTTTGCAACGAGTTTTCACTCAGTTCACTGCAAATACTCCCCAATTTCAAATTCAGGTGAACCGCAACCAAGCTAAAGCTCTGAATGTAGATATCAATCAAATTTTTGGGGCGTTGCAAAGTTATTTAGGGTCACAATATGTAAATGACTTTGTGCAGGGACAGCGACAGTATCGGGTATATATCCAGGCAGATGGGATTTTCCGCTCTAATCCTGATGATATTGGCAAGCTGTATGTTCGCTCTAGAAATGGGGCAATGATTCCTTTGAGCAATTTGGTGGAAGTTACACCCTTTGTCGGACCGAAAACCATCACGCATTATAACTTGTATAGATCGATCAAAATTCAGGGCGCTCCGGCGACTGGTGCGAGTTCTGGAGAAGCGATTAAAGCGATGGAGGAAGTAGCAAAAGAGGTTTTACCCCAAGGTTTTGGTTACGAGTGGACGGGGACTTATTTGCAAGAAAAGACTTCTGGAGGAGCCACAGCGTTGATTTTTGCTTTAGCGATCGTGATTGTCTTTCTGGTGCTGTCAGCTCAGTATGAAAGTTACATTGACCCGATTATTATTTTGCTGACGGTTCCCTTAGCCATCTTGGGAGCGATGACGGCGATTTGGCTGCGATCGAATGTATTTATGACAGATAGCCTTTTTCCCAAAGTGGTCGATGATATCTATTGCCAAGTAGGTTTGGTAACATTGATTGGTTTGGCAGCGAAGAACGCGATTTTAGTTGTCGAATTTGCCAATCAGCTACTTGAGGAGGGTATGAGCATCACACGAGCAGCGGTGAAAGCGGGGGAAGAACGTTTGCGACCGATTTTAATGACTTCTTTTGCCGCGCTGTTAGGATTTTTACCTTTGGTTCTCTCTGAGGGTGCTGGAGCGAGTAGCCGTTGGTCTTTGGGGACAGCGCTTTTTGGGGGGTTGCTCTTGGCAACGTTCTTAAGTTTGTTCTTGGTGCCTATTCTGTACATCTTGGTGAAGAGTGCGGAAGCCGCTATATTTTCTCGCAAGCGTCCACCAGGAGGCTCGAACCCTCCAGAAAGCCCAAATCACAATGGAGCGTCAAGAGCGAGGCGTGAAGCTTTACCTGCTGGTTCAAGTCAACCAGAGTCAGTACTAAGGTCTCAGCAGGATGGAAGAACTGCTTGATAACCGATTGTCGTAATGATTCGGCTATGTAGAGACGTTCCATTGTCACGTCTCTACGACGGTAGGTATGTTTTTATTAATGTTAAGACGGACATGATATTAAATATAAAATCATTCAAATTGAAGTTGGGGCATGAGTTGGAGAGTGCCAATACCTAACTCTTTCGGCGAAAGCGATCGCGCTTCAAATAAAGCCATCATATCTCGCAATTGCGGATTTCCGCGAGAAGCTCCTGTAAGTCCTTTGGCAATAATCAAGCCGCAGCAACCCTGAGTATTTTTACACCGCTGATTCCATTTTGCCCGTGCTTCTACGTGAATTGGGTCATCGTCTAAAAACTCACCAAAGAGGAATAATTCGCCATTGTTAGTTTGCAATAACCCTAAGTCGTAGCGATCGCCATCAAAAGGATCGGCACCGGGATTAAAACAAATTGCTTTAAGTCCCCCAGCAGCTTCAACACTTTCAATTACAATCTTCGCCTTCGGACGAGAAGTCTGAATTAAAATCACAGGCAATCCGTCACCTACTTGTTGAATTTCGCCCGCTTGATGGTATGTTACACCGTTGCGTAAATACTCCAACATTTCCCAAGACACTACACCCAAGCTGAGAAAAGAATCTTCCGGAATCAAGTCATCTCGCAATGAGCGGAACATCGGGTTATTGGCAAAATCCCCCTCCTCAGTGCTGCTAAAGCCTGCCATTTCCTCTAATTCGGCTGCTAACTGCGGCATCGTAGAAACGGTGACATTAACTGATTTAGTTAATTCATCCGATGGCACTGTAATGCGATAGCGACGGCTTAGGGAAAGGAAAGTTTCTCCAATAAGCTGGTGCCGATAGTCGCGGATAAAGCGAGAGAAGCTTTCTAGAGCCATCAAGACTACCAGCGCTTCTTCTTCATACAAAACAGACCGCAGTCCTTCTAAAGGGTGGATATTGCCGAATGTCGGGTCAATTTCCGATAACGGCAAATCTGCAAGATCGTCAACATCATCTTCATCTTCATCAATGGCGTTGTTACGCTCAAAGGTGAGAAACAGACAATCTTGTTTGAGAAAAGCTTCTTCTAAACGCTCTTGCGATTCATCATCTCTTAAAACCGTGGCGCGAAATCGTTTGAGAGAATCCTCTGAGCGATAAAATAAAATTCCATACTCCATCCCCAGCATTCCCATTACTGAGGCATAAAGTGTACCAACATCCCACTTATTAATTTCTATTGATAAGATTTGTTGCTCTTCCAAAAATTCCCAAGGAGCTGCTTGCCATATTGCCAATGCTTTATCGCGGAGGGTTGACGCATACTGTGGAGGTAATTCGGGGACTTGACTATCAATAATTTCCTCAAATCCGCGAAACAGTTCATCAATTAAATGCAATTCGGGCACGTAGTCAATAGCAATATCTAAATCTTGCAGTACCCCACGCAGGTAAAATTGGATCTCGCGATCTCTGACGACTATTCTTTGCGGACGAGCTGGTTTTGCGGGACTGTGGGGATGTTCCATTGCTCGCATGAGAGTGCGAACGATCGCCTCTGGACCGGTGTCTGGATCGACAACATCCATCCCCCGCACAATTCCTTGCGAACCATCTACCCAAAGAATGCATTCTCCTTTTTCCTCCGAGTCATCTCTACTTGGTGATGACATCGGACGGCGATCGCCCTCCCATACAGAAGGAATTTGAATTAGTTTCTGCAACCGACGACTGGTAGAGCGATTAAAACTTGTCATAAAGTAAAGAAGAGTCAAAACAAGCAATGTGCAAGTAAACTTAAGGAAAATGGCGAGCGTTAGCGCTCAAATTAATTAACACGGCTGCACCTTTATAAGGGTTAGGCTGCTGGCTACCATGCCTGCTATTCAAAAACACCGAATTGTAAACACCAAGTCCCTCAATTCTAGAATAAAAATCTTTGGCTGCTTTTTGCGGCTTTTAAAGGAGTATTTACAATTTGGTACTCTGGGACATCAATGCCGCTAGAATAAATACAAAAACAGCAAGGAACGACCTCGGCGTGAGAGCTTGGGGTTTCAACTTATAAACTTGCCCAGACAAGGTTCTGGTTATACCACATAAAGGAGTTGAAAAGATGACACAAGCACAAGTATCTCAACGGGGAATTCAACTGAGTGAAGCCGCATTGCGACAAGTCAAGAGGTTACGGGATAATCAAGGCGCAGACCTCTGCTTGCGGGTAGGAGTGCGTCAAGGTGGCTGCTCTGGCATGTCTTACATGATGGATTTTGAAGACGCTAGTAAGATTAGCCCCCAAGATGAAATGTTTGATTATGATGGCTTCAAAATTGTTTGCGATCGCAAAAGCTTATTATATCTTTATGGCTTAATGCTTGATTACAGCGATGCCATGATCGGTGGTGGTTTTCAATTCACCAATCCCAACGCCAATCAAACCTGCGGTTGCGGTAAATCTTTTGGTGTTTAGTTTATAGTCTTACAGTCAACGCTCCCAAGTCAAAAGTATACAGTATCAGGTTTTTTAACTATTGACTAATTAAGTTATGACTCTTAACTATTGACTGTTAAGCCTTAAGCATTGACTGTTAAGCCTTAAGCATTGATTGTTAAGCCTTAACTATTGAATGTTAAGCCTTAAGCATTGACCGTTAAGCCTTAACTATTGAATGTTAAGCCTTAAGCATTGAATGTTAAGCCTTAAGCATTGAATGTTAAGCCTTAAGCATTGAATGTTAAGCCTTAAGCATTGACTTTAGTTCCTTGACCCTTAACCATTGACCTTGACTAATAACTTATGACTCAAACAGTTGAATCCCTGTTTGATACAGGTTTAGAACGTTATAAAGCTGGAGAATCAGTGGATGAATTAATCCCTGTATTTCAAGAAGTATGCGATCGCGCTCCTAAAAGTAGTTCCGCTTGGACTTGTTTAGCGTGGTTGTATCTGCTAGATAATAAACCCAACTCCGCTCAAAAAGCTGCCCAGAAAGCAGTAAAATTAAATCCCCAAGACGCACAAGCAAGGATTAATCTTGCTTTAGCGATGCTGGAAAAAGGTGAAAAAGGGTTAAGGCAACATATTGATTTTGCCCAACAATTAATGTTTGTTAACCCTGAATGGCGGGATGATATCAAAAGCAGCATTGAAGACGGTTTAAGCAGAAAACCAGATTGGCAGAGTTTGCTAAAAGTCAAAAGCTGGCTGTTTCCAGAATAATTGGGAATTGCGAATTGGGAATTGGGCAATGGGCATTGGTAAGAAAGGAGGGGGAAGGGGGAAAGGGAAAGGGGGAAAGGAAGAAGTTTTTCTTAACCTTTTCCCCTTCCCCTTTACCCTTTACCCTAATGAAATTTCCCCATTCCCCATTCCCCATTCCCTATTCCCTATTCCCCATTCCCCATTCCCCATTCCCCATTCCCCATTCCCCATTCCCCATTCCCTATATGAAAGATAAATTGTTAAACTGGCTAAACTTAATTTTGGTTGCGGATGTATTTTTGGTTTTTTTAGGTTTTGGGTGGTTGGTGATCGCTGCGATTGGTGATGCTGCTGGAGTAAATCTAGGTCTGGATTTGTGGCATAAACTCTGGCAACCAGTGTTTAATCCGGCGATCGGCATAGTCATGGGTGGTGCTATTCTGAGCGGTATTATCAATTGGGTTTCTAAAAAATTCCTCTCCAGTCAGTAGTTAGCGGCAAGTTTACGCTACGCCAAATCCGGTGTATTCCCGTGCATAAGGCGCTTGAAAGCCCAACACAATATCTTCTTTAGGAATTCCCATTGCAGCTAATTCATGAGCAATTCGCAATTCTGTTGTATTGTGTTGCACCCAGATTTTGCCATTTTTGATGTCTAAGTGTAAGACACAGCCATGTACGCGGCGATCGCCGTCCCAACCAACATTCATCACTTGATAGCGATCTTGTTGCAGATCAAAAACAGTTTGTGATTCAATTTCACCGTTGGCGATCGGTGTGGCAACATACTTGCTAAGTAGGGTTTGAATACACTGGCGATACTGTTCTAGCTTATCCACTGCACGATTACCTCTTGGATTGGATTATAAATTAGCCGCTTAATTTGATAACTAAGTATGAGCGGTAAACCGCTCACTACGAGACGAATTAAGAAGTAACTTTATTTGAGAATTTCTGTTAGGGCAGGTTTTAAGTTAGGATATTGGTACTCAAAACCTGTTTCTAAGGTGCGTTTGGGCTGGACTTGTTGACCTTCGAGAACTACGATCGCTCCATCACCTAAAAGAGCTTCGATCGCAAAACTAGGAACCGGCAACCAAGAAGGACGATTCATTACTTGCCCCATAGTCTGGGATAATTCTGACATGCGGACAGGATGAGGAGCAGTAGCATTATATACGCCTTGCATTTCTGGTTTAGTTAGAGCTTCCAGTATTAAATTCACTATATCATCTAAGTGAATCCACGAAAACCACTGCTTACCGCTGCCAATGGGACCACCAGCAAAGAGTTTGAAGGGGGTAATCATTTTGCCCAAAGCACCACCGGTTCCCAAAACAATACCGAAACGCAGAATAACTAACCGCACACCAGATGCTTCTACCTTTTTCGCTTCAGCTTCCCAAGTTTGGCAGACAAAGCTGAGAAAATCGTTACCAGAAGCGCTGGTTTCGTCAAAGGTAGCGGTTTCACTGGTGCCATAATAGCCAATAGCCGAAGCGTTGACTAATACAGATGGCTTGGGGTTAGCAATCTGGATCGCTTCGACAATTTTTTGCGTAGTCAGTTTGCGACTGTTGAGAATTTCCTGCTTGCGTTCTGGTGTCCAACGTCCCTCACCGATGGGTTCTCCAGCAAGATTGACTACAGCATCACAAAGAGATATTGCATCTTGCCAAGAATCAGAGATTGGTGTATAAGCAATAATTTCTAGCTTTGGAAAAGCCTGAGAAGGAAAAACTTTTTGGGCAAAGGTGGTGTTGCGAGTTAACACTAGCACTGTATGACCTTCAGAGTGAAGTCGTTCTACCAAACGACTGCCCACAAATCCTGTTGCCCCGGTAATTGCTACTTTCATTTTGCACCTTTGCCCAACTTACTATTGTGTCTTGTTTTGCTTTATCTTCTCACTAACGACTTTGGTTTAATTATGAATCTATAACTACTTGCCTTTTACATGCTTCGATATTATAGGATGGACGGAGTGTTGCGTTTGCTTGGGGCTATGGCTCGCTATACGTGTTCATTTATTGTTTCTGTGACTATTGACCATCTCCAGCCGTTGGTTGTAGAACTTCTGCAAGACTGTGAGTTTGATGTTCAATACTATACTGCCGATTACATTATGGCTCGTGAAATTCCTGGTAGTGTTTCCTTCTCTAAGTTAGTCAAGGTGGAAGTTTTGATTGATAAGTCAACAGCTACGGAAACAGAAACCCGGATGAGTATTGTGATTAAAAATGAGGAACTGCCTCTTCAACTTGATAATCACTGCCGCCAAGTGTTTGAATACCTCAAGCAGGCGATCGAACATAACCGCCATTGGCATTTGATTGAAACCATTGCGGGGTAGGCAGTGGTACTCATGACAAAGGCGTTTGCTCAAGGTTGCTTTTTTGAGTATTAAGCGGTTCTTTAGCAACACGCCTTTATAGCGAAAAAGGAAGATGATAATAAAAACATACCAGTTTTGGCAAGTTTTCAATCTTCAATATCCTCGTCTATATCTTCAGCCATGCCAGGGTTTATGAGTGTGATATCATACTCTGTGGCATCTGTTTGTATTATGGGTCGTGCAGTATCTCTTAACAAATAATAAATAGCACGTACCTGAGGACCAAAAACAATCTCGTCTTCATTTTTGAGATCGTGTGCTGGTATCCTGCGACCATTGATCATTAAACCGTTGGCGCTAGGTTTGCCTTTGGCATCACCATCGACAATCCGATAATAATAACTATGGTTTTTATCGTCTCGTGGCAGTCTAACTAATGTGGCATGACGGCGTGAGACAAACTGCGATACTAAAGTAATATCGCAGTCGCGTCTACCGATAGAATACAAAGGACGTGAGAGCATAAATTCTTTGCGTCCTTGGTCATCTTCAATAATCAGTAGATGGCTTTCATTAGTTTCTGCTAGCTTAGTTTCTGCTGCCATTGACAAATCGTTGCTAGAAGTGGTTGTGTAATTAATTAAAAGTTGTTTGGTGTAGTTTCTTGCCATTTTCGCGCACTCCAAGTCTGTACTACTAATGTAATATGCATTTGAATTGCATATTGACTTGCAATATGAAAGAACGAAGATGTTCTATCATGATTGGCTGCTGTTGCTCTTTTAAGAGTGTCAACAGGCTTTGTGAGATGCACCCATAACCTGACTAACGACTTAGTTTAACCTGAGATGGGCAAAACCAAGACCTGTGCTGAAAAATTTTACCTCTAGAGGAGGATTCTACGGACGATGGGCAAATCGACGTAATAATAATGAATTAGTGACGACGCTAACAGAACTAAATGCCATTAAAGCAGCAGCACCAGATGGACTGAGAACAAAACCAAAACTGGGGAACAACACACCAGCTGCTAAGGGAATGCCCAATGTATTGTATGCAAAAGCCCAAAATAAGTTTTGACGGATTTTGTTGAAGGTAGCACGACTAAGCTGAATAGATTCTACAACGTCGGTTAAGCGATCGCGCATCAGCACAATTTCAGCAGTTTCCATTGCCACATCCGTCCCCGAATGTAAAGCAATTCCCACATCAGCTTGCGACAACGCCGGGGCATCATTTATACCATCCCCAACCATCGCCACTAGGGAGTGGGGGGAGATGGGGAGAGGGGGGGAGGGGGGGAGGGGGGAGTGGGGAGTGGGGAGTGGGGAGTGAGGAGTTTGGAGTGAGGAGTTTGGAGTGAGGAGTGAGGAGTTAGGAGTTTCCCAAGTCTTTTTGTCTCCAAGGAGTCCCCCTTGTCCCCCAAGTCGTCCTGCTTGTCCCCTAGTCCCCAATCCCCCTTTCTGCAAAGCCTCGATCGCCGCTGCTTTTTTGCTGGGAGGGACACCTGCCATTACATTCTCGCTATCTAGTCCTAATTGTTTGGCTATAGCACTAGCTGCCTCTAATCTATCGCCACTCAGCAGCATTACCCGCAAACCCATCAAGCGTAATTTGTCAACCGCTGCTTTAGCGTCTGGTCTGAGGGTATCTTGAACGGCGATTAACCCGGTTAAAATCCCTTCTACGGCGACGTAAACGACTGTTTTACCATTTGCTGCCAATTTTTCCGCCATCTGGTGTGCAGTTTCACTAATAGAAATTCCGTGCCAACTTAACCAGTCGCTATTACCTAAAATGACGCTTGTATTTTCTACTACAGCAGACACGCCAAGCCCTGGTTCGGTATGAAAGTCTTTAGCATCTGGAATTAATAATTGTTGCTGCTGCGCTTCTTGCTGAATCGCTTTTGCTAAGGGATGGCAAGTACCGCTTTCTACTGCCGCTGCTAGCTGTATTAGCGAGTAGGGAGTGGGGGTAGAGACGTTCCACCGGAACGTCTGTACAAAAGTGGGGGGAGAAATTACTTCCTCATCTGCCTCATCCGCCACTTTAATTACAAGGCAGTCGGTAACAGTAGGATTACCAGTAGTGAGAGTGCCTGTTTTATCAAAAACAATCGTATCTAATTTATGTACTCGTTCTAAAACGTCGCCACCTTTGATTAACAAACCTCGTTCCGCACCGATGCCAGTGCCTACGAGAATAGCTGTAGGTGTGGCAAGTCCTAAAGCACAAGGACAAGCGACTACCATCACAGCGATCGCTAACTTTAAACTCAACAATAGCCCGGACATAGCAGGGGCAGGATAACTTTGTCCGTGGTGAGACATATCCATTGCATCCATGTTGACATTTTGCCAAATATGTGTACCGAAAAAGTACCAAAAGACGAATGTCAAGACAGCGGCTGTCAACACACCATAGGTAAAATAACCAGCGACTGTATCTGCTAATTTTTGTACTGGTGCTTTACGAGTTTGTGCGTCTTCTACCAAAGCGACAATTTGAGCTAAAGTTGTATCACTTCCAGTACGTGTGGCTTGAATAGCGATCGCTCCTGACTGATTTAACGTTCCCGCTGTCACCACATCTCCCGCTTGCTTAATCACGGGTACAGCTTCCCCAGTCAGCATCGACTCATCTACCGTTGTTTGCCCTACCACCACTTTGCCATCAACGGGGATTTTATCACCTGGCAGTACTTGCAACCATTCTCCCACACGCACTTGCTCTGCGGGAATTTCGACAGGCGAACTGTTGCCGGCTTTTTCTGGGTTGGCAATTAATCGCGCTACTTGGGGCTGAAGTGCCAGCAATTGCCTAAATGCAGCAGCAGCACGACCTCTAGCATATCTTTCTAATGTCCGCCCCAACAGAATAAAGCCGATCATCATCACTGGCTCGTCAAAAAAGCAATCCCAACCCATTTGGGGGAACAGCAGCGCTACCAAACTCGCAGTGTAAGCCGTGAGAGTTCCCAATCCCACTAAAGTGTTCATATTGGGCGCATTTCGCCGCCAACCCCGCCAACCATCTACTAAAATCGGGCGTCCGGGAATTAGTAACGCCACTGTTGCTAGTCCACAGTGAAGCCAGATGTTATCTAGTGGCTGCATTGAGCCAGTCATATGACCAAAATGCCCAATTCCTGATAATACCAGCAATATTGTGGCGATCGCTAATTGCCTAAGTGAAGAACGCATTTCTCGGCGTTGTCGTTTTGCCGGATCTTCTAAAGCTCGATCGCCTAAGATTTTATTTTTATCGCCAGCTTGCCTGGGTTGAGTTGGAAATCCAGCATCAGTCAATCGCTTCGCCAGTGCATCTGGTTCTACCGCACCAGCTAATGACTCTACAACTGCTACTTCTGTCGCTAGATTCACACAGGCACTTTTGACTCCTGGATGTTCAATTAACTGTCGTTCTACCGCTTTCACACACCCAGCACACTTCATCCCCGCAACATCTAAGGTGATTTTCTCTGTTGTCAGGGTTGGTTCTGCTGGGAGTTGAGTTTTTGGGACAAGTTGCATGGAAAGTGTGGGATTTGCTACGAAACTTCAACGCCTTTCTAAAGCGTCTCTATTTCGAGGGTAGGCTAAATCCGCAAATACGACAGACAGTAAACCCTAATAACTTTTTGAAGTTATCATCAGGGGGACGACTTGGGGACTCTTTGGAGACAAGGAGACAAGGGAGACCAGGAGGACAAGGAGACAAGGAGGACAAGGAGAATAATTCTTCTTTCCCCCCATCTCCCCATTCCCCCCAACAAGAGCGAAAGTGGGGACGCATGTGCCCCCCATTCCCCCCAACAAGAGCGAAAGTGGGGACGCATGTGCCCCCCATCCCCCCATCTCCCCCTCTCCCCATCTCCCCATTTCCCCATCTCCCCTACTCAAGAGCACTCCTCATCTCTCCGTAGAAGGTGAGTTGTCGTGTTTATTGGACTGTAAATAAGTTACATAGATGATCGCGGCTAGCTGTAGTGGTATAAAAGCAATCTGGCTTTTCCAAAAATCGTTGATTTGCAAACTAGATATGCCGTTAAAATACCCAAAGCCAAAGAGCAGGAAAATTATCAAGTTCAGTTTTTTATTTTTAAGTGTCAGCATATCAGCAGTAATAGTAATTTTTTGGGCTTATTTTCTCAGATTTATCAACTAAAAACTATTTTGACTTTTGAATTGCTTAGAACCAGCCCTGCTTATTCCGAAAGTAGGTATTAATAAATTCTTCATGGTTTTTGTTCAAATAAATCATGCCTTCGATTAAACCTACAAGTTGCATAATTAACAAGCTAAAGCCGTAGGTAAAATAACCGCCAACTGCGGAAACAAGCAGCATAATTAAGGCTTGTGGAGTGTATCCCAGAATAAACTTATGAACGCCAAAACCACCGAAAAGAATACCACAGTAACCAGCTATAAGTTGTTTGTTAGCGTGGCTTTGATTGATATTTGCCATATTAATGTTGCTCCTTTATGGATGTATAAAACTTCGGGATTTTGTGTAATTAAAAATTGCGAGACGCAGCGTGCCACTATTGCATAAGCAACGCTGTCAGCATGAGAGGAGAGGTTTTTTCGCTTGGTCTAAAACCATTCCTATGCTTGAATGAGTATTCGTAACTTTGAGGTGAGATAAAATCCCAGCACAGCAGCTTTACGCTCATGTGACGCAAGGCAATTCTGTTCGCAAAGAATTAATCGCAATAATCGTCAACAACTGCTCTGCTATATGACTTTCTACAGGTAAAGCTGTTTATGTCCGGATTTTTTTGCTGTTTATTGTTGCAACAAGTAGAACCCTGTTATAACCGCTTTACCGAAAAATTGGGTCTAAACCCCGTTGTTCCACGACGACTTTATTGACTTCCAGTTAGATTGTATGAGATTGTAACTAAAGCGGTAAAGCGCACACAAAAAAGCGAAGTAGGTCTAGCAGTCAACTTCTGAACTGGAACCCTGGTAGCAAAAATCCTAAATCTTGTACAAGTGGAAGTCGAGAACAAAAATTGAATAAATCATTCCAAACGCGGTCGGGCAGTCCGTGTGTGCTTGTGGACGTAACCAAACGGGGGTGCTTGAATGCTTGCATTTGAGTACCTAGAGAGGACGGATGAAGCAAGAATCCTCGTTCCCTTTAGGGCGAGGAGTGTCAACTGTATGCGAAACTAGAGCGTAGAAATGAATCTGCTTTGCAGCCGATTTTTACGCTTTCTCCTCCAAACAAGGATTTGCAACTAAATAATCTCAGCACTAATTGGCTTGAGAATGTAATTTATGTCCCTAAATTGGCTTGAATTGCCAGATTGAGATTTAATCCTACATAGGTATTTTGTTAGCTTTGTAGTGTTATGCCGTAGGCATAACGCACCATCCGGTGATTTTCGGTGCGTGATTGACGTTCCGTCCATAACGCACCCTACCAGATTCAAGCCTGAATTCTTCTTCAAATCTCAACTTTGGCTTGAATTGCCGCGTTGAGGTTTAATGCTACATAGGTATTTTGTTAGCTATTTAACAGACTTGCTTCTGTTATTTAGGCACACAGCAGATTGCTCTCAAGCTAGCTTTTATTGACGTTTAACTAGGAATTCTAACCGGTAAATACTAGTTACTAGAGATAAAAGCATAAAAACGATATTTTGTCAACCGTATAAGTAAATTACTATTTATTACTGCCAAGTAAAAATAAGCTGAGTAATGTACCACTATTCCAGAGACTGTGGAGGAGCATGGGAGCGAGGAGGTTGCGCGATCGCGTGTAAACGACTCCTAAAACGACTCCTAAAGCAGACAGGGGGAGAATTTCCGATAAGCTGAGGTGAGCGATCGCAAATAACAAAGCACTAACAAAAATTGCTCCCCACACAGAAAAGTAACGAGTGAGCGAGGGCAACAAAAAGCCGCGAAACAAAACTTCTTCAAATAAAGGTGCTGCGATCGCTGCCGTAAAGAAAAATATGCTTAGTGCGGTACTATCTTGGCTTTCTAATGCCAGTTGCAACAAGGGATTACTACCACCTTGTCCTTGCCATAGTTGTTGATTAATCAAAGATACTACCACGACTATCGGCAAAGCTGCACAATAACCACCGAATCCCCATAAAAACCACTTGTCTAGCACTCGAAAGCGAAACCAGTCCGACTCTAACGGCAAAAAGCGCTTGAGCGAGAAATACATCACCGATAACGCACCCAATGCTAACAGCAAGTAACTAACTAAAACATAAAGAGCCTGAATTCTTACGTTACCTACAGGACGCGGAATCGGGATCAGCGAAAACAAAATAGGTACTACAATTTGTCCCAATAAGAAAAAGCCGACAACGAAGACTTGCAAAATCGTTTCAGCATCCCAAGGTGTTGTCCAAACGCGATCGCCATTTTGAGCTAATAAAGCGGCTTTTCCCTTTATCAAACGCTGACCAATTAAAAAAATCAGCAGTCCCATACCGATCAAAGCTGTTAAAGTGGGGATCGTGCCGATGATTGCTAATTTCACCAAAGCTTGAGAAGCCGCTGCTTGTTTTGCAGCTTCGAGCGTTGAAAGTGCTTCTTGACGTTGCTGAAGTTGATATAGCTGGATTAGAGCTGTAGAACTAAACCAACCTTCTAAATTTTCTTGAATGAGTTGTTGAGCATTTGGCAACAAACGCGGAGGATCGCTCCACAGCCCACTCAACACAGCAGCAGTTTCCTTCAATTTCAAATCGATGTTTGATTGAGGCAATTGTGCCCAAGTTTTTTGAGCCGTTTGTAACTGTTGTTGCTGTGCTTGTAAAATTCCTAGTCGCAAGTCTAATTCGGCAATCAATTTTTGCAGTTGATTTCGCGACTGCTGCAATTGTTTTTGCTGTACTTCGCGAGAAGCATTACTAGCGGGGGGGATTTCTGGTTGAGGTTTAGGGGTGGTAGGAGTAGTAATCGGTTGAGATTGCAGCTTTGCTAATTGGTTTTTGGTTTTTTCCAAATTAGTTTCAGCAGCTTCGCGCACATCTTGATACTGCTTTATCGCTGCTTCTAGGGGTTTCTCGCCGA
Source organism: Hassallia byssoidea VB512170 (assembly GCF_000817785.2). Classification (GTDB taxonomy): domain Bacteria; phylum Cyanobacteriota; class Cyanobacteriia; order Cyanobacteriales; family Nostocaceae; genus Hassallia; species Hassallia carrinoi. The sequence goes on along the minus strand of NZ_JTCM02000047.1, from coordinate 15,525 downwards.
GTATTGCTTCACGAGCTGGCTTTAAATTCGCGCTATTATCCTTTGGCGGTTCCCATTCAGCAGCTTGCAGGGCAATATTTGTTTGGTATAGTTCCAGACGACTTTGAAACTGAGGTTCTTGCCAACTGTTAAATAAAGAGAAACCAGCTATGGCGATCGCCACCAGCGTCAGCACAATTAGAATTAACCGCTTAATTTTCATCTCTCCCCCCTTAACTAACCACTGCCCGTGCGCGTCCCTCTTGGGAATTATCGCACTCGCAAGCATTCTTGTGGATAGATTTCACCAGATAAGTTTCATATTTTAATTCAGCAACGCCGAAAATTTTCACGAAGACTCTGCGTTACTCTGCGCTTACCTCTGCTGATGCGTTGAAAAAATGCTACTAATTTATGCTCATGCAGTACTTAGTGCGTTCTAGCTTAAAGGCAGCGCGGCTGAATAAGCTTTTCTGGTCATTAATAGGTGAGGATGACAGTAGGTATATGACACAATTCATTGCAGTGCTGGATCTACATAAGTGTACATTTCGCCTTCCCAGTTACGCAATTTGGCTGTGCCGTTTGAGTAAGCCAGCAGAGTATCGGCTTGAATTGGCACTTTACCACCACCGCCTGGGGCATCGATTACGTAGGTTGGTACGGCGTAACCAGTGGTATGACCGCGCAGTTTAGATATTAAATCTATGCCTGTTTGCACGCTCGTCCGTAGATGTGAAGTGCCGACCACCGGATCGCACTGGTAGAGGTAGTAAGGTCGCACGCGCAGCTTCAGCAGACCATGAAACAGCTGCTTAAGCGTTTGTTCGGAGTCATTCACATTCTTCAGCAGCACAGTTTGGCTTCCCAGAGGAATGCCACCGTCGGCTAATAAATCACAAGCTTGCGCCACCTCCTGCGTGAGTTCCCGTACATGACAAAAGTGCAAGGACAGCCACACACGATGCTTGCGTAGCACAGCAACAAGTTCCGGCGTAATTCGAGTTGGCAAGAAACTCGGTACGCGGGAGCCAATCCGCACAAACTCAATGTGGGGAATGGCACGCAGTCGCCCAAGCAATTTGTCCAAAGGTTCATCAGCCATCAGCAGCGGATCGCCACCGGAAATAAGCACATCGCGTACCTCAGTATGTTCTTCCAGGTAAGCGACGATCGCATCCAACCGCCGCGTTACTGGATACATCTCACCTTGGCTGACCAAACGCGATCGCGTGCAGTAACGACAATAGGCAGCGCAAGAATCTAAAGCAAGCAGCAACACCCGGTCGGGGTAACGGTGTACCAATCCAGCCACCGGACTGTCGTGGTCTTCACCGCATGGATCTACCATGTCAGCGGCATCGACCAGCAGTTCTTCTGACCGTGGTATCACTTGTAACCGCAGTGGGCAAAGCGGATCTTCCGAGTCAAGCAGTGATGCAAAGTAAGGTGTTACGGCTACGGCAAACTTCTCTGGTGCGATCGCAAGCCCTTTTTCTTCTGCTGGAGTGAGCCGCAGTACCTGTTGAAAGTGTTCCAGCTTAGTCAATCGATGCCGCATTTGCCAACGCCAGTCATTCCAAAGTTCGGGGTTGTAAGTCTCTCCAAAAATTTGACAAATTTCTTCACGCCTAGTAGTAGTTACTACAGGCTTATCTACGACGTTGTTTTGGATCATCAACTGACTGATTTATAACCTAAATAGTATTAAAGCAAGCATTAGGCTACTTTTAAGTTAACTTTATTCCGTAATAAAACTTCAAATTAGTAATAAAAAAGTTACATGACTTTATATTAACCTACATTCCCCACCTTGAATCACATCAACAATTACTGTCTTTGAGAAAAACAAGCGATCGCAACCAGCATGAAGAAGGGGGTAGGGGGTAGGGTGTAGGGTGTGGGGAACCCCATAATTAAAATTCGGGGTTTCAAGTAAGGACACTGTATTTCTCGTAACATAAATGTAGGGGCAAGGACGCTGTAGGGTATGAGGCTTTTTGTCTTTCCCTACACCCTAAACCTGCAACCCCATACCCTGTTTTCGGTCAACGAAAACGAACTTGTGTTGTGAACCAACAGACTTGTGTTGTGAACCAACAGACTTGTGTTGTGAACCAACAGACTTGTGTTGTGAACCAACGAACTTGTGTTGTGAACCAACGAACTTGTGTTGTCAACTAACAGACTTGTGTTGTCAACTAACAGACTTGTGTTGTCAACTAACAGACTTGTGTTGTCAACTAACAGACTTGTGTTGTGAACCAACAGACTTGTATTGTGAACTAATATAAACGACCACACGCTTGACACCCTGGTCGATGAACTACGTCGCCGACTTTTAAAATTTTCCCGGCTTCGGATGCAGGGATTCGAGTATTCGCAGTCAATCGGAAAAAGTGATTAAACTGAGATAAATTCGCCCACTCAGGTAAGGTTTCTTTGCGTTTTTCGACAAAAATTTTCTGAAAGTTCGGGTAAGCTTCCCCAGTAAATGCATCTCGTGTCGGAACCGGACAACGCTGACAAGGATTAGTACCTTCAAATAGCACATCTCCAACCTGAAAGGGTAAAATCTCACCTTTTTCGGCAAATAGTTGGTCTTCCCAAAATGGCGGTGCGTCGTCAATTTCCAGATTTGTGCGGAAGCGATCGCGTATTTGCTCTAGACTGAGACCGGGAAACCAGGAAGCGACTTCTGTTAAAGTTGCGGTACTGACTATTGTGGGTCCTGATGATTCTAAGTCATCTGGAAAGCCCGTAAACAAATTTTCTTGCAATTTGACTTTAAAGCCAAAAAAGTCACTAAACCAATGTTCTATCGCTTTACGTTCCTCGTCCAATTGAAAAAGTTGTTTTTTGGTTCCCATAACTTGCAGTGAGACGGTTCTATTTTGCAAGTCGAATTTTGATCGCACTAAATGTATTTTCGCAGTACGTTTAGCATTGACAATTTTTCCCTTTTCGTCAGCGATCGCTAATTCACGGTCATGCTGTAATGCCCCACCAGGAAGAATTGTTGCTTGATTGACTGCAACGCCATCGAGTGACTTAATCGGGTAGACGATAATTTTGGCTAATTTTGGCACGATATTACGGGGACTGGGGACTGGGGACTGGGGACTAGGGACTGGGATTTTCTTCAAGGAAAAGGGGAAATTACTAATTCGCAATTACCAATTACCAATTACCAATTACCAATTCCCAATTCCCATTGCCCATTCCCCTCTATCCCCAAGTGGCAACTGACCACTAAGATGGACTATAGCCAGTTTTTGAGGAGTTTGGTTATGACCGCAGCAGAAGACCCAGTGAAGTTGATGAAGCAAGAAGTTGGCAAAGCTGCCGCCAACTTAGTAAAATCAGGTTCGATTGTGGGGTTGGGTACAGGGTCAACCACAGCGTATACAATACAGTTTTTAGGCGATCGCCTCAAGTCTGGTGAACTATCTGATATCGTTGGTGTGCCTACATCGTTTCAATCAGAAGTCTTGGCAAAGCAATACGGTGTCCCTCTCACCACTTTAGATGCGATTGACCACATCGATATCGCCATTGACGGTGCTGATGAAGTCGATCCCCAAAAGAATTTGATTAAAGGTGGTGGTGCGGCACATACCCGCGAAAAAGTAGTAGACTACTTAGCAAATCAGTTTATCGTCGTTGTCGATAGTGGTAAGTTAGTTGAACGATTGGGTTCTAGTTTCCCCGTGCCTGTTGAAGTCATACCGATGGCAATTACTCCGGTTATTAATGCAATTAAAAAACTCGGTGGTAAACCAGAACTTCGCATGGGTGTAAAAAAAGCTGGACCAGTAATCACCGATCAAGGCAATATGGTAGTTGATGTTAGATTTGACAATATTGACGATCCGGTTAACCTGGAAAAAACGCTCAATAACATTCCTGGCGTATTAGAAAATGGCATCTTTGTCAACTGTGCAGATTTAGTTTTAATTGGCGAAGTCAAAGATGGTCAGCCCTTAGTCAGGCAGATTTAGTAATTGGTTAGTTGTTAGTTGATAGTTGATAGTTGTTGGTGAGTCAGTGCGTTGGGGAGGCAGTGCGTTGCGGAGGTTCCCTCCGTTAAAGCATCTGCCGTCGGGTTTCCCGACAGTCACGCATCTGACGAACCCGAAGGGTTGATAGTTGTTGGTTGACGGTTAACAGTCAACAGTTATCCACTATCCACTAACTACTAACCACACTACTAATTTAATACTTCTTATTTTTGACATCTAAATGCCATAGTTTTTCTAAAGTTGCTATTTGTTTGCGTAGAAGAGCAATACGATATCCTTTATAAGCTTTCACGGCTACAAACAGCATAATGGGAAACATAATAATCAAAGCTGCCATAACATTGTTAATAGAAGCCTGTGCGTCATGGGAGCGTAAATCAACGCTGTTATTTGTTGTTTGAGTAGTTGAATTTTGCTGCATCCGTTCCTCCGTATAATTATTTTGTAGTTTTAGTAATAAGATTTCGACTTACACCTTGACATAAGTTTTATTGTGTAAATTAAGTCATAACTTAATTTACTGAAAGTCAGTTAATCTTGGATAGTTTTGCTTCTCCTTCTATTTCTATATCTTTATTGGTGTGATAAAAATCAAGTTATGCACTTTTGGGATAGAAATTGGAAAAAATTTCACTTTTTTACAGACTGAACATGATATATAAGGCAAATGCCGTTAATTCGCACAAGCACTTGTTGATCAAGTGTGTCGCTTTTAAAGACTTCACATCTAACCGTTTATGTTTCTGATTTTCGATAATATTTTTTATATTTCGCAAAAATTGTCTTGCAATACTACAAAAATTATCGAATTTGTGCGCTTTGGGGAAATTTTGTAGTAAGTATGTAGTTGAATTAATTTGAAATTAAAATTAATTATCTGCGTGGTTCTGTGGTTATAAATACTTATTAACCAAATTTTTGTCAGAATAAAAATGAAGGTAGTATCGAAAATTCGCCACTATTATTAGTCACTCATCCAAAATCCCAAATTCACAGATGCTATATAGACGATTTGGACGCACAGAATTAGAAATGCCGGTTTTTTCCTGCGGTGGTATGAGATATCAATATAAATGGCAGGATGTTCCGCAGTCGGAAATTCCACGTAACAATCAAGAAAATCTCGAAGCTACTATTCGACGTTCTTTAGAAGTTGGCATTAATCACATTGAAACTGCTCGTGGTTATGGTACTTCTGAGGTACAGTTGGGAAAAATATTGCCGAAATTTCCCCGCACCAAGTTGATTGTTCAAACTAAAGTTAATCCTGAAGCAGATGCAAAAGAATTTGAACGCAATCTGGAAAAGTCACTGCAAAATCTCCGACTAGATTATATAGATTTGCTGGGGTTACACGGTATCAATAATCGGGAAACGTTAGATGAGTGTATTCGTCCTGGTGGCTGTTTGGATGTAGCCAGAAAGCTGCAAGCGCAAGGAAAAGTTAAATTTATTGGCTTTTCGACGCATGGATCTACAGATATAATTATCGAGGCAATTAATACCAATCAATTTGATTATGTTAATTTGCATTGGTACTATATTAATCAAAATAATTGGGCGGCAATTGAAGCGGCAACTCGCCATGATATGGGGGTATTTATTATTAGCCCATCAGATAAAGGCGGAAGGTTATACGAGCCGTCACAAAAATTAGTAAATCTTTGTGCGCCATTGAGTCCGATGGTGTTTAATGATTTATTTTGTCTAAGTCATCCAGAGGTGCATACTCTAAGTTTGGGAGCGTCAAAACCGCAAGATTTTGATGAACACTTGAAGACTTTAGAATTGCTGGATAATGCATCAGAAATTTTACCATTGATTTTGGCTTCTTTGGAAGAAGAAGCGATCGCTTCTTTGGGAGAAGACTGGGTGAAAACCTGGAATGTAAATTTGCCCAGCTATGAGGAAACACCAGGAAACGTAAATATTCCGGTGATTTTGTGGTTGAGAAATTTAGCGATCGCCTACGATATGACGGAATATGCGAAAATGCGCTACAACTTGCTTGGTAATGCTGGTGACTGGTTTCCCGGTAACAAAGCAGACCAAGTAGACAAACTCAACTTGCAGCAATGTCTTATCCGCAGTCCCCACGCTGACAAAATTCCCCACTTGCTTACACAAGCACATCAAATGTTAGGAGGGGAAACAGTTAAGCGTTTGTCTCAAAAATAGGGAATTGGTAATGGGTAATTGGTAATTGGTAATGGGTAATCGGGAATTGGTAATACAAACAAATTGTCCCCCTTGTCCCCCTTGTCCCCATTACCCATTCCCCATTCCCCATTCCCCATTACCCATTCCCCATGCCCCATGCCCTAGTTTTCGTTTGTCGAATCAGTCAATTTATCTTCTGCTGGCACTACTAAAACTTTATCAACACGGTTGCCGTCCATATCCATCACCTCAAAACGCATACCCTGCCATTGAAAATTATCCGCAGCAGCGGGGATACGTCCTAAATGGGTAATCACAAAACCACCTAATGTTTGATAGCTACCGCGTTCGTCAAATTTTAACTCTTCCATCTCGAAAAGTTCTAAAAACTCATCTACAGGCAACATTCCATCCAATAACCAGGAACCATCTTCGCGTTGTACCGCTTGGGGATTTTCCTGATCGTCAGCAGAAGCAACATCACCTACTATTTCGCTCATAATATCGTTGAGTGTGACTAATCCCTGAATTACACCGTATTCATCAACTACCAAAGCCATGTGAGTTATTGTTTCTTTGAATAACTCCAAAACTTTTAAACCACGGGTGCTTTCTGGCACAAATACGGGCTGTCGCAATCCCACAGTTAAATCTAATTCTTGATTGGAGAAACTTCGAGCCAATAAGTCTGTGACGGGAATAACACCGAGTACATTGTCAAGTCCCCCCTGACAAACTGGGTATCGGGAATAACCACTATCTACAATCTTTTGGCGGTTTTCTTCTGCTGAGTCTTCTAAGTCCAGCCAGACAATATCCGGACGAGGTGTCATAAAAGAACTGACGGGGCGATCGCCTAAGCGAAATACTCGCTCCACCATATCTTGTTCTGCTTCCTCAAAGGTTCCTTCTTCCGTCCCCTGCTCGATCAAGACTCTAATTTCTTCTTCTGTAACTTGTGGTTCTGTAGACGGTCTTACACCCAATATCCGCAAAACTGTATCCGTAGAAGCACTTAATAAATAAACAATCGGTAAGCCAATTCTAGCTAATAGTTGCATGGGTAGAGCAACTACACTGGCAATTGGTTCTGGGTGGTTTAATGCTAGGCGCTTAGGTACTAATTCGCCAATAATCAGTGTCAGATAAGTAATAATTAAAATTGCTATGCCTTTCGCCAAGTGTTCCTTATACTGTTCGGGCAAAGCGATAAAATCTAAGATAGGTATTATTCTCTTAGCGATCGTCTCTTCACCGTAAGCACCGGATAAAATACTCAAAAGTGTGATCACCACTTGGACGATCGCTAAAAACTGATTTGGGGAAGATGCTAGTTCCAAAGCAGCACGGGCTTTGAGATCGCCTCGTTCCGCAAGTTGCTGCAACCGCACCTTGCGTGCTGAGACAACCGCCAACTCCGACATGACAAATACACCGTTGGCGAAAATTAGTAAGAAAATAATTAGAATTTCTATAGTTGGAGACATTCCTTGAATTGCCGATTTATTAGCTAACTGCGCTCTTACTTTATTAGTATCTAGTATCGAAGGTGTTCCAATAATAAAAGAATCAATCGGGCAGAAAAACTAGTTATTAGTGCCATTCAAGTAGAACACTGTTCGTATCTTAGCGATTAGTTAGTGGTTATTGTACTAGGGACTAATGATTCTCTAGCAAGAGTACTATCGCTCTTGACACTTTTAAAATAGTTGAGTCAGGTGCTGTACGCCTGCATCAAGTGCAACGACTTCCATATATAGTAGAACTTATGGCTTTTTCTTCGATTGTGCGTGCTTTAGGGCGATCGCCTCTCACCACTGAACTGATTTCTAAGTTAAATCGACAAAATAATTTACGCTTAAGTGGCATTTCCCGCTTACCTAAAGGCTTTATCACTTCAGCGTTAGCCCAAACTAATAAACAAAATCTGTTAGTGGTGTGTGCCACTCTCGAAGAAGCCGGACGCGCTTATGCACAGCTAGAGGCTATGGGATGGCAAACGGTACATTTTTACCCTACCTCTGAAGCGTCCCCTTACGAACCCTTTGACCCCGAAACCGAAATGACTTGGGGACAAATGCAGGTTTTGGCGGATTTGGTTAAGAGTCAAGAGTCAAGGGTTAATGGTCAAGAGTCAAGGGTTAATGGTCAAGGGTCAACAGTCAAGGGTCAAGGGTCAAGTCTTAATGTTCAAGGGTCAAGCCTTAATGTTCAAGGGTCAAGCCTTAATGCTCAAGGGTCAAGCCTTAATGCTCAAGAGTTAAGCCTTAATGCTCAAGAGTTAAGCCTTAATGTTCAAGGGTCAAGCCTTAATGCTCAAGAGTTAAGGGTTGATCGCAAAGAAAAAGTAGCGATTGTAGCCACAGAAAGAGCGCTGCAACTCCATTTACCACCCCCAGCTGCTTTTAAACCTTTCTGTCTGACTCTCAAGCGGGGGATGGAATTTGATTCAAGTAGCTTTAGTGAAAAATTAGCTACTTTGGGATACGAGCGAGTGCCGATGGTAGAAATGGAAGGTCAATGGAGTCGGCGTGGCGATATTGTTGATGTGTTTCCAGTTTCTTCGGAATTGCCAGTAAGATTGGAATGGTTTGGCGACGAAATCGAGCAAATACGCGAATTTGACCCTTCAACTCAACGTTCTGCCCTTGACAAAATTGAGCAGTTGATTCTTACTCCTACTAGCTTTGCTCCAATTGTGATTCAGCAGCTAAATAACGACAAGCTAGAACTAGTTAAAACTTATTTTTCCTCTGAAGATAAAGAACGGTTTGACGTAAGTGAGCAGATTGAAGGTAGTCGGCGCTTTTTGGGGTTAGCTTTTGATCGACCGGCGTCTTTGTTGGACTACTTACCAGAAAATACTTTGATTGCGATTGATGAGCCAGAACAGTGTCATGCTCATAGCGATCGCTGGGTAGAAAATGCTGAAGAACAATGGCAGCAATTAGGGAGTGGGGAATTGGGAGTGGGGAATGGGGAAGAATCGAACCAATTACCAATTCCCAATTACCAATTACCTAAGATCCATCGTTCTTTTGATGATTCTCTGGCAGATGCGGCAAAATTTAAAATATTATATTTATCGGAACTGGTAGAAGAAAATAGCGGTATTAATCTTGCTAGTAGAGCTGTTCCTGTAACACCACATCAATTTGCTAAACTTGCAGAAACTCTTCGCACTGAACGCGATCGCAATTTCTCTGTCTGGTTGATTTCCGCTCAACCAAGTCGTTCTGTGTCTCTTTTGCAAGAACACGATTGTCCGGCACAATTTATTCCTAATCCCCGCGATTATCAAGCGATCGACAAGCTACAAATTAATCACACACCTGTCGCTTTAAAATATTCTGGTTTGGCAGAGTTGGAAGGCTTTATCCTGCCGACATTCCGGATGGTTGTTGTCACGGATCGGGAATTTTTTGGGCAGCACTCGCTAGCTACTCCCAGTTATATCCGCAAGCGTCGCAAAGCTGCTTCTAAGCAAGTTGACCCTCAAAAGCTGCGTCCTGGTGATTATGTAGTTCACAGAAATCATGGTGTGGGTAAATTTGTCAAGCTGGAAAGTTTGACGATTAATAACGAAACTCGTGATTATCTGGTGGTGCAGTATGCTGATGGGTTGTTAAGAGTTGCTGCGGATCAAGTTGGTGCTTTATCTCGGTTACGCAGTAGTGGGGATAAAGTACCAGAACTCAACAAGATGACTGGGAAAGCTTGGGAAAATACCAAGAATAAAGTCCGCAAAGCCATCAGAAAATTGGCAGTGGATTTGCTGAAGTTGTATGCAGCGCGATCGCAACAACATGGTTTTACTTATCCACCGGATATGCCTTGGCAAGAGGAATTAGAAGATTCTTTTCCTTACCAACCGACGACGGATCAGCTAAAAGCGGTGCAAGATGTCAAACGGGATATGGAAAGCGATCGCCCAATGGATCGCTTGGTTTGTGGGGATGTCGGTTTTGGTAAAACTGAAGTAGCAATTCGCGCTGTTTTTAAAGCTGTCACTGCTGGGAAGCAAGTGGCACTCCTCGCACCAACAACTATTTTGACTCAGCAACACTACCACACTTTGAAGGAACGCTTTGCTCCCTATCCGGTGAATGTTGGTTTACTCAACCGTTTTCGCAGTGCTGAAGAACGTCGCGAAATTCAAAAGCGATTGGCGACGGGTGAATTAGATGTAGTTGTTGGCACACACCAACTTTTAGGTAAAGGTGTGTCATTCCGAGATTTAGGACTTTTGGTGGTGGATGAAGAACAGCGGTTTGGGGTGAATCAGAAGGAGAAAATTAAAAGTCTCAAAACTCAGGTTGATGTGCTGACTCTTTCTGCTACTCCGATTCCCCGCACTTTATATATGTCGTTGTCGGGAATTCGGGAAATGAGTTTAATTACTACACCACCTCCATCAAGACGCCCGATTCAAACTCATCTTTCACCGCTAAATCCAGAAAGTGTCCGCACTGCCATACGTCAAGAATTAGACAGAGGCGGACAGATATTTTATGTAGTTCCACGGGTGGAAGGAATTGAAGAAACAGCGACGAAGTTGCGAGAAATGATACCAGGGGCAAGATTGGCGATTGCTCACGGTCAAATGGATGAAAGCGAGTTAGAATCAACGATGCTGACTTTCGGCAATGGCGAAGCTGATATCTTGCTTTGCACAACGATTATTGAATCTGGTTTGGATATTCCGCGAGTCAACACCATCTTAATTGAAGATGCTCATCGCTTTGGTTTAGCGCAATTATACCAGTTACGGGGACGGGTAGGACGTGCGGGTATACAAGCTCATGCCTGGTTATTTTACCCGAAGCAACGAGCATTATCTGATGCTGCCCGCCAGCGTTTGCGAGCGATTCAGGAATTCACGCAGTTGGGTTCTGGCTATCAATTAGCGATGCGGGATATGGAAATTAGGGGTGTAGGTAACTTGCTAGGTGCAGAACAATCCGGTCAAATGGAAACGATCGGCTTTGATTTGTATATGGAAATGCTCGAAGAGGCAATTCGGGAAATTCGCGGACAGGAAATTCCCAAAGTTGATGATACTCAAATTGACCTGAATTTGACAGCATTTATTCCCGCCGATTATATCCCGGATTTGGATCAAAAGATGAGTGCTTATCGTGCGGTGGCAGCAGCGAAAGGTAAACAAGAATTATCGATGATTGCTGCCGAGTGGAGCGATCGCTTTGGCACAATTCCGAAGAGCGCAAATCAACTGTTGCGAGTGATGGAATTGAAACAGCTGGCAAAGAATCTCGGATTTAGCCGCATCAAACCCGAAGCTAAACAGCATATCGTTTTAGAAACACCGATGGAAGAACCTGCTTGGAATTTGTTAGCAGCAAATTTATCAGAGTCAATGCGATCGCGCTTTGTTTTCTCACCCGGTAAAGTCACCGTGCGCGGTTTAGCAGTTCTCAAAGCCGATCAACAATTGCAAAATCTCATCGATGCTTTAGGAAAAATGCAAGGTGCGCTTCCCGAAGCAGCTTGACATCCACCCTTGGGCGCTCACCTGGACAAAAATGGCACTCATAGTTCGTTTACTAGGAGGAGAGCAAAGTTGTTTTGTTAAGTGCCTTACTTGCTGATGGTATTAATTTAGGTTTAACGCGGACGGTGATGCTTTGCCCCAGACTGTGGTCTAGGCTGCGTTCAAGACTTTGCGGAATACGACCTTATCAACGCCCTGAGCGTAGAAGTCGCGAATGCGCGCCTCCTTTTCGTAGCCGGACTTCGCGTAGAACGCCCGCGTGCGCTCGAAGTCCGGCAGCCCTGACGTTTCCACCAGCAGCACGCGCCCACCGCGCGCCGTCAACGTTTGTTCAACGTAGCGCAGCAGTGTCGCACCACGTCCTTGTCCCTGGCGGTCGGGTCGGATGGCGATGAGTTGCAGGTTCCACGTCCTATCGGTCATCCGTTCCGGCTCGCAGTAGGCGACCCCAACCGGACCATTGTCGTCGTCGGTGATCCAGAAACGATCGCCGTCGCTATCGCCACCGAAGTAATCGGACAGCATTTCGCTCAGTTCCTCAAGCTCGTTCGGCTCGAAGCCGATCGCGTCGGCTATGGCGATTAGCGCGGTCGTGTCATCGGGTGTAGTCGGTCGAATCATAGCGAACTCCGTGTGCGTGTAAAATGAAGTAGCAGGGATGAGGCTACCTAACGACACAAGGAGCGCCGCTGGAGGCAACATCACAACAGTTGTTATGTATATCAAAAAACATAACAACTGTTATGATAATATGTCAAGATAATGATTTCATGTTGCTGCAAACCGAGGAGAGCTATGAGTTATGAGGATCGCCGTATTGAAGTCGGTAAAGCGGCATGGCGGGTGATTGTCCGCGAAGGATTGGATCGCGCCAGCATGAGGGCGATCGCGCAAGAACTTGGCTCCTCGACTGGGGTTGTCACTCACTACTTTCGAGATAAAGAAGAACTCACCCTATTTGCCCTGGAACGAGTGTTTGAAAACGTCCTAGAGGACATGAAAGCCTGTGCCAAGCGGTGGCAAGGAATTGACAGGCTAGAGCAGATGATTTTTTCGGCTTTACCTCTAAAGGACAGTGACAGAGCTGATTGGAAGGTTTGGGTGGCGTTTTTGGGCTATTCGATCGGACGCGAACACCTAGTTCAGGAGCACCGAAAACGCTATGACTTCTTACGGCAGATTATTTGTCAAGAGTTAGCTGACTTACAAAAAGCCTTGCTGATTCGAGCCGATCTTGATTTAACCCTCGAAGCCAATGCACTCATCGCCCTAGTGGATGGAATTGGCACGCTCGTTGTCATCTGCCCTGAGCAGTTCTCGGCAGAGCAACAACAATACCTCGTCCGGCGACATATCAATGCAATACTTGCATCATCTTGAACACCGATGAGAAGGTTTCAAACTACTGTCAATACTACCAATTACCTTGCGGTCTAACTATTATTAGGCTGAAACTTTTTTATGGTTTTTTCATCCTTCATCCTTTTTTAGTTACCTAAATCTAAGACAATAAAAATTACCAACAAATTTAATTTACGCACTCTGTAAACTGTTATGACTATTGATCGTCGCCATTTCTTATTTTTACTTGCAGCTAGTGTCGGTGCTTTTGCCTTAGATAGTCATGCTTCGGCAGAAAAAGCCCCAATTAGCCAAGCAACTCCAACCGGCAATACTGTATACTCGGTTCCTCCGTTACCCTATGCTTACGATGCGCTTGAACCACACATCGATCAAGCAACAATGCAGTTTCACCACGATAAACACCACGCAGCTTATGTGAAAAATCTAAATGCAGCGTTAGATAAACACCCAGAACTCAAAAGCAAAACTGTTGAAGAAATGTTACGCAACCTCAACAGCGTGCCGGCAGATATTCGCAAAATGGTACGCAACAATGGTGGTGGACATGTGAACCATTCAATGTTTTGGCAAATTATGAAACCTCTTGGTGGGGGAGAAGCAACAGGAGCGATCGCCTCTGCTATCAATCAAAGCTTCGGTAGTTTCGCTGCTTTCAAAAAGCAATTTAACGAAGCTGGTGCTAGTCGTTTTGGTAGCGGTTGGGTTTGGCTTGTCCGCAACAATGGCAAGCTAGAAATAACCACTACAGCTAACCAAGACAGTCCTCTCAGTGAAGGCAAATATCCAATTATGGGTAATGATGTCTGGGAACACGCATATTACCTTAAGTACCAAAACCGCCGCGCCGACTACTTAGATGCTTGGTGGAACGTCTTAAATTGGGACGAGATTAATAAACGCTTTGCCGCAGCATAGGGGAGAGGGGGGGATGGGGAGAGGGGGAGACAAGGAGAGGGGGAGAAAGAATTGTCCCCTTGTCTCCTTGTCTCCTTGTCCCCTTATCCCCCTTATCCCCCTTATCCCCCTCCCCCTCCCTCTAAAGCGGCTTTTGAGTCGGTACACCAACAGCGCGGGGAAATTTAGCTGGCGTATTACTCACCTTCCGCAAGTACAAGCAGTGACGAATGCTATTACTTAAGGGAGTTGTAAATTTTTCAATTAATTCAACTACCCCACCTAGCTGCTCAACAGCATTCTCCAAAGCTGTTGTTTCGTCTTGTGTCCAATTACCCCGGTAAATTACCGCTAAACCTTTCTTTTTCAACAATGGTAAAGTATATTCCGCACAAGCAGATCCTGTGCCTACAGCGCGGATTAAGGCTAGATCGTAACGTTCTCGATGCTGGGGTTGCTGACCTATTTCTTCAGCTCTGCCAACAAGAGTTTTAACGTTGCTTAAAGCAAGTTCGCTTAATATTTGTTCAATAAAAGTAATTTTTTTTCGAGTTGAATCTAAAAGGGTAATTTTACAATTAGCGATCGCACATCCGACAGGAATACCCGGAAAACCCGCACCTGTACCAATATCAATAAAAGCGGGAGAAGCAGAGGACACAGGAAAGTCTATTTCACCTGATAACAGTGGGGCAATTCCCCGTAAGGAATCCCAAAGATGTTTTTCCCAAAACTCTTCGGGGTCGATGATGCGAGTTAAATTTAACTGGCGGTTGCCTTCTAGAATTAATTCATAAAGCTGCTGGAATTGCTTTTGCTGTTGGGTAGTAGGTTGCCAATTTAGAGTTTGCTGCCAAATGTCAGCCATAGATGGCAGTAAGGGAGTTGTGAAGTTAGTCATTGTTATTAATAACGCATTAACTACCACAAGCTTATTTCAGCGCTAAAGCGCTGACTACGAAATCATACTAAAAAGCGCCCCCCGGAATCCGGAAGGCGCTTTTTAATTTGTACAGACGCGATTTATCGCGTCTGTACATTGAAGATTAACCGTTGATAGCAGGTGCTGTTAGAGCAACAGGAGCGAAGTCAGCAGCAGCCAAGTCTAGAGGGAAGTTGTGAGCGTTGCGCTCGTGCATTACTTCCATACCTAGGTTAGCGCGGTTGATTACGTCAGCCCATGTGTTGATAACGCGACCGCTAGAATCAATTACTGATTGGTTGAAGTTGAAACCGTTCAGGTTGAACGCCATCGTGCTTACACCCAAAGAGGTGAACCAGATGCCAACTACAGGCCATGCTGCTAAGAAGAAGTGCAAAGAGCGGCTGTTGTTGAATGAAGCGTATTGGAAAATCAAGCGACCGAAGTAACCGTGTGCTGCAACAATGTTGTAGGTTTCTTCTTCTTGACCGAACTTGTAACCGTAGTTTTGTGATTCGGTTTCGGTGGTTTCACGAACCAAAGAAGAAGTTACGAGTGAACCGTGCATTGCACTGAACAAGCTTCCGCCGAATACACCAGCTACACCTAATTGGTGGAAGGGGTGCATCAAGATGTTGTGTTCTGCTTGGAACACAATCATGAAGTTGAAG
>NZ_JTCM02000046.1 GCF_000817785.2 Hassallia byssoidea VB512170 | reverse complement strand
TGCAAAATTTCCACAGAAGCGGAGTCATTTACAGACCCTTACAAGAGCAGACACCTAAGACCGGACTTTATCTTGCTTGGCGGCAGCATGATTCCTCTCCAGTAATAAGAGCATTTCTCAGCTTGGCACGGAAGACGACACAATGGAAGGCAAATCATGATGATACGTGAGCAGTTAGGGATCAATCACCTCACCTGCCGAGCCTCCAAGTACTGTCGAGAGCAGTAACCTGAAGCAGCCTAACTATTGAATCATTGGACTTTTTCGATATATTACCTGACGAAGCGTTTATTTATGCCCATCTACTTAGTTAAAAACTCACCAACTATGTACTTTTGACTCTATACTCATCTACTGTGGAAACAGTGACTATTGACTAAGTGTTATGGATTATCGGGATGCAGGAGTTGATGTAGAGGCTGGTCGAGCTTTTGTAGATCAAATTCGCAATTTGGTTCACAGCACCTTTCGACCGGAAGTAATTGGCGGATTGGGTGGCTTTGGTGGCTGCTTTCAATTACCTGGGGGTTTCAAGGAACCAGTTTTGGTTTCCGGGACGGATGGTGTAGGTACAAAGCTGAAAATCGCTTCTGCTGTTAATCGCCATGATACTGTTGGTATTGATTTAGTAGCGATGTGCGTTAATGATGTGCTGACATCTGGCGCCGAACCGCTGTTTTTTTTAGATTATGTCGCTACAGGTAAGTTAGAAAAAGAGCAATTAACTCAGGTGGTTGCGGGTATAGCTTCTGGATGTAAGCTGGCTGGTTGTGCTTTGCTGGGAGGAGAAACCGCAGAAATGCCAGGTTTTTACCAAGTCGGTGAGTATGACTTGGCTGGGTTTTGTGTGGGAATTGTCGAAAAAAGCCAGATGCTGGATGGTTCTCAGGTGCAAATAGGAGATGTTGCGATCGCACTCCCTAGCAGTGGTGTCCACAGCAATGGCTTTAGTTTGGTGAGAAAGATTATCAATGAACGCAATTTATCTTGGAGCGATCGCCCAGAATTACTAAACGGTCAATCTTTAGGCGAAACTTTTCTCACACCTACCCGCATTTACGTCAAACCGGTTCTTGCTGCGCGTAAAGCAGGCTTAGAAATTCACGGTATGGCTCATATTACTGGTGGTGGATTACCAGAAAATCTACCGCGATGCTTGGGGAAAAATCAAGCGATTAAAATTAACCCTGATAGTTGGACTATTCCTCCTGTATTTCAGTGGCTAGCTGAAACTGGTTCAGTTAGTCCGGAAGCGATGTATAACACTTTCAATATGGGGATTGGATTTGTCTTGCTAGTTCCACCAAATCAAGTAGAACAGACGATTAATTACTTTCAATCACAGGATATTTCCGCCTATGCGATCGCACAAGTAATTGCTGGTAATGGCGAATTATTAGAATTACCATACTAAAATATAGGATTTTCTGTCTATATACTGATTACTTTTTTATTAGTGTAGAGCTTCTCTCTATGCGGAAGTACGATTTAATCTCGATCTGACCTGCGTCTTTTACGGACACTAATTGCTCTATTTGTTACAATTCTTCATAACTACCATCGAAAATACTCATGACCGTTAGCCTTTGAATTTGCTAACGTAGTCTTAACATATTGAAAAAATTTGCTGATGAAGCTGAAAAAATAGCGGCTCCAACACTGATTTACAGTGCTGGTATTTGTCATCTGTAAATCTATCTTGTTGGAGTGTTAGATTGCATACTTTTCAGAGGGGGTTATGGCTGTAAATTTTGCCCGGACTTCTACTTCCAGGGAACTTTTAAAAGAAGTATTCCAGAACATCGACGCACAAAGCTGTCCGAGGTGTTTTAACTTTCACATGCATACTGTCCATTCTGATGGCAGGTTGCAGCCGGCTGCATTGATGGAACAGGCGATCGCTATTGGTTTAAAAGGATTTGCGATCACAGACCATCATAGTATTAACGGCTACCAAGCAGCACAAACTTGGTTAGAAGACTGGAAGTGGAACAACCCAGGTGCAAATTCTCCTCACCTGTGGAGTGGTGTAGAAATTAATGCCAACCTTTTAAATGTGGAAGTTCACATTTTGGGTTATGCTTTTGAGCCAGAACATCCCAGTATAAAACGCTATCTGCAAAGAAAGATTGCTACTGGTGAAGATTATCAGATAGCTAACGTGATTGCAGCGATTCACAATGCTGGGGGATTAGCGGTACTCGCTCATCCAGCTCGTTATAGGCGATCGCATTTCGACTTAATTCCCGCTGCTGCTGAGGCTGGTATCGATGGTGTGGAAACGTATTACGCCTATAATAATCCTAATCCTTGGCGAGCAAGTGCCTTAGAATCAAAACAGGTACAACAGCTAGCTAATGAATTTAATCTTTACAACACTTGTGGTACTGATACCCACGGTTTAAGTCTGCTGCAACGATTATAAAGATGATGAAAAAGGGGTTTATTGCCTCTTTTTCGGTTTTAAGGACTATTACAGCTATTTTCAGGTAAATGAACCATACCTTTTTTGTATCACGCAGAGGCGCAGAGTCGCAGAGAAGAATGTAAGAGTATTGTTTAAAAAAATGAAAATTGCTGTAATATAAATTTTTAGAAATTATTGCTGAAATTGCGATAATAACTAAGCTACAACTTGGCTTTGATTCATTTGTCGAGTACGCCGGAAAGCTTCTTCTAAAACAGAAATTGCTAAACCAGGTAAAACCAGAGATTGAGTAATTTTGCGACTACCGCCATTTTCTACCGCAAAAGCAATAACTTGGACATTCCGCACATCTATAATCCAGTATTCGTCTACTCCTAATTCTTCATACAGCAGACGTTTTTCACCTTTATCATCTGCTAAAGAAGTATTTGCAACTTCAATGACTAAATTTGGCGGTGGATAGTTATCGAGGTTGATGATAGAAGTTCCCCAAGGAATGACATCAGCATTTTCACCAACGTAGTAAGATACATCAGGTTGCGCCTCATTAAAGTTTGTTTTTCGGTAGGTGCAGTTATCCTTGCCATTCATGGGAATGTTTTTAATAGCTGCGTAGCTGCTAGCAGTAACAATTATAATTGTATGGTCTCGCGAATGGTCACTACCGATTGCTTCGATTTCAATCCTCATTTTGCCGTTGTAGTAGTAACCCTTGGCTTTTTCGCGTGCCGGATTTTCAATTTCTTGGATGTATTCATCCCAAGTTGCGGGTATCCATGTATCAGTCGCTATTTTGGTTTGTAAGTTACTCATAATACGTTGGAATTAGTGACAACCAATTTTGTGCAGATGCAGGCGATCGCAAATGTACAATATTAAGGTGTGCATACTCAGGTTTTTTCAATAGCAGCGCATATTGCCTACGATTTTTATGATAAGTTTGAAGCGCCCATAAAATTATTGATTCACGGCTGAAAGTAGTTTTCCAAGTTTCACGGTTGCCATTGCAGACTTCTTGTTGCTTCACCACCCGCTGAAATGTCCGCAAAACTACACGACTTATTACCACCGACAAAGAATAATCTAACCAAACAACTGTATCAGCTTTTCCCCAAACAATATCGCGCACCATGCTATAATTTCCATCTACTACCCAAGCATTGCCCGACAGCGCTTGAGAAACTTTTTCTCTCATCACATCATTCGGCACTTCCACCCAATTCGGTTGCCAGTGCAGATAATCTAGTTCTATATGAGGAATGGTAAGACGCTGTGAAATTTGCTTCGCCAAAGTCGTCTTACCAGAACCGCTAGTCCCAACTACAGAAATGCGTTGCGGATGTTCGAGAAAATTCATGTTTCATTTATTGTATAAATTTGCCTAATTTCCTCTAGAGAATTCATTGTCCGCAATCCTTCGCGAATCGTCTTTAACACATCTAAATCGGTAATTTGAGAGATTTCTGGCATTAACTGTAACCCCTCAGCGCCAAATTTCAGTTCCAAACCCAATTCAATAGCAGAGAGTAAACCTCGTGTTTCTCCTCGTGTTTCTCCTCGTATCTCTCCTTGCTGCAAAATTTCTTGATACCAAGGAGATTCTTGTAACACAGCCATATCCCACCTCATAATTTGCTGCACTAAAGGACTAGACAATACAAAGCTAGCAAAAAAGGCTAACAGCGGTTCTAGTTCATTTAATTGTTCATCAGCACGTAAAGCTTGTACAGCTTGCTGTACCACCGCTACCTCATCCCCACCTTTCAACACAGGTACAAAAGGAAGTAAGGATGGTAAAGGTTGTTGAAAAACAATCTGTGCGTCAACTTCCCACAAATTAATCACCCGATAATCTTGACGCGCTTGTAACCCTAAAACCTGGGATTCATAGCCGCTGACAATTTCCATTGTCTCCGATGGAGGCAAAATGTTAATCAGTACCGGGTAAACTGGTAAATTATATCTTTCCTCTGCCAGTGCCGCATAAGCACGCATTCGCCGAGGTAAGCGGGTGTTGTAGCGCAATTGTAACTCATTCAACACCAAAAAATCTTTAATTTGCGGATGGTAAGCTTTAACTACAACATCGCTTTCTCGGCTAATCCACTGAAATTCCGAAGCCAGAATTTCTCTAGCCAAGACATCGGGGGACTGCGTTACCCATTTTACCCAAGCATCTGGCGCTAAACTAATTAAACGCTTCCCACCGATATCTGCTACTTTCGGCATCTCTTCTTGGCGTCCTTGGCGTCCTTGGCGGTTCGTTACTCTTAAGTTGTATACTCGGCGTTAATTTTCACATAGTCGTAACTCAAATCACAACCCCAAGCTTTACCCGAACCGTGTCCATTACCAACGCTAACTGCAATTATCACCGGATTATCTAAACTTTGAGCCTTGATTGTACTTCTATCCCCCGACAAATCATTACTCATATTCGTAGCCATCATATCTTGTGGTTTAGAAGCATTCGCTGCTGCTTGTTTTAAATAAGCACTCGCTGCTTTGCGATCAAAAGCTAAAGGTTGACCATTCTCCATCATTAAGAAATCCCCTAACTTAATTTGCAGGTTTTCTTGCTCAAAAGGAATACCCGCACGTCCAGCAGCAGCAGCGATGCGTCCCCAGTTTGGATCGCGTCCAAATATGGCAGACTTAACTAAAGATGAGCCGGCGATGGTTTTAGCGATTTGATTCGCTGCTTGTTCATCGGTTGCCCCACTAACTTGCACTTCAATCAGACAAGTTGCACCTTCACCATCACGAGCGATCGCTTTCGCTAAATGCTGACATACTGCTGTTAACATCGCTTCTAATTTTTCCGCTTCTGCACCCATTTCCGTAATTGCTGGGGTGCGAGATTGACCGTTGGCAAGCGCTATCAAGCTATCATTGGTACTAGTATCACCATCCACGGTAATTGAATTAAAGCTTCTATCAGCTGCGCGACTTAACATTTGTTGCCACAGAGTAGGTGCAACTGCGGCATCACAAGTAACAAATGCTAACATCGTTGCCATATTCGGATGAATCATTCCCGAACCTTTGGCAATGCCACCAATTCGCACCGGGCGATCGCCTATACTTGTTTCTAATGCAATTGATTTTGTAACTAAATCGGTAGTAATAATCGCCCCAGCTGCTGCATCTGAACCTGTTTCTGATAATGCTGCCACCAGCTTACCAATCCCACTCCGCAAGGGTTCCATCTTAATTCTCTGACCGATTACACCTGTAGAAGCAAGCAGAATCGATTCTGAAGGCATATTTAGCTCTTGCCCTAATAGCATCGCACATTCTAAAGCATCTAACCAGCCTTCGTTACCTGTTGCTGCATTTGCTTGTCCCGCGTTGCAGAGTATAGCACGAGCGCTATGCTTTGCTTGCAAACGTTGACGACAATAATCTACACAAGCGGCTTTTACTTGGCAAGTGGTGAATACACCAGCTGCGATCGCCTCTACATCTGATACTATCAAAGCCAAATCTGGCAATCCCGAAGGTTTCAAACCTGCGGTAATTCCTGCTGCCCGATAACCTCTAGGTGCTGTCACACCACCAGTAATTTCCTGCCAGTCATTCATTATTCGTATCCCTTCAACTATTACTCTTTGCTTGAGGGGCGATTATATCAAGTCTTCGTTACCCAAAGAGTGATAATTTGTTAGTTATTAATAACTTGCCTATTTGCAACGCTGGCAAGTTTAGGACAAAAACGAAAAAGGAGAGCTACTTGGGTGGCTCTCCAGATCATCAGGGTGCATCTACTTAACATATAATACCACATTTGGGGTGAGGTGCAATACCCCCTAAAAAGTTTTTTATTTTTGATTTGAGATTTGGAATTACACATACACCGATTAGACCACTTTCTATTTTCTGCGTTGACTGTGGTATGTGCAAGATATAAGTGTAAGCAATTTCTTTGGCAACCATAAAAACGAAAAAGGAGAGCTACTTGGGTGGCTCTCCAGATCATCAGGGTGCATCTACTTAACATATAATACCACATCTGGGGTGAGGTGCAATACCCCCTAGCAAGTTTTTTCGGAAAATCAGTTCGACGCAATTTCTCTGAAAACCACAAAAATGAAAAAGGAGAGCCACTTGGGCAGCTCTCCAGATCATCAGGGTGCATCTAATTATCACAGTATAGCATTTTGGGGCTGAGGTGTTGCACCCATCTTTTATGAAGGGGAAAGGGGAATGGGTAATGGGTAATAATTCTTTTTCCAGTCCAAGCGTCCCCAGTCACCAATCCCCAGTCCAAGCGTCCCCTTCACTAGTTATTCAACTTTTGGTCTACTAATTCGTTAGTCAGTTTTGGATCTGCGCGTCCACCGGTTTGTTTGAGAACTTGTCCGACAAAAAAGCCTTTGAGGTTGGTTTTACCGCTTTTGTATTTTTCTAGTTCTTTGGGATTGGCGGCGATAATTTGGTCTATAATCGGTTCGAGTACGCTAGCGTCAGAGATTTTTTCTTCACCTTTGAATACTTCATCGGGAGAATTACCAGCTAGCAACTCTGGTAATTTCTCTTTTGCTTTGTTACTGCCGATGGTACCCTTTTCAATGAGGGTGATGACTTTTGCTAGATTGGTAGGAGTAAGGGCAATTTCGGTGATGCTGAGTTTTTGCTTATTGAGGTATGCGGCGATATCGCCCATAATCCAATTAGCAGCTTGTTTGGGATTTGCACCAAGTGCGATCGCTTCTTCAAAATACGCAGCAACAGTAGTTTCCTCAGTCAACACTCGTGCATCGTAAGGTGAAAGTCCTAAATCAGATTCATAACGATGGCGTTTTGCTGCTGGTAACTCTGGTAGTGTACTACGCCAAGATGCTAATTGTTCGTTTGTTACCTCAATCGGTGCTAAATCTGGTTCTGGGAAGTAGCGATAATCGCTGCTGCCTTCTTTAACGCGCATACTAATAGTGCGTTGAGAAGTTTCTTCCCAAAGACGAGTTTCTTGAATAATGCGATCGCCTGCTTCTACTGCGGCTATTTGGCGTTCAATTTCGTATTCTATCGCGCGTTGGATGGCGTTAAAAGAGTTCATATTCTTAATTTCCACCTTCGTGCCAAACTCTTTTTGTCCAATCGGACGCACAGAGATGTTGACATCGCAGCGGAGAGAACCTTCTTGCATGTTACCATCACTCACGCCGATATAGCGGACAATGCGACGTAATTCTTGAGCATATTCAGCAGCTTCTTGTCCGGAACGCAAATCTGGTTCGGAGACAATTTCTACCAAAGGCACACCTGCTCGATTGTAGTCTACCAGAGAATAAGTAGAACCACTAAGGCGATCGCTTCCCGCATGAACTAATTTTCCGGCATCTTCTTCCATGTGCAAGCGGGTGATGCCGATTTTTTTCCGCATTGGATTACCATCAGCATCGACTAACTCAATTTCTAACCAGCCATGTTCAGCGATCGGCAAGTCGTATTGAGAAATTTGGTAATTTTTCGGTAAATCCGGATAAAAATACTGTTTGCGGTCAAACTTGCTATATTTAGCGATTTGGCAATTTAACGCTAAACCCGCTTTCACAGCGTATTCTAATACTTTTTCGTTGAGTACGGGTAATACCCCAGGTAGACCCATACAAACCGGGTCAATGTTAGTATTGGGGTCAGCACCAAAAGCCGTAGAACTATTAGAGAAAATCTTGGTGTTAGTACTCAGCTGACAATGGGTTTCTAGACCAATAATCGCTTCGTACTCAGTTTTTACAAGAGCAGATGAAGTCATATAATCACTTGCTTGGGCATAATCCTTCTTTAGGCTACTATTGTAGACTGCTATTTACTTGCCCTGAAGACGGTTATTGGGGTGAGAATGCCAAACCTGTTAAAAAATGCGGTGCAGTCAAATGACTATGATTCCTGGGTGGTATTATGATGAATTGCAACAGATTGGCGTTGATTTTGAGGATGCTGCACAAGTGCAATCCTACGATCGCAAACAAACATCAAATACTCCCGAAGTCAATCAGGCATTAATTCAACGTCTGGGCATTTCAAAAGGACATACTGTAATTGAAATAGGAACAGGAACGGCTACTTTTGCCATTGAAGCAGCAGTTGCAGGGGCTTACGTATATGCTGTGGATGTGTCTGATGCTATGTTATCTTATGCTCGACACAAAGCCAGTGCTGCCAATGCTGAAAATATCGAGTTTTATCGTGCTGGTTTTCTTACTTACGAACACCAAGGCGAACCAGTTGATTATATTGTAACGAAGTTTGCCTTTCATCACTTGCCCGATTTTTGGAAGATGGTGGGATTGTTGCGGATGCAGTCAATGTTGAAACCGGGAGGAGTGCTGTATCTGCGAGATGTAGTTTTTTCTTTTAAACCTAACGAGTATTGTTCAAGTATCGACGCTTGGATAAATCGTGTAGCAAAACCTGCGGGTGAAGGTTTCACTAAAGCAGACTTTGAAATGCATGTGCGTGAAGAAAACAGCACTTTTGCTTGGATTCTAGAAAGTATGTTAACGCGAAGTGGCTTTGAGATTATAGAAAAAGATTACCCAACAACTGAATATGCTGAGTATATTTGCCAAAAGCGTTAGCTTCAGGATGAGTAAAATTTTATTTCTGTCGGAGTAATCGCTCACTGAGATAATAATGCCATAATAAGCGCGTGGCTACTGCTCTCCAAGGTCGCCAAATTTCAGCTATAAGTTCAAT
This sequence comes from Hassallia byssoidea VB512170, assembly GCF_000817785.2. GTDB lineage: Bacteria > Cyanobacteriota > Cyanobacteriia > Cyanobacteriales > Nostocaceae > Hassallia > Hassallia carrinoi. Next base: position 40,001 of record NZ_JTCM02000046.1, on the reverse strand, counting down.
TTCTGCCGATGAAGGTCGATGTTCTAATCGTTTAACTTTCTGTATAGCTAATATTAAACCCAAATCACCTTTGGGTAAACTATCAGGTCGCCTGAGTGCCATCATTAAATATATATCAACTGTCCAATCGCCGATACCTTTGAGCTTTTTCAGGATACTGCGTACTTCTTCATCATCCATCGTGCTGAGGCTAGATAAATCAAGCTGTCCTGCAATGATAGATTGTGCTAATGTGCGTGCGTAAAGAGTTTTTTGCCGACTAAATCCTATTCGTTTGATTTCCACATCATCAAGTTGCAGAAATAACTCTGGAGTAATTGGAGATATAGCTGCTTGCAAACGAGTATAAACTGCTTTTGCTGATGCGAGAGAAACTTGTTGTTCTAAAATAATTTGAATAAGTGTAGAAAAACCGGGTTCGCGTATCCAAAGCGGTGGTTTACCAAAGCGAGTGAAAATTTCCGCCAAGTCTGAATCTCGTGATATCAGAAAGTTCAAACCATCAGCAAAATTATCCTCAGTTAAAATTTTTGGGAATATCATTAGAAAGATACCTTAACAGTGCTAGTTACCCGCAAAACAGATTCCTGTTGAAATTTTCGCTTATAACTTGCTATCACTTCTTCAATCATCTGATTTTTAGTACGGCTATTTTCGTAAATCAAAATGACTAACTTGGTCTTTTCTCTGGTTAGTTTGCCAGAACTATTTAAATATTGCCCGTGGGTGTCTATTACAGTTAGTCCTTCACGAAAGCGGGGTGTAATTACGCGGTTCAAAAATAGCTGCCATTCTAACTCTGATATTGTCTTTCCTCCTGGTTTGGATAAACCAAAGTATAACTCCTCTTTGGTGAAAATCTTTTCAGTGGAATTTTGAGTAGATGTCTGTGGTGACTGAGCGCGAACAAATGTATTTGTGTGAACGGGGACGATAAAAAGTAAGCTTGTAAGAATAATGATAGACATACAATCATTATGCCTTTGTGCATGTCTTTAAGGGAAATCATGCTTTTATATGAGTAAATATCAAAACTGGTTCTGGGAAATTCAAGAATCCGGGCAAGGTCCTCACTACTACTTCAATGCCACTTTTGCTTTGTCTGATGCTGAATGCCTTGTTAATTTGGTGCGGCAGCATTCGCTATCTGGGTTTGTACATTGCCAGTTTGTTGGCAACTTAATCAATGCACCATGTGGAGGCTGCAATTATCAAGGTGCTTACGATTTGTATATTGACGAGTATAATTATTCTGAAGATTTTATATCGCCTCTAGAAAGTGGCAAACATAAAATTACTTGTCCACACTCACAGTTGAATATCATTAGTGTTTGTGGTAACGAACTTGGGATTGAATGTAGTTATGGTGGGATAACTAGCACGCATAACGAAATTGGCACTTCACTTATTGTAGCGATCGCGCAGTCACCAAAAGTTACTTTAGTTCATTGGCAAGTCAATTCTGGGGGAGAGGGTTATGATCCAGTGGGTTTTGGAATTGGCAGATCAGCCACAGAACTACTGGCACACTTGCAGATAAAAAAACCGTTGTATTAGAGATTTAATCTTGTAGTGAGCGATTGAGCGATGAATCGCTCACCCTTCGGGTTCGCCAGTCGCTCATGGGGAGCCAGTGCCGTGGGCGGGTTTCCCGACTTGAGGCATCTGGCGTGGAAACCCCCAAGACCGCGCTGGCTCACTACGAAGAAGAAATTATTAAAATTCTTGGTCGAGTATTAGGGTGTAAAAATTTTCTAGGTCGTCTGATTTCGCTTTGGCAATTAGTTTACCTGCAATTGTGAATGCTGCCCAATAGTAAGGATGATTGTACAGCTTTTCATCTGCTGCGAGTTTTCTAGTTCTATACATTTCTGTCGCTAAATACGCCTTAATTCTGAATTCATCGGCGGGCAAAGTGTTTAGCAAATCTTCATACCATTTTTTCAAGTCTCCAACTGTTAGTTCTTTTAGCCATTTTGTCGCTTCTGCTAAGGCTGTTGCTTCTAATTTGTTTGGCTGTCGTCGTCGATAATACTCAATCATCAATAAGGCATTTGCTGTTGATTCTACAGTCCACAAGGTACTAATTACATGAGCCGAACCACGACTTAAAAAACCATTCGCTAAACCTAGATACTCGCTGCTAATAGTTTGCTTGCTAGTAATAGCAGTTTCGCAAGCTGAGAGAGTAACTAGATTGTAGCTTGTAAGTGTCTTTTGGCAGATTTCTTCTAAGGTTAGTTTATCTTCACCTGATAATACCAGTTGTGATTTTTTCGGGTCAATAAAATTGTCGATTCCATGACCTGTAAAATGAAATATATTGTAATCACAAGATATGGCATATTCTACTACATTTTTAGTAGCTTGCGCTCCTTGGTATCGTTTGGGATTATCAAACATTTGGCTAATAGTTTCCGATTCAAGTTTGGCAAATTTTAGTGGCGGATAATCTGTACTGTTGGGATGTTCAATACTTAATAATTTCTCTTCATTTGCTTGGGGTTCTAGTTGGTAATTTAAAGATAAGCCGATTTGAGCGCTTGGCAAATAGGTAATTGTGTAATTTGCATTTCTCGGCGATTCTGACTCAGAAGAAATATTGAAAAGGGCATGAAGAGGGAATCTGTGTAAGTCGCGGTGGGGAATTAATATTAATTGGTTGATGCCTTCAAGTTCGTGTTCGATGGTGGAAATATTAAGGATATTTTTCAGATGCAAAAGCCTCTGTTCCATATCCACTAACCAGGAATGATTATCTTTGCTTTGTTTGTCTTGATCTAAAGTGCGATATTCCTGATATTGTTGATTCCAATCGTCTAACCAATCTTCTAATTCCACCAAAATTTGCACCGCTTCAGGTAGGGGAAATTCATCACTTACTGCGGCACTAATTATGGGTGTAAAGACGGGGATGGGTTCTGGGGCATTATCTTTGATTATGAAGGTGCGTAAAGCGTAAGGGCTGATGTGCCAGTAAATGATTGCGGTTGTCGGATTAATAAGTTGTTGAATTTCTGGATAATTAGGTGAAGAGATGTCATCAGTCCAACCAAAAATCAGCCAAGTTAAACAAGCATTTTTGTTGTATTCGGCGATTTCTAAAGCTTGTCGCCATTCGCCAGATTGTATGGCTAAATCAACTGCTAACTGTCCAAAACCAGCAAATTTCAAAGCTAGTTGTTTTTTACTTTCTTCAGAACTTGGTTCATTTAATAAACGTTGCCATGCATCTGTAGCGTGTTGTAATAATTCTTGGGCTAGTGTGATTTCCCCCAAACCTAAAAGCGCTTTGATAAAGTTTTGCAATACTTCTAGATGCAGTTGGGGAAAGTCTTCTTGTGTGAGGGTTAAAAGCGCCCGATCGTACTCTGATACGGCTTCACGCCAATAATAGCGGGGTGCGGGATGTCTTTTTCCTCGGTCGTAGTGTGCGTTGGCGATCGCTAAATGCAATCTTCCCCAACCTTCTTGGTGTGTATCTTGGCGAACATAGTCCAATCCAGCTTCGTAACTGATCAATTTTGCATCATAATCGCCTTCTTTCAAAATCGGATTTACTGCCATTCCTGCGGATGTACCTCGACCAATCCAAGCTTCCCAATAATCTGGTTGAAGTTGCAAAGCACCATCATAAGCTTTGATCGCTTCTACAAATTCTCCGATATGAAACAGCGAAGAAGCTTGGTTGTACCAAGCTAAGTGAAATTCCGGATTGATTTCTATCGCTTTGTCATAAGAGGCGATCGCTTCTGTTCGCCGTCCTAAATTGTCTAAGGCAATACCTCTATTGAACCAAGTTAAGTAAAAATGCGGTTGAATTTCTAAAGCTTTATCCCAAGACTCAATTGCTTCTGACCATTGTCCTAATTGTCCTAGCACTACGCCTCGGTCGATCCAAACTTCGGGATAATCTGGATAAATTTCTAATGCATTGTCGTAAGAGGCGATCGCTTCCGAGTTTCGTTGATCTACGGCGAGGGCAATTCCTCGGTAATACCAGTTTTGCGGGTCTTCTGGTTGCAATTCGAGTGCTTTGTCGTAACTAAAAACCGCTTCTGATAACCTTCCTAATTTCAGCAGGGCGAAACCTCGGCTAGCCCAAGCTTCTTCGTAGTCTGGCTGAATTTCCAGTGCGACATCAAAAGAGGCGATCGCTTCCGAGAATTGTCCTAATTCGCCTAAGATGCCGCCTCGATTGTACCAAGCTTTATAAAAGTCTTGTTTAAGTTCTAAGGCTCTATCATAAGAGGCGATCGCATCTTCAAAATGTCCTAAGTGAAATAATGTCAAACCTCGATTAAACCAAACTTCATACATAGACGGGTTAATTTGTAAAGCTTGATTGTAAGAAGCGATCGCACCTGACAAATCACCAGTCTTGGCTTGCTGAAGTCCTTGATAAAACCATTCTTGTGCCTGAGTATCAGTACTAACTAATAGTGGTGGTTCAGTCTTTGGAATTGCCAATCCGGAAGCGAGTTGCTGGACTAAGCTGGTACTTTGGTCTAATCTGACCAACAACTCATCTAGCGTCTGGGCTACATCTGGTTCTAAATTTGCCAGCGACTCATCCCAAGTTGTTTGTGTAGATGCTTCTGGGCTGTTTTCGACCAACGTTTCGCCAACAGACATAAGGCTAACGGGTAATACCTCTTCCACAACAGGCGTTATACTTTCAGCGGATGGCGCTTGAAACTCCCATACCAATTCGCCGAAGTTCTCTGTCAATTCTTCTTCGCTTTGAGTTTCCTCTGGTGCAGGCGTTATACTTTCAACTTCTGGCGCTTGAAACTCCCATACCAGTTCGCTCAAGTTTTCTATCAATTCTTCTTCGCTTTGAGTTTCCTCTGGTGTCGGCGTTATACTTTCAGCGGATGGCGCTTGAAACTCCCATACTAATTCGCCGTTTTGTATTTCCCGATTTGCGTCAGCGCTTGGCACATCCTCAGTACTAGTTTCAGTTTCTGGCGCTTCATACTGCCATTCGAGTTCTTCAAAGTTTTCCGCATCCCCAACTTCAATAGCAGTGAGAATTGCTGTAGACGTTGTAGGTTCAGCATTTTCCTCGTTTTCGTCCGAATAAATTTCTCCTAAATTCCGCGTCAACAACCGGATACCAATGTCATAAGAAAGATCGCCAATTATGCCCACACCAAGTTCACCCAGTTGCACCATTCGCGTTGCTAACTGATTATTCGGTGCGGGTGATGCTAACAATTTTTCGCCAAAACTCAGCAACCAATCAAGCCAGCGGTCAACACTAATTCTATTTTCCATTCGTTGCAGATATTTCTGCGCCCACTGTTGTCCTCGTGCCTGATGTACGCCTTCTAGCAGTTGGTTATACAAAACTTCAAGATCGGCGTTTGTTAATTCCGGTGCTTGATGCACCACATTTTGTCTTTTTATACGGTTTTGAGAACGAGTCCGTTTCGTGCCAAAGGCGCGTTTCCAAAATTTATTAAGCCACTGAACTAGCCGCTTGAGCATCTGCCGCACTCTGGATGTTGTTTCTCATAGATTTTAACGAGCGCTGTGTTAAAAAAAGTAAGCATTACTTAAAAACCTAGTAGATTATCAAGGGGAATGGGGAATGGGGAATGGGGAATGGGGAGTGGGGAATAGGGAGTGGGGGGACAAGGGGAGCCAGTGCGTTGCGCGGGTTTCCCGACTTGAAGCATCTGGCGTGGACAAGGGGAGCCAGTGCGTTGGGCGGCTTTGCCGACTTGAAGCATCTGGCGTGGACAAGGGAGACAATTTCTTTCTATTACCCATTCCCCATTACCCATTCGCAATTCCCTATTCCCCAGTCCTATTGATTCGCAGCTTGAAATTGATTAAACAATTCCTGGACAATTAATTGCGGATCGTCTGTCTCAATTCCTAACTGTTGGGAAATTTGCTGGCGTAAGCTTTCATCCTGCTGCAACATCACAAACAACTCGTCTAGGGTGACGGTTTGCAATTCTTCCTCCGGCACAGTTTCTGACTCTGCTGCGGGTGCAGGATCGGTTGATAATTCTTTTTTCGGAGGGTTTTCTTCTCCTACTGCTGGTGCTGTTGGCGCAGAAGTGGTTTGTTCGAGTCCAGGAGTGGTCTTGATAGTATCTGGTCCCTCATACTCCCATACTGGTTCGCTGACATTGCGTGTCAACAGTCGCATTCCAATATCATAGGCAGCATCGCCGACTTCGCCGACTTCCAACTCACCCAGATCCACCATCCGGGATGCTAATTCATTATTAGGTGCTGATGATGCAAGCAATTTTTCACTAAAGCGCTGTAACCATTCCAGCCAACGTTGAGTCGAGATGCGATGTTCAATATTATGCAGCCACTTCAGCGCCCAAGCTTGCCCTCGTGCTTGATGTACTCCTTCTAAAAGTTCGCTGAAGAGAAATTCTAGATCCGTATCGCTCAGGGGTGGAGCGGGTTCTTTTTGAACGTCAGCCACTGATGAGGATGAAGTCTGTTTTTTACCAAACAAGCGTTGAAAAAACCTTTTAAGCCAGTGAAGGAGCCTATTGAGCATCTGCTGCACCCCTGAGTGTTGATTATTTTAAGATTGTAGCGATGTCTACGACATACTCGATCGCTTAAGCGCTTTGCGAATTAGAAATTATAAATTAAAAATTCATAAATTTTAACAGTCTATATGAATTTTTATGTTGATGCAGACGATAAAATCAACCATTAGAAGGAAGACAATTAGAAGCGGCAATTTCGCTATCCACAATAAAGGGCGGTAAGTTTAAAATAGTTTTATGGCAAACTATGATTGAGTGCTACTAATTAACCAATCTTCTTGGCATTGACGTTTCAATTGCATGTCTTACGAACCGCTGCACCACAAGTATCGCCCAAAGAGTTTTGCTGAATTGGTGGGTCAAGAGGCGATCGCCTTGACTCTCACTAACGCCATTCGTACAGCTAAAATAGCCCCAGCATATTTATTTACTGGTCCGCGAGGTACGGGGAAAACCTCTAGTGCGAGAATTCTCGCCAAATCCCTCAATTGTCTTAATAGTGACAAACCCACAGCAAAACCTTGCGGCATCTGCGATGTATGTCAGGGAATCACTAAAGGCTATTCTCTAGATGTAATAGAAATCGATGCCGCCAGCAATACTGGTGTCGATAATATCCGCGAACTAATTGAAAAGGCGCAGTTTGCCCCGGTTCAATGTCGCTATAAGGTTTATGTCATTGATGAGTGTCACATGCTCAGTAATGCGGCATTCAATTCGCTACTAAAGACATTAGAAGAACCACCGAGACACGTTGTCTTTGTCTTGGCGACAACAGACCCGCAAAGAGTTTTACCAACAATTATTTCTCGCTGTCAAAGGTTTGATTTTAGGCGAATTCAGGTAGAGGCGATGGTGAAGCATTTGAAAGCGATCGCCAGCCGAGAAAATATCAATATTTCTGATGACGCTGTAAAATTAGTTGCCCAAATTGCTCAAGGTGGATTGCGCGATGCAGAAAGTTTGCTCGACCAATTAGCACTATTATCCGGTGAAGTGACACCAGAGCGAGTTTGGGATTTAGTCGGTTCGGTAAGCGAACAAGATTTACTGGTATTGGTGAACGCGATCGCTCAAAATAATCCCGAAGCGGTTCTTGACAGCACCCGCAAAATCCTTGACCGTGGTCGCGAACCTTTAACTATTCTTCAGAATCTTGCTGCATTCTACCGCGATTTACTCATCGCCAAAACTGCGCCCAAACGCCAAGATTTAGTTACTTGTACAGACCAAACTTGGAAAGCGATCGTTGAATTCGCCCAACAGTTAGACATAACTACAATCTTGACAGGACAGCAACACCTGCGAACCGCTGAAGTGCAAATCAAAAACACCACTCAGCCGCGTTTGTGGTTAGAAGTCACATTGCTAGGCTTATTACCCAGCGCCAACACCCAATCCGCAGCCCCAAGCCTAGCACCCATCACTACCCCAACAGCATCGCCAAGCAATCATCGTCCCCCCACTCCCCCATCCTCCCCCACTCCCCCATCTCCCCCATCTCCCCCCACTCCCTCATCTTCCTCATCTTCCTCATCTCCCCCATCTCCCCCACATCACGCTTCCCCCACTCCTCCAGCAGAAACCCCTCCAGAATCCAACGATGCTTCACTTGCAGAAACTTGGCAAAAGGTAGTGACTTACCTACCAGTTTCTACAGGTTCATTGCTGCGTCAAATGTGCCATCTGATTGAGTTTGATGGTAATGTTGCCCGAATTGGAATTAAATCACCAGCTTGGTATAAAAGGCTTCAGACAGAACAGCCTATAATTGCCACAGCCTTTGAAAAGGCTTTCCAGCGTCAGATAAAAGTAAATCTAGAATTAATCAGCGGGTCGTCACCACCTTCTACTCCCCCAAAGCCTAACGGCGTAAAAGCGCAACCTCCGCCGAGTTCTCAAATTAATAATCAAAGCGATAATATAACCCCGCCAGCAGAAGTTTCCCAGCCAGCAAAAAACCGATCCGCAAGAACGGAATCGGACTCAGTTGGGCAAGCAGTGCAAATGCCTCCACCGCGATCGCCTGCACCACCTTTCTCCGTCGCTGATATGGAAAATGCCGATCAAGTGGCGAATTCAGCTCGAAGTCTCGCGAAATTTTTTGATGGTCAAATTATCCGCTTCACAGAAGAAGCTGTAGAAGTGTCAGATACAACTGCACCTGATTTGTTAGAAGAAGCGGAAGAAGATTAGGGAATTGGGCATGGGGCATTGGGCATGGGGGAGGCAGTGCGTTGGGCGGCTCTGCCGACTTGAAGCATCTGCCGTCATGGGGCATTGGGCATGGGGAATAGGTAATAGAAAGAAATTGTCCCCTTGTCCCCTTGTCTCCCTTGTCCCCCTTGTCTCCCTTGTCCCCTTGTCCCTAATCCCCAGTCCCCTGATGCAGTGTTTTCACCCATTTCAAGCGCTTTGGTCTGACTGACATGCGGGCAGTGGCGCTGCTCATGACTACAAACCAGTGGAACATGTATATAATTCCGCGTAATGTCTGAAGCAGGGGCACAAAGTAGCTAGAAACGCGAAATTTTTTCTCTTTATCTTGACGTATCCGCTTTAGACCTGCGAACATACCCGCCATCGACATGGTGACTGTCAAGCCGCTGACTGGACTTAATATTGGTGGACGATGCCGAGCGATCGCCATCAATAAATCTGGTACTGCTGCTGTCGGTAAAATATACATAATCAGCAAAAACATCAGCAAATCCCAGGTTTTACTTCTCCCCATGCGGTTGCGAAGAATCAAATCCCAGTAATCTAAATAGCGCTGATATCCGCCTTCTGCCCAACGGTTGCGCTGATGCCAAAGAGCGATCGCATTTGTCACGCCCTCTTCTTCCACCGCTGAATTAAAAGCACAATCAATATCCCAGTCGTTTAGATGCAGGCGGAATGTCAAATCCAAGTCATCGGTGATGGTTTCTTCATTCCAGCCACCGCAGCATTCCAAAGCTTCGCGCCGGACAAATTGACCATTTCCCCGCAGTTCGCCGATTCCACCAATGGCAATCCGCCGCTTTTGGAAAACGGCATCAACTGCCATTTCTGCCATTTGACCTTTTGTCCAAAAGTTTTCTTTTGCGTTGGCGATCGCTTTTCGCACCTGCACTGCCCCCAGCTTTTCTTTGGCAAACAAGGGTATTACCCGCAGCAGCAAGTCTGGCGACACAATCGCATCAGCGTCAAACACCGCTATAATTTCCCCTTGCGTCAGTGGCAAAACTTGATTTAATGCCCCTGACTTACCCCCACTCGCTTCTGCTGAACGTCTTAATACCTTTAGGTTATTGTATTTTTCCGTTAGTTGTGCTAATAACTGCGGCGTTGTGTCGTTGCTATTATCGTCAATTATCCAGACTTCGTAATTACCTTGCGGGTATTTTAGACTACAAAGATTCTTGACTAAATTGGCAATAACTGCTTCTTCATTTTTAGCCGCCACTAATACAGATACTTTTGGTAAATCACCCAGCATTTCCTCTTGGTAGGGGAAGAAATTACTTTCCCCTACTAAGTGTTCTTTGCCCGGTCTAGCAAACACGATTCTCAGGGCATGAATTCCTAGGATAGTGGTCAATCCTAGGATAAAAATAGAACCCCAAGAAACTAAATGTAAAGCGATCGTGCCGCTCCAGACAACAGTCAAAACTAGAGCGGCTTTTTTTCTCCGACCTTGAAACCGGGATGGTAGAAACACAGGATCGGTTTCTACCTCTTCTATCTCCAACTCGTCATCTCCCGATAAATCAGAAAATAAAGAGTTGAGCGGATCAAGCTCGTTGTAAGAATCGTTTTCGGGCCAGGAATTCGCTGGCATAAGTTACTTGATTCAATAACCAGTATTTGTCTACACCCATAAAGAAGCTGGGTATCAGGTAACACCAAACTGTGCAACCTTCACACACTTTTAGCTTACCTTGAGATTGCCGATACTGTTCCACTTCTTCAGACTCACGATAGAGGTCGTAAAGTCGTCCGTTAATCGGAACTCCGGTTTGGGCAAAATGGTAACAAGGTAATAGCAGCTCGTCATTGGGAGAAATCGCAATCACGGCATCCACCGCCTTACAGCGGGGATTTTTGGTATCATTGCCCCCAGCTTCAATAAAAGCCAATGCAGCCTTATTGTAGCCGACATTTTTATATTTCCTTGCAGCAGCTTCGATTGCCGCTACCATTTCCGGGGTGGGATTCTTATTAGAGTTGTATTGGTCATAGGCAGTAAAGGCAGGGTTCAGCCAGACGCGAACAGCTAGTTTTTGTCCTAATGCTGCGACTTCTTGAATGCGATCGTAATTTTGGGCAGTAACGGTATGATTTAGTACCGGGTACTCTCCTAATGATTGAGCGATCGCTACCGACTCTACCAAATTGTCAAAAATCTTCACACCACGCGAGTGATCGTGAGTTTCCGCATCCGCACCATCCAAAGAGAAATTCAAAAAGTCTACTAAACCTTGAATTTCCTTGGCTTTTTTCGGATACAAAATGGTATTCGTCGTCATGCTGGTATAAAAACCTTGACGTTTTGCCTCTGTATAAATCTCCCCGACATCATGTCGCAATAAAGGTTCGCCACCCGTAAAGTCTACATATTTAGTCCCCAAACGGCGTAAATCTTCTAAATTACGCTTAATCGTTTCAAAATCAGCTTCTTTTCCCGGTTCTAATGCCCAAATGTTGCAAAAGTGACAGCGGGCATTACAGCGATACGTCAAGTAATAATTTGCAACCAGCGGAGCCATAGTGTAAACCCACTAAAAGTTTTCCTTAAGACATCTTTAAACGTAGTTAACCAACAGTCAACATTCTTTTGGTAGTGGTTGGTTGTTGGTGGTTAGTTGTTGGTGGTTAGTTGTTGGTGGTTGGTTGTTAGTGGTTGGTTGTTAGTGGTTGGTTGTTAGTGGTTGGTTGTTGGTTGTTAGTGGTTATTCTACAACCATTACCCATTACCAATTACCAATTACCGATTCCCCACTCCCCACTCCCCATTCCCCATTCCCCATTCCCCACTCCCCACTCCCCACTCCCCACTCCCCATTCCCCATTCCCCACTCTCCATTCCCCACTCCCCACTCCCCACTCCGCATTCCCCACTCCCCCATAGTTATGCATAACAATTTTTTGGGAACACTATTCAAAGCTACCTAAATCTCCGGTTGTCAACTAACTAGAGGAGTATTAAATTATGTCTTTTGAGCAACTCCAGCCAGCGACTCAACAACAAGCAAGTGTGTACTTACCTTACGTTCAAGGCAGCAAACGCGATTTTTTGCGTTATGCCATTGGTCTTTATCAAAAAGGCGTTTTGGAGGGAAAACGCAAAATAGAGGGCAGCGAACACGTTCCCTTTGTCGCTACTTGGAATATTGCCACCCTACCCTCAGACTTAACTCGTTGCCGATTGCAGTTTGATGGCGACGCGGAGTTAAGTTATGAACTGATGATGGCAAGTTTCGAGTTTATTAATTTTTTAATTGAACTGATGGAAAATTATAAGCGCTATCGCATAACTGATTTTTCACAAGCATTTTACCGCAAACTGCTGCGTGTAGAGGAATAAACAAAGCAAAGCGGGGAAATATAATTCAATAATTCTCGGTTTTAGCAACTTCGCCCAAAAAAGGTAGGATTTCAAGCTAGAAAGTATCCTTTAAATTTGGGCGATCGCTTCAGTCAATCAGTTTGGTAGCAACCTTGAACGCGAACTTCGACCTAGAATTAGGATCTAGCTGGATTCTACTTTCTTTTGAAATAAGGAGTGCATGTGTGCCAAAATCTGCTAAGTATTTGCTCATTGGCTCAACTGAAAGTTACAGTGGCAAATCTGCTACAGTTTTAGGTTTGTCGCATCAGTTACAGCAAAAAGGACTAGATATTGCCTACGGTAAACCGTTAGGTACAAGTTTAAGTGAATTTGAAGGAAGCGTAGTTGAGGAAGATGTGCAATTTATTGCCAACAGCCTCAATTTACCTTCAAACCGGATTGCACCGACAATGCTTGCTTTAGATGAAGTAGCTATACAAAAACGCTTGCGTGGAGAAGACAAAACTGATTATCGTGCCACTTTAGGACAGCAATATTTACCAATTTTTGGCGGCGATTTGGTATTGTTAGAAGGTCCTGGCAATTTGTCAGAAGGCAATTTATTTGACTTGTCTTTGCTGCAAGTGGCTGATGTTGTTGATGCAGCTGTGTTGTTGGTATGTCGTTATAAATCGCTGCTTTCAGTTGAGGCACTGTTAGGAGCGAAACAGCGGGTAGGCGATCGCTTAATTGGTGTTGTCCTCAACGACATCCCCGGAACCCAAATAGAAGAAGTTGATGCTCAGTTGCGTCCGTTTTTGGAACAACAAGGTATTCCCGTACTGGGAATGTTGCCGAAAAACGACTTGCTACGCAGTGTTAGCGTTGGCGAATTGGTAAAGCAGTTAAATGCCCAAGTTCTTTGTGGTAGCGATCGCCTAGATTTAATGGTTGAGAGTTTAGCAATTGGGGCGATGAATGTCAACTCCGCAGTGAAGTATTTCCGCAAACGGCGAAATATGGCGGTAGTTACAGGAGGCGATCGTGTGGAAATTCAACAAGCTGCTTTGGAAACTTCCACTCAATGTCTTATCCTTACCGGACAACTCCCACCACCTTCGTTCATCCTCAATCGCGCTGAAGAACTAGAAATACCCATTTTGTCAGTTGATTTGGATACCCTCACCACTGTAGAAATTGTTGACCGCACTTTCGGTCAAGTGCGCGTCCACGAACCGATTAAAGTTCACTGCATTAGCCAATTGATGGCTGAACATTTCGATATTAACCGCTTGTTGTCTCAACTCGGCTTAAATCCCGCAGTGGCAATGCAGTGAAACTAGTGTAAGAACGCAGCTAGGCTGATGGAAGACAAGGTAAAATCCTCCTGAATGGCGTTATCTATGAAGTATTGAGGATGGTTTGGTAACAGTTACCAACCCCAAACCATCCAGCTATTAAATTCAGCAAGCAAAAAATTGTATTAATGTTTCACCACAAGCCATTCGTATCTACACTCTGTTTGGTAGAATATCTGGGTTGTTTAATCTGATTCTGTCCATCTTTGAGTCAGTCCATAGACCTTATTAACCTCGATACATTAGCCCAAGAACTGGCAACTATCCAGCAAACAGGTTCTAAACGAATCGCCTTGCTAGGTTCGCGCCACGTTCCGATTACGCATCAGAGCCTCATTGAGATGATGACTTATGCCCTGGTTTTATCAGGGAATCGAATCATCACCTCTGGTGCCACAGGTACCAATTCAGCTGCCATCCGGGGAGCAATGCGGGCTGATGCTAATTTATTAACGGTGATTCTACCCCAAAGCTTGGAACGCCAGCCCAATGAATCGCGACAGCAATTAGAACAGGTAATGCATCTGGTTGAAAATCCCAGTAACGATCATCTGTCTCTTGCTGAAGCTAGTTACCTGTGTAACAAGGAAATTGTTTCTCGTTGTCAACAATTAATTTGTTTTGCTTTTCACGACAGTCGCACTTTGTTGCAAACTTGTGGTGAGGCAGAAGAACAAAGAAAAGTGGTGACATTGTTCTACTTTGATTAGTCATTAGTTATTTGTACGAGTGTCGTTGGTATGTGTATTTTTGACCACTGACCCCTTCGGGGTTCGCCAGGTGCTTCAAGTCGGCACAGCCGACGGCAGATGCTCCACTTGGGGAGCCACCCCCGTGGGCGGGTTTCCCGACTTGAGGGGAGTGGCGTGAAACCCCAAGACCGCACTGCCTCCCCAACGCACTGGCTCACCAATGACTCTTGACTAATGACTAATGACTAATGACTCTTGACCAATAACCAATGACTATTTTTTTGTACTCTATCGCAGCCGCTGCGGTGCTAATTTATCTGCCGTTTTTGGTGGTGGCTTATAGTCGTTTGCGTGTGGGATACGATCAGTCTGCTCCCCGCGCTATGTTTGATAAGCTACCAGCCTACGCGCAAAGAGCTACCTGGGCACATCAAAATTCTTTTGAAGGATTTATGATTTTTGCTGCCGCAGCTTTGATGGCATACGTAACGAATGTGAATTCTCCTATCGCAGTAGTCGCAGCGATCGCTTTCGTTGCGGCTCGGTTGCTATACTCAATCTTTTATATTTTGAATATACCCCTTTTGCGATCGCTCATGTTTGCTGTTGGCTCCCTCAGTTGGGGTACTCTTTTCGCCCTCAGCATCATTCAAGTTAATGGCTAGTTTGGTAATAGTTAGTGGTTGGTAGTTAGTGGTTAGTGGGAGCATAGTTAGCGGGAGCGTACTTTTTCCAACCCAGCAACTATCAACCAACAACTATCAACCCTTCGGGTTCACCACTTGCGTGACTGTCGGCAGAGCGCGATAGCGCAGTGGTTCACCAACCACTAACCATTCCAATCCAAAATCCAAAATCTAAAATCCAAAATGTTCTATGGCTTCTACCTATTCCTTTGATATTGTCAGCGATTTTGACAGACAAGAATTGGTCAACGCCGTCGATCAAGTTGTCCGAGATGTTAAAAGCCGTTACGATCTTAAAGACTCTCAAACTACTGTCGAACTGGGCGAAGACAACATTACCATCGGCACCGACAGCGAGTTTACCTTAGAGTCTGTACACACCATCCTGCGCGAAAAAGCCGCCAAGCGCAGTCTCTCTCAAAAAATCTTTGATTTTGGCAAAGTTGAATCAGCCAGCGGAAACCGCGTCCGTCAAGAAATCAAACTCCAAAAAGGCATTAGCCAGGAAATTGCCAAGCAAATTTCTAAATTGATTCGTGACGAATTCAAAAAAGTACAAGCGTCAATTCAAGGTGACGCTGTACGAGTTAGCGCTAAAAATAAAGATGACTTGCAAACTGTAATTCAGCGGTTGAAGCAAGAAGATTACCCGGTGGCTCTACAATTTACGAACTATCGGTAATGGGGAATGGGTAATGGGTAATGGGTAATGGGGGGAATCAACAATTAACCACTAACCACTAACCACTAACCACTAACCACTAACCACTAACCACTAACCACTATCCACTAACAACTATCCACTATCCACTATCCACCCCCGATGCTTTTTTGAAATGCTGGACGTTGAGCTATCTGCTTGATGTAGTTCAACACAGCTGGGTAAGCGCTCAAATCTAATTTGAGCATCATGGGAATGTAACCCAGAATAGAACCGACTGCTACATCAGCAACGGTGAATTCATTGCCTAGTATGAAAGGTTGCTGCTCTAGAATTTGATTCAGGGGAGTCATCAAGCGCGGCATTTCTCGCTCTCGATTAGCTTCGACAAAAACTCCTGTAGACAAGCTGGAATTGGCAAATAACACCCACTGGGCAATTATTGCGCGTTCCTCTACTGAAGGTGGCTTGCCATACTTTTCGGCGAGATACAGCAAAATTGCTCCTGATTCCCAAAGCTGAAAATCTCCGTCTACAATTGCCGGGACTTTCCCCATCGGATTGATTGCCAGAAATTCGGGCTGACGGTGTTCTCCAGCTTGCATATCAAGCTTGACAAATTCGTAGGGAATACTTAGTTCTTCTAGATACCACTTGACAATTGATGCGCGACTGCGATCGCCACCGTAAAGCTTCAACATAATCACCAAAAATTAAAGAACTTTGTGCGTGTGGGAATGTTGTTTAACGTTATCTTCCTTGTTAACAACTCGTTTGGCATTTAGTACCCGCTTGCGCTCGGTGGAATACTTGAACTCTGTATAAGTTGTACCTAGAGGAATCAGGGATTTTGCGGTTTCGCGACGCTTGTAAGTGCGAGCAGCTGCAAACGCTCTGGGCACAAATTCCTCTCCAAATTGAGCGTTGGCAGGAAAGCCATCTGGTAAATATTGCGTATCTTGGTCCAACACAGATGCCAAAGTTGTTCCGCAAGCCAACTTATAGGAAGTGGGAATACCTTTAAAAATCGCTTCTAAAGCCGCAGAGGGAATAGGTTCTATAACTTCGACTTGATGAACTTCTCCATCTTCTTTGATGAAGCACGTAGCCAAACCGATAACGATGTAATCATCACCGACTAAATCGGGAGCGTTGGCGTAGGAAATTGCAGTTGTCATAAGAAAATCTTCGCTCTTAATTTAAAAGTCAGATTCAGAAATTGGGTACTGTCAAGAAAATTCTTACTTTTCAAAGCAAAAATTTCTTCATTGATGTGAAAATTCGCAAATTTTTTGGGAATAATAAACCGTCGAGGTTTTGAGGTTCGCCTAAAGCCGTTGAAAAAGAAGGGTTCTTAAGTTCGATTCGGAGTTTTCACATTCCCCAGTACCCCTCAATCCCTAGTTAAGGGCTTGTTGGCATTCTACCAAGTTGTCGCTCTCACTTGTTGACTAGTCTATTGGATTGATAAAAAGCTGTTTCTGGAATTGGACTTGGGGATGACGTATCTATTATCAGGTTGAAGCATCAATTATTGGTATAGGGCGAACACTCCCACCTGTTCTTGATACTTGTACCCAAGTACTCATAGACACCTTAACAAGTGACACAGGGACGAAACCACTCTTGACAAGAAAATTATAAGTTGATCTTACAGAGCAAGAGGCTCAGGCAGGAAAATATGAATACAAACCCATTTTTAGCATCTGAGAGTGAGCAAACTTACTTAAAAAAAGCTGTTTTAAAAAACACAAGTTATGCTCAACAGCATCAGGCTAACAGTAGCGGGGAATCTGCTAATGAAGACAGTTACTTACGCTCTTGTGCTTTGAGATTAGCCCAACAAGGAGATTACACCGAAGCGATCGCCCTGTTAAGTCAACTAATCAACCGTCATCCCCACAATGCCGTAGACTACAATAACCGGGGGCTGATTTATTTTCAAAGTGGTGAAAGACAAAAAGCCTTCTGGGATTACAACAAAGCACTACACCTCAACCCCAAGTTAGCCAGCGCTTATAACAATCGCGCAAATTACTACGCAGCTTGTGGAGAATTAACATCGGCGATCGCCGACTACGATCGGGCGATTGATTTGCACCCCAGCCATGTTCGGGCACAAATTAACCGAGGCATTACCTTACGGGATTTGGGACAATACGAAGAAGCAATTGACGCTTTTGAGATAGCACTACTTTTCGGTCAACTTGAAGACCACATTTTAGCTGAACGAGGCAGAACTTATCATCTGTGGGGCGATTGGAATTGTGCGATCGCTGATTATCGCCGTGCTTTAAATCAACTACCACTCCTAAGCACTCGTAAGGATGAACGTAGCTCGCGTTTGCGTTTAAAAGTCGAAAATTGGTTGGGTGAGTTGCTGTGTTCTTAAATTCGTAGTAGGCGTTTTAACGCCTATTTTAAGCACACACGAGTGCTTACTACAAATTACTTAGCTGCAAACGGGGTGTATTTGCCTCCCAACCCCTCAACAATCGTTTGGGTATTGGCAATTAACATTTTTTGGTAAGTTTCGCCTTCACTGCCCTTTTCACCCAAACCATCGGCGTATAGTTCTCGTGGTGAAACCTTAACATTTGCGTTTTTGGCTACCGCTGTAATTAGCTTGGGATTAATCGTTGTTTCCGCAAAAATCGTTGGTACACCGACTTTTTTGATATCTTTTACTAATCCACTGACTCGTGCTGCTGTTGGTGCTTCTTCGGTACTAATGCCTCCTAGCGCTTGTTCTACAGGAATTCCGTAAGATGAAGCGTAGTAACCTAAAGCATCGTGAGTAGTTATCAGCTTGCGCGATTTCTGGGGAATTGTGGCAACTTGCGATTTAATCCAAGTGTCTATTTGGCTAATTTCCCCGATTACCTTTTGCGTATTATCACTATAATTTTGAGTATTTTCCGGTTTTAATATACTCAAGTTGTCACCAATTACTTTCGCCATCGCTGCACCATTCTGGGCATTGTGCCAAACGTGCGGATCTATGACAGTTTTGCCGTCTTCCTCGAATGAAAGCGGATTGGGAACCGCAAGTTCATCGACTGCGACTTTCGTAGCTGAGTTGGAAGTTGCTTTAATTAACTTAATCAACTCAGGTTCAAAGTCATAGCCGCCGTATACAATCAACTTAGCTTGTTCTATTGCTTTGCGATCGTCTGGCTTGGGTTGGTAAACATGGGGGTCGGCACCAGGGTCAATCAAACATTTAAGATTAACGGTAGTCGCAGCAATTTGCTTTGTTAAGTCACACACTACAGTGTTAGTTGCGACAACTAACGGAAGTTCGCTAGATGTAGATGCTGGGGTGGATGTGGGAACACTAGAAGCATCACCAGACGTGGTATTATTTTGTTGACTTGTTGGCGGGGTAGTCTCGCATCCAAGTAAGCCGAGGCTAAGTGCCAAGACAGCAATACTTTTCATGTGTAGATTTTTTAACATTTTTGATGCCAGTAGACGATTTTTTTAGCTTATGATAATGATTATCATGCACATGGATAATCATGTTAGAAGTTCGTCATCTAGCTGTCAACTACAGAGGTGTTTCTGCGGTTGATGATGTCAGTTTTCGCTTGGAACCTGGGC
This sequence comes from Hassallia byssoidea VB512170, assembly GCF_000817785.2. Lineage (GTDB taxonomy): Bacteria > Cyanobacteriota > Cyanobacteriia > Cyanobacteriales > Nostocaceae > Hassallia > Hassallia carrinoi. The sequence goes on along the minus strand of NZ_JTCM02000046.1, from coordinate 20,938 downwards.
AAATCGTCGGTGTGATAGGTCCGAATGGTGCGGGTAAAAGCACGATGGTGAAGGCAATTCTGGGCTTGATTCCCTGTGAAAGTGGGGTGATTAAGTTTCGTAACGGTTCTTTGAAACAGCATCTGGCACAAGTTGCTTATGTACCTCAGAGAAGTCAAATTGACTGGGATTATCCGATAACAGTGCAGAATGTGGTGATGATGTCTCGGACTCGTCATACAGGTTGGTTTCGCTCGCACTCTCGTCAATCTCAAGAAATAGTGAGAACAGCGTTAGAGCGAGTTGGAATGTGGGAGTTGCGAAAGCGTCAAATTGGGGAGTTGTCGGGGGGACAGCAGCAAAGGGTATTTTTAGGGCGATCGCTTGCTCAACAAGCTGAGTTATTCTTTTTTGATGAGCCATTTGTCGGAGTTGATAAAAAAACGGAAGCGATAATTTTTGAAGTTTTTAACGAATTGAAATTGCAAGGTAAAACTTTGCTGGTTGTCGGTCATGATTTAGGTGAAACTTCGCGAAGATATGACAGATTTTTATTATTAAATAAAACAATTATTGCTGATGGTTCTCGCTCTGAGGTAATTACTGCTAAGAATATTCAAGAAGCTTATGGAGATGGAGTATTTTTGTTGCAAAGGGAAATAATTTGATGTTTAATTTGCTGTTAGAACCGCTTGATTTTGAATTCATGCGGAATGCGCTATTTACAGCGATTATGTTGGGGGTTTTGTGTTCAGTTGTCGGTAGTTATTTGATTGTGCAACGCATGGGTTTGCTGGGAGATGTAATTGCTCATGCAGTTTTACCAGGTTTAGCGATCGCCTTTTTCTTTGGTGTCGATATTTTCCTAGGTGCGTTTATTTCCGGGACATTTAGCACCTTGATTATTGCTTGGATTCAATCTCAATCGCGTGTCAAAGTAGATGTCGCGATGGCAATGGTTTTCTCTGGGTTTTTGGCATTGGGAATTATGCTAATTACTCTCTTAAAAAGCAAACTTGATTTACATCACTTTCTCTTTGGTGATATTTTAGGAGTTACTGAATCTGATGTTTGGCGAACTTTAATTATTACTGTTATTGTTTTGCTGGGCGTAAAGTTATTTTACAAAGAGTTGCTATTTTACACTTTCGACTCTTTAGCGGCTCAAGCTATCGGATTACCCGTAAACTTAATTCACGTTGGTTTAATTTCTGCCATCACCCTGACTATCATTGCGAGTATGCAAGCTGTGGGTGTGGTCTTAGTAGTTTCCTTGTTAATTGGTCCAGCTATCACAGCTTATTTATTAGTTAAAGAATTACACCAAATGATGATGTTAGGAGCAATTATTGGTATAATTAGCAGTATAGCGGGGATGTATATCAGCTACTATTTAAATGTGCCATCAGGGGCAGCGATTGTATTAGTCGTTTCTAGTTTATTTGTTCTAGCGTTGCTATTGAGTCCCTCTCAAGGAATTTTGACTCGTCCAAATACTGTCAAAAATTCAGCAAGAATTTTTCGGTCTTTAAAACGAGGAGAATAAGTAGGGTGCGTTATAACGTACCGCTGACGCGGAACCCGTTCGCGGAGCGTCTCCGACAGGAGAAGGGTAGTTTAACGCACCATTAATGGTCTTCTTATAATTTGCTTTCTTAAAAGTTATAGGACTTACGCAAAAACTCTCTCAAACTCTTACTCCTTGGCGTTCTTGGCGTCTTGGCGGTTCGATAAATTAAGATTATAAGCGATTTTTGCGTAAGTCCTAACTTATATAAATCACAAGTGCGATCGCGAATTCCGATGCAAAATCACCCACGTTACCACCGGTGTACCAATCAAAGCAGTAACTGAATTCAAAGGTAAAACTGTTTGACTTCCGGGAAATTGCGTTAGTAAATCTGCAATTAATGCTAAAATTGCACCCATAATTGTGACTGCTGGAACCAACACCCGATGGTCTAAAGTATTTAATAGACTGCGACATAAGTGAGGAACAGCTACACCTAAAAATGCCACAGGACCGCAAAAAGCAGTAATCGCTCCTGCTAAGATAGAGGCACTGGTAATAATCCAGAATCGTGCTTGTTGGACAGTTAAACCGAGAGTGAGAGCATGGGTATCACCTAAAATTAGAACATTCAAAGGTTTAGATAGCAATAATGCTATTAATAAACCGAAAATGATTATGGGTATAAGGATTGTTAGTTGTCTCCAAGTGACACCGGAAAAACTACCAAAAGTCCAGATTAAGTAGCTTTGAATTTGAGTGCGATCGCTAAAATTTAGTAAAATGTTCACAATGGCAGAAGTTGCGTAACCAAATAATAATCCTAAAATTAATAACGTCATTGTATCTGATACCCGCTGCGAGACAATTAACACTATTCCCAACACGACAGCAGCACCAAAAGAAGCAGCTATTACTAAACTTAAATCACCGAGTATCCCGGAATTTTTGAATAATAAACCTCCACCAGTTGCGCTAACGGTGAGGAGAACTAAAGCGACTCCCAAGGAAGCACCAGAACTAATTCCTAATATGAATGGTCCTGCTAATGGATTTCTAAATAATGTTTGCATTTGTAAACCGCTGACACCTAAAGCAGCACCAGAAAAGGTTGCAGTTAATGCTTTAGGTAAACGAAATTTGAGGATAATATTTGTCCAGGTGGGTTGGGAAGATTCTCCACCAAGTAAGATGGTGATGACTTCTTTGAGCGGAATTTGGACGGAACCAAAGGCAATATCGAGTAGAAATGCGAGAATTAATATGCTAGTTAAACCGAGGAATATTACAGGGATATGGGTTTTAAATTTATTTTTTATTTTGGGCATTAAATTGTTGAGAATTAGGAAAACGTAGACACGAAGTGGCTTGCCGCAGGCTACCGCAGAGAACGCGGAGAACGCAGAGAAGAGAAGAAAGAGAGTTAATTCAATTTTTGGTAATAAATTAGTTGATGATTTGGTAATAGTTCTGAATGCATAATTTTGACTAAATCGGATAAAACTACATCGGGGTTACTAGTTCCACTTTCCCAATAGTCATTACCACCATTAGAATTTACGCGAAGGTTATTATTATAAACATTACCCTTTTTAACTGCGTTGAATTCTTCATAGCGATTATCTTCGGTTATTGCATCTTTTAAAGTTTGCCATGACTGACTAACATTTAACCAATAATCTGCTTTGATAGCGCGTGCAAATACATCTTCAAACGATAAAGGTATACTACCAGAGGAATTATCTACACAAAGATAATCAGCACCTGCATCAGTTAAATATTTGGCAGCATAACTTTTACATCCTGGTGCATACCAAGTCCCTTTAAAGTTAAATCCAGTAAAGACGGTGGGACGTTTTTTGAGAGATTTTACTTTTGCAGCTACAGCTTTGTATTTTTGCGATGTCTCTCGAAAAACTTTCTCTGCAATCTCATCTTTATTAAACAATAAAGCCGTAAACTTTAACCATTCCGCATGTCCCAACGGAGAAGTTTCCATATACTCAGCATTTATCGCTACTTTTAAACCGGCTTCTAACAATTTGGGATGACTATCTGTTTGAGGGTTCCCTGTACCATATGTTATCACTACATCAGGGTTAAGTTCTAAAACTCGCTCAATATTCAAATTACCATTACTCCCGACTTCAGCGATTTTTCCTGCTTTGATATTCTCAAGTACTGCTTGTGTATTCACTTTTTTAGTATCGCTGACAGCAAGTAGTTTATCGGCTATTCCTAATTTAGCAAAGTGAGGTAGATGAGTTGTGGAAAGCGAGATAGCCGAATTTACGGGAACAGTAATTATTTGACTTTTATCAAACCCTGCTGGTACAGGTGTCCCACATTGCACTAAAACATATTGAAAACTAGTTTTAGCATCGCGCCAAGGATTTTTTACGGTAATAAGTTTATAATTTTTATTATATTCTACAGTAAAACCGATGGCGTAATTCACTGTCAACTTATTCGGGAAGTAATCAGTATTTGGATTATAGTTTTGCCGGCAAGTTTTTGCATCTGCTAATTTCTCAGGAGGATTGATTATATTGTTACAGGAGACGATGAAAGTAGCTACACATAAAATTAAAGAAAAAAAGATACTCCATTGACCTAGGCAAATTTTTAAAGTCATTATATGAAAGAATGTACTAAGTAAAAATTTCTCCCGTTTTCAACACTAAAAGTTGAGAAAACTTTGCGTGAGATAATTCCTAAACCGAATCTGGTGGATATATATGTTGAGTAACTTTATTACCTTGAACTAAATGTTCATTAACAATTATTTCTGCTACTTCTGGTTTAACCCGAGTGTACCAAGTTCTATCAACTGAATGATAAACTACAGGACCAAGTTGACAAACTTCTAAACAACCAGAAGTTCTCACATCAATATTTAACTTTGCTTTGGTTAGTGCTGATTTTAACGCTTCAAATATAGGTTGCCAATTTCGGGAAGGGTAACAGCGTCCGGAAGTACAAACTGCAATATAAGGACATTTGAGTGGATTTTTATCAAATGGTATCGATTTTTTACCTAATACATAAATGTCCCTAAGTTCGTGATAAAGTTCTAATTTAGTAAAATTAGCTTTCCCTTCAGGTAAGAGATTTTCATCTTCAACGTAAGGATTGGGTAAGAAAATTGTCATCGCTTGTTCTCCCGCACCATTCCAAAGTTGAATTCCCCATGTTTTTGGTGTTCCTTCAGGGTTAAGACGACGATAAAATGCACCTTTATTAATTAAACGTTGTTGTCGTAGTTCTATAGGTGTTTCCGAATTTGGACCACCGAAATTTTCTTCAATACATAAATGAAAGTGCCAATCATTAGCGATGATTGTCAGATATCCATCGTAAAGAACGCATTTTTTTGGTGCTTCGTGAAATTCTAATTCTAATACGCTACCTTGTTCGATATGTCCTAACCCTACTTGATGCCAATTTTCTTGGAATAAAGTGTAAAGTAAACAAGCGAGAGTATCACTATTGCAATCAAAGTGTTCGTATTCAATTTTCCAGCCAGTCAAAGTAGTTTCAGTGACGATGTTGTTTAATGGTGTTACCCAGGTTTGGAATTCATTCATGATTTTTTCAAGGAGAAGATTTAAACGCAGAGGGACGCTAAGGTAAGCGCAAAGTAACGCGGAGTTTTTATGACAATTTCTTTGCTAAAACATGAGAAAAAGTAAAAACAACTTAAAATTTCCAGTGAAATCCGACTTGAAAAACTCTCCCCGCATCAGGATAGCCGGCAAATAACTGATATCTTTGGTCAAAGATATTATCTACGTTACCATTAATTGTTAATTGTTCACTCAAAGGTATTCGCAATTTTATATCAAATGTTGTGTACCCTGATAGTGATTCAGTGTTGGTGTTATTCGTCGGATATGCACCTAATGAGTGCATGAGGAACCCTGCATATAATCCTTTATAATTCTCATAGGAAATACCCGCATTGATACTATCTGCATCGGCAAATCTTAATTCTTTATCTTCCTCCGCAGAATTTGTACTTTCGAGAATCCGGGGGTCATTTGCCGTATAATTCACAAATGCGTAGATATTATTGGCTAATTGCAGATTTAATGAAGCCTCAATTCCTTGTGTGCGGACTAAGCCAATATTTTCGTAAGTCGCTACGGGAACTGCGAAGTTATAAGCGATTAAGTCAGAGATGGTGTTGTTGAAATAAGTCAAACGCAACAAGCCAAATTTACCTAATTTTTGGTCAATTCCAATATCGTAACTATCACCTTTTTCTGGTTTAAGATTGGGATTGCCTACATAAGTACCACCGTTTGCGTATAAGTTGAAAAGGCTGGGTGCTTGAAAATTTCTAATATAGTTAGCGCGGATGGTGGTATCAGAAAGTGCAAGTTTTGTACCGACAGATGGTGAGGTAAATGAACCGTTAGTTAAGCTGCTAAAATCTTGTCGCAAACCAAAGTTAAGACTATAATTTGGTGTTAAATCTACTTCATAACGAGCAAATATTGCACCTTGCTCAATACTATCGTTGTAGGTAATGCTGTTGAGATTTGTGGAATAATTGAAGGTGCTATTTTTTGCGGCAACGCTGCGATAATCAAAGTCATAAGTTAAAGTTTGATTTCTGGCAAATTTCCAGTTGTGGTGAACTTGAACTCCATAGGAATCTTGCTGATTATCAAACCTCCTTTGGGATGAAGCTGGTAATGTCAGATTCTCAGATTTACTGTTGATAAAATCAGCGTAAAATTTGGCGGTAAGTAACGAATCTTCACCTTGTCCAAGTTTAGAATTCCAAGTTAAATCTGTGAGAACTTGGTCGGTGTATTTGCGATTATTGTCAGTCAAGCTGTTAAAATATCCCTGACCAAATCTAGGTAGGGGAATGGGGACACCTCCGGGAATTCCCTGTTCTTTACCCAAATAAAGCGCGGAAAATGTCAGGGTATTGCGCTTATCTAAATCTGCTTGGAGTTTGAGGTTGAAATTGTTAGCAAGAACATCATTATTCTTTCTTGTTCCCTCAAAATTTGCTTCCGGAATTGAATAAGGATAATTGTATTCAGCTTGAGTGCGGTTGTACCCGATAGAATATCCCAGATTCCCAGCTTTTCCGGTAGTTTGGATACTCTGCTGATTCAATCCATAAGCACCAGCAGTTACCTTGACTTCGGTAGTGGGTTTGTCTGTCGGACGACGGGTGATGATATTGATTACCCCACCGATCGCACCAGAACCATACAAGGTAGAACCACCACCCGGTAATACTTCTATGCGTTCGATGATATTGCTGGGAATTTCTGACAAGTCAAACCCACCGGAACCCAGGTTATTAATCGGTTTACTATCCAACAGAATCAAGACTTGACTGCTGTTAGAACCACGAATGAATTGACCGCTGAATGCTTGAACTTCCGTACCAACGGTTCCATCAGGAAGAACTCCGGGAAGAAATCGTATCGCTTCTCGGACATTTCTAGCACCTTGCGCTTCGATTTCTTGACCTGTAATCACGTACACAGGACGGGTTGAGTCTTTCACTGTCCCTTCAGTACGGAAGGGAGAGAAGACTGGTTGATTCAGTAGCTTGTCGATGACGTTTAATTCAATGTCTGCTTCTTTTTCCGGTGTCGGTATTTCATTTGATGGGGTATTCTGTGCAGAAACCTTCCCCCCGTTGAATATTGTAGATATAGCTATCAAGTTGAGTATTAAGAAAAATTCCCAATAAATATTTGCACGAAAAGTATACATCAGACTCCTCGCTGTGAGTTAAGAAGGTTATTCGGCTAATTCGCAAACAAAATTTCAATCTGCTTTCGATAAAGCAGACTTATGACGATAATGACTGTTAGTGTCTTAATGCTTCAAAGCATAATTACCAAGACACTAAATAACTAATAAGAATAATTCTTAACAAATCAAAACAGTATTTGATTGGAAGTAATGCCTGAATTGGAACTGATACCTGTAGCTTGCAAATCGAAAATTCTGATGTATCATCCGTACCTCGCAGATGTGTGTTTAATGTTACTATCGGCGGGCATTCTGACTCTGAGGCTAGATTCCACGTCTCATCACAGTTGCGGGACAGTGCCGGATTTACACCGAACTTTCCCCCTTGCGTCTGATGGCTTTCCATCAGAACCGATCGCATCAAAGTAGCTTACCACTTTATTCACATTTACACTACATTTTTTCAAATTTGGCGATCGCTAGAATTTTACACCCTCAATTAATAAGAAATATTCTTACTAAAATGGATGTTATTTGAGCATTAAAGCCACTTCCTTAGCAAAGTAAGTCAAAATCAAATCAGCACCCGCTCTTTTCATACTGGTTAAAGTCTCTAAAATCACCTTTTTCTCATCAATCCAGCCATTTTGAGCCGCAGCTTTAATCATTGCGTACTCACCGCTAACGTTGTAGACAGCTACAGGTAAATTCGTGTAATCTTTAACTTGGCGAACGATGTCTAAATATGCTAAGGCAGGCTTTACCATAACAATATCTGCACCTTCGGCTATATCTAAAGCAACTTCTTTGATAGCTTCTCTGGCATTTGCCGCATCCATTTGATACGTCTTTTTATCGCCAAACTTGGGTGCCGAATCTAATGCATCCCGAAATGGTCCGTAATATGCGGAAGCGTATTTTGCAGAGTACGCCAGAATTCGCACATCGATGTAACCTTGTGCATCTAATGCTTTGCGAATTGCCCCGATTCTACCATCCATCATATCAGAAGGTGCGACCATATCTGACCCGGCAGCGGCTTGAGAAACTGCCATTTTCACCAGAACTTCTACTGTAGGGTCGTTGAGAATTACGCCGTTTTCATCAACGATGCCGTCGTGACCGTGGGTAGTAAAAGGGTCAAGGGCAATATCGGTAATTACTAATATCTCTGGCACAGCTTGCTTGATTGCCTTGACTGTTCGTTGTACTAAGCCTTCTGGGTTGTAACTTTCTGTGCCAGTGTCGTCTTTGTTAGCTTCTGGGATGACGGGAAATAAGGCAACGGCATTTATCCCCAAATGATAAACTTCTGCTATTTCTTTGAGCAACAAATCTAAAGTATATCGGTAACACCCAGGCATCGAAGCGATTTCAACTTTCTGTTCCTCTCCTTCCATCACAAACATGGGATAAATTAGGTCATCGACAGTCAGCGTAGTTTCCACACAGCACCGACGTAGGGTAGCAGTGCGACGCAGACGACGGGGACGATGAATTGGGGTGGTAGTAGTGATTTCTGATGACATGGGATTGGATGCGTGATTTTTGCTTGAGTATAATGATAATCGTTATCATACAATATTTTTGGTTTTAGTTAGCAGCATGAAATAAAATAGAAGTAATTTTGATGCCATTCACGCTTAACCGAACAAGATTATGGCAGTACGACAACCCCGCTACAGCAAAGAAGAATTTGCGAGACGCGGTGATGAAATCTACTTTTCGAGCGTGCGATCGCGCATTTGTTGCAGGCAATCATGGTAAGATTGTGGCGATCGACATTGAGACGGGTGCATGGTAAATCGACATCAATGAAGTCAGTGCCTCGATGCGTCTTGAAGCTCGGTGTCCAGATGCACAAATCTGGTCCCTTGAAAATTGGCGATCGCTATGTTCGTCGATGGGCGTGCAGGTCGCATCTACAAAGAAGGATGATTGTTGGAAATGTGAATGCACAATATGTACAAATTTGCTGCGGCTGACGAGAATGAGATGATTGTATTCGGTGCAGCGAAGCCTGGAAAATCTCAGCAGCAAGTTTCTGATTGGATTAACTTTATGAAGCAACAAGGCATTCAACGAGTTTGTTGTTTGCTTTCAAATTCTCAGTTGGCTCGTTATGAAAATCTGCTAGAGATATATCAGTCTGAATTTGGTATGGAGCGAGTATGTTGGACACCAATTGAGGATTTCCAGCTTGCTGAGTTGGAAACTTTGACTAATAAAATCTTACCATTTTTAGCCATAGCAAATCAAGAAAGTGAGAAAGTAGTTGTCCATTGTTCTGGTGGAGTTGGACGCACGGGACATGTACTTGCTGCTTGGTTAGTCTACAGTCGAGGGTTATCTAATTTTGATGCGATCGCGTCTGTGAAGCGGACTGGGAGAAATCCTGATGAAGCTGTGATTGTGGCTTTGCTAATAGGTCGAAATCCGTGGAAAGTTAAAAGGAAACTCAACGCACTTTTGGATAGTTGTCGTGACGCTATTTATAGCAGTTCTATTTGATTTGTGAAAAAAGGCTTTTGAGAAACGAACCGCAGAGGACACAGAGAAGCCAGCGCGTTGCGGGGGTTCCCCCCGTTGTAGCGACTGGCGCGGCACAGAGGAAGAGGAAGGAGAGAGTTTCACGCTTTTATTTAGGATTGCTATAGGTGTTTGTCGGATTTGCACTGTTTACGTGTTTATCTAATTTTAAATTGCTTTAATTTTGTTGACTGCAAAACCTTTGCTTTGCCCGTAGCGCACAGTTTTGAATTCGACTTGATTTGCGTTTGGGTTGTAGAGGGTGTAGGTTGCTTCTCCAGGAGTGCGTCCTACGTTACCTACGCCAATAATTTGACTTTGGGTCATTTTTATGGTTTTACTATAAGCTTGACTATCGAGGGTAGTAACTGCTGTGGTGATGGAACCTGCTTGTAGTTGGTATTGAAAGGATAAACCAGAACGACCACAGAATAAGTTATTGGCTTGCATTCGGGACAGGCGATCGCACATAATAATTGGCGAAGTTTCAGGTGTTAATTTTTCGCTCACAGATACGCTTGTTCCGTGAATTAATAAACAATCCAATTCAAAGAAGCCAAAATCTAAGTTTCTAATCCATTGCACTGTCTGACGTGAAACAGATTCCCATAATAGTTTTACCGTTTCTCCTCCATATTTCTCTAACAACTCAGTCGGTTCTCCATTAGCACCAAGACCGTGTAAAATTAAACATTGCTCTTCCCACCATCCCTTACAAACGAGAGGTTCTAATTCTCCCCTGAAGGGTTTACGCACCCGTTCTACCAATTTTTCAGATTCTGGTGTTGGTCCGACTAAATCACCAAGAATATACAATGCTTCATAAGAGCGACTTTGACGTTTAATATCTGCCAGCACAGCTTCATAAGCCGCTAGATTACCTTCGATTCCACTTAAAATCGCCCATTTCATATTATTTTGATAGTTGATAGTTGTTAGTTGTTAGTTGATATTTGTTGATGGTTGATGGTTGATAGTTGATATTTGTTGATGGTTGATGGTTGATAGTTGATAGTTGATGGTTGTTAAAATACTACTTACCCATTACCCATTCCCCATTCCCCATTCCCCATTCCCCATTACCGATTACAAACATGAGTCGGATCGTCAGCTTTTTCTGCATATTCTAAGCCTTGCGCTAAACGCCATGCGAAAATTGCTGGTAAGCCTTTTCCGATAATCGCTGCACAAGTTTTTTGGTAGTCGTAAGGAACTTCTCGCAGGGTTACTTGTTGAGATTCGGTGTCATAAATTACATAAGTTGCCAAACATCGCCCATGTCTGGGTTCTCCCACTGAACCAACGTTGACAATTCGCTTTAAAGGTGCGTTAAAACTAATTTCCTGTTCTTTGCCTTCACTTTTAACACGAATTTGTAAGTTTCCCGCATCTAAAGTACGGACATAAGGAACATGAGTATGACCGCAAAATAGTACATCTGCCCCTGAAGAAAGTACTCGTTCTAATGCTACAAGTGAACTTTTGCACCACGAGAAATGGCACCTACAGCCAAGTGTCCACTGGTTAACCCACCACCGACGATTAATACTTTTTCACCCGTTAAGGTTAACTTGCGTAAATCTACGGGGCTTGAGTGGCAAAGTCTATCTTCAGGATACGCTGACTCAATTTGGTTTACCCAATCGGGTATCTGAATTTTAGCGCTATTGGTTGCCAGTACCACCCGCCGCACAATAATTGATTGTCCATCTTGCAACCACAAACGCAAGCGAGGATGAATTAGGTGAGGCAAAGGTTCAATGCGAGTTACCAAACCGGGAATTACTCGCTGTTGCAATGCAAAGCGCTGAATTACATCCTGACAAAAATCTGCAAATAGCTGAGTTCCCGGTAAATCATAAGGTACGTGTAATTCAGTTGAGCGATTCTCAGCAAATTTACGCAAGCCAAAATGATTTGGGTCGGGATGATGAACGGCAGGCGATTGCCTTCGGCACGTTTCACGAACGCAAATGGGGAATTTCCAAAGCCGCAAATTGATGTTGCCACCGACTCATCCACTTACCACTAGGGTCAAACACGAGAAACTTACCCTGCATAGTTTGCCGCTTTTGCAGCAAGTGAGTTACCAATGTTAATGCATGAAGACCAGCACCGATAATTGCTAAGTCAATTTTATTCGGTAAGGACGGCGGAGTATTTTCCATTTGTAGATAATGATAATCATTACAAGGTTATACTAAACATTCGTTTAGTAAAGAGTGAATTTTGCTATTATCCAGATGCTTACCAATCAAAACCAATTGATTTTTCGGCTGAGTTTTCCATTCATCTGCATCTAATTGATAACGCGATCCGCTAAGTTGAAAAATATGTCTTAAGTTGCTGTCGCTGAACCAAAGTAGACCTTTAGCACGAAAGACATTTTGCGGCAAATGTTCGGTGAGAAATGTTTGAAATTTGTGGATATCAAAAGAGCGATCGCTTTCAAAAGATACAGATACAAATCCATCATTTTCTAAATGATTGGAGTGATGGTGATGATGATGCTCATGGTCATGATGATGATGATGCTCGTGAGTATCTTCTGACACTTTAGAAGTATACTCATCTATTGGAGTCAACTCCACATCTAAAATTAAAGGTAACGCTACTTCCCCATATCTAGTATGCAAAATTCTGGTTCCCCCTTTCACATCCTGAATATAAGCTTCTAATTCCTCCAACTTTTCTGGAGTTGCGATGTCAGTTTTATTCAGCAGAATTACATCTGCATAAGTTATTTGTTTTAATGCTGCATCACTTTCGTAATGTTCTGGGGTAAACGCCTCGGAATCTACCACAGTTATGATAGAATCGATTTTAGTTAAATCTCGAAGTTCTGTACCGAGAAAGGTAAGGATAATCGGCAGTGGATCGGCAATACCAGTCGTTTCAATCACTAGATAATCGATGTTATCTTCTCGTTCTAGAACTCGATAAACAGCATCAACTAAGCCATCGTTAATTGTGCAACAAATACAGCCATTGCTCAGTTCTACCATATCTTCATCCATTGATACGAGCAACTGACTGTCTATATTAATGTCCCCAAATTCGTTGACGAGGACGGCAACTTTTAAGTCATGCTTATTCTTGAGAATTTGGTTAAGCAGCGTGGTTTTACCACTACCTAAAAATCCTGTAATAATTGTGACTGGCATTCCCTGCTTAGGAATGTCGAGTACTTCAGTATCAGTTTGGGTTTTAATCGCTGTGTTAGTCATATTTCCTGCTTTTTCCTTTAGGTGTAGTGAGTTAAATTTGTACTCTGGAAGTGATAAACGAGTCTTTTCATCAATCGCTTGTTGCAAAAGCGAATGCCGAACTTTAATGATAACGGTTATCATTGTAACTAAAAAACCGCAAATTGTAAAATGATGTAAATATGCGATGTTTAGGGTAATAGCGATCGCTTTATGCTAGGGATTGCTAAAAAGTTGCGATCGTTTTAGATGAGACCGAAGTGCAATAGACAAACGTCGTGGAAAACAATTATGCGTTGCCCGAATTCCTTTGTAGGGACAATTCATGAATTGTCCCTACGACTTTTATGTCTAATAGAGCGTGTCTATTCATTTTGCCGCACGTCGCATATTATACTTAGTAGTCTTGTAGGGTGCTTTCTTCAGAGCCTAACGCACCATCAATAGCTCTTGGTGCGTTACGGACTTCGTCCTCGCACAACGGACTCTAAAGGGGGAGGAACATCCACACTCCTTTAAGCCGGACCCTACGTGTATTTCAAAAATCTATTAATTTTCAAAGCACGTCGCATAGCATATTATACTTAAATTGCGTTTGCTTGTGAAAGAAAAAATAAGTTGATGTGGGTGCAAGTAATTTCCAAACAATTTGCTAATTTTTAATAATAACAAAGCAATAATATTGAACTAACAGCTAATAGATAATAACTATATAGTTTTAAAACTAATAGCTATTAACTATTAACTGTTGGTGATTAGCGATCAGGTAATTGTTCGACTTCTGAGCCATCTTTATTTATAATCACGACCTGACGCTGGCTGGGGTCAAATCGATAAGATTGTTGTTGCATAATAGTTTTATTTTCGCGCGGATCGAAGTTACGGCTAAATTTTGTGTTTAAAGTGTTGACACGTACTTCCATCAACTTGACTTCAGTGCCAATTTCTCTTAATTTGTCTTGCTGTAACCAATGGTAAGGCAAAAGTTGTACCAAGGCAGATGCTGCGGCGACTGAAATGACAACATTAACCCCTATTTTTACCGTAGTTTCCAATGCCATTACCTGATAAGAACGTTGTCTTAGATGTCGGCGTGGTCTTGGAGCAACCCGACGTTTTTGTATAGGTTCTAGTGGGGGTCTGGAAGGTTGAAATGCATTCATAGTATTAAAAATAACCTCGCGCTCTGCTGTCATACTGACCGTAAAAATCTAACCAAGACTAATTACGGTTTTATTTAGCTGTCATATTACTTCATTTTTTCGAGATTGCTACACGTATGTTAATAGTTAAAAATAAACCTGGCAAACGTAAGTAGTCAGTTGCCGACAATCCACGGTATCAAGCCGCAAGATGGAAACTGCTTTCGTACTGCCAGGATTATTAGCTTTTTGATACTTTGCCTGGGATGGCAGATGGGGATATTAGCGATTAGGGATTAATGATGAAAAATTTATGGTATTTTTTCTTAATCCCTAATTTACAGTCCCAATATCAGGCAACTTAAGATTTGTAAAGTTCTGTTGTTAAACGCAAAGCCAGAATCCCTGTAAACAGCGCCACAACTAGAGCTATGTAGACTTGAACATCTGATATATGCATCTCTATCGAATCCTCCAAATAGAATCGGAATTTTGATCGGTTCGTTTACTACTTTTCCCTGTTTTGCCAAGATTGGGGAATAACTTGTTACAAAAAGTAGTCAAAAGTCAAAGGTCAAAGGTCAAAGGTCAAAAGTCAAAAGTCAAGCTTTTTTAGAAAAAATTAATATATGTTTTATCTGGGTATCGATTTTGGGACTTCTGGTGCTAGGGCTGTGGTGATTGACTTTGAAGGGAATATACTTTCAGAGGTGCGGTATCCTTGGGAAATGTCAAATCAAGGTAAGACGACTTGCTGGCAAACGGCTTTGTTTACCTTGTTAGAACAAATCCCCTCAGAATTGCGCCTTAAAATAAAGGCGATCGCCATCAATGGAACTTCCTCTACCGTCATGCTGTGCGATGCCGCTGGAAAGCCCGTAGACGCACCGCTGTTGTACAATGATGCGCGGGGTGCAGTCATGCTGGAACGCTTGCAAAATGTCGCACCCGCAAATCATACCGTATTAAGCGCTACTTCCAGCTTAGTTAAACTTCTGTGGATGTCTTTACAACCATCTTTCACAGAAGCTAAATATTTCATGCATCAGGCAGATTGGCTGGCGTTTTTATTGCATGGGGAGTTGGGTATAAGCGATTACCACAACGCTTTGAAGTTGGGTTATGACGTGGAAAATTTTCGATACCCGGAATGGCTAGAAGAACTGCAAATACCAATTCATCTACCAAAAGTAGTAACTCCTGGGAGTGCGATCGCTCAATTACTTCCAGAAATTGCGGCTAAATTCGGTTTAAGAGAAGATTGCTTAGTATGTGCTGGTACAACTGATAGTATCGCCGCTTTTATCGCCAGTGGTGCAAAATTACCCGGTGATGCGGTGACTTCTCTGGGTTCGACGCTGGTGTTAAAGCTGTTGAGTCGTACTCGCGTTGAAGATGCAAGGTATGGAATTTACAGCCACCGTTTAGGGGATTTGTGGTTAACTGGGGGTGCTTCCAATACTGGGGGTGCAGTGTTGCGGCAATTTTTCACGGATGCTGAGTTAGAAAAATACAGTCGTGAAATTGATTTAGAAGAAGAAAGCGGGTTGGATTATTATCCGTTGTTGAAAATTGGCGATCGCTTTCCAATTAATGACCCGAATTTACCACCGCGATTAGAACCGCGTCCAGATAATCCGGTGGAATTTTTACATGGGTTGTTGGAAAGTATGGCACGAATAGAGGCGCGGGCGTATGAATTATTACAGCGGCTTGGAGCAGATAAGTTAAAGCGTGTTTACACCGCTGGAGGTGGTGCGGCAAATGACACTTGGACGGCGATGAGAGCAGAATGTTTGCAAGTTGACATGCCGTATTCGGTAAATACGCAAGCAGCCTATGGGACAGCGCTTTTAGCGATGCGAGGAGTGGAGAAAGTTAAAAGTTAAAAGTTAGGAGTTAGGAGTTTCACTCGTTCCCAGGCTCCAGCCTGGGAACAGATTCTTAGAGGCTCTGCCTCTAGCATACAGGAGGCAGCAGCCCACTTGTAGGCATTCCCAGGTGGAACGTGGGAACGAGAGAACGAGAGTATCTTTCTACTTGCGTTATTCACCTTGATGAATTCGCTGATAAACTAAATCGCGTAAGATATTAGCGTGTTGATTCGTAATTGACGAGTGCAAACTTCGCAGAGTCATCCGCACTAAAAGATTTTTCTGATGAAGTTGGATACCCAAGCGATGAATTGCCTTTTCGGGAAGTTGTTGATAGTCAGTTTCGCTTAATATTTCCACTGACTCTAATAGTTCAGCATCATTACCCAACACCTCAATTATCTTTTCACAAATGTCTTCTAATTCAGTATCTCTCCGGGTGACAATCGACATATCTCGGTTGATAGTGGGTTGATTGGACACCAAACAATAGGGTTCCAGGTTCGTCATTTGGTTAGCAATTTGGGGATGGGTGCTTCGCAATAAGCGAATGTCATCTATCCCCTTTATTAACATCGCCAAACGATCTAATCCCCAACCTGATGCTAAACCGTTGTAACCTGGTTGCAGTAAACCTGGGTGAACTTCCCCACATTCTCCAACTTCTAACCAGTTACCATTAACTAACACCTCAATTTCTACACCATTGCGAGTGTAGGGGTGTGCGGTTTCATTCAAGCGGTAAGTTACGTTTGGAAGAACTGCATAAAGAATGCTTTCGATGAATTTAACTGTAGAGACGTTACATGAGTTTATCAACCAAACATCCATTTGATGCGGTTCACCCACATGGCGTTTATCCACCACATCGCGACGATAACAGATACCTGGGTGGATAATCAGTTGTTCCCCCTTTAAATGGGGAAGTAACTCTGGTATGATTGCACTGGTGTGAGTTCTTAACAGCCTACCATCACTAAGGTAGCGCGTGTATTTTGGGGAACGAGACAAACTTTCAGCAGGGATATAAAGCTTGTCGAAGTTATTGGCGACTGTGGTGATAGGAGAAGATTGCCAAATTGTTGGTTGTGCATATCCGGACGCTTGAAGAACTTCGGCTATTTTGTAGACGATAAGATTTATGACATGAATGCCATTTGCCGGGTTCGTCAAGTCCGGTTTTAGAAGTCCAGGTGGTTCATTTTTTGCCTCTCGTTAAATGTTTTTGTATTATAACTATACTACATGCGCTTATTCAAAATTCCTAAATTAACGTGAATATGGCTTTTTAATAGCCTGGATAACTTGGATATGGTGCAGATGAGTAGTAAATTGTAGGTTAAATAAAAGAGTTAGCTCGAATAAATATGCTTGAATCACATTTTATTTAATTTGTCAAGCTGAAATTTTTGTTTCACAACCATCTCTTTCTATTTTCCTTTATTGAAATGCATCTACTGCTTCTTGTCGCTGCTACATCGCTTATTTGACACAGTTGCGAAGCGTGCGATCGCCTATATCAACCCCATCATCAGAAATGCGATCGTACAGAGTGCCCACCTTTCCTTTCGTCGGGCATCTCGCAGCCCCCAAAATTAATCTTTCTCAAAATGCCTAATTACTTTCTCCTAAAGGTGTTTTCCAGCAAGCAAACCGGAGTTTGCTTATTCATTTGGCTTAAATGCTTTCTCATTTTAGTGTTTTCCGCAAGCAAACCGGAGTTTGCTTATTCATTTGGCTTAAATGCTTTCTCATTTCAGTAATTCGCGCATTTATAACAACGATCGCTTGTAGCAAAAGCCGTTGTAGATTTGCCGGAATTCTCTCAGGCTGATCGTACGGATATTTTTTAAGGTAAAGAATGTTAACGGTACTATGTTACAAGGTGTATATTATGGCGCGTAGAAAAAGAAGCTCTCCGGTGTTAGAAAAAGCAGTGCGGCGTGCGGCTGGTATGAACTCAATTGAGCGAAATTTAGATGTGGGCAATGGACTCACTCTAAGAGCTTTCTCAACTCTAATTGAGACGATGCGAACTAAGGAGAACGCATACAACAGCGCCCTTTCTAACGTGGATAAATTGTACAGTGAAATGCTCCAAACAGAGCGTGAATTGGGAGATATGACAGAGCACATGCTGATGGGAGTTGGTGCTA
Source organism: Hassallia byssoidea VB512170 (assembly GCF_000817785.2). Taxonomy (GTDB): domain Bacteria; phylum Cyanobacteriota; class Cyanobacteriia; order Cyanobacteriales; family Nostocaceae; genus Hassallia; species Hassallia carrinoi. The sequence continues at coordinate 2,812 of NZ_JTCM02000046.1, read as the reverse complement.
AATATGGCAAAAGCAGTATAGAATATGGCATGGCGGGAGGAGTTCCTAAGACCCAACGCCGCAAAGGACTGCGAGGTGAGTCTTCTAGTTCACAGCAACCGTCATTTATTGCCAGTGTAGACGGTAACAGAAATGGAAACAAACGAGTAGCGACAAGCTAGGATGCACACTATGACACAAATTTTGTAAAGTGCAAATCTTGCGTAGGCGAGCTTTTCGTAGACATCGCTTTGATGAGAAGCTGTAATTACGCACTTGGCGATCGCACAAAGTATCAGCGATCGAAGTGCGTAATTAGTGAGTATTGGGGTTTAGGGCATAAATAAATCAGTGATTCTCGAAATATGCTTAACTCAAAGGGTACTAATAGAGAAATGTGGTAATAATTAATCCAAGTAAGCTCTGCTCTTGAGTCTCCTACATGAAAAAGCTGCTTAAAAAACCAGCATTTTTAGCTATTAGTATTGCGATCGCTACCCTTATCGTTGGCTATATCAGCAACCAATTACCAGCGCTGAAAGATTTACTGCAAGCAAAGAATTCCCAGGATGTTGCAAAAATCTTCGCTGAAAACAAGATTGCGATCGCTGCTTTTATTATCATCGGGCTGGTGTTTATCTGGCTCACCTACCAGCAAATAAAGCAACAACCGGAAGATGCACCTGCAAATATCGATCCGACAATTCGTCCCAGGTTACTCGAAGCGGAAGCAACCAAGGTAAAACAACGGTTGGACGATTCCTTGCATAATTTGTTGATGCTGGATTTGATGCGGGAGGAACAACCCCAACAAGTTGGTAGAAAGCCGTTACAAACTTTGTATACAGTCTCGGTTAACAATACTACGAGTCAGCCCCAGGTACTCGACAAGATGGTGGATGTATTGCGACGGGGTGATATTAGCGGACGTTTATTAATTTTAGGGCAACCGGGAGGCGGAAAAACTACGACTTTGTTGAATTTGGCAAAGGAATTACTCGATATAGCCAAACAGGACAACAATCAACCGATAGCGATGATTTTTGAGCTTTCGACTTGGCGGGATGATAGTGTGAGTATTTTAGATTGGATGATTTTGCAAATCAAGCAGGAATATAACCTCGCACCAGGGATAAGTCGGGTTTGGTTACAACAGGGTGAGATTTTACCGTTGTTGGATGGGTTGGATGAGTTGGGTTTGGAAAAACAGAGAAAATGTATTCGAGCAATTAATCAATATTTGCAGGAAGATGCAACGCGGGATTTAGTGGTTTGCTGTCGGGAGGAGGAATATCTTGCGGGGGAGGAAATACTTTCGAGGTTACATGGTGCGGTATGTTTGCAAGAATTATTAGATGGACAAATTCAAAATTATTTAACTCAGTTGCAGCGAGGGGATTTGTGGCAAAGTATTCAAAATAATGCGGAGTTTTTGGAGTTGGCAAGGACTCCTCTGTTATTGTCGATGATGTTGGTTGCCTATCAAGGAAGGGCAATACAGACGAAGGAAGAATTATTTGATGCCTATATTGAGCGTAGATTTGAGTTGTTGCCTGTAGGGAAAGGGGAACCACAGCGCAAGAAGATTATGCATTTTTTGGTGTTTTTAGCGAAACGATTGCGAGGAACACAAACGGAGTTTTTAATTGAGAATATGCAGCCGAATTGGTTGCAGAATCGTCGGCAAAGATTGATTTTTGGGCTGATTTTTGGGCTGATTTTTGGGCTGATAGGGCTGATTATTGGGCTGATTTCTGGGCTGATTTTTGGGCTGATAGGGCTGATTATTGGGCAAAGTAGTATTGAAATGGTGGAAACAATTCAATTTTCATTTACAGTTACGACATTCATAAAATTTATTAAAAGTTTTATTGGTTGGCTGATTATAGGGCTGATTTTAGGGCTGATTATAGGGCTGATTTCTGGGCTGATTTATGGGTTGATTTTTGGGCTGATTATAGGGCTGATTTTAGGGCTGATTTTAGGGCTAATTTCTGGGCTAAAAGGAGAGATTGTAAACAAATCAATTCCCAATCAAGGTATTAGGGCTTCTGCTAAAAATATGGTTGTGCTGACAATTTTATTTAGCTTTATTTTTCTCTTTGGACAAATTTGGTTAAAACCATTTTTACTTCAATTTATTTCAGCAACTGAAGTCACTATAATTTTAAGTGGTTCTCAAGCTTTGATAGTTGTTCTGGCATTTTTGTATGGTGGTGGACTTGCCTGTATACAACATTTTTCCCTCCGCTTGGTACTTCGGTATAACCACTACATTCCCTGGAATTATGCCAAATTCCTTAGTCGTGCGGCAGAACGTCGGATTATCCAACAAATCGGTGGTCGCTATCGTTTTATCCACCGCTTGCTACTCGACCACTTTGCTGACATGAGTATTTAATCATCTTGATAAAAAGACAAAATATACATATGAATAAATTGATTAAGTTTAGTAAGAACGAACCGCCCTTTGGGTTCGCCAGTCCCCCATCGTGACGGAAACCGCCTTCGCTTTTAGCGTCTCCCCTTGGGAGAAGACGGGGGCTGGACTCACCAAGGTGCCAAGAGCGCCAAGAGAAGATTAGAAGAGGATAATGCGTTTGATGCCTTGTTTGAGGATGGGGACGTTGAAGTTGATGAGGAGGGCAAGGGGGTGTTTGGTCATTTTCAGGTAGGACATTACTTGAGATTCGTGGATGGGGGCTAGGTTTTGAACGGCTTTCAATTCAATAGACCTCTTGCACTCATTCCCTAATACCCCACCCCCAACCCCTCCCCGCTTGCGGGGAGGGGAGCGTTTGCGCTCTTCAAATGCGGGGTGGGGTTCTTTATT
>NZ_JTCM02000197.1 GCF_000817785.2 Hassallia byssoidea VB512170 | reverse complement strand
GTTCCAATGCCAAGCTCAAGCTATGTTTTATTAGGCTAATGCTCAAACGCCTAGCTGTCGGAGCTACCACCTGAAAAGATCTCAAATAGGTTCTATAAAGTAGGGCTAGCGTTAAGCAATTGCACTGAGTTTCTCCATCTGGAGGAAGATGGTGTTTTAATTAATCCATGCTTCCGCCATTCATTTTCTAGGCGATCGCGCATTTCTCTTGGAGTACCCACATACAGCGCCACGTTGTTGCGTGTCACTTTTAACATTTGCTTTTTAGCTATGATCGCTGCTTTTTGCTTCTCCTTACCACTTCCCCAATAGCTGGTAGCAATCTTGCCTTTCTTAGCGCTACCTGCACTCCAAAGTTGCAGAACTGCGACTACGACCAAACAACCCAAGAGTATTAGCCCGGATTGTGATTTCAGTAAACTCCCAAGTTGTTCACCCACCCGTGCAGTCGGAGATTGCGATGGGGTTATCACCTTGGAAGGGAAGGGTCGTAGCAAGAGTAGAAGTGTTTGCAATTGTTAGGAGTGCGATCGTCATAGCTGTACCAAATACAACTTTTTTCAAGTAACGTGCTTTCATAAATCCTCTAAAATTTAGGTTGAGTGCAAACTTTTAGGACTTACGCACTCGCAACAAAAAACAAGGCGAGTACGATTGCTTCCCTCCGGTTGCAATGACGATAGCAGCGTTATTGTTGCGTAAGTCCTAATTTTTATTACAGTGATTCCACTAACTGTTTAGAAAACTCAGTGAGTGCTACAAACTTGTCAGCATGACGAGCGAGTGCTGCTGTTCTTTGGGCTTGCTCGTCGGGATTATTTGCCACTGCTGCTAGTAAATTTATGGCTGGGTAGTAACGACAAAATGTAAACACCCCAGCATCATCCAGTAGCCATTGCGAATAAATCCCAGATTTCTTGGGAAAGAAACTTTCAGTAGCATTGCGTCCAATAATCTCTGGCGGGTACTTGAGAATTGAAACGAAACTATCTACCGCTGTTGGTTGAATCCGACCAATCAGGCGAGTGGTTAAGTTCTGAAAAATCTTGGCACCAGCTGGAGATTTGGCAATCGTGTCAGGGTCTTGAGCCGATAAAATAACCCGAATCCCAGCCTTAGCACCGTTAGCACACAAGCGTCCCACAAGGGCAGCGATTGAGTCGTATTCAAACAAAATCGGACTTTCATCGATAAAAAACACACTCGCAGGAGCTGCCAATGCCCGACGCAACGCTGCTGAGTAAGCACTTAAACTGAGAATGGCTGCATCTTCATCGTTGGACAAGTTACGCAGCGCAAAGACGAGTAACCTAGCATCACTGTTAAATGTACTCGGTTGAGAGATTGCCTTACCCACCCGACTACTAAGCCAAAAGCGCAAGCGCAATTTTACTTGCTCTAGCCCAGCTTTGGTATCTCCGCTCATTGCGTCCAAGCGCAGTCGTTCGTGAGAGCAAAAGCTCAAGAAGTCAACTAGAGTCGGCATTGCTTGCCATTCAGGGGAACCAAAGCCCGAAGTGAATGCAACCGCATAGCGATCGCGGATTTGGTCGTCACTGAAAAAGGCAGTAATAGCCAGTGCTAAAATTGACCGCACTGTATCGGTCATTACTAACGAAGCTGCGCCACTTTCGGAGCGCTTTGTTCCTACAATCATTGCCAGCAGCGCCGTTGCTAAGAAATCTTTGTAGTCTTCAAACCGCTCTTGCTGCAATTTAGGTTCAAGCGATTCTCCTCCGGAGACGCTTCGCGAACGCAAATTGGGCAGCTCGAACAAATTTGAACTTTCCCGCCCGATGTCGAAGTACGCCCCATCTTTCCCCATAAAATGGGTGTAATCGGTAAACGTGCTACTACCATCTGGTTTGGGATAATCCATCGCTACAACGGGCATTCCATGAGCTAAAGCTTGGGTGAGAATCCCTGCTGCTAGTACTGATTTACCACTTTGGGTTGTGCCGAATAATCCCAGATTCTTGTGCTGGGTATAAAGATTGAGGAAAGTGGGCGTTCCGCCTTCTTCAGAAATTAATTCAAATCCTGTATTATCTCCGGCTTTTGTTCGCACAAGGGGCATCAATCCAGGGACTTCACCACTGAGGTAAACCAACCGTCGATTGAAGGGAACGGTCATTAGGCGCTCCCAGGTAATCGGGAAGGTCTGCAACCAAAGTCGCCAGGGATATTCAGTTTCGCGCACTACCCAAGCTGGGCGTAAAAACATTGATTGCAGATATCGACGCGCCTCATCCAGCTTTTCTCTTGTAGGGCGATGCACTAAAAACACTACAGCAGTGTGGATGGGAACGGCTCCCTCATATAGTTCCTCTTGGACAGCGATTGACTTTTTGATGTTGAGCAGCGATTTAACATCAACCGAGTTTTTCTCACTTGCTATCTGAGCGGTGGTATTCGATTGTTTGGTAAGACGCTGCATATTAGTTTTGACTAACGTCTCGTTCGCTCGCATTAGTTGGCAGTAAACTTCAGTGTCGTACACCCGTTCCCGTGAAACTACCTCCCACAAATAACGCAGCTGACGCTCCTTGTCCGTCCACCCACCAGGCTTATCAACGAAGGTGAGTGCGCCAATATATTTTCCTTTGAGGTGTACCCAACGCCGATCGGCAACGGGAATTGATGACTCACTCTCCATTAATAAAGAGGTGGAATGGACTTGGGAGTACACTTCTTCTCTCAGCCCGTCTTCATCCAAAACTAGCAGTTGGGGGATGTCTCGTGGTGGGGTGTCGTTAAACCGCTGCCAGAGAACTGCCCAAAGTTCCTCTGCATTTAGAGGGCGAATATCTAAGCCCATTTTATTGGCGAGTAATTGTTCCCATAGCTGATAGCCATCAGTAAAGGATGTGTACAGTAGACGCTCAATCCGAATAAATTGCATCTCGTTGATTTCACCTGTAAATGACTTCCAGGAACGTTCCAAACGGGACAGCAACTTCTCAATTGCATCGGTTGTGCCTGCCATATCTGGTTCAACCGTATATGTGCAGTACAATCTCAAAGTTTTTGGTTTACGGACTCCAGTTTTAGTTAATTGGTGGACGCGCGATCGCTCTCCCATGAGCAGATACTGTAATTCTTGGTTGGGAGCAGTTGCAGATAAATTGCGTAGTGACTGTTGTCTTTTTTCATCTGAAGTAAAAGAGCCAAGATGAATTGTTAAACGTTCTCCTTCGGGTAAATCTTTTAGACCTGATTCAATCGCATCAAACACTGGCTCAATTTCTTCTGTTCGCAATGTGGCATGAATGCCTTTGCATTCAAACCCAAAGTGAATCATGAAGTTATTTAATCCCTGACGCAGCAGATAAGCGCCGACTTGTTTGCCTTAGAGATTAATTTGCAACATCGACACCAAGGAAAAGGCATCTTCTAGAGGTGAATAGCGAACTTTTGTTGCTCCGTTATCAACGATTGCTTTACCAACTTTTGTTTTTACTTTAGGAGTCAAATTATCACCTCCTTGTTCTTTTAACTTTTTTGACTTTCTTCGGGGTGCTGTAATTATTCAGTTGCAACATTCTTTGATATGGTACGCGCACCCTTGTCCAGTTGGGAGTCAGTACAAACTTAGCTAAGAATCGCCAAGCTCTTGACCCTGTAAGCACCCACCAAGTAGATATTCCCCAGGCAGCCACAGCGCATGTCCAAATCCAATTCAATTTCAACATCCCGTGACATAAGTAATAAGAGATGCCACAAATAACTGCCCAAGGAATAAGTTGATCTGCTGGAAAGGGACCGATATTCGGTTACTTTCCCAGAGTCGCATTTACAGTGCGGAATTTAGATTTATTCGGCTCCATGCCTAGCCACCAGCAACGCCAGTACCACCGCCACCGACAATCAAACTTGCTAGAATATCGCCCATTGTTACTGCAATTAGAATAATCATCGGTGTCCGGGCTAAATTCTGCCAATCCTCATCTTGGCGGGCTGCTTGGATGACCTTGACTAAGGAAATTCCTAAGTAAAGTAAGAACAAGCCTTGTAGCACGTTAAAGACTAAAGGAATCGCCTCACCTGCACCTGTAAACTGCCCGGTCATCCAAGTTTCTGCACCTTGGAAGAACTGAGCATTAGCTGGAGTGGATAGCGCATCTAATAGGAATAAAGCACCCACCAGTGTAAATAAAACAGTGGCAATTTTATAACGGCGGTTGAATCGAGTCAGCCAATTGAAAAAAGGATTTAGTTCGTGTCGCCAGACAATTGCAGCAGTGACAAAAACTGCGCTACCGAAAGTTGTAAAACTGACTAAACTTGCAGTCATAATCATGTCCAATAACATGGCTACAGTCGCCACAATCATCAATGGATAAATGGTGATTGATTGAGATGAGGGATTATGCGGCGAGCGCCTAAGTGAAAAACCAGTTTTTTCTGTTTTAAACGTTCTTGATGACATCGTGAAAATACCTTTTATGCAAAAGAAACCAGATAGCAAAGTTCTCTATATCTGTGTTAACCCTTTGTCACCAGAACCCCCATCAAACCATTGTTAGAGGTTTGTTACTGACTTCCAGCCATTAATTTTAGGTGATTGTTAAAAAAATATTAAAGTTGTTTTGATAAAAAACAGCACTCTCAAGGCTAAATAGCAGTTTAACTATACGTATCCGTAATAAAACATTAATATATATATTTATTAATACTAAAAAATTGTTAGATTAGTAAATTTACTGAAAATTTTTGCATTCTATCAAAAGATAGAAAATACAAGTTAAACTCAGGAGCAATCATTGTTTCTGACAAAAGATGTCTTTGAGGTGTAATTAAGGATAAGTGGGATGAAAGCGCATGATACGTGGCGACGACCAACGAGCCTACGCACCCTTGGAATGAACGTGGACAAAAATGGACAGCCTTCATCTGAGGGTATCGTTGGGCCCATGCGGATCTTTAAAAAAAGGCTGTCCATTTTTGTCTA
>NZ_JTCM02000045.1 GCF_000817785.2 Hassallia byssoidea VB512170 | reverse complement strand
TTGCCTTTTTACCATTCTTACGAATATGAGTTGATTCACACCTTGGACATTGCATAACGATCGCTTGAATTCATACTTCAATTATGCAACGCCAAATCCTCGCGTCAAATGGAGATATGAATTCCACAGGAAGAAAAATTGGTGTGTCTAAAGTGATACTCTCTTTCTCTGCTAATAATTGTTCTGCTATAACTTGCTGCAATTTTGGGAAAATATCTAAAAAAGAATATTTATCAACCATTTAATTTAATACGTTTTAAATAATTTACTTGATTAAGTCTCACGCAAAGACAAAGAAGAAATCCTTTGCGTCTTTGCGCGCCAGTCGCCTCAAACTCCTCCACCCCCGCACGGCGCTGGCTTGGCTTTGCGTGAGATTATTCTTCCTACCTTTTAACCACTAATAGCTTCAGCCTGTGCTTCTGGTAACAAACGCTTCACACCTTGCTTAACAAACCCCTGCAAAAAATTAATTTGCTGATTTTGCACAAAGACGTTTTGCAAAGTTTGCCGCAATTTATCCAAATTCAAACCACCTTCAGAATTTAAGGCTATTTCCTGCTGCTCGAAATACTCTACTAAGCTTAAACCTGCTACTCTGGTAAGATAAGCTGCACTCACACCCTGCACGACACCACCAGCAACAAAGGTGACAGCGTTACTCTTAAGGACAGTGCTAACAGCTTTTGTAGAAAGTTCCACCAAACCGAGTTTCAGCATCAAACTTCCCATTGCACCGGCTACAGTTTGCGCTTGTTCTAAAGAAAATTTCTGCTGATAAATACCACCCAAATCCATTACCATTTGGGCATTAATTGCCGCTGTTGCCAAGATATCCAGCGCTGGTACTGGGTTAGCGAATGCCGCAGCCGCAGCTATCCACTGATATTGTTCTATTATCGGAGTTGCGCGATCGCGTCTCACCTGATTCAACAACTTCTTCGCATCAGCTTTCAACAACTTCGCTTTTCTCATCGTAGTTGTCCACACCACTTGTTGTCTTTGCTGTGCGACAATCTCATTTAACTGCTGTGTTAACTGCTGAATGTCTGGCACAGGCTGTTCCATCCATTCTTGCAGGGAACCGTCTTCTTGATGCTTCCGCACCTTGATGGGCAAAGGAGACACCGCTGTTGCAACTACATTCGTCTGCATCCGCTGTTTTAACGACAGTAACACGCTTGCGCGTTCGTCTGGTAGATACTGGTCTTGTTTGTTAAAAACCAGCATTGCAGGTTGATTTGCTGCCTTTAGCTGCTGTAAACTTTGAAATTCTGAATCTGTCAAATCACCGTTTGTCAAAAACAGAACAAAATCAGATTGATTAACTTCTGAAGTAGCAGTATCTGACTTTTCACCTGCTTCTACAAACAAAGGTGCTGTCTCGTGGAATTGTACAGATGCAAAATTTGGCTGTAGAACTTTAATTAAGGTGGTTTTACCTACCGACTTTCCGCCGGTTACAGCTAGTTTAATTTCTTGTCTATCTAATTCAAAGAATAATTGATTAACTTGTTCTCGCAGCGTTTTTAAAGCTGGATGGTTTTCAGCTTCACCTGCAAGTTGGTTAATTACGACTTCAGTAAGTGCGATCGCTTCTTCTACTCTAGCTTGATTTACAGGCATTCCATCAAAGATATCGGCAGCATTTTTGCCGCGATTTGGCTTAAATAACCACAAACCACCACCAACTGCTACCAGACTTAATAAACCAAACTCTCCCACCTGCACCATTGAATGGTGCATATTTTGTAAAATCCATAGAGAAAAGGACAGTCCCAATCCTCCCACTAAAATCGGTCGCTGCAACTTCACAACTATGATTCTCCGCGCTTTTTCGATCCCTTCTCCTCCAGAATAGATCAAAAATTCCCTTGGACAAATTCCACAGGCAACTCCGGACAATTTTCTTTACCTATATATGCTGTAAGATTAACTCCCAAGCATCACGATACCGGGCTAAACGTGGTTTACCTGCCGCTTGTCAGTCTCAACAAAGTGTATTTGGTATCATAGCTTATGAACCAAATACGTAAAAAATTCAACATAATGTAGAGACGTTTCGCCGAAACGTCTCATTATTGCCAAAAATGAAAATTGAGTATCTGAATTTACCGTTGCTGTCTCCTAATTTTTATCATCAGCCGATCTAAAAAAGGTGAGAGTCATGTCAAAGACAGAGCATGAATGCTGCGCTATAGAAAAGGCAATCTTAAAAAGCTTTAATCGTCAATCTCTACTCTCCAACGACGATTCGCTTTGGAGCGGTATCCGCTTCCAGTTCACTCATAGCAACAGCGCAAGTGCATTGCCAGAGGAGATTATCTTTCCACAACATGCGATTCATATTTATACAGAAATGCCGTCTGATTATGTTATTGAAGCGCGAATTAATGGGCGATCGCAAAAAAGCTCGCTTGTCACGGGTCATAGTCTCATCATTCCACGCGGCACAGCTTATTGGCAATCAGACAACCACAAAAGCAAAGGCATTACTTTGGGTTTGAATTCCGGCTTTCTTGCCCGTACTCTCTCTGAATCGATTGACTTAAATTGTCTTGAACTGCATCCTCAATTTCCGACGTTTGACCCGCTGATTTATCAAATTGGGCTAGCGCTAAAAGCTGAATTAGAACAGAATCGGCATTCTAGCCGCTTATATGCAGAATCTGCTGCCACGTTTCTCGTCACCCATCTTTTCCACCATTACGCTTTTCGCTTTCCAAAAGAGCAAATCACAACAAGTGGCTTGCCTAAGTACAAATTACAACAAGTCATTGATTACATTCATGCCAACCTTGATTGTGATATTGGCTTGATTGAATTGGCTGACTTGGCTAAGATGAGTCTCTCTCACTTCTCTCGATTATTCAAACAATCAACGGGATACTCACCCCATCAGTTTGTCATCAAGTGCCGCGTCGATCGCGCTCTTGAACTCCTCCTCAAAAGTGACTTGTCAATCGCGGATATCACTTATAAGGTCGGCTTTGCCAATCAGGGGCATTTAACCAATCATTTTAAGCGCTTGCTGGGAGTTACGCCTAAGGTCGTTCGAGAAAAATAGCAGAAACGTGTAAAAAAAGTAAAAACTTGTAAGACCAAATAAGAGTGCGATCGTTACTTTATAAATCAGGACGCACTTTTATTGTCATCTTTTGGTTGGTGGGCACTGGACACATCCACCCTACGAATTAAATAACTGTGTTAGTTGCACCTGCGTCCTAGAAGTAACAAAACTTAGAGCTTCCAAGGAGAGATATTCTTATGGGGATAAAATTTACTGGCGGTTGTCTGTGCGGATCTGTCCGCTATGAATGTTCAGCGGAACCGCTTGCAATGGGGAATTGCCACTGTCGCGATTGTCAACGAGTGACAGGAAGTGCTTATGCTTCCGGGCTTCTCGTGCCGCAGAATACAGTCACCATCACCGGAGATGTGAAATACTATGATGTAATTGGCGATAGTGGCAGCATTGTTGGTCGAGGCTTTTGCCCAAACTGCGGTTCCCGATTATTTAGCAAACCCCCAAACCCTGAGTTTATGGGCATTATGGCAGGGAGTCTCGATGACCCAAGCTGGTTTCGACCTGTGATGGATATTTACACTAGCAAAGCCCAGCCGTGGGATTACATGAACCCGGATCTGCACAAGTTCGCCAAGATGCCACCGATGCTTGATCCCGCGTCATAATGCCTGCGAGACCAACCACGCTTCGTCCGCATGAAGAGTAACAGCATAAAACAAAACCCTGCAACTTTTGAGTGTTACAGGGTTTGTTTTTTAATTCGTTTTTTAACTTGGTGGCGGGAAGTGGATTTGAACCACTGACCTTCGGGTTATGAGCCCGACGAGCTACCAGGCTGCTCTATCCCGCGTCGTCTTTATTAACTATAACCCAAGTTTTTAAATTTGGCAACTACAAAAGTGATAATTCTCCAACAACTTCTAAACGCTTGTATTTTCCGAAGTTCATAAACTTTTCTGACAAACTTTGAGCGACGCTGGGGCTAATCCAGCCCATCTGCTGAAGCACATGAATGGCAACAGCGTATTTTGCTCGCTTTGCCCCATCTATGACTTTAATTGCCAATCCCATGCCTTCACCAAGTCGAGAAATGCACTGTACTCCTTCGGCACCGGATTTACTTACCAGTTCTCCTGGAGCCAAGCGCATTAGTTCTGTATCAAATTCTCCGTCTCCTGCGACCAAATTGGGGTGATGAGTCATGGCACGGACAATGCGCTCCATATCCAAATTGTTACCCGACGCTAGCAGAGCATATAAAGACGCTATTTGAGCAAGTTGCATGAAATAAGTAGGTACGCCACAATCATCACGAGCGCTGATAAATTCTTCTGCCGGCATTCGTAGCAATTCTGCTACTTTGCTGACAATCAACTGCTGGATGGGGTGTTTGCGTTCCAAGTAGTTATTTAAAGGAAAATGGCGCTGCTGACACACGGCTAACATCCCCGCATGTTTACCAGAGCAGTTGTATTCCAAACGACTTTTTTTACCTTCGGGAATCGGACATTGAAGTGCGCTTGGATCGAGATCGGCACGCCAAAGAATATTAAATGCTTGTCGTACCTGCTCGATTGTACCTTTGTGAGAAGATACGATAATTGCTAAGTCGCGATCGCTCAAATCATAACGTTCCAGTGTACCTGTGGTGGTAACTGCGAGTGCCTGAAATGGTTTGAGGGCTGAACGGACAAAAGTTGCTGTTTCGGCGTTTCCCGCAACGCATAGCACCCGTCCCCGTTCATCGCAGACAACAGCTTGGACTATGTGCCTCGATTCAATAATCCCTTCCCGCAGCAACCTTACTTCAAGTGCTGCCGCTTGAGTTCGTTTTCCCCTGGTCATGGGTGAGAATATATCATTTTTTGGAGTTGTGAGTTATGAGTTATGAGTTATGACTTGATTAACTAATCACTCCTAACTATTTAAAGTAAATGCCAAATTATCGTACCAGCAACTAGCAATCCCGCCAAGCAAAGACTCGTTATTTGTAAGCGACGGATAATTGGTTTGATTTCATAGCTGACGATTAAGCGATCGCGCATTAGCACTTCTTGGGGTTTTGCCCAAGTTTGTCCGTCGTACCAACCTGATTCTTCATAAAATATTACCGGACTGAACAGGCGATCGCGTATATAAGACCAGCCCAAATACAGCCTTATCAGTCCCAGAACTACCCCTACACTCGCTCCACCTGCTCCACACAGCACAAACTGGGCAATATACTTATTTGGGGTAAAACTTGCTGCCGCAACTGGTGCTGCCACCACCCAAGATAAACCCCAAATCCAAACCATTTTTGTGATATACTCGCGCCAACTTAAGGTGCAATCACGAAATAGCCAAGAAATTTTTAATTCTTCATACTCATTCAGCGGTTGCTGTTCAGCGGGAACTGGGCAATTTGAAACCGAGGAATTTATCATGTTGGTTTACCCCCACCCTCATCCGGTTTTGGATACTCTATGCGTTCCGCATGACCCCAAAACGCTTCTAAATTATAAAACTCGCGTTCTTTAGGCATCATCACATGAACGATTATGTCGCCGTAGTCTTGCAAAACCCAATTTCCCTCGGCTTTTCCTGCTGTCCGCAAGGGATTTCGTTGTAACTCTGTAAAGACTTTTTCTTCTATTGCGTCGGCGATCGCTCTTACTTGTACTCTTGAATAACCAGTCATCATCACAAAGTAATCCGCCAAGTAAGATACTTCTGCTACATGAAGCAATACAATATCACCTGCTTTGCGATCTGATGCTGCAACGACTATCGTTTCCGCTAACTTTCTACTCATCTGGTCGCTGTCAGTTGATGAGCTAAGAAGTGCTTTCTCGCTTAAAAATACAGATTGTAATGGAATTCCTTGGAAATCAGACATTAAACCTCAGGTGCTTTCTGTTTTTTGGCAACTACTTTTTACAATTCTTAATTAATAAAATTTAATAGAATTGTAAAAGTGCGAACTGGTTTTTTTGAATACTAACAAAAAATCGATTGTCGTTGAAGTTGCATTGATAATTGGTGTGATGAAGTTACCATCGACCTCAGCTGACAAAGGGACGGATTGTGGTTTGCTTGCGTGATTTTTGCAAGAACCAATTCCGGGTTAAGATTGTGCGCTGATGAATCAAGCAAGAACTTTCGATTAAGAATTTTAAAGAATAATCGCTAGTTTTCCAAACAGCATAGTCTATATTTTCTCGGCTAATAGCTCGTAGATTTTCTAATTCTGGGGTATCGCCGCGTCCTGGTTCCAGAGTATCTGCTACAAACACGATACAACTTAGGAGACTCATACCTGGTCTACCTAAAGTGTGATTGGCGATCGCTTGTAATACTTCTTCATCTTCTACGCCAAATGTATCTCTAGCGATAATAGCACTTACGTCTGCATGTAACAGATGGGGGGCGGCTTCCATCACATAATCAACTTCCAAACCTTCTTTACGTGCGATTGACAAGAGTTTTTGTGGCGGAAAGTATTTTGCCAAATCGTGCATCAACCCACAGGTAGCAGCTTTTGTTACATCTTCAAGTTGATAATGAACAGCTAGCTCGGTTGCCATCTGCTCTACTCTGAGAATATGGTTGACTCTAGAAGGAGGCACATTTTCTGCTAACCAGGCGAGGACTTGTTCGCGCATAATGGCTATAACGAATTGAAGCTTTTGGCAAAAAACCGCTTTCGAGGTGAATGAGAAATTTCTATTTTATTTTAACCGAGTTAATTATCAGGAGTGTAAATAGCTTTTTGTAGTAAGGGCTTCAGCCCTTGAAAGCCTAGCCATGAGCGGTAAACCGCTCACTACGAATGAATACATTTTATGTTTAATTATGTCCACTTACTTATAACTTTGAATTGGGTGAACCAGTGCGATCGCCTAACTTTTTGCCATATATACCTATATTTTACACATTTAAACAGCCAGAAGCAGGAGCTAGTTTAAAACTATCTCCTGCTTCTGGCGTGCGATTTTAATCTAATGGTACTATAGATTACACTTCCTGTTTTGACACTACCGTAGACTCAATAACTGGAGTCTGTGCCTTGACTGAGTAACACAACAACTCATAATTATTTAAGGCTTGGTCAAACGAATATTGCTCAATCGCAAATTGGCGACTGTTATAACCGAGAGTTTTAACTTTTTCTGGATTTTGGTACAAGTCTAAAACTGCCGCTGCTAACGCTTGCGAGTCTTCTGGAGTCACCACAACACCCCCGCCGCTTTGTCTGATGGCTCTTGCTGCTGTACCATTATCGGGTACAGATGCGACTAACGCCCGACCGCTGGCAAGTAGCACTTGAATTTTTGATGGCATATTGAAGGATATAACATTTTTCTTTTGCACCACCAAACCGACATCAGCAGCTGCTAACATTTCTGGCAGCTTTTCGCGGGGTTGAAAAGGCAGTAGCAAAACGTTATCTGCACCGATATCTTGACATTCTTGTTGCAATCGCTGCAAACCTTTTGCCTCACCCACAATCACAAAAGCAATATCTGGAACATCGCGCAACGCAGCAGCAGCTTTGACAACAGTTTCTAAGCCTTGGGTGAGGGCAATATTTCCCGAATACAGCACCACAAATTTGCCATCTAGGTTATGTGCGGCACGAAAAGCGTTATTTTCTTTCGGCAAAGGGCGGATAAAATTAACATCAACCCAGTTAGGAATTTGCACAATTTTGTTAGCAGGTACACCTTTAGAACGCAAATTGTCTACAAAACCATCGGCGATGACGCTAATTTTTGTTGCAGTGCGGTAAGCAAATTTTTCTAAAGTGGCAAAAACCTGGATGAGAAATTTATTTTTGAGTAAACCGACGTGAACAGCCGCTTCGGGTAATATATCTTGAAGATTTAACACTACCGGGCAATCATGCAGCCATCCTAAAAGGGTAGTTGGGATGCAAACCGGTAAAGATGGTGACGTGGAGAGAATTACATCTGGACGCCAGCCAAAAAGCGCGGGCAAAAAACTGGAGACAACGAAGCTAGCATCTAGCAACACTCGATCTAGCAAGTTGGGTTGAGGACGAATCCAAACATAACTGCGTTGGATTTGAACGCCATTTTTATATTCATTAAGATATAACTTGCCCCGATAGCCTTCGTATATTTGACGTTCAGGGTAGTTAGGCATAGCAGTAACTACGCGTACTTCATGCCCGCGTTTGACTAGTCCCTCTGCTAATTCAGTCATTAGAGGGGCAATACCAATTGGTTCTGGATAGTAGTTGTAGGAGTAAATTAAAATTCGCATAAAAAATTATTCAGAATGACCCCAGTTTTTTGTTCAATTAATGACAACACTTGCTAGCAAAATCGTTTCGCACTTGCGTAGCACTTATGTTTTCATTTTGGCTTTAAAATCTCTTGATGTCAGTGATTAGTCGTTGAAGATTGAGTAAAATTTGATAGCATGTGCTGAGTTAATACATGATGTTTTTTTTACTATTTGATTAATTTTTTAAGTATATATTTTTATTCTCAGTTTACGTAAAAACCGTATAATTATTAGTTTAATAGGACACGAGACACGGCAGATTTTGCTAACAATAGCGGTATTGCCACGGTTTTTAATCAATTTCTGACTTAAAAATTGAGATAGTAGAACTTAAAAAATATTGCAAATTGTGTGCCAGCAGCTTTGCTGGAGGCATTTTTAAAGAGAAAATACATTGGCAACATACAAACCATCGCTTTGCGGGTTCTGTTGCTTAATCGCTAGGGGTTTTTTCAAAAAGACTATTGGGAGTATGAAGGCGATGTCTATCGACAAGCCCTTCGGCTTGGTGCAGTCGCTCATGGGGGAAACCACGCCAGATGCTTCAAGCCGGGAGACCCGTCCAACGCACTGGCTCCCCAAGACCGCGCTGCTTCACCGCTTTGCGTCTACGCACTCGTATGGTTACAAAAATTTATGTAAATCTACTCAAATAACTTTTAAAATCTTTATTTTGGCAGATGTTTTGCGTAAGGCGGGTAAAAACGAGAATCCCGGTTTCTCAAATAAACGAGAATCCCGGTTTCTTTAAGAAACCGGGATTCTGAATTAGTCAAAAGTCAAAAGTCATATTGCTCTAGGTTAAAAGACAAGAATAGGACACTTGCGTGCTTTGGTGAAACTGTCCTTCTTTCTTGCATAGGAATAAGCGCAAAAATAATTGAAAAGTCTATTATACAGTAGTGGTAATTCATGAATTACCGCTACTTACACTTTGTCGATTGCGCTCATTCCTGTTGCACTAATTTGGGTAATTGGCTAAACAGCACCACTATTTCTATTAAAGAGGACGGCTACCGTTTTGAAAATCAGTTTTAAATCGTATACTAAGCTCCAGTTTTTTTGATACTGCAAATCTAAGCGAATTACATCCTCAAAACTACGTACAGCAGAGCGCCCATTTACTTGCCATTCTCCGGTCATACCGGGTTTAACATCCAAACGTTGCCACTCCGGTACTTCATAGCGTTCCACCTCATCGGGTGTGGGTGGTCTGGTGCCAACTAAACTCATTTCTCCTTTGAGGACGTTCCAAAATTGGGGGAGTTCATCCAAACTGGTTCGCCGCAAAAAGCGCCCTACGCGTGTAATTCTTGGGTCGTTGTCATTCTTAAAGAAAGCACCTTCGACTTGATTTTTGACTTGAGCTTTCTTCGCTTCTGCATCGACACACATCGAGCGGAATTTCCAAATCTGAAAACGTTTACCCATCCAACCACAGCGGGTTTGCTTAAAGAAAATCGGACCGGGATCGTTGATTTGAATGGCAGTGGCTATGGGAATAAATAAAACTGCCGTAATTACTAAACCTACCAATGACCCGATAACATCTATAACCCGTTTCATCCAAGAGCGCACGCTTGGATGAGTAGTCGGTAACTGCTCACCCAACTTTTGGGGTTCTCTTGGGGGTGTGTCTCCAAGAGACTCAATCGAAAAAACCTGATCCAGTCCTGTGAGGTTAAGCACTGCCATTACCTGAGGGGTAACGTTTTGCAGTGTAAGAGCGATTCCTTTTTCCTGAGCGGTTTTCAAATTACTGACGAGGGCACCTAAACCACTACTGTCCATAAAAGTAGTTTGGTGGAAGTCAATAATTATTTGCTTGGGATGGGAATTTACCTCGATTAACTCTTGGCAGGTTTGCTTAAAGGTTACAGCCTCAAGCACGCTCAACCGTGCGGGTATCTGCACTATAGCCGTGTCGTTTAGGGAAGTAACCGGAAAATCCACCTCTTTGGGTTGGCTAGTCATGAAGCTCTGCACTTTCGTTGCCTTATAAATGTAATCTGCCAAACAGTGTTTTGTCTTAGCGAATAACCGAACTATCGTGCTTAACCAATAGGAATCAAAGTTAATTGCTAGTAGCTTAGTGTGAAATTGAATATCGTCTGCGACGATTCACAATATAACAAAAAGCTAAAAAACATCCTTGTTGTTGTGTCGGCGCGACGAGTAGGCGTTGCTATCATCGAATGACTGCTAATACTGTTACACCAACCGCACGCCTGGTCGAGGTCTTTTGTGCCATTCAAGAAGAAGGACTAAATGTGGGAACACGTCAAATTTTTATTCGGTTTGCTCTTTGTGATTCGCACTGTCACTTTTGTGATAGCGCTCACACTTGGAATGCACCCTTGATTTGTCGGATAGAGCGATCGCCTGGATTACGTGATGAGTGAAATTCACAAAGAATCCTGTCTCACTACCCATTTTAATAGAATAGGTTGAGCTGCAAAATCTACCTTGTCTACACGATAACATTAGCAAGACTTGGGGCGAACCACTTCTTCATGCCTTATTTTTCAGATAATTTTTACCTCAAATCCGCTCCAGCACTGGTTTACCTATTAGTTGTTAGCCACTAACTAATAACTATCATCCACGCTCCCCCAAACAGTTTTGTAAAGCTATCATCAAGCAAAAAATAAATTTGATGAATTTTTGGCGTCAAAATCAGTACATACTTTTACGGTTAATCTGTTCTTAATACCAAAGTCAGATGCTGAGAAAGGTGATTATTTGGGTCTTAGCCATGATGAAAGCAAAACATTGGCTTTCCGTATTAAGCTGTTCGGTGATGGTCTGTGCAGCTAGTATTACGGGGTATGCAACATCAGCCTACGGTCTTTCTCTGACCAATACTCTGACAATCGGGAGTGAAAGTACGGATTTATATTCTTCTCTTGGTAATGGTGCTAACGCCAACCGTTTGGGATTTTTCTCGGATCTCTACTACGATCGCTACCAAAACGTTTATTACGGTTTAAGCGATCGCGGTCCGGGTGGCGGTGTAATTGACTACAATCCGCGAGGAGAGAAATTTTCTTTGGATGTTGACTCAAAAACGGGGGCGATCGCTAACTTTAAATTATTAGACACTATTCTTTTCACCAAGGATGGTCAAAACTTCAACGGCTTGAAGCCTGATTTATTACCTAACGGCAATAAAGCATCTCTTGGTCTTAGTTTTGACTCAGAGGGGTTTGCTGTCGCTTCTAACGGCAACTTCTACGTCTCTGATGAATATGGTCCGTCTGTTTACGAATTCAGTCCTACAGGCTCATTTCTCCGGGCATTTGCAACTCCAGAAAATATAATTCCCAAACAGAGTGATGGGACAATTAACTATGTTGATGGTCGTCCAACCATTACCACCGGTCGTCAAGATAACCGAGGATTTGAAGGATTGACTCTTAGTCCAGATGGCAGCAAACTATATACATTGCTGCAAGACCCCTTGGTAAATGAAGGTTCGCCAGATGGTCGGCGCAGTCGCAATATAAGATTAGTAGAATTTGATACGAAAACAGGTAAAAGTACTGCTCAGTACATTTATCAATTAGAAAGTTTGGCAGATATTAACGATCGCATTCCCGGAACTGATGATGATTTTGGGGCAAATTCCCAAGGTCGCAATATTGGGATCAGTGCAATTACAGCTTTGAATGACAAAGAATTTTTAGTACTAGAACGAGATAATCGCGGGTTTGGGGTAGACGCACTACTAGGTTTAACTGAAAATTCATCGACAACACCACAGCCTGTTGCTAGCAAGCGTGTATACAAGATTAACCTGACCGATGCAACCGATGTTAGCGGTATCAGTCTGGCAAATACTAATACTTTGCTAGCGGGAATCAATCCCGTGAACAAATCGCTATTTTTGGATATTGCGAAAGCTTTGAGTCCAGATAATCCGGGAGATTGGACAAAGATAGCAGAAAAAATGGAAGGACTAGCGATCGGTCCACAACTTAAAGATGGTTCCTACGCGCTGCTAATTGGCACTGATAATGATTACAGCGTGACGCAAATTGACGATCAGCCAACTCAGTATGATATTTGCAGTAACAGCAATGGCACTAGCGTTAGCCGCATACCCATCGACAAAGGCTGTCCTCCAGGTCAAAAGTTGATTCCTGGCTACCTTTATTCATTTAAAGTGACTGCCGCTGAATTAGGCAACTTTATTCCACCATCTAAGAAAGTACCAGAACCAACGGCAACTGTTGGGATAATGCTGCTAGGTTTGAGTGGCTTTTGGCTGAAACGGCGTTCTTAGGTAAGAGGGAATGGGGAGACAAGGAGACAAGGAGACAAGGAGAGGGGGGGATGGGGGGATGGAGAGACAAACTCCCCCTGCTCCCTGCCCCCTGCCCCCTGCCTCCTGCCTCCTTGTCCTCCTTGTCCTCCTTGTCCTCCTTGTCCTCCTTGTCCCCTTGTCCCCTTGTCCCCTTGTCCCCTTGTCCTACATTGCCCCATCATCAATAGTCTTAGATTTGGCTTTTGCTTTATTAGCGCTGCGTTTGAGTGCAGAGAGGCGTCCTTCGTATTTAGAGCGTTCGCGCTTGCTGGCAGTGTTGTCAATTAGGGTTTTTAAAGCGCTGCCGAGACTTTTGTAAGCGTTGGGGAGACTGTAACCGAAGCGAGTTGCTAGTGCGATCGCTTTTTCATCTGCGTCGATCAGTTCTCTTATTTGCTTTTCGCCATTATTCTTTTGATATAATCGCCAGCCAGAAACGCCACAAAGAGCCAAGGCTAACACCAGCAGCAATCCATCCTGCACCCACAATTCACCGACAGCACCTCCTAAACCAATCGCTAGAGCCGCCATTTCCCATCCATCTTTGGGGATCGTGTCATTTTGCACGCGGGCGACTTCGTGCCAAAAAAGTAGGTTACGCTGATCCATTGCGAGCGCATCCCATTTCACCAGGTCAATTTGGATTTCTACCTGGTCTTTGCCAATTTCTTCGCAGCGGACCAGGGGTGGATTAACCTCAGTTGTGCCTTCAACCGTTACCCAGCTCTGCAATTCTGGTGGTAGTAAGTTTTTCAACCGCCGAAGTTCACTCATTTCCGCTTTGGCAGAGGAGGTTGCATAGGATGTCATAAAATCCAGCCCTAGAAAAATTCAGTATATAGTGAGGGTATCACTTTGGAGTATAGCTATAAAGAGTGATAATTCGCCTCACTCGTTAGGAAAACTTCCGCGTTTTTTCCGTGCTTCCATTGCCTTCTCCAGAAGTTCTAGTAATCCTGGAGCTTCTTCTTGAATACTCAGCAATAGTCTTTCGCCGAGTTCCACATTTCCAGGATCTTGTCCTGTTACCATTACTTGTTGCAAGCGCGGGATGGCAACGCTATCGACAATTTGAATTAAACCGGAAAGACAACGGTTAAATTGTTTTTCGGTAAGAATTGAGTCTTCTAGGGGAAACTCAATAATCGCCCGGATTTCGCCATCAGATGGGTCATACTCCCATTGAAGCATTTTTGTTTCCCAGGAAATAGCAAGCATCGTTTGGAGGATAGCTCCTTTATAAGGATGGTCTTTCACTCCCTGAAGAACTTGAGGGGCAAATACCCGGAAAAATTTTCCCTCTTCATCCAACTGGACAACAATCAGAAAATCCTCTAAATTTTCTGCTTCCACACCTGTGATAATACGGTCTTCTTCGTCATCAAGACGGTAATCCCAACCAAGTTTGTCTAGGTATTTGGCAATCTGTTGCAGATTAGCTCCCATAAAAGCCTCACAACGAACGGTGGAGCGGCTGTCACCAGACCTAGTTTAACTTGGCTTTGGTAACGCCATAACATCATAAGGGGAAGGGGGAAAGGGGGAAAGGGGGAAACGCTGCTTTTTAGGGTTGCTAGGGGCGTTTGGAATCATGCGATCGCCATTATCCGTCCAATAACAGATTTAAGTAAGTTGTGGTTGTTACTTAAAATAGAACGAATTCTGTATAAATGAATATGTCTGACTATTCGACCATAACAGCAGCCATCATCCAGCAAGCTAAAAAGCTTGAGAATACTTTACCAATAAAAAACGAAGCTTGCCGTCCCAAATTCTTTTTTCACCCCGAACCTACTGCCAAAATTTGCCTTTTCTTCCACGGATTTACAGCGGGTCCTTATCAATTTGAGCCACTAGGAAAAGCATTATTTGAAGCAGGTTATAATGTTTTAGTTCCATTGCAGCCCGGTCATGGAGTCGCAGGAAAATGGGACAAGGATAATCCACCTCCTTTGCCAAGTGAAATCGAAATTTATCAACAATTTGCTTTTTCTTGGTTGGAAGTTGCTCAAAAGTTAGGAGATAAAGTAATAGTCGGCGGATTATCTACTGGGGCAAATTTAGCAGCTTGGTTAGCACTAGAACGTCCCCAAGAAATTGAGCGAAGTTTATTATTTGCGCCATCTCTTGGTAGTAATAATGCAGTAGTAGATTTTTTAGTAGAAGTGCTGCCTATTTATTACGAATGGTTAAATAAAGATAATTCCGGTAACTTTGGTTATAATGGCTTTTTGATTCCAGCATTTAGGATATTTTTGGATATGGGTAAAGAGATTTTGTCGCGCGTGGAAAAAGAGTCAACAGTGCCGATGTTTGTGATTTATAGTGAAAGCGATCGCGCTATCAACCACCATGAAATAAAGATTTTATTTGAATCTGTATTAAAACAGCAGCCATCATGGTATCACCGCTTTGATAAAACTCTAGAAATTCCCCATACTATGATGACTAAAGCTGAGGGTAATAAATATCAAGACTTGCTGATTACTTTAGTTAAAGCTTATGTGGAAAGCGATATAACTTGGAATGAATTGATAAAAGTGGGTTATTTGATACTTCAAGGAAAAACTTTTGAGGCTGCTGTGAGTGAATTAGATTTAGGTGAAAGAGTTACTCCAGATTTGTCAGTTTTGGTGGCAGTGATGGATGAGAAAATGATTATTGATGGTTATAAGTGAAGTCAAGACATAAGTTTTTCAACGCAGAGGGGAGGCAGCGCGTTGCGGGGGTTCCCCCCGTTGTAGCGACTGCCGTCGCGCAGAGGTAAACGCAGAGGAGCGCAGAGTTATAGCTTATTCTCTTATTCTCTTCCTACTCTAAGGTAGTAAGTTGTGATACAAACAGATTTACTGTGATAAAAGCAACATAACCGAGACCAGCGAAGTAATTAAGAAAGAAAAATAAACAGTAGTTTTACTGAAAAATCCTAGTAAATGCTTGATAATACTTCCATCTGCCAGTAAATATACAGTCATGCTTAATTTAAGAAAAATATTTCTGCTGGGTGCTGCTATTACAGTAGTTGGAACTCAAATATATGGCTATGTTCGTTATGGCTTTTTTCCAACTAATCCAATATCTATAATTGCCAGCATACCAAGCGGAATTTTATTACAAAAAACCCTCACAGGGCATTCTAGCGGGGTTTATTCGGTAGCCATAAGCCCAGATGGCACAACCCTTGCCAGTGGTAGTAATGACAACACTATCAAACTGTGGAATCTGGCAACAGGAGAGCAAATCCGCACCCTTACCGGGCATTCTAGCGGGGTTTATTCCATTGCCATAAGCCCAGATGGCACAACCCTTGCCAGTGGTAGTGATGACGGCACCATCAAACTGTGGGATATCGCAACAGGAGAGCAAATCTCCACCCTCACAGGGCTTTCTTTCGCGGTTATTTCTGTTGCCTTCAGCCTAGATGGCAAAACCCTTGCTAGTGCTAATTCTGACCACACCATCCTACTGTGGAATCTGGCAACAGGAGAGCAAATCCGCACCCTCACTGGGCATTCTAACGCGGTTACTTCCGTCGCCATCAGTCCAAATGGCACAACCCTTGCAAGTGGTAGTGCTGATAACACGATCAAACTGTGGAATCCGACAACCAAAGAGCAAATCCGCACCCTCACTGGGCATTCTGGCTGGGTTCATTCCGTCGCCATTAGTCCAAATGGCACAACCCTTGCAAGTGGTAGTGTTGATAACACGATCAAACTGTGGAATCCGACAACCAAAGAGCAAATCCGCACCCTTGAAGGGCATTCCGGCAGAGTTATTTCCGTCAGTTTTAGCCCAGATGCCAAAACCCTTGTTAGTGCTAGTACTGATAAGACAATCAAACTATGGAATCTAGCAACGGAAGAAGAAATAGGCACTCTTAGAGGTCATTCCCTTCCAGTTATTTCCGTCAGTTTTAGCCCAGATGGCAAAACTCTTGTTAGTGCTAGCGATGACAAGACTATCAAAATTTGGCGATTGAAATAAGAATTACACTTTTAAATATTAATAATCGTAGGTTGGGTGAAGCGAAGCGGAACCCAACATTTATACTTTGAAATCACCCGAAATATCTAAACGTTGGGTGGAGACGCAAAACATATTATTCGTTAAACTTCGATACATCTCGTGCGTCTCCACCCAACCTACATTAAATTTTGCTTTTTATCACAGCGAAATTATAGTTTCATTTAGTACGATCGCAATCCAACACCCACCATCAAGGCTGCGATCGCCATAAAACACGATAAAATTAAGTAAAGTCTATTTTAGATAGACTAATTGCCAAAGCTGAAGCCGATATTGCAACTCATGATGAGTATGACGCATTATTGAATTAATTTTGATTTATTTACGTTTGGTAACACGAACGCACCAATTTTAAAGGAGGATAAAATACTTGAGTAACCTAGATAAAGTTTTAGATGCTGCTATGAGTCTTCCTGTAGAACAGCAAGAAATGTTGATACAAATCTTAAAAAATCGACTTTCTGAAGCTCATCGCAATGAAATAGCAAAAGACGCAAAAGACTCGATCGCTGAATTTAAATCGGGAGAATATAAAACACAAACCGCAGAGGAAGCAATTCAAGAACTACGGGAATATTTAAATAGTTAAAGTTGTTTCCATGCACAAAATTGTCCTGAGTAAAAAGTTTAAAAAATCTTTCCGAAAATTTGCTCATCGAAATGCAGATTTGCAAGCCAGGATTGAAGAAACAATTGTTGCGATGGAAAATGATGTCTTTAGCGCTGGCTTAGGTACACATAAGCTAGAGGGTAAATTATCGGGACTATTATCATGTTCTTGTGGATATGATTGTCGGATTGTTTTTTGTTTGGAAACAGATGAAGAAACAGGGGAAGAGATTATTCTACTGTTGGATGTTGGTACTCATGACGATGTTTATTAGTCGTCAATGCAAATTATTGCAATGCTTCGTTTGAACGGCAAGTAAGATATTCATCCAATGACCATTCAGGGTTAACTTTAACTATTATAAAATAATTTAAATCTTTTAAAGGTTCAAAAACTCCCGTAAACTCGATTTCCTTGGTTAACATTAACAATACCTTTTTCTCCATCTTCAAACTTTAGATAGAGTTGATAATTATCTTGGGGAATAACTTCTATAATGTCTTTTAGCATAATTTACTCTAATGGTTCAATTTTTTCTAAGAGATTATAACGAACCGCCAAGTACGCCAAGTACACCAAGGAATAAGAATTTGAGAGAGTTTTTGCGTAAGTCCTATTAGTGATACTATAGGGCGCTCTTCTCTTGGCGTTCTTGGTGCCTTGGCGGTTCGTATAAAAAAAAGGCGAACACAAAGTTCGCCCTAACTTAACATAATCTCGCTCAATAAAAACCCTAAACCTTAGCGTCTTCCCTCACCAACTTATCCCAACCCAAATCTTTCAAATTGTTATTCCGACGCAACGGACGAGTCACCAACTCCAAAATATCCCGCGCATTCGTAAAGCCGTGAATTTGAGCAAAAGTGAACTCCACAGACCACTTAGTATTAATCCCGCGTGCTTCCAACGGATTAGCGTGAGCCATACCAGTAATCACCAAATCAGGCTTCAACTCATAAATCCGCTGAAGCTGATTGTAATTATCCGGCTTCTCAACAATAGAAGGCAGAGGTGAACCCATTTCCTGACAAGTTTTCTCCAAGAAAGCCAACTCAGCAGCTTGATAGCGCTTATCCATATAAGGGATGCCAATTTCCTGAACAGTCATTCCGCAGCGCACCAAAAATCGCGCTAAAGAGACTTCCAGCAAGTTATCACCCATGAAGAATACAGACTTGCCGCGAATCAATTTTACATAATCTTCCAAACCTTCCCAAATTTGCGCTTCTCGCTCATCCAAACCTTTCGGAGTAATACCAAACACCGAGCAGATTTTCTCAATCCAAGCGCGAGTGCCATCGGGTCCAATCGGGAAAGGTGCGCCAATTAACTTACATTTGCGACGCCGCATCAAAGTGGTAGCTGTACGGCTGAGAAAGGGGTTGACACCAGCGACATAATACCCTTCTTCGAGTACAGGCAGTTCAGTAAAGCGTTTCGCAGGCAACCAACCGGAAACTTTTATACCTTGTCTCTTCAGTTCTAAAGTTAACTGAGTTACAACCGGATCGGGGAGAGAACCAAATAAAACCAAAGGCGGATGGTCTACGTACTCAGATTCATCTTGAGCTACATCTTCTTTCTTTTTACCGAAGTTGAGTAATTTAGCGATCGCATTCCGCTCGTTTTTCTCTGTTTCCGCCACCGGAGACTTATCAGGACAGCGATTAGCCATCGCAGCTAATACAGTATCTTCTCCTTGAGTAAAGGCGTAATCTAGACCGTTAGCACGCGCTACGACGATGGGGATACCAATTTCCGATTCTAGCTTGGGAGCCAAACCTTCCAAGTCAGTTTTGATGATTTCCGTGGTGCAAGTGCCAATCCAGACAATTACACTCGGATTGCGATCGCGTTTAATTTGCAAGCACAACCGTTTTAACTCTTCATAATCATTCAACTGTGCGGAAATATCTCCCTCTTCCAACTCAGCCATTGCATAGCGGGGTTCAGCAAAAATCATCACCCCCATCGCGTTTTGTAAAAAGTAGCCACAAGTCTTTGTCCCAATTACCAAAAAGAAACTATCTTCAATTTTTTGGTATAGCCATGCTACGCAGCTAATCGGGCAAAACGTATGATAATTACCAGTTTCACACTCAAAATTTAAAGCTGATGGTTCTTGAGTAGCAGTCATTTTATTATTTTCTCCCCGTGGTATTTAAAGTTAGGAGTTCCTCGTAGAGACGCGATATATCGCGTCTCTACAACTCCTAACTTTGTAATTACGCGTTGGGGAAAAGGCGGGCAATTTCCGAGTCGTCAAAAACGCCAGATGGCAAATCTTCCCCTGATGCCGATCTCTCTTCACCCCAGACATCAGACAACACGTCGCTAAACACATTTTCGTCTGGTGTATCCAAATCATCCAGCATGTTTTGCCCCAAGTTAGCTGATGGTGTAGTTGCTGCGGAGATTTTGCTGTCGCTATCCTTCAAGTCATCAAAGGAAATATCGCCAAAATCATCTACAGATTCGTTGCTGGGTGTTTGGTTTGAGTTTTGCCCGTTACTGAAAGAAATATCGCCAAATCCATTTGCAGTTTGATTCGACACTGGTACTTCAGCAATTTCCCCTAGGGACATTTGGCTAAACTCATCTGGTATCAGCATTTCTTGATGAGAATCTACCATCACGAACTCGTGAATAATTGCCTCTTCCCCAAAGCCATTTTCATTGGGAATCGTCAAGGTTTCATCATGGGGCTTTCCCTCCATGACTCCTTCGGATTCCATGTCTTCTTGTGCTTCTGCTTTGGGCATGACGCGGTTGCCCAAAGCCATGTCAGGATCGAAATGCAAATCCAGCACTTCTATCAAAGTATCTGCGTCTGGATTCAATTTCGCAAACGGCAGCATTAACTGCGCTAGTTTCGGTTCCAGCGCGTTAACGACTCCCAGGATGAGGTAAGACGGTGGTCGCTTTCCACCATCGGGGGTGTAAACCGATTCCACCTCCATGTGGAGTGTAATCCAGTCACGATTCACCTGAAAAAATTGCAACCACTTTTGTCTTAAAGAATCTGTAAAGCTGTAAAAGAAAGCCATATTGTCCCTCATCCTGAGAAAATAGATGATTTATACAATCATCAAGTCTAATTCCTCTTCCGGATTAGTAACCTGGGGTTTACTCGGATTTAAGTAAAAATCAGACAACAAAGAGAACAATTCCCGGTCTGGGGCATCGTTAGGTACAACACCTTCTGGACGCGCTAAAATTTGGTCGGCGATGTTGAGGTAGTAATCGCAAACGTAGTTCAGAGAAGGATCGTTTTCTGCCATTTCAAACAAAGTCTTGCCTTTGACGCGAGAAACGCGGATGTCTTCTATCAAAGGTAATACTTCCAGTACTGGCATGGGTACTGCTTCGATGTATTTCTCGATCAAGTCGCGCTTGGAAGTACGATTACCAATTAAACCAGCTAGACGCAATGGGTGAGTGCGTGCTTTTTCGCGTACTGAAGCTGCAATGCGATTTGCCGCAAATAAAGCATCAAAACCATTGTCGGTAACAATCAAGCAGTAATCAGCATAGTTGAGAGGTGCTGCAAAACCACCACATACAACGTCACCGAGTACGTCAAATAAAATCACATCGTACTCATCAAAAGCGTTGAGTTCTTTCAGTAATTTCACGGTTTCGCCAACTACGTAACCGCCACATCCAGCACCAGCAGGCGGACCACCCGCTTCAACACAATCGAC
Organism: Hassallia byssoidea VB512170; assembly: GCF_000817785.2. Lineage (GTDB taxonomy): Bacteria > Cyanobacteriota > Cyanobacteriia > Cyanobacteriales > Nostocaceae > Hassallia > Hassallia carrinoi. Next base: position 29,647 of record NZ_JTCM02000045.1, on the reverse strand, counting down.
ACCACCGTAGCCTTTGTAAATTACATCTTCGGGCCAGACATCTTCGTAGTGATAGTCTTTTTCTTGCAGGGTGTCGATAATTGTCGGAATCAAAAACCCGGTCAAGGTAAAAGTACTATCGTGTTTTGGGTCACATCCAATTTGCAGAACTTTCTTCCCGCGTCTGGCTAGGGCGACGGAGATGTTACAGCTGGTTGTGGATTTACCAATACCACCTTTTCCGTAAACTGCTAATTTCACTTTTGTCTGCCTCTTATAGTTTCTTATCGAACTTCTTGGCTAAAACATTTGCCTTCACCTAGCCGCACAAGGCGCGATGTGTGAGGTCTTCGTCATTATTATCTAAATCGAATGTAAAAGGAAGTGGCGGTGAATCTGTCATAGGGTTATATTAGACAGATTTTGTCTCAAGTAATCATATTTTGGTTTTAATTAGCTATAAAACTATACAAAGCCTAAAAAAAGTAAAAATTCAGGTTTTTAGTACCTAAATAAATAAAATTAGTTACAAAACACAAAAAGCTTTCATCGGCTTTTTCAATGGATTTCATAGAAGTAAGTTATGTGAAACCAGTTTATTTTGGGAAATGGCAATTTCAGTTATGAGTGCTTCATTTTTATAACTGAAGTACTTACACCAAAGGCTGTGTAAGCCAGATTGGTTGGGATAAACTCAGTTTTCCGGCTTGGAAATCCAGGTTTTTATGCGGAAAATGCAAATAAAGTTGCTTTTGTCAATCACAATAAATGGGTAATTGGCTGGTGAAGCAAGATTGGGCGATCGCTCAATCTTTTCTAATTTCTACTTTTTTGTAAAAAATTATTAATTTGCAGAATATTGATTAAATTTTATTAAATATCTTGCACCAACTCCCCGCAGGCTATAAGCCTGGGGCTAAATTTACAAAGTCCACCTGCGTGGACTAAGAGAAAATCAAAGACTTTTAAGGCTGCGGAGGCAAGCTTTATATAATTAGTCCTACTTTTATATTCATGTGATGAGTTTGTAGTTTGCACAAAACGCGAATCCAGCGCAAACTACAAAGTGTAATATGTAAAGTTAAGATACATCCTCGGATACTGCTCTTATTTCTTCTAATGTTTGCCAGCCGGCTTGCCACTGAGAATTATCTTGTAATAATTTGGCGTTGAGCCAGAAGCGAACATTGGGGTCACAAGCAGCAACCATCTCAGCATAAACCCACTTAGCCTGATTTTTGCGGTTGACTACTTGGAAGTGTCGCCAACCATCTACTTTTTGCTGCGCTGTCCATTTAGAACCAACTAAGTAAGGAAATTTTTGTTTTTTAGGCATTTGTCAATAGTCAATAGTCATTGGTCAATAGTCAATGGTCAATAGTCAAGAGTTGTTTATCCTCCTTGTCCCCCTCATCTCCCCCATCCCCCTCATCCCCCTCATCTCCCTCTCCCCCCCTCATCCCCCTCATCCCCTCATCCCCCACGGACAAAGGTATCACAAACAACTTCGCCATTTTCCTCAACGCAGAGGGAAAACGATTTAATATGAAGCCAACAGCTGTTGATCTGATTGTTAATTTTGCGGGTTTTTTTAGATAAGCGTTGCCGGACGACTTCGTTTGGACAGAGAATCTCTAAAGTACCCTTGCCATCTTCGTGGTATTCAATGCGAAATCGGCAGTCTTGCAACATTGCGCGACTGCTGCTGTCGAAAAATCGCTTAAAGCGCTGTAACAATTCGCCTTCTGTCATTTCGCTGACGCGCTTCGGGAAGATGAAATCTTCTTCGTCAAATTCAAAGTCATCATCCTCGAAGTCGTGGGGGTCAATCATAAGATTATGGTAACTTTTTGCGTGTCGGGGGGAGGGGGAGAGGGGGGGAGGGGGGGATGGGGGGAAAAGAAAGAATTTAGCAAGATTCCTCATAAATACGGGAATTGTGTGATAGCACTGTGAATATAATTGTGGAATCTACTGATTCAAGTTATGCCCATAACCTTCACTTTTGCCCTTAGTCAACAGCAAACTTTTGAATTGCGCTGTGATTATGGCTCGCGTCGCCTGGATAAAGTAGAGTTATTAGCATTAATTGACCAGTGTGAGCAAAATTACTATTCTAAGGAGAGCGATCGCCTATCCTATCTTACCGAAATTGGACGACAGCTTTATTCTTGGCTGGATGGCAAGGAAGGATGGCTGAGAAAGTCGCTGGATGAGACGGATGAACAAACGATTTATCTAGATTTGATCCAAACTAGCGAAGCGCAGGGATTGAACCCAGAAACGGAACGTATAGCTTTGGGACTAGCACATTTGCCTTGGGAATTGCTACGCGATCGCACAGGGTTTTTACTGCAACGGCAAGATATTGCCGTGTTGTTAGTGCGTTCCGTGCAGCAGCGTAACACCAAAGTTGCTGCAATGCAAAATCGTCCGTTGCGGTTGCTGTTCATGGCGACTTCTCCAGAAGGGATAAAGCCAATTTTGGATTTTGAGCAGGAAGAAGCCAACATTCTGCAAGCTACCAAGGATCAGCCCTTAGCTTTGATTGTAGAGGAAAGCGGCTCGGTGACAGAATTAGCCAATCTGGTTAAATCCTACCCGGAAGACTATTTTGATGTCTTTCACCTGACGGGACACGGGATAATTTATACCAAAGAAGACTACGGCGATTTGCTGCCAAAAAATAGAAAAATAGAGGAAAATACGCCTTGCTTCATCACTGAGGATGAAGAGGGTTATGTGCAAATTACTACCGTCAAGGACTTAGCTCAAACCTTTCGGGGACGCTTTCCCCGCGTGATATTTCTCTCTGGCTGTCACACCGGACAAATAGCCAACCGGGGAACGGTGCCTTCGATGGCGCAACAATTAGTGAAGGCTGGGGCGGGTGTAGTTTTGGGCTGGGCGCGTCCGGTGTCTGACCGCACGGGTATTATTGCGGCACAAGCGTTATATCAGGCTTTGGCGACGGGTGCAACAGTAGAAGAGGCGGTAAAAGCAGCACAAGAAAAGATGATTTCCGACAAATGCAGCGACTGGCATCTGTTGCGGATTTATCGGGATACGCGCCCAATTGAGCAACTGGTGACACCGTTGAGAACTAAGGGGCGAGAAAAGCTGAAATTTCTACCGCCAGAGAGCGAATTTCTGGATGAGAAAAATATCGTTAAAGTAGCGGGTCAATTTGAGTTTGTCGGACGCAGACGACCTTTGCAAAGGTGTTTGCGGGCATTGCGGGAAACCAGCGAGGAAATCGGCGTGTTTCTTGCCGGGATGGGCGGACTGGGCAAAAGTACGTTGGCGGCGCGGTTGTGTGGTAGAGTACAGGCGCAGCGTTTGAATTTTCAGCGGGTGGTGTTGATTGGACCGCTGGATGAGGTTGGGTTGCTGAATAAGCTTTCTAGCAAGTATGAGCGGTTTGCAGATGTGCCTGCACTGTTGAATCAACCAGGAATTTCCTTGAAAGGGCGGTTGCAAAACTTTTTTGAAGTTATTGAAACTCAACACAACCAACCGCTGCTGTTGGTGTTGGATGACTTTGAGCAGAACATCCCCCAAGCGAATATTGCTGATGGTTCGCTGCGGATGACGGCAGAAGCTTATGATATTTTCGGGGCGATTTGTGCGGCTTTGGCGGAAAATCAAGCTGAGAGTCGGTTGATTGTCACCTGTCGCTACTTGAAATCAGACACGCTGCCACCTCACCGCCTGCATTTGGAATCTTTAGCAGCAATGAATCCGGCGGATGTTGATAAAATCTGCCGGGATTTAGAAAAAGAAAAGCAACAGGTACACCAACAACGGATAATAAGAATTGCCGACGGAAATCCGCGTTTATTGAAATGGCTGTTGGATGTAGTCAAGCAACCGGGTTTAGCAGCGGATGAGTTGTTGACGAAGTTGGAAGCGACTCAGCAGGAATTTCGCGAGAATATTTTGGCGGAAACACTGCTCAAGGCGTTAAATCAGGATGAGCGAAAATTTCTGGCGCGGTTGAGCGTGTTTCGTTTGCCAGTGACAGAGGATATTGTGAAGGCTGCAACCTCAACCGATACCGCCTGGGAATCAAATTCCCAGGCTAATAGCGAAAGTCCTCTAAAGAGGACTGAGGATTTAGCAGAGAAAATTTCTAGTCCGCTTGAGCGGACTTCAGCTATGAGCCAGGAAATTAATTTCCTGGCGGTTATGACTAAACTCGTCAGCCTCAGCTTAGTGGAATCCGCCACGACTTACAAAAGCCAGACACCCAATTACCGAGTAGCGACGATTTTAGAATTGTTGCTGCAACCTGTGTTAAATGAAGAGGAATGGCAAACAACCCGACAGCAAGCGGCAAGGAAACTATATAAAGTATGGTGGGAGGAGTCTGAGAAACACACAGAAGCCGAAGCATTGGAAATTGTGCGTTTGGGACTGCTAGCAGATGAGCAAGAAATTGCCGTCAGCGTTGGGGACAATATCGCAAGAAATTGGGTGAATAGTTCCCGATTTATGGAAGCGGTGCAGCTTTGTCAGCAACTAATGCAATATGTAGACTACCGCATTTTGGGAACCATCGCCCGTGCTGAAGAAGTTTTGGGCAAAGTTGAGGATGCTTTAGCTCATTATCAGCAAGCTTTAGACCTTTGTCCGGAAGAGGACTTGAAACAAAAAGCTGATACTCTGCACAACATGGCTTATTTAATAGCCCAAAGCGGAGATATTGACGGCGCGATGAAACTTTGTCAGCAATCATTGGAAATAGAAGAGCGGATTAACAATGTTCGAGGTAAAGCTGCTACTTTGCACCAAATGGCAGGTTTAATTGCCCAAAGCGGAGATATTGATGGTGCGATCGCACTTTATCAGCAATCATTGGAAATAAAAGAGCAGATTAACGATGTTAAAGGTAAAGCTGCTACTTTGGCAAACATGGCTTATTTGGCAGGTGAAACTGGAGATAAAGCTAGGGAGTTAGACTTAAATCTACAAGCGGCTTCAGCACTTGCACAGATTCGTGCTTATGTAGATTTGGTAACAGTTCTGGGTAACTTAGGCTTAACAGATGAAAGTAACAGTTTGGTTTACCTGGCTCAAGCAACTTGGCTGACGATAAGAATTCAAGCTTCTTTAACAAATACAATTCAGCTAATTCGTGCTTTGTATAACGCAGTACCTCAAGGTGATGAAATGGAAGTTTTGCTAGGGGCAACTGCAATATTATTTTGCTACCAACGCGGTGAAAATCATCCGCAGTTAGAGGAACTCCAAGAGGGTAGTTTCAAGATGATTGCAGGGGCAGCAGATGCCCAAGGTATTGAGACACAGGAAGCTTTTGATACTTGGTTTGTTCAGCAACGGTTGAACGATCCAGAATATTTTATCCCGCGACTGCTTCAACGCCTAGAGGAGATTGTTGGCGATGAATGGCTGTTTGAGCGATTTTAGGTATTGCTGATTAAGAAGATGAATTTGTCTGAGGCAGAGTCGCTCTAATACGCGGGCGTGTTAAGGCAGCCCGATTTTAGATGGGGAGGTGGGGAAATAGGGCTGAACTCGCATCACCCTGCGTGGCTCTAAAAATGTAGCGTTTTTAAATGTATGGGGATGCATTAACATAACACCGCTCTGCATTGGCATTGCATCGCTCTGCATTGGCATTGCATCGCCCTGCATTAACATAACACCGCTCTGCATTGGCATTGCATCGCTCTGCATTGGCATTGCATCGCCCTGCATTGGCATTGCATCGCTCTGCATTGGCATTGCATCGCCCTGCATTAACATTGCGTAGCTTATAATCAATGATATTGCTTCGTTTGGTTCGCTTCGGACGGGTTCTACCATTGATTGCAACTTAGTGTCAGTAGCTTATGGAATCTATAAACATTACACTACCAGATGAGCTAAGTGATGCTCTGAATTCTTATATACGCGATCGCGAAGTTTCCTTACCTGCTAATGCGATTGTAGAAACTGCGCTCAAAGAATTTTTAACCCAACGTGGCTATTTACCCCCGCAACGACAAAGTTTACACCTGACTCCTGCACCAAAGGGAAGTGGTTTTCAAGATACCTCAGTAAATCACGATAAAATTCTAGCCGAACAAGCATCGCAGAAATTACCGTCAAATACACCTTGAGAGCCAGAAAACGCCGACACTGGACTTTTATATGCTGCTTGTGAATTACGCCGTTGTAGCAAGGCGAAAATCTGCTATAATAGGCAACTCGAATAAAGTTTTCTCTGACAGCCTTTTGGAGAAAAATAGAATTTCCAAGTTTTCAATTTCGCCAGTATCTGGGTTGAGCCGAGCAATTACACCATAGTCAATTTCTTCTGATTCTTGTTCTGCGTATGGTTGGCGTTTGTTGATATAGAGAATATCACCTTCGCGATCGTATTCAAATCCTAATTTCGCGTCCATATAGTTTCTCCTTGAGTAATTTTTTTAGAAATATAAGCTGTAACAATCCAATGGCGTTCTTGGGGAAATGTATCGGTAACTACGGCTACTACTGCAAAAGAGCCTTTGCGAAGAATTGGAAACCATCGGGAAAATAAAAGGGTATTCTCAAAACGTACATCACACCGAACTTCATCAGGATCGCTCAAGGTGTCAGCAATTAAGTCAAGGTAGGTTGTTGGTAAATCGGGATGCCTTTGAAGAATATGTCTTTCGCGTTCTTGGGTTAGTTCAACCTCACTATCAAGATAAAGGCAAAAAAATTGCTCTGCCACAGTTTCTCTAGTTTCTTTATATATTCGAGTAAGGTTAATTGGGGTCACTAGACCTTAAAAGAATATTGGTATCAAGAAGATATCTAGCCATCAATCCTCATAAATGCTGTCACGGCGTAGGGCATCATCTGGAAGTCCTGGGCTATCTTTTTCATGGCTTTCTGCCCAATCTATCCATTGTTTAACCCGTTCTGCCGTCGTCAGAGAATTTAGGGGTACGTGTTTTTCTGGGGTAGATTTGTGCAAGATAAAATCGACAAAATCTAAAACTTCTTGCTGTTTATCGGCGGTTAAATCTCGCCATTTATTAAGTAACAGTTGTTCGGTATTCATCAGCTTATTTATCCTGTGATATAAATTAGATAAAACGTTCAGTGTAAAGCTTTTTACTCTTCACCTTCAATTTTGCGCCGGAATACCTCTTCCATTTGTTGCCAACCTTCTTCAGTATCGGGAAACTTATACTGTTTAGCGTTGGGATTACGACGACTCATTAAAATACGCAATGCTTCAATATCTTCTCGATGTGCCAGTACATAAGCTCTCAGTTCGGCTCTAGGCATTTTATCAAAATCCGGCTTCATTTATAAACTCCCAGATTCCCTCACGGTTGATAATAATTTCGATAGTTTCTCCAGCCAGAATATACTAGGACTTACGCACTCGTCATCAAAAAACTAACCGCAGAGGACGCAGAGGACACAGAGAAATAAGAGTTTAGGAGAGTTTTTGCGTAAGTCCGATTATATATTTCAGTAAGAGGTATAAAAATACTCTTCACGCATATACTCTGCTGTTGACAATTGTAAAAGCAAATACCGCCTGTAGTGCTTTCGGGTTGAAGGTGAGGTTTTTCGCGGACGGTAATCCTACTTGAGAATGACGTGAAGACCGATCTTCGTAGTTGTCCGCGTCTTTTTACAATCACTTTATCAGAAAAAATTTTATTGTTTTTCTCTAGGCGCTGTTTAAACGCCTTCATTAGTTAGTTGAGTCAAAAGCCTATGCAACCCACTAACCCGAACCAATTTACCGAAAAAGCCTGGGAAGCGATCGCCCACACTCCAGATATTGCCAAACAATATCAACTACAGCAGATCGAAAGCGAACACCTGATGAAAGCGCTGCTAGAACAAGAAGGACTCGCTAGCGGTGTTTTTACCAAAGCTGGTGTAAATCTGCAAAAATTACGCGATCGCACTGAACAATTCATTCAACGTCAGCCGAAAGTATCCGGTAGCAGCAGTTCCGTCTACTTAGGACGCAGCTTGGATACTCTGTTAGATCGCGCTGATGGCTATCGCAAAGAATTTCAAGACGAATACATCTCTATTGAACATTTATTGCTTGCCTACGCCAAGGATGACCGCTTTGGCAAAAGTCTATTTCAAGAATTTGGATTAGACGAAGGCAAATTAAAGAATATCATTAAACAAATTCGTGGGAACCAGAAAGTGACCGACCAAAATCCAGAAGGCAAATATGAAGCACTGGAAAAATATGGGCGTGACCTCACCGAAGCTGCCCGTCAAGGTAAACTTGATCCAGTGATTGGACGCGATGATGAAATTCGCCGCACCATTCAAATTCTCTCGCGTCGTACTAAAAATAACCCCGTTTTGATTGGGGAACCGGGTGTTGGTAAAACTGCGATCGCTGAAGGACTAGCACAGCGCATCGTAGCAGGTGATGTGCCTCAGTCTCTGAAAGACCGCAGGCTGATAGCTTTAGATATGGGTGCTTTGATTGCCGGGGCAAAATTCCGAGGTGAATTTGAAGAACGTCTCAAAGCAGTATTAAAAGAAGTTACCGAATCTGGCGGCAATATTGTATTATTTATCGATGAAATTCACACCGTAGTCGGTGCCGGTGCGACTCAAGGTGCGATGGACGCAGGTAACTTGTTAAAACCGATGTTAGCGCGGGGTGAATTGCGCTGTATTGGGGCGACAACTTTAGACGAATACCGCAAGTATATCGAAAAAGATGCCGCTTTGGAAAGACGCTTCCAGCAGGTTTATGTCGATCAGCCAACTGTATCCGATACTATTTCGATTTTGCGGGGGTTGAGAGAACGTTATGAAAACCACCACGGGGTAAAGATTTCTGATAGTGCTTTAGTTGCAGCTGCTATATTGTCGAGTCGATATATTAGCGATCGCTTTCTTCCCGATAAAGCGATCGACTTGGTAGACGAAGCAGCAGCGAGACTGAAAATGGAGATTACCTCCAAACCTGAAGAACTCGACGAAATCGACCGCAAAATTCTCCAATTAGAAATGGAAAGGCTTTCTCTCCAAAAAGAAAGCGATGCAGGTTCTCGCGAACGTTTAGAAAGACTAGAAAAAGAACTTGCGGATTTTAAAGAAGAACAAAGAACGTTCAATACTCAATGGCAGTCTGAAAAAGATATTATCACCAAAATTCAGTCTGTTAAACAAGATATTGAACGGGTAAATCTGGAAATTCAACAAGCAGAACGCGACTACGATCTTAACCGCGCTGCTGAGTTGAAATATGGCAAATTAACAGATTTACATCGTCAATTAGAAGCGGCAGAAACTGAACTTGCCCAAACGCAACACAGTGGAAAATCACTGTTGCGAGAAGAAGTAACCGAAGCTGATATTGCGGAAGTTATTTCTAAGTGGACGGGAATTCCCATCAGCAAGCTGGTGGAATCTGAAAAAGAAAAACTGCTGCAATTAGAAGATGAACTGCACCACCGTGTCGTCGGACAAGATGAAGCAGTAACAGCTGTAGCGGATGCAATTCAGCGATCGCGTGCTGGACTTGCAGATCCCAATCGTCCGATCGCTAGCTTTATTTTCCTCGGTCCTACGGGTGTGGGTAAAACCGAATTAGCGAAAGCGCTAGCAGCATATCTCTTCGACACGGAAGAAGCGCTGGTACGAATTGATATGTCTGAATATATGGAGAAACACGCAGTTTCTCGCCTCATCGGTGCGCCTCCCGGATACGTGGGATACGACGAAGGCGGACAACTCACCGAAGCAATTCGCCGTCGTCCTTATGCGGTGCTGCTATTCGACGAAATCGAAAAAGCACACCCCGATGTATTTAATATCTTCCTGCAAATTCTTGATGATGGGCGTGTAACTGATGCTCAAGGTCATACAGTTGACTTTAAGAACACGATCATCATTATGACCAGCAACATCGGTTCGCAGTACATTCTCGATGTGGCGGGGGATGATTCACGTTATGATGAAATGCGTCATCGCGTGATGGAAGCGATGCGGAATAGCTTCCGTCCAGAGTTTCTCAACCGCATTGACGAAACGATTATCTTCCATCCATTGCACAAACAAGAATTGCGGCATATTGTGCAGTTGCAAGTAGAAAGACTGCGACAAAGATTGAGCGATCGCAAGATTTCTCTCAAACTCTCCGATTCTGCTCTTGACTTTTTGGCAGAAGTAGGATATGACCCTGTATTTGGCGCACGTCCTTTAAAGAGAGCAATTCAGCGGGAGTTAGAAACTCAAATTGCCAAAGCTATCTTGCGCGGTGAATTCAATAATGGCGATACAATTTTTGTGGATGTGCAAAATGAGCGTTTGTCTTTCAATCGCTTGCCGGCTGAGGTATTTACCAGCTAATTGAGGAATTAAATAATTTCGCACAAAAACATTGTAGAGACGTTCCGCTGGAACGTCTCTACGACCGTTACGGTATTTTTATCGGACATGAAACTAAGTAATATAGAACTGGCAGGTCCGTTTTACGGCAAAGCTGAGGTTTGTGAATCAATACTTAGAACTTTACCCGAATGGTTTGGGAAAGAGACAGCACTAATTCAATACCTGAAAGACATAGAAATGCTACCAAGTTTACTTGCTGTAGTAGATAATAACTGTGTAGGTTTTCTTACCTTAAAGCTGCATAATGAATACGCAGCGGAACTGTATGTTATGGGTGTTCGTCCCGAATATCACCGTCAAGGTATTGGTCGTGCGTTAGTGAGGCGTGTAGAGTCGATTATACGTCAGCAGAGTATAGAATATTGGCAGGTTAAGACTCTTGCTTCTTCTCACCCAGATATATTTTATGCACAAACAAGAGCTTTTTATTTCAGTATGGGATTTAGACCTTTAGAAGTATTTACACAACTTTGGGGGGAAGCTAATCCCTGTATGTTAATGGTCAAGCGCTTATAAATTGCTTATATTAAAAAATTATTCATCAAAAAATACTTCATATATGTCAGTAAGTAAGTGGGCGTAATTAAAGATAAAATGTAATTATTGCTCGTAGTGAGCGGTTTACCGCTCAATTGCATTGACTTTTAAGCACTTCAGTGCTTCCTACGTTAGATCGCGTTTATTTACACTTGAGTACTTAAGTCGATTATTCAACCCGGAATTATCTAGTTAAGTAATGTAGTTTTTAATGAATGCACAAGTAACAATCATTGGAGGATAAATTTTATGTCTTTAGAACAGGTTGATGCTTTTTATGACCTTGTGAGTTCAGATCAAGCTATTTACGAGCAATATTACAATAAGTGCTGTCGTCTGGGGTTTTTAGGCAGCTATCATTGGGATAAAAGCAAGATTGTTGATTTTGCGGCTAATCTGGGCTACAGCTTTAGTGAAAATGATTTAGATCAAGTATGGTTTGGAAATGAGCCAAGTTTTTCTGCTCAATCGCTGAATTTATCCAAATACGAGCATATGTCTTGAATTAATTGGCATTTTTATATCTTTTAACTGAATAAATTTAGAATAAACGTTTTGATATGACTACAATCAAAGACGCTTTCTCCACTAGGGAAAGCGTTTTTTTAGTAATTTTACTTAAAAATATGCTAAGGAAAGTCCTAAACTATACTGAAAAACCCCTCTCCAAACCTCTGTCGAGGATGCGCTTTGATCGGACACCGAAGCTTTGATCGGAGGAAACCTCCGCTCAAACTTCTCGGAAACCTCCGCTCAAACTTTCCGCTCCCCCACGGGGGGAGAGGCTTTGAAATTCCCCCCTTCCCTACAAGGGAAGGGGGGTAGGGGGGGTTAGGTTCCGATTTTGATGTTTACATCCTCTAAAAACCTGAAGCTGGTTGCTGTAAAAATTCTATTTCCTCTAGGGTAGAAGTGCGCCCTAAAATTGCATTGCGATGAGGAAATCGCCCAAAACGCTCAATTATTTCTAGGTGATGATATGCATATTCAATTGCTTCAGCGCTGTCAGGATCGTGGCTGAGTTGCTGAAATAGCTTTACACTCTGATGCTGATGATCTAGATTTTCGCTGTGTTCAAAGGGTAAGTAGATAAACCAGCGTTGTACAGGCAAAAAGTGGCGATCGTACAAGAGCGCGATCGCCTGCTGCGCTGCTGAAAGTGCTTCCCAATCAGTCGCGAAGGCTTCAGGAGTACCGCGAAATATACATCGGGGAAACTGATCTAACAACAAAATCAGCGCTAGACAAGTTTCCGGTAAATCGATCCAATCGTCTAGGTGTCCCGCTGCCGCTTTTTGGTAATCTGTGCCAAATCGAGTTCGCAGTTCCTCATCAAACTCTGGTGTTTTATTAAACCAAGTTTTTCGAGGTTTACCGTAACTGAGTTCATCGGGATGACCAAACCAAAATTCTAAAATAGGTTTTGCCTGTGACATTGGTATTACTGACCTAACATAAGCACTTGTCGCATTTTACGCATATTGGCGGGCAATTCTAAATTCATTGCTTGTTGAATAAACATCGATGGTATGGGAATATTAGGCGTAGCTTGCACGCTATAAGCTAGCAATGTGCCGTTACCGCAATCTTTTAGCTCTAAATTAGCTGTAAAGTCTTCAAAAGTTCCTTTTTCCATCCTAAATTGAATTCGCTGCCCAATTTCTTCGGCAACGTTCAGGTAGATTTCAACTTGTGCCGTAAAAAAGAAAAATGCTTTTTGTGCGGCTTGATACAGACGTTTTACTTCACCTCGTTGTATAATCTCGCTCTTTGTTATATCAGGAAAATATTGCACCCAACGCGGGTAATCTGTTAATTGCTGCCAGACATGCGATCGCACTAAAGGCACATACATCCAAGCGGTGACAGCACCACCCCAAGCATTGTGCGATCGCGTTTCTACCAAAATCTCACCCTGCATCAGTAACTTTTGCTTGTCTTGACTCCAAGTCATATCAGAACCTTTAGTAATATTTGGGATATAAGACGCAGACATATTGATTTTGGTTACTCCTCAAACCCATTTACGCAGTTAAAATGTGAGCCAGCGCGTTGCTGCGCCAGTGCCGTGCGGAGGTTCCCTCCGTTGAGGCACCTGGCGTTGGGGTTTCCCCCGTTGTAGCGACTGGCGAACCCGAAGGTAAAGTCTTTAACTTCATCGATGACAACCGACTAATTGTAGTTCCACTTCCATAAATAAATTTTCCGGAAAAACTCCTTCTAAGGTTATTATTCCCAAGATTTACGGAAAAGTATGTAATTTTATGATGAATTTCCCCCTTCATGGGAAAATACTGAACTAGCTTTAAAGTACAGCCTTTAACACTACTCGTCTATGACGTAAAATTATGAAGTTTTTGCCTTTTCGTTATGCTTTGATAAGCTGTTGCGTTCTGAGGGCTTTTTCCGTGAGTCAATCTTCTAATAAATTAAATCGTCTATTAACCCAAACTTGCGGCTTCCTTTTTGGAATTGCGATCGCCGTTTGGGTACTTAGAGGCTTTGGAATTCTTGGTTTTATGCCGGGGGGTGTGATTTGGCTGTTATTTTTGGCGGCATTCGCTTTTGCGATTCTCAGTTACATGCAAAAAACTTGGTGGCGGTTTTAATATCAGGGGCTGGCTTTTGGATCTTGCTTATAGGTAGACTGTAGGATTATATCTAAAGAAAGAAAGGCGATCGCACCCAACAGATCGCACTTCTTCTGCATCTTTATGTCCTCAAAAAGTGTTTGCCACTGAAGCGGATTTCCAGGTTCCGCCAAACCCAAAAGAAACTACACTGGGTAATGCCAGCCTGCAAACTGGTTCAGCATCAAGATGCTCTTGCTCAAATATCCAGACTTCGCTACTGCAAGAATTGCCGTCAAATACTACAGTTAAAACCCAACCTTTTTCAGGATTTTCAGCATCAACAGCATAGATAGCTTTCATTGGATAACGGTTGTCACCGAAGTCTGCTTCGGTGAGGGTTTTGGTTTGATGGTCGAAACGGGCGATCGCACCATACAATTCCTGACCGATATCAACCCCGAACCGATGCATTAATAAGTAAGTGAAGCGCGATTCTTGCCCCACCCGATCTGGAGGTACGCTGGGAAAAGCGCAGCTGCGATCGAGCAGTTGACGCATTTCGATCGCCTTGCCCGATTGCGGGTCTAGACGTATCGAAAAAAGCGTTCCCTTGGCAATTGTACGTGTTTGACCTGTCGCCACCTCTTTGTTGAACTGATTACTCTGAAAATCTTCATAGCGAACGAGGTGTACTACGGCACAGCCACTAGCATCGGTATAACCATTGGCAAAATGCCACTGGAACCAAGGCGACTCTGTGCTACGACTGACTACTTTGAGCGTAGTTTTATCAATCACTATAATCTGTGTTCCCTGTTCTTTCTGCCATTGCAAGGAATCACCGAAGCAAGCCATCCTTGCTAGGTATGGCACTGGATTTAGCCGCACCGGAGGAATGAAAAACACCAGATAATTACCAGCCAGCACAAAATCATGTATCAAGGGCAGACCATCAAGTTCTATTTCAGCTTGTTGTTGAATCTGACCGGCGCGATCGCACTGGTAAATATGCAACACTGCTTTTACCCCATAAGTTACCCCAAAGTTGTAAATCGCTTGTGTTTGTGGGTCAAGCTTCGGATGAGCCGCATAAGCTCCGCTATCAGCTAGCCCTCCTAAATTATCGAGTCCAAAAGTCTCTAGGTTAACCAAGTCAAGCGCATGGGGTAGACCCCCCTCCCAGAGCGCCAACAGCTTATCAGGCAATGCCATCACGGAAATGTTTGCACAATTCTTTGGTCGCGCACCCAACTGTTTCCAAATCGGTACTCGTGGCGTCATCCCATAAGTCTCGAACAAAAACTTTCCAGCTTTTTCTTCGGCTTGGTATCCCGCTGTTTGTACGTAACGATAAACCCCAGTAGCACCTGTATCGGTGAAATGAACCGCCAGAACTGCCCCATCCCCATCAAACCAATGTCCCGCTCGTCTTCCGCCGCGCTCTAGCCGTGCCGGACCGTTGTAATATAAAGAACCCCGTAACCCTGTGGGAATGGCACCAGTAATAACAGGCAGGGGTGTTAAACCAAATTCAGTCGCTGGTTGGGTAATTGCCTTTGCCCAAGTTGGAAATAATTTATTTTGCACAATTTTTCCTCGATTAAAAGCTTAGTGTTTGAGATTGGTTTTAGTTGGTAGAAGCGAGACGATCTGCCACCGTTTCTTTTACCAGCCGACCATCTTCCATATGAAGGATGCGGTCAGCAATATCCAAAATCCGATTGTCGTGAGTTACAAGCATGATGGTGCAACCTTGTTCTCTAGCCAAATGCTGCATTAGGTCTACAACTTCTCGACCAGTTTTGCTGTCTAATGCCGCAGTCGGTTCGTCTGCTAAAACCAATTGGGGACGACTCACCAAAGCACGGGCGATCGCTACTCGCTGCTTTTGTCCGCCTGAGAGATTATGAGGGTAATAGTTAACTCGCTCCCCCAAACCAACTGCCTTGAGTATTGCTTCAGCCTTGGTACGAGCTTCACGGGCAGAAATATTTTCATGCAGTTCAACTGACATTTGTACGTTCTGTCGGGCAGTCATGAACTGCAACAAATTGTGAGCTTGAAAAATATAGCCAATTCGCCGACGTACCCACACCATTTGGTCTTCATTCGCTCCCAGAAGTTCTTGCTCTAAAACTCTCAAACTTCCCTTTTGAACAGAGCGTAAAGCTCCTATTAACGATAATAAAGTCGTTTTTCCTGACCCCGATTGCCCCGTCATAATGATAATTTCACCAGCTTTAATTTCTAGGTTAATGTCAAATAAAACCTGTTTGCGTAGTGAGCCTTTGCCAAAGTAATGGTTAAGATTGCGAATAACAATGGGTGGCATAAATCTCAATATCTAAGAATACGCTAAAAAATATCAGCCGGGTCTGCCTCTTGGAGTTTCCGTACAGCAATAGCCCCAGAACTAAAACACATTAAAAACGTCAATACCAATACAAACAAGGCTCTAGTTAGTTCCATTGCAACTGGTAGAAGTGTGGCATTTCTAGCTAAGTTATACATTCCCGAAGCGATAACAAAGCCAGGAATGTAACCGAAAATTGCTAAAATTAGCGACTCTTGAAAAACCACAGACAGTAAGTAAGAATGTTTATATCCTATGGCTTTGAGAGTTGCGTACTCACCCAAATGCTCGGATAAGTTGCTGTATAGGATTTGATAGACAATAATAATCCCGACTATTATTCCCAAAACTACACCAAAACCAAAAACAAACCCAATCGGAGTACTACTATCCCAATATTTCTTTTCCTGTTCCATCAATTCTTGTTTAGATAAAACTTTGATATCTGGAGGATAATATGTTTTTAATTTATCGCAGATTTTAATAACATCATAACCGGGTTTTAATTTAATTATTCCTAGATTAATATATCCTTTGGAACGTTGGGGAAAAATCCGCAGAAAATTCAAATCGCTGGTCAGTAAATTGCCATCGGCTCCAAAGGAAGTTCCTAACTTAAATAATCCTTCTACCCTAATTCGGCGATTGCTAGGACCTCGGTCTCCGATTTCTGTAATGACTATTCCCTGGCGTTGAAATTCGGAAACAATAGGACCAAATTCGGCTCTAGAGGCTTCATCAAATAAAACAACATCTGGAATTTTCAGCTTATCTAAATTTTCCTTGACACCTGGTAAATCAAATACTTTATCGCCAAGTTCAAAACCGATCACATATATGTTGCGCCAATAATTTCTAGTCTGGGGATTTTTCCATTGTGCAAAACCTAAATAGATCCCAACAACAGATTTTACCTCCTCGAAAGCTAGAGATTGATATAAGCGGCGTTCCGAAAAGTTATCCATAGCAATCAAAGCGGTAGACCGAGGACTGACCAAAAAAATGTCACCTTGCAATCTTGAATGCAGGGCGACAGCACTATCAAATAAAGCGGCACGCAAGCCGAGTTGCATAAATATCAAAACTACTGCGAAGCTAATTCCACCTAGTGCTACTAATAACCGGAGTTTTTCATACTTAAGTTGTAACCAGGCTGTGGATATTTTCATTTAATTGTTATGTATGTAGAAAAAGTAGTGTTTTATCGAACAGAGGAAGTATCAATTATCGATTTCACCTTTAAGTTAGTTAAGCCGGCAACCAGTTTGCTGTCTGCTAGGTCAAGGCGAATTCTGACTTCCACTACTCTGGCATCTACATCAGCTACCGGGTCAGTACCGAGAACATCTTTTTTGCCAATTTCCAAACCAATCTCGTCTACAGTTCCGTGTAGCTTCGCACTAAACCCATTGCTAGTAATGATGGCTCGTTGACCTACACGGACTTTACCGATGTCCGTTTCATAGACTTCTGCTTTCACATACATCTGTTGGGTTTGACCTAATGCAACAATTCCCTTTTCGCTGGCGAGTTCTCCTGGACGAGCGTTAATTTTCAGAATTTGACCAGAAGAGGGCGATCGCACATAAGCTAGGTCTAGTTCTGCCTGAGCCTGTTGCACAGATGCTTTGGCATTTTCAAGTTCAGAAGAAGCAATTGCCACGTCTACTGGACGGACTTCCGCCGTCTGCTCTAAGGTAGCTTTAGCTTCAGCTAGCTGCTGTTGCAGAGTGTCAATTGTCCGCTGCTTCGTCGCTTTGGCTTCGGCAATCTGCTCTCGACGACTGTTTACAATCCGGTTTAGGGTAGCTGATGCCTCATTGACGCGCTCAGTCGCGGTTTTTTGTTCCAGACACTTGCGATCGCGCTCAATTTCTGTTACTGCACCTTCAAAGTATAACCGCTCATAGCGATCGCAATCTGTTTTAGCATTTTGCAATTCAGCCTCCAGACGCTCAATCGTCGCTGCTTGAGCTTGCTTTTCGCCCTGCAATTCAGCCTCCAAGCGCTGAATCGTTGCCTGTTGTGTAGCAATTTGTCCGCGCCGTTCAGCCAAGATATTTCCAATGTCCGCCTTGCGAGCATCAATCTCACCCTGTTTAGCTCCGGCTTTTACCTGTGCTAGACGAGCTTGGGAAACGAGGACTTGTTTTTGGGCTTTTTTGAGGGCAGCTGACAGGCGATCGCGACTGTCAAGAATTGCAATTACTTGCCCCGCCTTAACACTGTCTCCCCGTTCCACAAGCAGTTGGTCAACCCGCGAACCTTGTGTAGTATTGGGAGCCGACAGGGTAATAACCTCTCCTTGTGGTTCCAAATCTCCCAAGGCAGCAACGGCATTGACAGCAATTGTACTTTCTGTTGCTTCTTTGGTTTGTGACGAAGTGCGATCGCTATTCTGGATGGGCAGGAATCTGTAGAGAACAACGGTGCTAGTTATAGAAGCACAAGCCACTACTAAAAGGATGAGCCACCACCCTACTCGTTTGCCAAAAGTATTGAATTTCATCTGAAAATTGACCTCATCCCCCGAAATAGCTGTCCCCAAAAATTTGCTTGCCAAAGCAAGCAAAAGACCTTGAGCAAGGTTAATCATAGGATTCCCAAAGAATCGGTGACAAACTAACAGTCTTGATTTGAAAGCTGCAAATAATCTAGAAAACTGACCGAACGTGAGGCGCTTCTGGTAATGTCAATCAATCAGCTGCCCTCTAGACAGAGGGCAGCTGCTTCCTTAGGTTCGGCGGTTCCTACTCTTGAGGTGAAACAAGCAACCTAGGAGTTGACAGCAGATTTAGTCGTCAAGAATGGCTTTACGTCTTCATCGCTTGCATAATACGGTCGCTTGAGCGAATTGATCGTACAACGGAAGTAGCCGTTCACCACTGCATAGGGCTGCTCGTGCTTGGTGGCTTCAAAAATTTCCGGAAAATATCGGTAAGACAAATATGGATACCGATGATGTACCTGATGATAATTGGTGTTGCTCCATAGCCAAGTCATTAAGGGATTCGTCAATATAATCCAGCTATCAACATTTGGGTTTTCTGTTTGTTGTGTGCTTTTTCTTACCCGATCTGGAATGCCGTGATGCTCCGACAGGTTACGGAACATAAAAAGCAATGGCAATAACAGGAGAGTCGGAACAACTGTATACAATATGGAAATTCCCGCGATCGGGACAATATAAAAATAGAAAGCTCCTACAATACTTAAGCAAAACACATCTTTCAACGCCTGATATTGCTGCTTTCTTGACCCACTCAACAAATCGACCGCAAGTGTTTTGTAATGGATATAAAGACCGATGAAGGCTCCCCCAATCAGAGCAAACCAAACGGGGTGGTTATTTACAGGTTCCTCAGGATCTAGACGGGAGCAATGCGTATGACGGTGATGGGTGAAATGAAAATTCCGGAAGTTATAAAAAGGAAGTAGCCGTTCACCACTGCATAGGGCTGCTCGTGCTTTGTGGCTTCAAAAATTTCCGGCAGATATCGATAAGATAAGTAAGGATACCGATGATGCACCTGCTGATAGTTAATGTTGCTCCATAGCCAAGTAAGCATTGGATTCGTCAGGATTAACCAGCTGTCAATCTGTAGTTGCTCGCCTTGAAGATCCTCAGATTGATCTTCAATATTGACTACCCGACCCAAGCTTTTCTTGGCGGCTGGTGAAACCGCAGGTGCAAAGGCATAATGATCGCACATCGCACGGAAGGAATATACCGTCGGCACTAACACGAAGGTGGGAACTACTGTATACCAGAGGGAAATCCCCAGCATTGGGGGGAGATAAAAATAGAAAGCTACAGCCACACCCACAAAGCAAATATCTTTCAGACCTCGAAAGACCTTATTCCACTTCAGCGAAAACACGCCTAATAGATTGGCTGCAACTATTTTGTAGTGTTGATAAAGGGCGATAAATCCTCCCATAGCAAATGCATACCAAAACGAGTGGTTATGCAAGGGTTGCTCTGGATCTAAGTCTGGCTGATGCGTGTAACGATGGTGGGTCAAATGAAATTCACGGTTCGCATAAAAAGGGAGGAAGACAACTAAGGCAGACAATATTCCACCCCACAGGTCATTCCAAAACCTGCTTTTGAATAACACCCCATGAATGCCCTCATGTGCCATCACTCCTATACCCGTCAGCAGAATGCAGTTAAATACTGCCAAAACGCTAACAAACGCCCATTTAATTACCAGGTGTATTGGTTCGGAATTAGAAGAGAAATAAGTATCTATTTTGGTGACACCCACCAAAGCCAGAGCAAAAGAACCGACTAGCAGCCCCACAAGTAAAACTGACTTGAACAGATTTTCAGCTTGGGGAATAACCTGTTCTTTAGATTTAGGAATTTTGAAGGTTTCCATGATTCAAATATTTCCAAAATTTTCAACACGCTTATTAACATCGAGTGAATAAGTCGTCCGTCAAAGTTTTCATTTGACGGACATAGCGATCGCACTGCTTCGGCTGTTAATTGAGCATTGGTGTGAGTTTGCTTGCCTGTATTTGGATCGATGGCATAGTGTCGAGTTTTGATGCCGTTGTTTCTCAAGATTCTTGACTTGGTTCGGGAGGGCTTACCGTTGATCATCCCCAGAACATTTTCGATGTTTTCATTATCAACTGGGTTGTTGGGTAGAAAAACACCAAGACCTGTAATGTATGCAGAACCCATATTATCCTCCTTGAAAGTGACAAAACAAAAAACTAAAAAAAGAGTAAATTTGGCAATTAAGCTTCATTTATGGATATAGGTAAAACGAATTACTACGTCTTCCTATCCAGCAGCAGATGGGGATTTAAGAACGTCAACATAAGCCTCCATTTTTTTGTTCAACAAAGGATTAAACAGAACTCGAAAAACTAGGGAAAATAGAAGCACAATGGGAATGACTAAGACGAGCTGAATAGCAAATAGGTATATAATGGGTCGTCGGCGCAAGCTTCCAGGTTTACCAAAAAAACGAGCTATTTTTGCCCAAGGATTATATACAAATCGTCCGATTATTTCTGGAATGATATAGCGTCGATTGACCTCAACAGCACCAAGTCCTTTGAGCAATGGCTGATTAGAAGAATCAGTCAATGCCGCCAGATTATTTGCTATCTGCCTACCGAATCTTGATAGTGCATGAATATCCTCATCTTTCACCCCCGCAGGCGGCAATGTTCCCAAAAATTTATCCTTTTTTCCGGTTAACAGTAACCGGGGCGTAGTAATAAAGGTAGCCAAAGGTGGACCTTGATGAGTCACCACAACATTGTCAATATGAATCCCTCCGACCTCAGCAATCATTTTCTTCATAGTTTCTGAGGCTGAATGCCACATATTCCGACACACCACTAAAGTGATAACTTTCGTATCTTTTAGAACTTTTGCATACTCGGATTTGAGAAAGCCCTGAATCGGTAAAGCTGGTGCCAAAAACCAAACTTGATAAGTAACAATGACTAAATCAAATTTTTTAGATGACTCAAACTTCGGCGGATAAATTTCCGGTGGTTCTTCATTAATACATTCTGGAAAAACGTCAAAAAATTTGTACAATTTCCAGGGATAAGGGTAATCAGCTTTTGGTTTGATACATTCCCAAGTAAGTTCGACTTCTGGTGTATCCAAAAATTTGACAAAAGACTCCGCAGCGCGAAGTACATCACCCGATTGGGTGTAATAAAGTACTAATACACGTTTCATAACTTTAGTTTTGGTTATTTTTTTTGTACTAACCAGGACTCAAATGCTTCTCTGCGGCTTTGTGCTGCTTTTAGTTGTTTTTGAAATTCAAGTTCCCCTTGTGCCTTGAATAAATCTATAGTTTTTGCGGTCAAGACAAACCCAGTGTTGTGTCTAATTACAGTGGGGACTTTTGAATAATGGATTTCCCATATATTCAGAGGTCTGCAACGAAACCGTCTTAATTCGCCGTTTCCAGGTGTTTTCAACTCCAAAGGCTGCTGAATAGCTTGGTAGGACTGATTAATTTCCAGTGCAATTTCCTTAAACTGCAAAATTTCAAACTCTAGCTTGTCAGCCAAAAGATTTATGCGTTCTGCATGGGATTCAAGCTTTTGCATACCTTCAGCAACTTGGTGATATAACTCCTCCTGCTTCTGAAGCCGTTGGAGTTATTGCGAGTATTTTATGAACTCTACCAATTCAACTACATGAAGTTGCAATTCGGTTAAATATGCTAGCATTTTCTCATCATAAATCTCTCCATTTGTCACCTGAACCATAGTGTTTTTCCTGGGAAAATACGGTATGAGAAATTTGTGGCTATGCAAGTAGCCACTTTCATACATTTGAGTTATGAAAATCCTTAATAAAAACCTGTGATGTTATTGGTGAATTTTCGGATTAAATGTCATTGGTTTGGAATACATATTTAATAAATATGCACTCATAATGTTTATGTCTTTCTGCTAGTGAAAAGATATTTTTAACTCATTTTTTTAGCAACTTATCGCTGTAAGCTTTAGTTATTAATACCATAACTGCTATTTTGGCGAATGTCAGTATTGTTTTCCTATTTTTGCCTGTTTTTTTACGAGTTTTGTACCTAAATTTCCGAAAATTGGCGCGTACACTTTCTTCTATAATTCCCAAAAATCCAGACAAAGTAACAATATTAAGCTAAAACGCACAATTTCTCTAAAAGGTTGACTAGGCGTGAGGTGCAAGCAGTTTTAAGATTTCTGGAAAACGGCGTTTGGTCAAAGTCCAAAATAACCGTTTAATTAGTGTGACTTGAAGACTCTTTAATTAACTATTGTAAAAGATTGCAGTTAACCTCTGGAAATTGTCTTCCAGCAGCTTTTAATATTGAATGAAGCCAGACAATTTTCCGAGGTATAGAAAAATGCCAAAGTATATATGTACTATCTGCGGCTATGAATACGATCCAGAAGTAGGCGATCCAGATGGCGACATAGCACCTGGGACAGCTTTTGAAGACATACCAGATGATTGGGTGTGTCCGGTTTGCGGTGCAGGCAAAGAGGAATTTGAACCCGCAGAATAATAAAAAAATAGCTAGTCTAGAATTAAGACGCTGTTATTTTATTAGGGAATTTAAGTCTGTTGCAATTGAAAGTTGTTGTAATTGGAGGTGGGGCAGCCGGATTTTTTAGCGCGATCGCTACGAAAGAAGCGAATCCGCACGCCCATGTTACTTTAATTGAAGCCAGCCTGCAAGTGTTGGCGAAAGTTCGCGTTTCTGGTGGGGGACGCTGTAATGTCACTCACGCTTGTTTTGACCCAGCCGTTTTAGTGCAAAATTATCCCAGAGGCGGAAAAGCCCTCCGGGGTGCTTTTTCTCGCTTTCAAACCAAAGATACGATAACTTGGTTTGCGATGCATAAAGTACCGCTGAAAACTGAAGCTGATGGACGGATGTTTCCGATTACGAATACTTCGGAAACGGTTGTCAATTGTTTGCTGAATACTGCTTTTGAAGCTGGGGTAGAAATTCGCACTTCTGCACCTGTTGTTGGTGTCAAACGACAAAATGAAGGCTTTGAAATTATTTTCAAGTCGGGAGAAACTATAAAGTGCGATCGCTTGCTCTTAGCAACGGGAAGCAACCCTGTAGGCTATAGAATAGCTAAAGAACTCGGTCATCAAATTGAGGCACCTGTTCCTTCTTTATTTACTTTCAATATTGGTGATGAAAAATTGCGCTCATTAGCTGGTGTTAGTGTAGAATCGGCACGTTTGCGCTTATTGTGCGGTGGAAAATCTCAATTAGAACAAACAGGACCTTTGCTAATTACTCATTGGGGTTTGAGTGGACCTGCGGTGTTGAAACTTTCGGCTTGGGGTGCGAGAGTACTGCGCGAAAGTCACTATCAAGCGACTTTGATGATAAATTGGTTGCCTGATTTGCAGCAAGATGAAGTGCGGCAAAAAATCTTAGCAGTTAAAAATGAATGGGGCAAGAAGGCGATCGCTTTACATCGCGGTGTTGATTTACCGCATCGTTTGTGGCAATACATCATTGCCCGTTCAGATATTACTACAGAAGAACGTTGGGCAGAAATATCTAACAAAAAATTAAATAAACTTATTCAAGAACTGACTCAGGGAGAATATTTAATCAACGGTAAGGGAGTCTTCAAAGAAGAATTTGTTACTTGTGGTGGTGTCAACTTAAAAGAAGTCAACTTTAAGACAATGGAAAGCCGCATAATTCCCGGACTTTATTTTGCTGGAGAAATCCTCGATATTGATGGTGTTACCGGCGGTTTTAACTTCCAAAGTGCTTGGACTACAGGACATTTAGCCGGTTTAGCAATGGCAAGATAATATTAACAAAAGACTCGCATTTTAAATCGGTAAAAACTGTAGTTTAGAGACGTTCCACCGGAACGTCTCTACATCATATGTAATAAACCTGTCATGATATTAGTTGTTGATGATAATTCACTCTTCCTGAATTGCGATCAAAGATAAACGTGTCACTTTATTGCAATAGTCTAATGCTGGAGTTGCAGCTGCTGTGTAAGTGTGCGATCGTCATCGCACACTCACAATAAGTGAATATATTGCCCCTACGCTAAAACGCCGACATTACGGGACAGCCTTGTTTAATAGATCCTCGACACCCACGACTATCAAAGGATGAAGGAACCGTCTCCGTTTTGTCTGATTTTTTGGAACCCCAATTGATGCTGATGACATTTGGTATCCGCAAAATCTAGAAAAACAAGTGCAATGTATGCTATCGTCCGAACAATCACAAGGATTGACCTACGCACTTGTCAGCACACATTGATAAGGAAGGATTACTAACTGGCTGATATGATTATTAAAGATTAACTCAAATTGCTAAAAATTATTATCAAACATATTAAAACTAGACAAGCTTTTTTGGAAATAAAGTGCTATTATATACCTAGCATTTAATATAAACTAATGAAAAGTACGGGAATAATTAAAAAACTATTTCCACTGCTAAACCTGTATCCGTGGGCAATTCCAGTAATTATCATCTTAGGAATTTTAACTTCTTTATCTGAAGGTTTGGGAATTAGTTTATTTATTCCATTTCTTCAAAGTTTAGAACCCGGAAACTCTCAATCGGCAAGTGGAACATTTTTAGGAACTATTTTAAATCGATTATTTAGCGATATTCCCCCAAGTAATCGACTGCTAATTATTCCCTTATCTATTTTCGGGTGCGTTCTCCTAAAAAATTTACTTGCTTATAGCAGTTCGCTTCTTTCGGTTTGGCTTTATTGGCGTATTGGTTCTCAATTAGTATCTAAACTTTTTCAGCAGATATTAAGCGTCAGCTATAGTTTTTTAGACTCTAAGCAATCAGGTAAATTAGTCAATACACTGCATACGGAAAGTTGGCGTGCCTGCGATGCGATATTAATTTTAATTAATATAATCATCAATTTATCTACAGTTCTTGTTTTTGTTGTCTTCTTAATGCTAACTTCTTGGCAACTGACTTTTTTAGTAGCTGTTGCTTTGTTAGGAATTTCACTAATAATTCAGCAAGTAACACGTAAAACAAAGAAGCTAGGAAGACAAGCAGTACAGGCAAACGATCGCCTTGTGAATCGGATGATCGAAGGCTTTTATGGAATGAGGGTAATAAGAGCTTTTGGTCGAGAAGCTTACGAATATAAGCGTTTTGAGAAGCTAACAAATGAGGTAAGTCTTGCCGCATTCAAACTGGCGAAACTCTACACCATCTCTGGACCACTTTCGGAAGTTTTATCGGTGGCTTTGTTGGTGTGTATTATGATTATCGCTTTGCAAAATAAAGCGAATCTACCGACTTTGTTAACCTTTATCTTTATGCTTTATCGCTTACAGCCATCGGTGAGGAAATTAGATAGCGATCGCGTAAATTTAATTGGCTTATTAGCATCAGTTGAAGATGTCGTATCTCTGTTAGAAATTCCCGAACAGCAATTTATTCGTACAGGAAATGTTTATTGTCATGGTTTAAAGCGATCGCTCACATTTAAATCTGTCGGTTTCCGCTACAATCCCACAGACAAACCTGCACTAAACGGCGTTTCTTTTTCTATTAACAAAGGAAAAACTACAGCTATAGTTGGACCTTCAGGTGCAGGTAAATCGACACTTATCGGTTTAATTTGCCGTTTTTATGACGTTACAGAAGGGGAAATTTACGTTGACGATTATCCTCTACGAGAATTAGATTTAGCCTCTTGGCGAAATCACATTGCGATTGTCAGCCAAGACATTTATATTTTTAATACCACAGTGCGGGACAACATAGCTTACGGTCGTTTAGATGCTACAGAAGCGGAAATTATCAACGCAGCTAAACAAGCAAACGCTCATGAGTTTATCAATAAATTACCCGAAGGCTATGATACCATATTGGGCGATCGCGGCGTTCGTCTTTCCGGCGGACAAAGACAGCGCATAGCTTTAGCGCGTGCTATTATCCGCGATCCGCAAATATTTATTCTCGACGAAGCAACTAACGCACTCGATAGCGTTTCTGAAAACATAATTCAAGAGGCAATTAATACATTTGGTCAAAATCGCACAGTAATTATTATCGCCCATCGTTTATCCACAATTGAACAAGCAGATAAAATCCTTGTCTTACAAGAAGGACGAGTTGTAGAACAAGGAAATTTTCCGCAATTGTTACAAATGAACGGGTTATTTTCCCAGCTTTATCACTTACAATACGGTGGAGTTGAAAACTGAAAATATCAGTTTTATTTACTCTTAAAGAAAGAATAAATAACTCTTAACTAAATAGATGAAAGACACACTAAAATCAATTGCCAAACGCACATTACCAGCTTATCTTCACCGTTGGATAGGAACACAATTAAAAGGTGACAGATATATCCCGCCGGTGGGTGCAGTAGACTTTGGTAGTCTGCGAAGAGTAACCCCAATCAGCCGACAATTTGGCTATGACCGAGGTTTACCGGTTGACCGTTACTATATAGAAAAGTTTCTCGCCAAAAATGCGGCTGATGTCAAAGGACGTGTATTAGAAATTGGTGACAATTCATACACGCGCCAATTTGGAGGCGATCGCGTCACTCAGAGCGATGTGCTTCATATAGTCGAAGGTAATCCACAAGCAACCATCGTTGGAGATTTAACCAACGCCGAACACATACCTTCAGATATCTTTGACTGCTTTATTCTGACGCAAACATTGCAATGTATTTACGATACAAAGGCAGCACTGAACACAATATACCGTATTCTCAAGCCTGGTGGAGTTGTACTAGCTACATTTTCGGGTATTAGTCTGACACCTCCCGACCAATGGGGAGATTACTGGTGTTGGAATTTTACCAGCCAATCAGGAAAACGGCTGTTTGCAGAGTTCTTCCCAGAAGCAAATATTCAGCTAGAGAGTTACGGAAATGTGTTAGCAGCGATCGCCTTTTTGCAAGGTTTAGCAGCCGAAGAACTGCAATCATCAGAATTAGATCACCGCGATCGTCCATATGAACTACTAATAACTGTCCGCGCTGTCAAACCGAAGGAAATATCATGAGGATACCTGGAAGCGGCAAATTAAAGCGAATAGCAAGACGAGTGCGAAACCGCATCGCACCACCAGGATTGATTCTCATGTACCATCGCGTAACTGAAATCGAATCCGATCCTTGGAAATTGTGCGTTAGTCCAGCTTATTTTGCCGAACATTTGCAAGTATTACAAAAACTCGGTTGTGCCGTGCGCTTACAACAATTAAATCAAACTTTGAAAAATGGTAAGCGTCCCCATCGTCAAGTAGTCATCACCTTTGATGATGGTTACACCGATAATTTGTATAACGCTAAACCTTTATTAGAACAGTATGAAATTCCCGCTACCATCTTTTTGACAACAGGATACATGCAACAAAAGCGTGAATTTTGGTCGGATGAACTGGAGAGGATATTGCTACAACCAGGGACTTTACCAGAAGTCTTATCTTTAAATATTAACGGCACTAGCTACGAATGGAAGTTAGACGCAACAGCAAATGATAGCGAGAAATCAAACAACTTGGATCTTTTACATGCCAACGAACGTTATTCTCTTTACTACTCGCTTTATGAATTACTTTACCCCTTATCTGCCCAAGAGCGATCGCATCTTCTAGATCAACTACTTTTATGGGCAAACAAAAAGCCAGAATTACGTTTAACTCACCGGATGATGACAATGAAGGAATTATCTAGTTTACAACCAGGAAACATCATCGAAATTGGCGGTCATACAGTCACACATCCATTTCTTGCCACAATTTCCCCAGAACAACAGCTTCATGAAATTCAAGAAAATAAAATCCAACTAGAAGAGATTTTCGGACAGACAATCGAAAGTTTTGCCTATCCCCACGGAAACTATAACAGCGAAACTAGCGATTTAGTTCGCCAAGCCGGATTTACCTGCGCTTGTACTACCAACGCAAACATTGTCGGCAAAAATAGCGATCGCTTTCAACTACCCCGCTTTGCCGTCGAAAATTGTAACGGAGAAGAATTCGCCAAACAATTATCAAAATGGTTCCTTGACTGAGAATGAAACAGGGGGAGACAAGGGAGACAAGGGAGACAAGGGAGACAAGGGAGACAAGGGAGATGAGGAAGAAATTCCTCCTTGTCCTCCTTGTCCTCCTTGTCCTCCTTGTCCTCCTTGTCCTCCTTGTCCTCCTTGTCCTCCTTGTCCTCCTTGCCCCCCTTGCCCCTTCTTCCTAAATATTATTCAAAAAAACGCCATGAGTAGCAAGCCATTAATTTCTGGTGTAATGATTTTCTTAAACGCTGAAAAGTTCATCTCTGAAGCGATCGCCAGCGTATTTGCCCAAACTTATGATAACTGGGAACTATTGTTAGTAGATGACGGTTCCACCGATAATAGCACTGCGATCGCTCAAAAGTATGCAGAGAAATATCCAGAAAAAGTCCGCTATTTAGAACATCCAAACCACCAAAATCTGGCACAGAGTGTTTCCCGCAACCTGGGTATCAGCAAAGCTAAAGGAGAGTATATCGCCTTTTTAGACGCTGATGATATCTGGCTTGCGCCGAAGCTGGAAAAACAGCTAGCAATTTTGCAATTATACCCCGAAGCGGGGATGGTTTACGGAGCAACGCAGATGTGGTTTAGCTGGACTGGTAAGCCAGAAGATATGACACGCGATCGCTACCGCAAACTTGGCGTCAAACCCGATACATTGATTCAACCACCAAATCTGCTTCCGCTTTTTTTACGCACAAAAGCAGAAACACCCGGTACTTGTGCAGTTCTGATTAAACGCGAAGTCGTAGAAGCTGTTGGTGGACATGAAGAAAGCTTTGGCAGCATGTACGAAGACCAAGCTTTCTTCGCAAAAATTTGCTTGAAATACCCCGTATTTATCGAGAGTGGCTGTTGGGATAAATATCGACAACACCCTGATTCTACCTGTTACGTAGCCGAGCGAACAGGAGAATATCATATCACAGACATCACTCCTAGCTACGCGAATTACTTAAATTGGCTAGAAGAATATTTGGTAAAAGAAAAGCTCGTAAATACCGAAGTCTGGCAAGCTTTACAAAGAGTATTATTTTTCGTGCGCCATCCTTCAATTTATCACTATTATCGACGTATCCGGCGCATTATCTGGAAATTCAAGGCACTACTCAAGAAGTAATTTTGGGAAGAATGGGAAAAAACAGACGTTGCATAACTTTCAGCAGCCTTGCAACAACCCATCGCCTTATGGGGACAGCCTTCAACCGAGAATGTCGTGGGGTGTCGAAGATCTATTAAACAAGGCTGTCCCCATTTGTAAGC
>NZ_JTCM02000002.1:135695-202591 GCF_000817785.2 Hassallia byssoidea VB512170 | reverse complement strand
GACAAAAATGGACAGCCTTCTACACAGACTGTCTATGATGCTGCACGAACAACTAAGAACAAGGCTGTCAATGAGTGTCTATTGTTTGTGAGTCCCCATCAATATATTCCATCACCATGCACCACAAGGCTTCTTCTTGGATGACTTCATCTATCCGCACGATATGGGGATGAGTGCATTTTGCTAGCTTTATCGCTTCATTCAAGAAATCTTGCTGAAATTTAGCAAAATCCGGGCGGCGTTGCACAGTATCATTTAAAGTCTTGATGACAACGTTGCGCTTATTATTATCTCTAGCGCGATAAGTTATACCAAAGCCACCTTCACCTAATTCTTTGTCAATTGTGTATTTGCCGCTTTGCAACTGATTCCCTGATTTCCAAGCCATTACTGACAATGCCAAAATACTGGTGTCAATTATGGCATAAACTGGAAAAATGGCTATGAGTGCGCGATCGCATCAACTACTCTTTGACTATCTCAACCAAATCTTCAATCAAAACATTGAAAGTCCGCGCTAATTTGAATAGTGCAGTCACATCAGCCATTGCCATTCCATCAGACAAGGCATAAGTTTTGATTGTGCCATATGGGACTCCTGAACGTTCAGAAACTTCCTTCAGAGTCCACCCGTGTTCACCAGCAAACTCTCGAATACGTAATTTAACTAATCCCATACTTGACAAACGCCGGCATTTCAACTTTAATATTATTTATAGAAATTCAAAGCGATCGCGCTCCATAAAACCCACAAACTTCTATTTAACCAATGATTGTGAGCATCTACCGATCATGATAACACCGCATTACTACAAGCACATCAACTACTTTTCAACCACATCAAACAAGTCTTCTAGCAAAACATTAAACGTAGAAGCCAACTTTTTTAAGGCAGTCAGGTCAACTGTTGCTCGTTCTGGCAGTCGTGCGTAGGTTTTAATCGTACCGTATGGGACTCCAGAGCGATCGGCTAATTCCTTAAGCGTCCAGCCTTCTTTATCTGTAAACTCTTTAATTCGTAACCTGACCATTCCCATACTTGACAAGCGCCTAATTCTCAGCTTTAATCTAGTATATATTAAAAGCGATCGCTCCCGTCTGACAAACTAAAGCGATCGCCTATAAACCGAAAAACCCAATAACGGGTTCTCCTAACCCGAAGTTCGAGTTGTACTATCCCTAAGTTCGAGTTGTACTAACCTTAAGTTCGAGTTGTACTATGATGATAACACCGCAGCAGGAATCAGAGCCAGTTAATCCGTTAGCAAGATTTGTCACTCCAGAAGCGATCGCTCTACTTCTCAACATCAAAGTCGAGCAAATCAAAGATATCCGCTTGTGGCGATATGTAATTCTGGTAATAGCCCAAGGAAAGACACGGTTTGTCAGTTACGCCGACCTGCCACCGATTATAGAAGCCGAACCGCCAAAAACTCAAGATTTTCTTTGCTGGCGCAAGCGCTGGAAGAAAAGCGAAAGCAAGAAAGCACCAGACTTTTGGTTTAAATTCTATCAGCAGAAATTCATGGAAGCCGTTTGTGTCGCTCAACTTCACACTTGGGGGCAATTGATAGGCTTAATAAAGAGTGCCCTTTCTCAAACAGATATAGAGTCTTTACGGAGTGATTATCTCCAAGTTAAACAAACACTTGTGCTTGTTTCATAATCAGCAAGAGTGCATCTGTTGGGCTTGAAGTTGTTGCGATCGCAGCGAATCTATATAACTGCTGCAAATAAAGCACCTTCCTCGACTTAACCCAAAATTAAATTTTAAATTGCTTCATGGCGTTTCGTTGCGAAAACCTGCCGGAATTGTGACGTTTAAGCTAGAATTGTTAAAGGTTCTTTACAGAGTTTGCATACAATTCCTAATTCTGTTAGATCAACTCAGTATTTATTACAAGTAAGTCTGAAAATTTCCTCTATAGTTCACAGAACGCCCTCTTTTATGACGCTTCCAATCCGTAACGTCGCCATCATTGCCCACGTAGACCACGGCAAAACAACCCTCGTTGATGCACTCCTCAAACAATCCGGCATTTTCCGCGAAGGCGAAGACGTTCCGGATTGCGTTATGGACTCTAACGCTCTTGAAAGAGAGCGAGGTATCACTATTCTTTCTAAAAATACAGCAGTTCGCTACAAAGACACGCTAATCAATATTGTTGACACTCCCGGACACGCTGACTTTGGTGGCGAAGTCGAACGCGTACTTGGGATGGTTGACGGATGTCTTTTGATTGTCGATGCCAACGAAGGTCCGATGCCCCAAACGCGCTTCGTGCTGAAGAAAGCTTTGGAAAAAGGTCTGCGTCCCATCGTTGTGATCAACAAAATTGATCGTGGTCAAGCTGACCCCCACGTTGCTGTTGATAAAGTTTTGGATCTGTTCTTGGAATTAGGGGCAGATGAAGACCAGTGTGATTTTACCTATCTGTTTGCCTCCGGTATGGGAGGTTTCGCCAAGGAAAGCTTGGAAGCAGAATCGGTAGATATGCAACCTTTATTTAATGCGATTCTCCGCCATGTTCCACCACCTGTAGGAGATGCTTCTAAGCCTTTGCAACTGCAAGTCACAACCTTAGATTATTCAGAATATCTCGGACGGATTATCATTGGCAGAATCCACAACGGTACTATCCGCATGGGGCAGCAAGCCGCTTTAATAACAGAAAATGGCAGCATTGTCAAGGGCAAAGTTACCAAATTGATGGGCTTTGAAGGGCTAAAGCGGGTGGAAATGGAAGAAGCAACCGCAGGTTATATTGTGGCGGTGGCTGGTTTCGCTGATGCTTATATTGGGGAAACGATTACTGATCCCAACGATCCGCAAGCATTGCCACTAATTAAGGTGGATGAACCAACTTTGCAAATGACCTTTTGGGTGAATGATTCGCCTTTTGCAGGTCAAGAAGGTAAGTTGGTGACATCTCGACAAGTACGCGATCGCCTTTTCCGCGAACTAGAAACCAACGTTGCTTTGCGGGTGGAAGAAACAGATTCCCCTGATAAATTCTTAGTTTCTGGTCGTGGTGAACTTCACCTGGGTATCTTAATCGAAACCATGCGTCGCGAAGGTTTTGAATTTCAAGTATCCCAGCCACAAGTAATTTACCGCGAAGTCAACGGTCAACCTTGCGAACCTTACGAACTCCTAGTACTGGACATTCCCGTAGATGCAGTTGGTAGCTGTATCGAACGCTTGGGACAACGTAAAGGCGAAATGCAAGACATGCAACCTGGTGGTAATGACCGCACCCAGCTAGAATTTGTCATCCCCGCCCGTGGTTTGATTGGCTTCCGGGGTGAATTCATGCGGATGACTCGTGGTGAAGGCATCATGAACCACAGCTTCCTGGATTACCGTGGTATCAGTGGCGATATTGAGGCACGTAACAAAGGCGTTCTTATCTCCTTTGAAGAAGGCGTTTCCACCTTCTACGCCATGAAGAATGCTGAAGATAGAGGCGCATTCTTTATTATTCCCGGTACCAAAGTTTACAGAGGTATGATTGTCGGAGAACACAATCGTCCCCAAGACTTGGAACTGAACATCTGCAAAACAAAGCAACTTACCAACCACCGCGCTGCCGGCGGTGACGAATTAGTGCAGTTGCAAGCACCAGTGGATATGAGTTTAGAACGCGCTTTAGAGTACATCGGTCCCGATGAATTGGTAGAAGTCACACCTCAATCGATTCGTTTGCGGAAGATGGCGAAGAAGATGGCGAAACGGTAAGTAAAGTTACTTAATTGATTTAGAAAGCCCGCATTAGTGGGCTTTTTATTTTGTTATTTACATGGAGTTATTTTGTTTGATGAGATTGAGGGAATTTTAGAGATCAATATAGAGAATGAGTCAATTAAGGAAATTGAAGCAGTTAAGAACGCAATCCAAAATTTGCGTCGTGATTACAAGCTTGATATTGACATGAATAAAATGATTGACGACTATACTGGATTTCAGGTGGGCTTAGAAAGAATTAAGTATGCAGGGCTTTTAGCTAGTCAAGAAGAAACTCCCGATGAGGCTCAAGCAGAGAACTCAGCTATTTCTGAAGAAGTTATTGAAGAGGTACAAACGGATAAGCTCATTATGGATGAGCAACCACAAGTGGTTAATGAACAAGTACCTACTACCTCTGAGGTAGAAACTGCTGAAGTTTCTGGTAATTCTGCAAGTTCCAACAAAAGAAGGAAGTCCAACTCGCGCCAGTAATATTGAGGTGTGAAGATTTGACTCTCAACGATTGCAGGAGTTTTAGCTAATTATAAGTATTCAGATTACTATTACTTTGCCAGACGAGGTTTACAAGCGAACCCCTGACAAGTGGCTGTGAGATTTAGCAGAGCTAGCTAATCTGGTCATGGGGGGCGATATCCTCCATACTAGGATTTAGACATCTCTTTCACAGAAGTAGCAGCCTATGTTCTTGCAAGAACTCAAAAAGCAGATTTATAAATTATCCGAGAGCGATCGCCTTGCACTAGTGACCGCAATCATTGAATCCCTGCAAGACACCCCCAAGTCCCAACTTGATCGTTCAAGCGCGATTAAACGGATGCGGGGTTTGTTGAAAACAGACCAGCCAGCGCCAACAGATGAAGAAGTCGCGGCAATGCTAGAAGATCGGCGGGTGGAAAAGTATCTCCAGTGAGAGTTTTAATTGATACCAATATCGTTCTAGATTTCCTCTTACAGCGAGAGCCATTTCTACAAAGACAAGAAGCAGTATTCCAAGCGATCGATTCTGGTCGAGTCGTCGGGTATGTCACTGCAACCACACTCACCGACATTTTTTACATTGCCCGAAGACATACTCGTAGTGTCGAACAAGCACGACAGGCAATTTTAGAGACGCTGACTGTAATGGTGATTTGCACCGTCAACCGAGCAATTGTGGAATCAGCATTCACATCGGGCAGGGATGATTTTGAAGATGCAGTCCAAATTGCTTGTGCGGTTGCTCAAGGATTAGAGGCGATTTTGACACGCGATCGGCAAGGTTTTCAAAGTTCAGCCGTGCCTGTTTTATCGGTCAGCCAGCTATTGCAGCAGTT
Organism: Hassallia byssoidea VB512170; assembly: GCF_000817785.2. Lineage (GTDB taxonomy): Bacteria > Cyanobacteriota > Cyanobacteriia > Cyanobacteriales > Nostocaceae > Hassallia > Hassallia carrinoi. The sequence goes on along the minus strand of NZ_JTCM02000002.1, from coordinate 197,530 downwards.
GGAAAACGCTGAAAGTTGAACGGCATAAAATATTGTTGATTGGTTAGAAAGACACATTTCCTATGGGGTGATGAAGCGCGATTGCAACTTTTTTTAATACCCTACGCTTGCCTTTACCAAAACCCAGAAATACTGTGAATTTCTGGTGGTGTTGGGTTAAAAAGGAAACTATGAAAATTATTAAACCCATCACTAACTGGCTAGAAATCCACGCTTGTGCCCCAACATATAGCGGTTGGGTACTAGCGGGAATTGCGATTTGTTTTTTTGGGGCTGGTGTAAATACAATGGCTGGTTGGTTGTATGTTATTAGTGGGGTCAGTTTTGCCCTGCTAATTGTTGCAGCTTTTTTACCACAGCGATCGCTTGTCGGTTTAGTTGTCAAACGTCGTTTCATCAACCCCGTTTCCGCAGGCGACGAACTTACGGTAGAATTAGAAATCCGCAACAACACAAAACAGCCTGTTAACTTGCTGCAAGTCGAGGATATCTTGCCGATTGTTTTGGGCAAACCAATACACCAGCCAATCGAAACGATTCACAGCCAAGGTAGTTACAATTGGGTATACAATCACCCAACTGTGCGCCGGGGTATTTATCGCTGGCAGACAGTCGAACTAGCGACAGGTGCGCCTTTAGGATTGTTTTGGTGTCGTCGTCAGCATGAATGCGCGGCAAAGGCGATCGTTTACCCGACTGTGTTACCTTTGACCAATTGTCCTTTAGTAGACGAAATCGGGCAAGATGATAGCATAAAAAGCGATCCGCGTGGTAAACCCTTTCAAACAGCCACAGCCGGATTAACGCGATCGCTTCGTCCCTACCGCACAGGCGATCCTATTCGTCTCATCCACTGGCGCAGCAGCGCCCGCTACGGAGAATTACGGATACGCGAATTAGAAAAAGTTACAAACGGACAAGATATTGTAATTGCCTTAGATAGTGCTGCAACTTGGGAAGAAGACAACTTTGAACAAGCAGTAATTGCCGCAGCCTCGCTGTATTTTTACGCACAAAGGCAACAAATGCAAGTGCAATTGTGGACAGCAGCTACAGATTTAGTCAAAGGGGAAAAGATGGTTTTGGAAACTTTGGCGGCAACTCATGCAGGAGAAGATAGTATCGCAAAAGCGCCTAATAAGCCTTTAATTTGGTTGACTCCAAATCCGGCGATCGCGTTTCTTCCTAATGGTAGTCGTTGGGTGCTGTGGCAGAATACGTCAACCGTAAATTGGGATTACCCAGGAATTATTATCCAAAGCGATCGCCCACTGCAACTCCAACTACAAACAGGGTACTAAAGACTGGGGACGAAGATATGAGCAGTAAACTGCTCACTACCAAATTTTCACGTTTTAGTTAAACTTTGATGATATTGCAGATTTTGCCGATGCCAGCAAGCCTATTGAAAAACTTAACCAAACTTAAAAACCTGAGAATGGGGAAATCCCCCCAGTAATAGCTCACTGAGGCTGAGGTACAATGCAAAGAAATATTTAAATTATGAGACGCTCCTTCCTATGATCGGACCAGAAGTTAACACAAAATCCAGTGATAAAAACTTAGAGGCAATGCGCCATTTTTCCGAACAATACGCCAAGCGTACTGGAACCTACTTCTGTTCTGAACCCTCTGTAACCGCAGTTGTAATTGAAGGACTTGCCAAGCATAAAGACGACCTAGGGGCGCCTTTGTGTCCTTGTCGTCACTACGAAGACAAAGCAGCTGAGGTAAGCGCGACATTTTGGAACTGTCCTTGTGTACCGATGCGAGAACGCAAAGAATGCCATTGTATGCTGTTTCTCACCTCAGACAACGAGTTTGCTGGTGAAATGCAAGAAATTACTTTAGAAACAATCAAAGAAGTTCGCGATAGTATGGGTTGATGGAAAGCATCCCCAGCGACTTTTGGCAAGGCGTAGAACAGTTCAATTCTGGACAGTTTTACGCCTGTCACGATACTTTAGAGGCTCTGTGGATCGAAGCATCAGAGCCAGAAAAAAGCTTTTATCAAGGCGTTTTACAAATTGCTGTAGCCTTGTATCATCTGAGTAATCGTAACTGGCGAGGCGCAGTAATTTTATTAGGAGAAGGAAGCAATCGCCTGCGACGTTACCCATCAACATACAGCGGTATTGATGTTGACGAACTATTATATCAGAGTGCGGCATTGTTGAGCGCATTACAAAAAGCCGGAGCCGAGAAGATTACCGCTGGTAACTTAGGTGAAGATGAAACCTTGACCTTACCCAAGATTTTAATCGTTAACGAATCAGGGGACTAGAGACAAGGAGGACAAGGAGGACAAGGGGACAAGGAGGACAAGAGAGAGCTTTTTTGAGCTTTTTTGAGCAGAAAGAAATATTTCTTCTTTCTTGCCATGAGTCCCTTTTTCCCTTTCCCCTCCTCAAAAAGATGTGTAATGGCGAAACAATGAGCTTTTAGAAAGCGTCTAGAATTTTAGCCAGCGTTTAATCCACAACTAGTCTAGATTGTGTATTTTATCTCAGACACGACTAAAACTGCGTTACTTTTTATTTCGTAGTAAGCACTTCAGTGCTTAATATAAGCACTAAAGTGCTTACTACGATAAAACACTTAAGATAATTAAAGTAAAAATCAAATTCATCTTAAATCATAAATTACTATCATGCCCTGGTATCAATTGCCTCAATTACACATGCGTCGCTTTGGATTAGCCTTAATCTTACCAGTTGTGTTGGGAACTATAGCCTTTCCCATGCAACTGCAAAGCGCTACAGCACAAACTTCTGGACAACAAGGACGCCCGCTGCAAATTAAGTCTGATATCCAAGAATACGATGCCAAAACGCAAGTAGTAACAGCGCGGGGTAACGTGCAAATGGTTTATCCGGCTCGGCAAATTCAAGCCACAGCTGCCCAGGCTCAATATTTTAGCAAAGAACGCCGCATCGATTTCAGTGGCAACGTTTATATTTTGCAACAGGGTGCTAATAGCATCAGAGCAGAAAAAGTTACATATCTAATTGACGAAGGACGGTTTGTAGCATTACCGCAAAACAATCGCCAGGTAGAATCAATCTATTTGGTGAACGATGCCAACGTTAACGCACCATCTGCTGCACCCGCTCCGAAAACACCGCCTTTCAAGCGTTCCAATTAGAAATAATCGCGCTTGAAAGGGTACATTAGCAGTGAAAATTGTTTTAGAAAACGTCCACAAATCTTACGGCAAGCGAGTTATTGTCAATCGCGTTAACATTTCTGTCGCGACAGGGGAAATCGTCGGTTTGCTCGGACCGAATGGAGCCGGTAAGACAACCACATTTTACATTGCCACAGGTTTAGAAAAACCCGATCATGGAAACGTTTGGTTAGATAGCCAGAATATTACTGGGATACCAATGCACAAAAGGGCGCGTTTGGGTGTTGGCTATTTAGCGCAGGAAGCGAGTATTTTTCGCGCCTTGAGTGTGCGAGATAACATTCTTTTAGTGCTAGAGCAAACCAATGTGCCACGATTAGAATGGTCAGGGAGAGTACAAAATTTATTGCGGGAGTTGCGTTTGGAAAAAGTAGCTAACAGTAAAGGAATTCAACTTTCTGGGGGTGAGCGACGCCGGACGGAATTAGCGAGAGCTTTGGCGGCTGGGCGTTCGGGACCAAAATTTTTGCTTTTAGATGAACCATTTGCTGGAGTCGATCCGATCGCCGTTTCCGAAATTCAGCATATTGTTGCCAGATTGCGCGATCGCAACATGGGTATCCTCATCACAGATCACAATGTCCGCGAAACTCTCGCTATCACAGATCGCGCTTATATCATGCGCGAGGGGCAAATTCTCGCCGCAGGTACAGCTGAAGAACTTTATAATAACCCCCTAGTTCGGCAATATTACTTAGGCGATAACTTCCAGGTCTAGTCATGTGTCATTTGTCCTTTGTCTTTGACCAATGACTAATGACTAATAACTACTGACTAATAATGAAATACAAGCCTTTTTATACCCTAAATTCGCTGCTGCCTTTTTCCATCATGGATCGCTACCTCACCAGCGAATTAATACCGCCATTTTTGTTTGGTGTCGGAGCATTCTCATCAATTGGTGTCACAATTGATGCTGTATTTGAACTGGTGAGAAAAATAGTAGAATCCGGGCTACCAGTAGGAATTGCACTCCAAGTTTTTTTATTAACCCTGCCAAAGTTCATTGTTTTAGCCTTTCCCATGTCTACGCTGCTAGCTACTTTGATGACTTACAGTCGTCTTTCTAGCGAAAGCGAATTGATTGCTCTGCGAGGATGTGGCGTAAGTGTTTATCGCATGGTTTTAACTGCGGTATTTTTAAGTTTGCTGGTTACGGGATTGACATTTGCCTTTAACGAGGAAATTGCACCAGCAGCAAGTTACCAAGCAGCCGTTACTTTAGAAAAAGCATTAAAATCGGACAAGCCACCTATTGCCAAACAAGATAACTTCCTCTATGCAGAAAAGCGAGATGTAAAGCAACCCGATGGTAAAAAGCAAAAAATTCTCACACGCTTATATTACGCCGATCAATTTGATGGCAAGCGCTTCAAAGGTTTGACAATTATAGATCGTTCCGACCAAAAAGAAAAAGCCCAGCAAGGTTTAAGTCAAATTGTCGTCGCAGATTCCGGCGAATGGAATCCATCGGAAAACACCTGGAATATTTACAAAGGTACGATTTATTTAGTAGCTCCTGATAGTTCTTATCGCAATATTGTGCGGTTTGAACAGCAACAATTACAATTGCCTCGCACAGCATTTGAACTAGCAGAAAAAAGCAAAGATTACGACCAGATGAATATCGCTCAAGCGTTAGAACAACTCGAACTAGAACGCCTTGGCGGTGATGAGAAAAAAATTCGCAAACTGAAAATTCGCATTCAACAAAAATTTGCCTTACCGTTTGTATGTGTAGTTTTTGGCTTAGTAGGTGCTGCGATGGGAACCATACCACAGCGCACCGGGCGAGGAACCAGTTTTGGTATTAGTGTCATAGTTATTTTTTCATATTACTTATTTGGTTTTATTACTAGTGCCCTAGGAGAGGCAAATGTTCTCTCTCCCTTTATGGCTGCTTGGTTGCCAGATATTATCGGTTTAGCCACAGGTATATTCTTATTGATGCGAGCTGCCCGCCGATGAATCTCATCATAGAATTACGGTGCGTTACACTGCGTTAACGCACCCGACAAATTTAAGATTTACTGGAAAAATGAACTTTTAGGATCGTAGTTCCGACATTCCGGAGCATCAGGATTTTCCCTACAATATTCCTCAAAAGAAGTTTTAGCTGATACCATACTTTCAGCTTTTTGATGAGCAGCTTCCGCTTGAAGTTCTTCTACTTCATCCCAAGCGGCAGCACAAGCTTTAGAATAAGCACCTCGATCTGTACAAATAGCACGAGCATCTTCAATCGCTTTTTGAATTCTATCCTCCAGCACAAGTCCTTTGGGAGAGTCCACAAAGTCGCTTTTTGTCAAGATGTCAGTAATTGAGATAATGCCCAACAGCTTGCCTTGAATCACGGGTGCTCTACGGATACCAGTATTGGCAAACAACCGCGCTACAAATTCCACACCCAAATCGGGATTGACAACAATGCAAGGCTTGCTCATAATTTCGTAAACCCGCACTGCTTTGGGATCTTTGCCGTAAGCTGTTATCTTGTAGACAATATCTGTTTCAGTAACAATACCATAGGCATCATTTTCATAGCGCCGATCCACAACCAGCGCCCGCAGCCCTTTTTTCTTCAACAGTTCCACAGCTTCCGCTACAGTCGCCGAACCGCGAATGGTAACTACGTCCTTGGTCATGATATCTTCAGCTTTCATCATTGCTATAGCCTCCCGTTAAATAGGATGGTACGGTAGGATCGCGCATTGCTCAACTCTCGCCCACAACAATAAAGTTAGAGCAGCTTTCAACTTTAGATGATATCCAAAGTAACCAAGGCGCAAAACCGAGGATAAATAACTTGACTTTTGTATCGCTTTGCTGTGCAAGTCATCCTAGAACCTAAGAGCGAACATATTTTGACAAGGTGAAAAAAAAGTAAAGTTTCTCACCGAATGCATATACATTATTAATGACGCAGGACTGTGGAAACGTTAGGATTAAATTACAATCCAACTTCAAGTGAGAAATTTCCTTAAGTTCAGACCTGATTTCTAAGCTGAAAAATTATATTTTCATAAAGAAAATTGCTACGCCTTAGTCTGAATGCACTCTTGAAAGCTCGGTTTTGAATTTTTGGAAAGTTTTGCGCTTTTGTGTGTAAATGTAAATTCAAGGATTCGAGTGCCCATGTCACCTCAGCGTTATCCCCCCGCTTACTTACGTTACCTCAAAGCCAGGTTATGGAATTTCAGTAGACCGGCTTTTTGGGGAACAGCTATATTTTTATCTGTGCTAGGGCTCTTCATTCGAGAATATTGGGCAAACCCAGATTTTTTAGCGTTTTTGCAAAATAATAAGCAAGCTGCTACACCAAAGCCTGCTGATTCATCTCTTTCAGATGAAGATAGAGCGATCGCAGCTGATATTGATAATTTACCAGTACTGATTAATGACGCTCAACAATCAAATTTGCTAGTAGCGCCCAGCACGCGAAAGGAAAAAAGTCAAGACAATAACAGCAAAAGCTTATTAGATGATTTAATTAGCAAACAGCAGGAAGCTGCTAAAAATGCTAAGTCAAATCCTGGGGGAATAGTTGATAATGTACCTGCTTCAAACGTGACAAATCCTTTTGTGGCACAAGCAGAAACTTTATTGCAAGCCGGGACTGCTAATACTGGTAGCCAGTTATTTGGTGTCAAGTCAACAGATACATCGTCATATCAACCAGGTATAGCAGGAAGTTCCTCTAACTTAGGGATTGGATCGGCTCAAACCAACAATAATCAAAATCCTGCCCCAATCAGCGCTTTACAAACAGCAATCAACTCTTCGACACAGAACCCGTCAATAAATAATACTACTTCTAACCAGACAAGTCCTATTGGGCGATCGCTACCCAGCAACGATTTACCTAATCAGGGTTTCTCTGCAAACACTCAATTGAATACAAACCCCAACGATCCCATCACTACAACAAGTTACCAAAATCCAACAGTCACGAATCAGCCGCAAAATAACTACACAAATTTCCCTGGTTCTCAGTCTGGGACAAGTTACACTCAGCCCACAGTCACGAATCAACCGCAAAATTACTACACTAACTCTGGTACTCAGCCTGGGACAAACTACCAAAAGCCAACAGTAACCAACCAGCCGCCAAATTACTACGGTAATTTTAATAATGTTCAGCCATTGCCGAGCGTAGTAACACCAACATCAACGGTATCGCCGGGAACTTATGCGGCACCGAATAATATTACACCATACTCTCCCCAGGCTCCGAATCAAGGTACTGTCCAGCCAAGTAACCAAGTAGGATATGGTAATGGCAATTCTTATCCCAGCTTGCCGCAAGTTCAATCATCTCAGTCTAATCTCACAGTTCCTCCCCTGTCAGCAGGACAGTATGGTGGAGTTAAGATTAATGGTTACACCTATCCTTAACGAGTTGTACCAGACGCGGTAGAGACGTTCAGGTGGAACGTCTGTACAAGAGTAGCAAGTATTCACAGAATCCATGTAGGTCAACCAGGTATTGCTTCATAGCCGTTTTATGTTTATGCGATCGCCCTGCGGCTAATTTCTCTGCCCTCAGAGAAGCGCACATTCAATATACCCCATCAGTTTTTACGACCGAACGCAACTGCGTATTATATGCCTGGGTATAAAAAAGAGACTAATATTTTTCAGCTATGCCTGAAGACACCTAGCATTATCGCTCTTAAGTTAGATGTTGTGGGGTATAACCCCATATTTAATATTTAAAGAAAGAATTAATTGATGATTATGCGCTATTATCAATCATATCTCAAAAGTTTATTTGATATTTAACAAATGCGACGCTTATGAGAATCGTGTCTTGTAAAGTAGCCTTACGAGGCGTTACCCGTATTAATGAAAGTAAATATTGGCTAATGAATGCAGAGCATCAAGCGCTGTCTCACCGCTGCAAAGTCTTTGCATCCTAACTTCATCTGAAATTAGGAATGTATGACTTAGGCATTTTGCTCATCAAGTGCAGCTATATGGACTAACAACATGTTGCATTCGTAGTGCAGTTGTGTAGTCTAGCTGTCTAGTGTGTGGGCGATCGTCAAGGGTATTTTTTCCCATTTTTTCCCAGGCATTGCATAAAGAAATGGTATCAGACCTAATTAAAAATACGGAGGCAAAGCTCTTTCAGCTTATCTTCCGTAACCCGTGCTGGTAGGGCTATGCTGACACATCAGATTTTTGGCAATGCCTAAGTCCTAGAATCTTCAACTTAAAATTTTCCGGCTAGAAATAAAGCTGCCCAAAAGCATGAGCGTAACGTTGTGTGTTCCCCGTTAGTGATACGCATTTTTTGAGATAAACCAGCAATTTCGATTGCTACACCCTGTCCTGATCGGATTATCTAACGGAGATTTTCAATGAATATATTTGTGCGCTTTTTTGGCGCAGCGGCTTTTGCTATATATGCAGTAGCCGCTGTATCTGATGTTGCTTTTTCACAGGAGGCTCCGACTGCTTCCCCTAAGAGAATAACACAGAAAATTTGCTCTAGTGATGCAGTGGAGAATTTGTTACCTCCATTAAGCCAGCCAAGTAATTCTCCAATTTCCTACCTGGCGCAGCAAGGTTTTATACAAAACAGTGACGGTTCGTGGGTTTGTTATGCGAATGACCCGAAAAAGGAAGGACGCTATTACACCCTCTTAAAGGTTCAACAGATAGATGGAAAGCTGGTGGCAAGTTCTTTCCTCGAACAGGGCAGTTTGATTGAGGGGCAAGAAAACCGCAGCTTAGATTTCTTCATGACGCTTGTTGATAACTATACAAATACAACCCGGAACAACCGTGAAAGTATACGTAAGTATTTGGAGACATTTATATCGCTAGTACGCTCCGGGAAGATACAGGCTTCACGCCGTGGTTATCTGTTTGACCAACCCAGCCGTAGTTTTGTAATGTACCACCCGCTTAATGCGGGAGAACTCAAGGGTACGGGGATTACCATAAACATCAATTCACCGTCTAACTTGGGTTCTAGCCAAGTCCGTTAGGTTAAGTCCAATTTTATTTGGTGGAGGTTAATTGTGTTGAAGTCAGTCGTAAACAGGGTTGCGTTGTCATTGTTCGCAGTAATGGCAGTTATTCAGCCTGCTTCGGCTCAACTGAATATAGGACGTTATGGTGTTCAACCAGGATTGGAGCAAAATTATCTCCAGTACCAACTATCGGGCAAAAGTCTCAGTCAGATGCGAGTTATTCCTGGGTGTCTTACAGGATTTGGACTTGGTTGCAACAAGACTGGAGAGGTACTCCAACAATTAGTTGAACAAAATAACAAAACTAGCTACTCCAACCTTTTGATACGTGCAGCCGGTGGAGAGCAAAACTTCCGTAATTTTTCTAACTTCTACGGTAACAACCCCCGTCTGCCTGAAGTTCCATATTCGTCTTTTTGGCAAAACGATGCCAGAAACATTATGGATGGCTATCAGTATGTTCTGGGGCAACAGCTTAATCGGACTCCGGTAGAAAATCTGGGACTGATAACCAAGAACTTCTACTGGTCACCATTATCGGGAGACAATAACTCACTCAGTCTCCGGAGTGGATTGCTGGACTTGAAATACTCTTATGGGCGTCTGCTTTTAGAAGAGGTTTCCAAAATTCCTAACCTTGAGCAGCAGATTCAATCTTTAGGTTTGCCAAAAGAAGTGACGCAGTATTACTTGGGTAACTTCTCTAGAGGTTTCCAAGCGTTAAATGCAGGAAATGAGAATGCACTCAAAGACAGCATTTTACACATACTTTCCGTTCCCTTCTCCCCCGAAGGAGGAGAATACGGGCGTCCCTTTGCGGGAATTCCGAATGAGTTTGATTCGCTATACGGGCAAGGTTTAGAAGGAAATACCTTTTTGGGTGGTCCTGTAGTCACGTTGGAGCCAGAAGCGATAAGCGTTGATATTCCTTCTTTCTCAGAAGGATATGCCTTGATTCCAGGTGGTTCCGGTAATCAGTTCCCTACTTGGGTATTAGGAATTCTTCCCCTAGGACTGCTTTTCTTTTTATTGTCCAGTGGAGGAGATAGTGGAGATAGTTCCGGTTCAAGAGGGACTCTTATTTCCAGCGGTGGAGAAACTGGTGTCACTCCTCCCCCTCCCCCTAGCCCTAGCCCTACCGTATGCCCTACTATGTCTGGTGGCAATGGTGTTGCTAATAATCAGAGTGCCAATGGTTCTTGTTCTAACCCGATACTTCCGGGACCGGAAATTAAGAAAGTACCAGAGCCATCAGCAGTAAGTGCTATTTTGCTACTGACTATTGTGCTTTGCTTGCTGAAAAACAACCAGAGGCGATACTCAAAGCAGAGTCGCTGCGCGATGAGGATGCGATCGCTTTAATCATTGTACCTGGCACAGGTGCGGGGTTGTGCGTACAAAGTCCGCAGAACATCGCGGACTAAAAATAATCAGGATGATTTGAGGCGATCGCTTTTTTGTGGGATAAGTTACGATTACCTGACATCTTGCACCAGTTATATTTTCAAGCAGAAAAAGAACTAAGTATTTTTCGATTTTTCGATTGCGCTTTTTTTCCCGAGGGACTGTAAGTTCTTGCATAAAGATATAAGTTACGCCCCTTTTTCAGTCGGAAGGAACGCAAAGACATGACTTTCACTAGCAACGATTTTTCTAGTCAAAATTGGAACGGTCGAAATCTCTGTAACCAAAATTTATCAGGATATAAACTTATCCGTACACAAATAAATGGGGGGAATTTAAGAAATTCTATCCTAGATGGAGCCGACTTAGAATATGCTCAATTGTCTGGAGCCGACTTAACTAATGCTAGCTTACGTGGCGCGGATCTACGTAATGCTAATTTAGAATTTGCTCAGTTAGAAAATACCGATTTTCGTGGCGCAAATGTACAAGGAACTCTATTTAAACACAACACAGGACTTTCGGAAGAAAGCAAAGCTGTACTAAAAGAAAGAGGAGCGATATTTAATGGAGACTCCATAACAATAGACCGTAAATGGTGGGTAGAGAAGGTTTTTATTCCTGTTACTGCATTACTGATAGGCAGTAGCGGAATAGTAGGGGTTTTGCAACTTTTACAACAAAAAACAGTAAACCCTCACTCTCCACCCCCTTCTATCGAGAAGACCCAACCACCACGTAGATAAAGAGGAAATACGGGTTTGGCGAATAGTATAATTTGGTGGTAAAGATGAAGCTCTAGTCATTATCAGTTCTGGGTTCCCGTAATAAAATTCCCAGACGGTAATTATGCGTTTTCTGTCAATAATAGCTAGTATCAATCGCCATGTCTCAACATCACTTACACCGATGCACTCAATAAAGACACAATATACTGATTAAGGCTTACACCTTCATTTTCAGCAGTCTCAGCCAAACGACGATGTAAAGATTTGGGCATTCGTACCAGTAGCTTACCACTGTAGCTATCATCATTACACGGGTTAGGAATATCGTCGCCAGCTTCGTAAGCCGTCTCAATCCACAATTCCCGCGCCTCATTTATATTCGCCATTGTCTCTTCTAAGGTATCACCTTGAGTGAGACATCCTGGCAAATCTTTAATTTGAGCGACATATCCCCCTTCCGGATCGGGGTAAAGTGTGACTGGATACTGAAGGTTCAAATAATATTCTAAGGACGGCTTCTCAATCTGCTTGTTCTTCTGGTTCAGTGTCTTCATTACTCCACTCTTCTAAATTTAATAGCTGAATAATTTGCTGGACATAGACTTTTTTAACTTTTTGTCCGCCTTTTTTTGGTATTGTTACCTTTCTACCTTCCAAGTCTCGAAAACTATGATGGCTACCCTTTGACCTTGTTTCTTCAAAACCAAAAGCTTCTAATAAATAGCGCACATCCTCAAACCGCACTTTTGGCGATCGCTTGAGGAATTCCTGCACTAATTTATTTAGTTTGCTCATTTAAATATAAAATTCTAATAATACTATATGTAGTATCATCAAAATGCTGTAATAATAACTCTCCTATTCATCTGGTGTAGGGTGCGTTAGGCGAAGCCGTAACGCACCCTACCGAATTAATAACTAACGCACCCTACCAAGGCTAATAATTATTTAAACTGCTTAATTATCGCCTCCGCAAACTCTGAACACTTCAACGGTTCCACCGGCGGAGATAGCAAACGCGCTAAATCATAGGTAACTTCACCCTGCGCGATCGCATTCCCCAATCCTTTCTTTATCAAGTCCGCTGCTTCTTGCCAACCCATATATTCCAGCATCATCACCCCTGACAATATCACCGAACCGGGATTTATCCGATCTAATCCAGCGTGTTTGGGTGCGGTGCCGTGGGTAGCTTCAAATATCGCACAAGCATCGCCAATATTTGCCCCAGGTCCCATCCCCAATCCCCCAACAATCGCTGCTGCTGCATCAGATAAATAATCGCCGTTCAAGTTCATTGTCGCCAAAATCGAATACTCATCTGGTCGAGTCTGAATTTGTTGAAAAATACTATCAGCAATGCGATCGTTCACCATCACCTTATCTTTCCACTTTCCATTGCCGTGACTTGACCAAATTTCATTAAGAACTGTTTCAACTTCCTTGACAATTTGCGCTTTTTTCTCTTCAGTTAAACCATCGTACCCAGGATCGATCATCCGGGCGTTTTCTTCTAAGCTGATGTCGGAATTTTTCTCTTTATTACTCAAAATCCAAGATTCGCGTTCGGTGACACACTCGTTGCGAAACTCGCTCTGTACTAATTCGTAACCCCAATCGCGAAAAGCGCCTTCGGTGTACTTCATAATGTTGCCTTTATGCACCAAAGTCACCATTTGCTTGTTTTTCGGCAAAAGCAAGGCGTGTTTCATTGCACGGCGTACAAGGCGCTGGGAACCCTTTTTGCTGATGGGTTTGATGCCAATACCCGAATCGAGGGGAATTTGCTTTTTACCGTGTTCTGGGGTGGCGGGGATCAATTCTTCATTGAGGATTTTGATGAGGCGATCGCCTATTTCGCTTCCTTGTCGCCATTCAATTCCTAAATAAATATCCTCCGTATTCTCCCGATAAACAATCACATCGAGTTTTTCGGGATTTTTGTGCGGTGAAGGCGTACCTGCATAATAACGGCAAGGACGCACGCAGGCGTAAAGGTCAAAAATTTGGCGCAATGCCACGTTTAAAGAACGAATTCCACCGCCGATGGGAGTTGTCAGCGGTCCCTTTATCGCCACACCATATTCTTTAATCGCCGTGAGAGTATCTTCTGGTAAATACTGATATGTTCCGTATAATTCGCAAGCTTCATCACCCGCGTAAACCTTAAACCAGCTAATTTGCCGCGTGCCTTTGTATGCTACTTCTACCGCAGCATCAAGTACCTTTTGGGCTGCGGGCCAAATATCTATTCCTGTGCCATCGCCGCGAATAAAAGGGATAATTGGATTATCAGGCACAATCGGTTCAGTGTTAGAAAAAGAGATTTTTGCTCCGGTTGTGGGGGGGGTAATCTTGTCGTACATATATTACACACTCCTAATAAATACGCTGCCGATGAAGTTGAGAAAATGGTTCTTGAGAGTGACGGCAGATTGTACTGTGTCTTGTTTTCACCCATTTATGAGGCGGAAAATTTACCCTTATTCCCCGTGTAGGTTAAAAAACAAAGGTAAGGGATTCGGTCAAACCATTGCTTTTTGTACGCTCAAAAATAGTAAACTACATTTCGCTATCAATGCTTCAGCTTACAGAATGCACGGCTATAGCGATCGCTCTATTACGCTAACACTCCGGAAATTGCATGACAGACCCAATGATTGTACCAGGCACTGCTAATGACATCGACCTTCTACTTCAACAGTTAATCGCTGGGTCTATCGGTGTCCAACAACAACTGATTGTACAGCTCTCAGACCTCGGTGATGAAGGATTGCACGCATTGATGGAGTTTTTACTAAAACGTCGTGAGACTAAAGCGACTTGGATTGATGGCAATGCCTACCAAGTCCTCTACAAGTCTAATGCACCCAAAGCAAAAGAATTTCTACTCTCCTATTTCCCTGAGGGAATTGTACCTCTAAAATCAGAGTGCGGGATTGATTACAATCCTTTGCAACAGCTACTTGCCGTCCAAGACTTTCAAGCAGCCGATCGCCTGACTTTGCAAAAAATGTGCGAACTCGCAGGACCAACGGCTGTCCAAAGAAAATGGTTGTATTTTACCGAGGTAGAAAATTTTCCCATTACTGACTTACAGACGATTAATCATCTGTGGTTAGTTCACTCTCAAGGCAAATTTGGCTTTTCAGTACAGCGAGAAATTTGGTTGGGATTAAGTAAAAATTGGGAGAACTTTTGGTCAAAAATTGGCTGGAAAAATGGCAACAATTGGACACGTTATCCTAACGAGTTTACCTGGGATTTAAGCGCACCCAAAGGTCATTTACCGCTTTCTAATCAACTGCGTGGGGTGCGTGTAATTGCTTCTTTATTTTCTCATCCAGCTTGGACTAATGCAAAATAAACACGGGTAAATACATATGACGATAAATACCAGCAAACGCGAATTTTACGTCATCATTGAGCGTGACGAAGATGGATATTATATTGGGGAAGTTCCCTATCTCAAAGCTTGTTATAGCCAAGGAGAAACAATAGACGAGTTGATGACGAATATGAAAGAAGTAATTCAACTGTGTCTAGAACAAGAAAAAGATGAAATTCTCCCGTAATTTATAAGTATTGAAAAGGTAGTAATTTCATCCAAATGTAGGGACGGTAAAACCCCACCCATACTAGCCAGAAATCCAAAATCTAAAATCTAAAATCTAAAATCGTAGAATGGCAAATGTTCGTTTAGAAGACATCAAACGCAGGTTTAACAACGTCACCGCTATCGAGGACATTACCTTTGAAATTCCCGATGGTGAATTTTGGGTTTTGGTGGGACCATCAGGTTGCGGTAAGTCTACAATTTTGCGGACGATCGCTGGTTTAGAATCTGCGACTTCTGGCAAACTGTTTATAGGCGATCGCTTGGTGAACAATATCCCAGCAAGACAGCGGGATGTAGCGATGGTGTTTCAAAATTACGCGCTATATCCGCATATGACGGTAGCGCAAAATATCGCTTTTGGCTTGCAGATGCGAAAATTTGACGCGAAGACGATTCAAGATAGGGTAGTGACGGTAGCGCGATCGCTTTCTCTGGAACATCTGCTGGATCGCAAACCAAAACAACTTTCGGGAGGACAGCAACAACGGGTAGCATTAGGTAGAGCGATCGCTCGTGAACCTCAAGTTTTTCTACTTGATGAACCTTTATCTAATTTAGATGCCCAATTGCGAGATGATACTAGGGCTGAGTTGAAACAGCTACATCAAAAGTTGGGAATTACGACGATTTATGTGACTCACGATCAAGTTGAAGCGATGACTTTGGCTGATAAAATTGTGGTGCTAAATAACGGACGAATTCAACAAATTGGCGAACCACAAAGTATTTATGGGTGTCCTGCAAATCGGATGGTGGCGACTTTTTTAGGTAGTCCACCGATGAATATTTTGCCGGCTAAGTTTAAAAATGATGCTTTTGATTTGGGTGGGCAGTTGTTAGGAATTCCGGGGAATATTCGGGAGGAGTTGAAACCGCAGCAGGGGCAAGGTTTTGATTTGGGGATTAGACCGGAACATATTTATTTTAACGAACCGCAGAGGCGCAGAGAGCGCAGAGAGGAAGAGGTTGTTAACTCCCCACTCCCCACTCCCAACTCCCCATTTTTAGAGGTTGAGGTGAAGGTGGTGGAACCTTTGGGAAGGGAGACTTTGATTAGGGGGGGTTTAGTTGGTTCTCCGGGGGTTTTGGTAAATGTGCAAGCAGGTGCGGATGTGCGTTTGCGTTCAGGCGATCGCTTGACTTTACAATTAGATATGAATCAATTATTTGTGTTTGATGCTAGTACGGGTGAGGCTTTATATCAGCCTAAGTGAAGTTATTTAATAGGAGTTTATATGGCTTTCAGTAGTTACAAAACTATCGGTGAAGTGATTAAAGCGTTTCAGGTTTTTTATACTGAAGCTAATTTTATTGTGGAAATTGCGTTTAATGTCTCTAATTACTTTCGAGAAGATTTAGAATTAGTGATGCGGGAGGGTGTTGTTGATAATTCTGATGCTATTTGTGAAAATCTGATTTATCCAGTTATCAAAGAAGTTTGGAAGCAATATCTCAAAAATTTTATTTTATGGAGTCATCAAGCACTCACTTTTGATAATAACTTATCAGGTTTTCCGGAATATATTCTAGCGAAAAAGTCTCCTTTAGGTAAAGTTGTATTTGATAAGCCTTATTTTATTTTAGTCGAAGCAAAGCAGGATAATTTTGAAACTGGTTGGGCACAGTGTTTAGCAGAAATGATTGCAGCGCAAAGACTGAATGGAGAACTTGAAATAATTGTCTTTGGTATTGTTTCTAATGGTGAACGCTGGCAGTTTGGTAAGCTGGAAAAAAACGTGTTTACTAGAAATGCTACTTTTTACAGCATTCAAGAAATAGATAAACTATTTGCTGCTGTGAATTATGTCTTTCAACAGTGTGAATCGCAGTTAAATAATTTGGTAGCTGTTTAATTTTCAACCTACCTTTTAACTACCTTTTAACGAACATGCGATCGCCCTGATTATTATTTATCGGGATGCGATCGCATCCCTCACGGCGATGGGTGCGGGTTTGTTCAACCTGTCAATTTTGGTGTATAATTATATCTCTTGTTATAAGTAGGTCAACTAAATTAAACGTAAAACCTCTTACTCCCCCTTCCCTTGTAGGGAAGGGGGTTGGGGGGTTAGGTCTATTTTATTTTTTTTAAAGTTGACCTACTTACCTCTTTTTTGCTTTACTCGCTCAAGTGCTTTTTGGGCAGCAACAATCAAAGCTTCTTGTAAAACATTTTCTGTGGGAAGCATATTTGCAACACCTAAGCTCAAAGTCACATATTCACTAACTTGTGATTGAGCATGAGGAATTTTCAGCTTTTCGATTTCACTGCATATTAATTGCCTTACGTGCAGCGCTCCGTTAGCATCGGTATTCGGTAAAATAACAGCAAACTGTCCTCCCCGATAACGAGCTACTAAATCAATGGCACGCTTGGCAGCATGAGTAATAACTTGAGCAACTTTTATTAAACACTCATCCCCCATTTTATGACCATAAATATTATTATATAATTCAAAATAATCAATATCGCATAAAATTAAAGACAAAGGTTTTTCTTCGCGTTTGTAGCGTTGCCATTCTTGCAGCAAATATTCATCAAAGCGACGACGGTTAGCAATATTAGTTAAATTATCTATCCGAGCTTGACGAGTTAATTCTAATTCTAAAAGTTTGCGTTGTGTGATATCACGCATAGTCAGAGAAATGCCATCACCTAACTTGACTGCTATTAAGTGATACCATTTTTGAATGTTGTCATTTTCGTAATCTAATTCTTGTGTTAGTGGTTCTCCTGTCTCAACTACCTGCACAAATAAATCAAATAATCCTGGGGTAAATTTTTCTAGCAGTTTCTTCAGTTGCAAGTTTCCCTTTAAGTCTTCTTTTTTTCTCTCAAAAACTTGCTTAATTACAGGATTAGCCATCAAAAAACTAAAATCAATTATATCTCCACTACTTATATCCCTCACTGCCTGCATTGCGGCAATTCCATCGAGAGAACTATTTAACACACTTTCTAAAAAAGCGCGGGATTGGTAGAGAATTTCTTTCGTCTGCTTCAGTTCCTCAATTTCTTTTTGTAACTGTGAGATATAGTCTTTGAAATTTTCATGGCTGGATATTTCAGTATTATTCGGGAGGGGGTAAGTATGATATGCGACTGTTAATTTTGCCAACAACAACCGCAAGTTAGGTTTAGTAACCTTCTCCCCTAATATGTCTGAAAGCTGCTGCCATAATTTGTAAGCTACATCTTTAACATGTCCCACACTCAGGTATAAGTTAGTGGCAACGGTTGTGTAAGTTTGGTTTTCCCAAGCGGCTTTTAATATTTCTTTTTCTACAAGAGTTAGTTTTTTACTGGTTTTGGTATATAAAGCAGCTTCAATAAACTCCAGTGCTTGTTCAAAATACATGGATTAGCTGGTTCTTTGCTGGTGATTTATGTCTAATTTATCACCCGACCTTTCCGACCTGCAACACCCGACTCATCCGACTGACATACGTCTAAAGGCTGAGTGATTATGGACACAAGGAATCAAACACAGGTTCCCAGCGAACAAGACAGAGTTAAAGCATTTCACTCAAGCAATCATTAGTAAATGCTGTTCATCAAATAAAAAACAAGACAAGGGGAAAAATGAGAAAACTAATTCGTAATTCTTTAATCGTTTCTGCTGTTGCTGTTGCTAGTGCTACCGCTTCTGTTGGTAAAGTTCACGCTCAAACAGCTGATATTGACTTCAATGGTACGGTTGGCAAGACTTGCTCGATTACTAAGAATGGAGATGGTAAAATCGGGGTATCAGATAATAATGATTCGATTTTAACTTCTCGTCCAGATGAATCGAGTCAGGGTTCTTTAACTACAGTTACTGTTAACTGTAATGGAAGTGGAGTGATTTCTGTTAGTCCTCTTACCCCTGTAAGTACTGATGCCATTGCTTTATCACAAAAATCAGGCTATTATGCTGGCGCTGAACTATACAATGATGCTAATGCTGCTAGCCTCTTAACTACAACATCAACTACTATTAATCCAAATGGTACTCCAAAGGAAGTATATGTACATGCGTTTGCACGGGATAATACCAATGGTGGTACTACCATTCCAACAGGTACTTACTCATTCAGAACAAAAGTTTCTGTGACCCCGCAATAAAAAACAAATCTTACAACATTGACAGCACCAATTCCCCATTTGTAGTATCAAGCTACAGATGGGAATTGGATTAAAAAATATCTGAATAGCGTCACTAGAAAATTAATGCTTAAGCTCAACAAAATCAAGAAACAATTAATTTGTTATGCTGCTACTGGAGCGTTATCTACATTATTGATGTGTCCTGGAATTGCCCAAGCTCAAATTAAAATTAATCCTTTAGTTATTGAAAAAGAAGCTAGACAGGGTAAGGCTCAAGGCGTAATTAATATTACTAATACTAGCACTAAAACATTTCGCGCCCGCGTATATGCTTTGCCGTTTACTTACAATCAAGATAAATTTGAAGAATTAAAATCTAGTTCCCAAGACTTAACTCCTTTCCTTACTTTCTCTCCTCGTGAACTAGTATTACAGCCAGGACAGACTCGCCAAATTAGGGTAAGTTCACGCTTTCTTCCTAGTTCTAAAAAAGGAGAATATCGGGCAGTTATTTTTACGGAAGATTTAGAAGAAATTAAAACTATAAATGGTAATCAGAATATAGGATTAACACCTCGTATTGGTGTGACTGTTTATGTGCGTCATGGTGATGTTGCTCCGAATTTAAAGGTAGAAAGTGCTAGTTATAACCCTCAAACCAAAAAAATCGTTCTCAAAGTTAAAAATAGCGGTAATGCTACTGCTCGTCCAGAAGTCGCTTGGAATCTAACTAATTCAGCAGCAAAAGTAGCTGATGGTAAAGCAGAAGCTTATACAGTAATTGCCACAGGTGAACGAAATATCGAAATTGATTTACCTGCTAATAAAAAAGAAATTTCTGCGGGGAAATATCAATTAACTGGTGAATTAACTTGGAATGACGGAGATAAAAAGAAAACCTTACCTTTTAATGTGAATGTGACTATTCCGGATAAGGTTGCGACGACAGAAAATAAATAAAATCAGCCGCAAAATCGCCTGCAAATGTTGTTCCAAGCTAAATAAATAAGCTGCCAGTGATTCAAAATTCTAGGCTCATAGCTCAAGTCCTCTTAAGAAAACTAAATACTTGCTTTTTATCCTTCATTTACTTGTTTACAGTAATATTTGTAGGTTGGGTAAAGCAACAAAACCCAACATGAACTTTAGCTTAATCTTGGGTTGAACGTATAGTTAAACCCAACCTCCAAAAAGAAATTTTATTACTATTAGCCCAGAAACTGATTTACTTGCTTTTCAAAAAATCCAGTCCATTTTAATGGACTTTCGCTATTAGCCCGGAAATTGATTTCCGGGCGGTCTTGCAGCTTTTTATTAATTGATGATGATTTATCCTTATATTCCTATAACACCCAGTATTGAAATAGCAGAAATCCAACCTTGTAAACATTATATATCTTCTACTATAGAAAAATCAACTACTCAAATAGAAACTTTTTGTAGTCCCTTATTAAAACAAGGTAAAGCGAAGATACCGGGGGTTTCAAAGGTAGAATTATCTCCTATTGAATCTGAACAAAATAATCCCGAAATAATCGATAAAAATCCCAGCCAAACAGAAGAAAATAACGATAAATCCAATATATTACCAGTCGGGATAAACTTGGGAAAACGCAACGTTAATGAATCTGTCTTAGTACGCGGTTTTGAAGATGGCAAGCAAGCAGTTAATTTTGATAATTGGCTGCTTCCTTTTGATGATGTCATATCCGCCTTAAATATTACAGCAACCACCTTAGATGACGGTCAATTAGAATTACGTTCCCCTGGCTTGGTAATTCGCATCAATCCCAAAGAATTAAAAACTGACCCGGAAATAGGATTAGTTATATCTGTAGCCGATATAAAAAAAATTCTCGGCGTTCCCACAGAATTTGATATTGTTAAATATGCCGTTGTCTTTAACCCGCCTTGGTTAGACTTCAAAAATACACGCATCCCTCAACAAGAACTTCCAGTTGTTTTAGACGGATTACCCAAAGTTAACCCGCCTACATTCAGCTTTTCTAGCATCGGACAAAGCATCAATATTTCCGGAAATAATAACAATACTACCACCCAAGGCGATTTAACTACTATCGGTACACTTTTCGGCGGAAGCTGGTATATCCGCACCAACCAACCAACTTTAACTGATAGAAATACTTGGCAAATTAACGAAGCGCAATATTTACGTCAAACTCCAACAGCTGATTATGTAGTCGGTTCTCAACCTACTTTTTGGCAAAATCAAGGAAGCGGACAATATTGGGGTGTAACCACGGTACAACGTTTTGGTTATAATCCACCACAAACCAGCGCAGGTGGTTTTAGTCCCAGTCAACGGATGCAAAGCAATCAAGTAGGACGCACTATTAGCGGAGAAGCTGCACCGGGAACTTTGGTACAATTAACCCAAGGATTGGGAGATAACGTCATCGCGGAAGTATTGGTTGACTCTTCTGGAGTTTACCGCTTTGAAAATATCCCCACGGGAGGAGGTGGAATTGGTAGTTTTAATAATTATCGCGTTCGCCTTTATCCTAACGGACAATTAACCGCTACACCAGAAATCCGCGATGCTAATTATTCTACTTTACCCGGTCAATTAAGCAAAGGTACATCTGCTTTAATTGTTTCTAGCGGTTTCGGTCAAGAAAATTCTCAAAATTCTTTGATTGGTAACTTCCAAGATTGGCGTGGGGGTGTTGCTTATCGCTTGGGTGTGACGGAAGATTTAACTGTGGGGACGGGTGTGATTTATGATGAATCATTGCTGGGTTTGGGAGAACTTTTCTATCAACCTGCTGGCTTTCCTTTACAAGTTGCATTTTCTGGCTTGCTAGGAACAGAAAAAGGTTTAGAATATAATGCTGATGTTCGCTTCCAGCCTTCTCGCAGTTTAGAGTTTAACTTTAATAGCGATCGCCTTTCCCAAAGATTTCGCGCTAATTGGCAAGCTTTTCGCGGAGTCGGCTTCAGGGCTAGTGGCGATACTCGCACTAGTACTTTAGCTGCTGGCATTAATCTTTCTTATAATAACCGTAATTTATTTGCTTTTGCTAGTGCAGATATAGACACTAATAATAACCTGCGTTGGAGTTTAAATTCCCGTATGGGAAAGCTACAACTTAACCATTACGCAAATGAAATTGCTAGCAATTCCCAACTCAGCTACGATTTTTCTAACAATTTTTCTAGTGGAAATTCCCTATATCTTAATTACGAAACCTCCAACAATAACAACCTTGCTAGTTTAAGTTGGCGCTATCGTTCCAATTCTCGAACTAGAGATGGTCGCAATCTGTTCGATTTTGATTTAGGTTATGGTATGGGTTCTCAAGGTAATGGTATCATTGCTTCCGCTTCCACTGCCGCCCTACCAGGATTAAATTTACGCCTGCGTTATCAGGGAATTTCGACTTTTTCTGATAGTGATAGTTTCCGCATTGAATTATCCCCCAGTTTCAACTTACAACCGCGACTAACTCCCAGCGATTCTCGTTATGAAAGTTTGCGTAGCGAAGGGGGTTTATTAATTCAGCCTTTCTTGGATAAAAATAATAATGGTCGGTTGGATAAAAATGAACAAATTTATACTGAAGATGTAGACTTACTTTTGATTGTAAATAATAAACCTATAAAACGTTTTAGTGCGGATATGACCGAAAATAAAAATGGAGTATTGGTTAAACTTCCCCCTGATAATTATCGCCTAGACCTCGACCCCGCAGGATATCCAATTGACTGGAAACCAACACAATCAGCTTATGCAGTAGAAGTTGTGGCTGGAGGTTACACCCAAGTACTCGTGCCATTTACCCCATCCTACACCGTCGCTGGGGCGCTGACTGATGCCGAAGGTAAACCCGTTGGTGGTGCAAAGGTAGAAGCTGTACTGACAGATAAAGGGAAAAAGGTGATGTCTGTTACCAATGGTGCGGGAGTGTTCTTTTTAGAAAACTTGCAGCAAGGAACTTACAATTTGCTTATTAACGGTAAAGCTGCACAACCAGAGAAGATTACGATTGATGCTAATTCTCAACCCATACAGGAAGTAAAGTTGAATTATTAAGATTGTAGAAATAATACAATTTTGAATTGATTATGCGCCTAATTCCTCAATCCGATCCGCCGCTGCCACCGAGGGAAACGCTGCCGACGATGTACGATTTACCAAGCGATAACCCAGAGGAACCAGGTTTGCCGGACGATTTTCACTTTTTACAGCCACTGCTGTTATTTTTAACGTTTCTGCCAACTAATTCAAATTCAGAATCAGTTTACAGTGCTGCTGACCTCAATCTTTACTACGATGTTAGCCATTCTCAGTGGTATAAACGCCCAGATTGGTTTGGTGTGGTAGGAGTGACAAAATTATATGAAGGAGATTTACGTTTAAGTTATGTAACTTGGCAAGAAAGAGCAAATCCTTTTGTTGTCGTTGAATTATTGTCACCCGGTACCGAACAAGAAGATTTAGGAGAAACACAAAGCCAACCAAATAAACCGCCTACTAAATGGGAAGTTTATGAACGCATTTTGCGAGTTCCCTATTATATAGTATTTAGTCGCTACACCAATGAAATTCGGGCATTTCACCTTGTTGGCGGTCATTATGAACCGATGAATTTAATAGATAATCGCTTACCAATGCCAGAATTAGGCTTAAGTTTAGGATTATGGCAAGGAACTTTTCGGGATATTGAGCGGTTGTGGTTGAGGTGGTTTACTTTGTCAGGAGAATTGATTTCCATACCCGAAGAGGAAGCCACTCAAGCTAAACTTGAAGCCACTCAAGCTAAACTTGAAGCCACTCAAGCTAAACTTGAAGCTGCTCAAGCTAAAAGAAAAGCAGAACAATTAGCAGAACGATTGCGTCAATTGGGCGTGAATCCTGATGAACTAGTTTGACAGAAGAGGCAGGGGAGAAGAAAGCGATCTTACAGGGGGATGTTCATCAGTTTGCCTGTAAGATATCCGAAACGGGTGAGTATAAAAGGAGATTTAAAAGCGATCGCTTCTACGAACGCATGAATAAGCGATCGCCACATTTAATTTGCTTTATTTAATTTTCTCAAACTTTTTCCCTGGTTTATTCCTCGCACCTGTTTAATTTACCCCTTTGCAGATGCTGCTACAGCTCGTCGTCCGGATGTCGTAGTTCTCGATGAAACCGTTCTCGATCGCGAACCTCTTTGGGAGCGATAACCCGTAATTACGTTGGGGCGATCAATTAAACTGGTGGTTGAAGTTGTGAGTCAGTGCGTTGCGCGGGTTCCCCGCGTTGAAGCAACTGACGAACCCGTAAGGGTTAGCAGTAACTGGGAAACTGACTATGCAAAGGAAGGTTGAAGAATACGCGCTGTAATGAGAAAGCAATATGCCTTTTTGCTTGCTGAATCTACTGAAATGAGAAAGCAAACTGGAGTTTGAGAAAGCAATATGCCTTTTTGCTTGCTAAATCTACTGAAATGAGAAAGCAAACTGGAGTTTGAGAAAGCAATATGCCTTTTTGCTTGCTGAATCTACTGAAATGAGAAAGCAATCAGGCATTTTGAGAAAGCAATATGCCTTTTTGCTTTGGGGTGATCGCTTAAACTGGTGGTGAAAGTCGTTACCACTAACCGGGAAGCTGACTATGCTTGCAAAGTTGAGGAATATCAGCTTAAATAAGTCGGAAATCTTGTTTTTTGATTTGGGAACATAAGCTAACAAACTTTGGAGATTTTTAGAATGAAATGGACACTTGAAGAAGCCCAAAAACAGCTATCCTCAATCATCAATGCGACTAGTCAAGAACCTCAGTTAATCTACACTCAAGAAGAATTAGTGGCTGCAATGTAAAAGATTTCCAAAATGCTGAATTGTTATTTCCTAACTTATCAATATTAAAACCCGAAGAAATAATTAGGAGTTAAACAAAAATGGCAACTTTAACTATTCGTTTACCAGACGATAAGCATAATAGATTGAAAGAACTTGCTCAAGCCAAAGGCATAAGTGTCAATAAGCTGATTGAAGAACTTTCTACCATAGCTCTAGCAGAATTTGATGCCAATACCAGATTTAAAGCAATGGCTGCAACTGGCAACGCAGAAGAAGGCTTAAGAATACTGGCTAAACTTGATGCTCTTACAGAATAGAGCTTGTAGCGTGATGATGCAAGCACTCACAGGAGGCGATCGCATGAAGCAAGAGTATAAATATTTGGGACGCGATCGCATGAAGTAAGAGTATGAATATTAAAGGTGCGATCGCATGAAAGCAGCAGCGCTTCCGCTCTTCGGACGAGGAGCGCGAACGCTATCGCATGAAGTGAGAGTTTTGAATATTTGGGACGCGTAGACGCTGCATCGGCTTGTCGCTAGACATCGCCTGCTTTAACCCTATCACCACAGAAGCGCGATCGCATGAAGTGAGAGTATAAATATTTGGGACGTGATCGCATGAAGTAAGAGTATGAATATTTGGGACGCGATCGCGCTTCTGTGGTCGTTGAAGTCGTTAGCACCAACGAAGATAAAACGTGAGTGCAAAATAATTTACAAACATAAAAATTTCTTATAATACTTTTGTACTAAGATATATTTTGTACACTTTTAATCAATACCCTTGGCATACGATAGCATCTGCCGATTTTTAACATCTGAGTATCCATTACCTTTTGTACAGTGGTTGCTAAACTCGCAAGAAACAAATATTCAAGTTTTACCCACAGAATTAAGCGTAGAACCAATACGTTCTGATGCTTTATTCCAACTACCAGAACTAGGCAACATCCTTCATTTGGAGTTTCAAACTGTTCCTAAATCAAAACCATCTCTCCCAGTGAGGATGCTGGATTATTGGTTGAGAATATATCGAAAATATGAATGTCCCATCGAACAAGTCGTTGTTTTTCTAAAACAAACAGATTCCCCTGCTGTTTACATCAATGAGCTTGCAGTTGGGAAGACAAGACATGAATATAGAATTATCCGTTTGTGGGAGCAAGACCCAAAACCGCTTCTGGCTAACCCTGCACTGCTGCCGTTAGCAGTTTTGGCTTCTACAGATGCACCTTATTCAGGTTTGTTAGAACAAGTTGCTGTAGAAATAGATAAAATCGAAGAACCAGAACAAAAGCAAAACATTACAGCTTGCGTAGAAGTGCTAGCTGCTTTAAAGTTCGATAAACAACTAATTCGCCAGTATTTCAGGGAGGAACTAATGGAAGAGTCACCAATTTATCAAGAAATACTAGAAAAAGGTGCTAAGAAAGGAAAATTACAAACCTTAACCCGCCTACTTTCACGGCGATTTGGCACAATTTCTTCTCAATTACAGCAACAGCTTCAAGCACTGTCGATTAACCAGCTAGATGATTTAAGCGATGCGCTGTTTGACTTTTCGGAGATATCCGACTTGGCAGTTTGGTTGCAAAACCAGCAATAACTCGAATTATTTACACTATTGAAGAAGAAAAAAGAAGTGCGATCGCATGAAGTAAGAGTATGAATATTCGGGGTGCGATCGCATGAAGCAAGAGTATGAATATTTGGAACGTGATCGCATGAAGCGAGAGTATGAATATTCACTCCCAGGTGATCGCATGAAGCGAGAGTTATGAATATTTTGGGTGCGATCGCCTGCTTTAACCCTATTACCACTCCCACGCGATCGCATGAAGTGAGAGTATAAATATTTGGGACGCGATCGCATGAAGCAAGAGTATGAATATTTGGGACGCGATCGCATAAAGCGAGAGTATAAATATTTGGGACGCGATCGCCTGCTTTAAACCGATCATCAAAAGTGCGATCGCGTGAAGTGAGAGTATGATTATTCGGGGTGCGATCGCCTGTTTTAAACCGATCATCACCAAGTGCGATCGCCCGTGCTAAAGTAAGTAATGCGATCGCCTGTTTTAACCCTATCATCACCAAGTGCGTAGACGTTAAGCGGCTGTCACCAGTCATTAGTGTATGTTGTGACTCCAGCCGGAGAAATTTTTTCTTGAATCGTCTCTTTAAGAAAAGCGATCGCCTTTAATGTCTCAGGTTTATCCAGCCCCAGTTCTAAAGTATTAGGATTCACCCAAAATCCACCAAAACCTTCCAATACTTCCACAAACATGATATTACCTACTTCCTCTCAGAATGAGGGTTGGCACAATATAAGGAATAAGGGTTGTTATAGTTATGATGAGTTGGTTTTACTCGCTTTTTTCCGTCTTCTCTTGCTCTTTTTTTACAATAAGGCTCTAAATCAAGGTCTATGTCATCGACAATTGGTTTATTTTGATTAAAACCTGAAGAGTTTTCTCCTTCTGTTTGAATTTGGTAAGAGCATACCCATTGGAATACTGGATAAACGTCTTTTTTCTTTTCATCAAGCTTTGGCTCTCCTGGTATAATATTGTCACCTTTAGTTTCGTTATAAATTCTTTTCCTTTTGCCTTCCGCTTTCATTTGTTTAATAATTTCTGGATCTCTGCATACTTCTTTTAAATCAATTTTTTCTTCCATTTTCTTGTTAATATTACTAAAATCATCAAATAATGGGTTAACCTCTGGAATAATTATTACGCGATTGCCTGAGTTTTTATTACCTTTTGATAGGGTGTACTCACAAGAAAATGGTAGCTGATTTATGTTACTATTATTTTTATTGTCTATAGGAGATGTTTTGTCTATAATTGTATTTTCATTTTCTTCGAGTTTTAGCCTCTCTTGTACCAGTGTTTCATAATTTTTACAGATTTCCTTTTTTAACTTTTCGTTCGGATTTTGAGCATTTAAGTTGTCAGAATACCAATTTTGAATCAACAATGCGAGTGGTTCAAAAAATACCACAACCTGTACGAAATTGGCAACTCTATCATGAGTGATTTTTTGGAAAACTTTTCCGATAATTTTTTTTACTTTCTTCAAAAAACTATCGGATGGAGTAGGAGTATTGTTGGGTGAGTTAGAAGAGTTTGACATAGAATGACTCCAAATAATGAAAAAATTAACTATGTTCAACCTTAAAGATTCTCTTGAAAATGGTCGTGTCGCTCATCGATTATTCACATTTTTCCACGCAATTATTAGCGCTTAACGATATTTTCACTATTTATTAATAGATATATGATGTAAAGCTGCTTGATAATCAGCGTATGAGGAGAAGAATACAGCCTTATCAAAATTACACGTAGATGGGTAGGAAAAACCCATCGTATGAGGCTGAATATAACTGTCGATTATATTCAATGTATTTTGATCGCCCCCCTCACCTCTGTCCAAACCAAAACTAAGTGAATATCCTGAGCATAAAAAATTAGCCCAACATTGTCACTAGCTAAATGTTGGGTTTTAAACCTATCAAAATGTGAGGTCGATAATATGATAACTACAGCCTCACAATCCCCCGATTCAGAGCGGTGACTAACGCTTGAGTCCGATCGCTCACATTTAACTTCCCGAAAATATTATTAGCATGGAACCTGACGGTACTCTCAGCGATATTTAGGACAGTGCTAATCTGCTGGTTATTCTTGCCCTTTGCTATCAAACGCAGCACTTCCAACTCGCGATCGCTCAATTCCTTACAACCCATCCGCTCTGCTAACTTGGCTGCTATAGTGGGTGGAATGTACTTTTGACCTTGATGAACAGTGCGAATCGCATCCAAAAGTTCATTCGGTTCAGCCCCCTTGAGGATATAGCCCTTTGCACCAGCCCGCAATCCACGATAGATATCTTCATCGCCATCAAAGGTAGTCAACACAACGATTCGGGCGTGTTTAAACTTAGCACAGATAGCTGCGATCGCATCAGCACCTTCGATCTTCGGCATTCGCAAATCCATCAGCGCTACATCCGGCTGATGTTGGCGGAAAAGTTCTAATGCTTTTCGCCCATCGCCAGCATAGCCGACCACGGTGATATCTGGTTCACATTCGAGAAACATTTTTAAAGCTTGTCCTAGAATCGGATGATCGTCAGCAATCAGGATGCGAATGACATTAGGCTGGCTCATGATCCTTTACTCTCGGTAGACTAACACTGATAGTAAGTAGTCGGACAGAATTAATTACACAACGTCCGAAGCGAATGAACTGAAGGGAAATGACGCAATTCGCTTGCACTTTGAGATTGCTTGTCTGCGACACGCTCCGCGTTAAGCGAAGCTATGCCGAAGGCTTTACGCTTCATTTCATTACGCTTGCAATGACTGTAAATACTTTTGTCCACCTACTTAAGTTTCTTGATGAACGCAAAGTTAAGCATAAATGAGCTTACCTTCTATATTCTGATAGGTGTAAACTACATCAATTTATGCACTGTGGGATTAAAATAGAAACAATACCAGCAAATTGCTTACAGAATCAACCCCAAGCGAACATTTTCTCACGCTGAAACCTCTCTTAGCCCACGCATTGCATAAGTGCGATCGCTAAATATTTCACAAACACTCTGCGTCCCTCTGCGTTTAAAAACGCTATGAATTAATGCAAAGCCGTAATTAGCCCACGCAGGTGGGCTTTGTTCGTATAGCCCCAGGCTTCCAGCCTGAGGGCTTCAGATTTAAACCATTTGCTTTTGGGAAAACTTTTGTAACTCCCCAGGAGCAAATGCACCATGTTCTGTAATAATCGCTGTAATCAACTCTGCTGGAGTCACATCAAAAGCTGGATTATAAAATTCTGCCCCAGTTGGTGTAAGCATGGTTTTACCAACTTGATATATTTCGCTTGCATCGCGTTCTTCAATCGGAATTTCACTACCATCAGCTAATTCAAAATCAACGGTAGAAAGTGGCGCCGCGACGAAGAAGGGAATATTATGTGCCTTTGCCACAAGTGCTAAACTATACGTGCCAATTTTGTTAGCTGTATCCCCATTAGCAGCAATTCTGTCAGCACCCACGACTACAGCGTGAATCAAGCCCTGCTTCATGCAATGAGCCGCCATGTTATCTGTAATTACCGTAACCGGAATGCCTTCTTGGACACATTCCCAAGCGGTGAGTTTTGCACCTTGCAATCTGGGACGGGTTTCGTCAGCAAAAACACGCGCCAAACGTCCTTCACGCCATGCGGAACGCACTACACCTAATGCTGTACCATAACCAGCAGTGGCTAAAGCTCCAGCGTTGCAGTGAGTGTGAATTGTCAGCTTTTCTGGGGTAGCAGGTAAGACTTTTAAACCATTGTCGCCGATCGCCTGACAAGTTTGCAAATCTTCGGCATTGATAATTTGGGCAGTTTTCAGAAGAATTTTTTTGATATCTTCTACAGTTCCCGCAGTTTCATAAGCGGTTTTCTTCATGCGGGAAATTGCCCAAAATAGATTTACCGCAGTCGGACGAGTAGAAGCCAACATTTGAGCGACTTTTTCCAAAGAATCGAAAAATTGAGTGCGGTTATCTGTCTCAATTTCCCTCGCACCAAGATACATCCCATACGCTGCCGCAACACCAATTGCCGGCGCACCTCGAACTATCATAGTTTTAATTGCCCGCGCCATATCTTCGCTGCGGTGAATTTCAACAACAGCATACTCATTCGGTAAGCGGGTTTGGTCAATGAGTGAAACCGAGTCGTTGTGCCAAATAACCGGATAAACTTGATTCGTCTGATTCATGGTTAAAAATTAGAGATTGTAGTATCTCGCAACAAAATACCAACTTGTAGTACGGTGGGCAATACCTGTATGTAATTACAGTATAGTTAAAGAGCGAAAATCTACTGCTGCTGACTGTCGTTTCCAGTTGAATTATTTTGTCTTTTTCTGCCAAAAAGGTTGCCGAAAATTTTCTGGATAAAAGCTATAACTACTACTACTGCAATTATGAGAAATTTCTTGGCAGCAAGAAGTGCTAAAAGTATACCTTTGAATAAACCAGTTTTTACCGCGACACCACCAGCAACTAAAGCTGCTATCCCGTAGTTAGCAATTTTATCGGAATTCGGATTGAAATCTTCATAGCGATAGCCGGGATTAAATGCCACGCTAGAAAGAACTTTCGGACTGTCTTTCTCAATTAAACTAAGTTGTTCTAAGCCTGCAACTGCATTTAAAACTAACACTCCTTTACGTCCCAAAACGCGAATGTTGTAGTTGAGGGTGTGTTCGTCGCTGTCGCTAACCTTAAAGTCTTTCGCCCAGTGTAATTGATGATGTACTTTATCGTAAGAAGGTTGTTTTGCCCAGCCAACTATTTCAATTGCCGGATATCCTTGTTTGACTCGCTGTTCATTTCTTTCCTTCGTCGCTTCTTGCATTGTTTTCAGCAGTTTGCTGTAGTCGATGCTTTCAGCTTCATCATCTTTGACATAGCCATCTTCTTGATAGGTGATGACAACACCCCAAGAATTCTTTGATAGAGGATTAAATTTAGCTGGTACTAGCATTCCCAAAGTACCATCGCCAGATGGATTTCCCCATATTTTTTCTAAGACAATTTGCGTTTGCTGAGAATTCAGATATCGTAACTCGGCAGGGACATTTACTGTAGCGACTCCGGACTGCAATGTGATTTTACCTGTTTCATATTTAAGCTGACTGGCAAGCAATTCTAGATTATCTGCACCTAGCGCAATATTCGATAACCCAATTACTAATATAAACGATGCGATCGCCAAAATAACTCGCTGAAGAATTCGCATATTGCTCCCCGTGTGTAAATAATTACGTAAATTCTGATGATTCACGTTAATCTATGTGCTTTACAAAGGGGGATGCAATAATTGCGGAAATTTTCAAAGCATAAATCAAATTGAAAATAGGTAATTGTATTTGCGTTCTTCCTAAGTGCATTTACTATTACCTATTACCCAGTAGTTAACGCTTCAGCGCTAAAGCGCCGACTACAAATTTCAAAACCGCCTTAACAAACGTGCCATTTATTACCGAATCGCTTTTTAACTCACAGCTGACGGTTGCTTACTAAAGAAAGCTTGCATCACCGTTTCCGCCATTTGCGGACTAGTTAAACCTAATTCTGCCTTAGATTCATTCGGTTCGGCATGATCTACCAAAACATCTGGTACACCAATTCGCTTGACGGGAACCACAATATCAGCATCTAATAGCGCTTCTGCTACTGCTGAACCGAAGCCACCCATGAGACAGCCTTCTTCTAAAGTGACAACGCGCCCGATTTTTTTCGCCAAAGGTAAAATTAATTCTGTATCCAGAGGCTTGACAAAACGAGCATTTATCACAGTGGCTTGTATTCCGTGTTCGTTGAGAATCTCGGCAACTTGCATCGCTGGGTAAACCATTGTGCCGTAACCTAACAGCAACACATCATCGCCATTGCGGAGAATTTCGCCTTTGCCGATTTCCACAGGTTCCCAGCCTTCTTCCATCAAGGGAACACCATAACCATTACCACGAGGAGTACGCATAGCGATCGGTCCAGTGGTATGGTTAATCCCAGTCACCACCATCCGTTGCAATTCCGCTTCATCTTTAGGTGCCATCACCACCATATTAGGAATGCAACGCAGATAGGCGATATCATACATACCTTGGTGCGTCGGACCATCAGCACCGACAATTCCTGCCCGATCCATACAGAAGAACACGGGCAAGTTTTGGATGCAGACATCGTGAATTATTTGGTCGAAGGCGCGTTGCAAAAAGGTAGAATAAATGGCAACCACAGGGCGTATACCTTCTGCTGCGAGTCCTGCTGACATGGTAACGGCGTGTTGTTCGGCAATACCGACATCAATATATTGATCGGGCAATTTTGCCTGAAGTTTGTCTAAACCTGTTCCCGTTGCCATCGCTGCCGTGATACCGACAATTTTCGGGTTTTGTTCGGCGAGTTTCACTAAGGTGTGGGCAAAGACTTTAGCATAAGCCGGGGGTTTGGGTTTGCTGGAAGGAACGGCTTTGCCAGTTAGCACATTAAACGGATTTTGGGCATGGTAGCCTACTTTGTCTAGTTCGGCGATTTCATAACCTTTGCCTTTTGTGGTGGCTACATGCACCAAAACAGGACCGGTCATCTTATGTGCTTGTTCAAAGGTGGCGATTAATTCTTCTAAATTATGCCCGTCTACAGGTCCGATGTAGGTAAAGCCGAGTTCTTCAAAGACTGCGCCGACTTTGGGAACGGCTAACCGCTTCATTCCTTCTTTGATGCGTTCTAATTCCGGTGAAAGAGATTCTCCGACAAAAGGAATTTGCTTGACTTGTTCCTCAAAGTTATCTTTGATAAATTGTACTGGAGGACTGAGACGCATTTTGTTGAGGTAACGAGGAATCGCCCCAACGTTGGGAGAAATTGACATTTCGTTGTCGTTGAGGACAACTAATAAGTTAGTTTTGGGCAAGTGTCCGGCATGGTTGATGCATTCTAACGCCATACCGCCAGTTAGCGCACCATCACCGATAATGGCGACAACTTTAAATTTTTCGCCTTTCATATCTCGCGCTAAAGCCATACCCAATGCCGCTGAGATACTGGTTGAAGCATGTCCCGCACCAAAATGGTCAAACTTACTTTCACCGCGCTTGAGATAACCGGCAATTCCGTCTTTTTGCCGCAAGGTGTGGAAATTATCGTAACGCCCTGTAATTAGTTTATGGGGATAAGCTTGGTGTCCGACATCCCAAATAACTTTATCACAATCTAAATCTAGTGTCTGATAAAGCCCTAGGGTTAACTCTACAACACCCAACCCCGGTCCCAGATGTCCGCCAGTTGCGGCTACGGTTTGCAGATGCTTATCCCGAATTTGACGGGCAATTTGCTGCAACTGCCTAATCGATAAGCCGTGTAACTGGTTGGGATGGGTAATTTCACTCAGGTGCATACTAATAGGGTTTTCCTCTCTACTGATCGTATTATTATTTTCCCACGCTGATGTTGCCACTTGAGAGGAGAATGTGACAATAGGGACAAAGGGGAATTGGGAATTGGTAATAGGTAATTGGTAATTGGTAATTGGTAATTGGGAATTGGTAATTGTTCTTTCTCCCATCCCCCCATCCCCCCATCCCCCCCTCTCCCCCTCTCCCCCATTACCCATTACCGATTACCCATTACCGATTACCCATTACCGATTACCCATTACCCATTACCCATTACCCACTGTCATCTATTCGGTGCTGCTGGTGCTTCTGGTGTTTCGGGTTGTGGTTGTTGTCTTTGCAAATATTTACTCAAGACGTATGCCATATCCCCGCGTGTCATGGGTTTTAATGGGGCTATGTTACCTTGTGCGTCTGTGTTGACGAATCCTTCACTAATTACTGTGGCGATCGCCTTTTTTGCCCAATCTGGAATTGTCTGCGCGTCTGGATGCGAAGCAAGAATTTCATTTACTGTGTCGTCGGGAAACTGAAATACTCCATAAGCTTGAGCAAAAATCGCTAAAGCTTCTGCCCTTGTGACTTTTTGGTTGGGGAAAAACATATTTCCTCGATAACCTTTCATAATCTCAGTTTTTAAGACTATTTGAATATCATTAAATGCTGGATTTGACGGCG
Source organism: Hassallia byssoidea VB512170 (assembly GCF_000817785.2). Taxonomy (GTDB): domain Bacteria; phylum Cyanobacteriota; class Cyanobacteriia; order Cyanobacteriales; family Nostocaceae; genus Hassallia; species Hassallia carrinoi. The sequence continues at coordinate 163,069 of NZ_JTCM02000002.1, read as the reverse complement.
CTACATCGGGAACTACTAAATTCTCTTTACTAATAGCCTGTCTTTTATCCAGTCGAAATGCTTTCACCATAATCGAAGCTAATTCCGCACGACTGATTAACCTTTCTGTATAAAAGTTACCATCAGGATAGTTGGTCATTAACTTTGCTGCAACTACCTGCTGAATCGAATCGGATGGTATAGCAGCTTGCGCGTTAACACGCAGCGGAAAATATTGTATTGCTACTATCGTAATAGTACTTAGTAGCTGATGCATTATTTTAACCATTTTTATAATGCAAATGCGGGACTTTGGTTAACATCAATTCTGATTAACTTATCTGGTGACGAATTGATGCTTGGCGATGTTGCCAATCCGCTTGCGAAGAAAAGGGGAATGGGGAATGGGGAATGGGGAATGGGAATGGGGAATGGGGAATGGGGAATGGGGAAAGGGAAATGGGGAAAGGGAAAAGGGGAAGGGGGAAAGGGGAAGGGGGAAGGGCGAAAGGGGAAAGGGGAAAGGGGAAAGGTAAAAGGTAATAGATTTTTACTTTTACCTACTCTGTTATTTTGCCGGACTGTAACGGGGATGACAGTCTTTCAAAGGCTAACGAAACATACTACTTACAGAGCTATCTTCGTGAATTCTCCAGATGGTTTCTCCGAGTAGATTAGCCACTGAAAGGACGACGAGTTGTTGAAAGCGATCGCTATTCGGAATCGGAATCGTATTTGTAACGATCACTTCTTCAAACACACCACTGGATAGCCGCTCAATTGCAGGTGGAGAGAACACCGCATGAGTTGCACAAGCATAAACCTGACGCGCCCCTTCTTCACGCAATAACTGCGCCCCAGCCGCAATTGTACCGCCAGTGTCGATCATGTCGTCTACCAACACCGCCGTTTTGCCTTTAACATCGCCGATGACGTTCATCACTTCAGCGACATTATGAGCTTGACGGCGTTTGTCAATAATTGCTAAGGGGGCATCATCCAGCTTTTTCGCAAATGCCCTAGCCCGCGCTACACCGCCAACATCAGGCGAAACTACGACTAAATCGGGCAGTTTCTTACTTGCCAGATAATCTAGCAGCACTGGCGAACCATAAACATGGTCAAAGGGTATATCAAAATAACCCTGAATTTGTGCGGAGTGCAAATCCATTGCCAAAACTCGGTTCGCACCAGCTTGGGTAATTAGGTTAGCAACCAGCTTGGCGGTGATTGACTCTCGTCCAGCGGTTTTGCGATCGGCGCGGGCATAGCCATAATAAGGAATTACTGCCGTTACCTGCCGCGCAGAAGCGCGACGACAGGCATCAATCATAATCAGCAATTCCATTAAGTGGTCGTTGACCGGTTGACACGATGGCTGAATTAAATAAACATCACAACCGCGAATCGATTCTTGAATTTGAACGTAAAGTTCTCCATCCGCAAATCTTTTGCGAATCATTGGTCCCAAGTCCATGCCCAAATAACGAGCAACTTCTTGAGACAGCGGTATATTGGCAGAACCAGAGAACAGCCGCAGGCGATGATTTTCAGTCAGTCCTGTTGCAGTTGGCTGCACTTTTAAACTTGCAGAACTGAGCACAGCAGATCCTCTATGTGCATTCATGGCAATCTTATCATCAGATATTTAGCAGATTTAACCGAGATAGTCAGAGAAAACATTTGTAAGTTTTTTTGAAGCTTTCATAAAAAGTCTCAATATTCCTCCATAAAGCGTTCGCGAAGCGTGTCCGAAGGACTCTCGCGTTGTCATTTTCAAAGACTTCTGGCAAATCAACCATAGACAGCTTAACTGACATTAAGTTTTTGAACTAGATGCATTATTTAGATGTTTTTGCTTGAGGTAAAAAAAAACCAACTCCTTCGAGGTTGGTTCGGTAGAGCATTTTCCTCTACCCACCTTATTTATAACTGAGCGTCAAGGATTCACACACAAGAGTGATATCAAAGCAGGCACTCGTTAAGTAGAAACACCTGTGAATAAAAAACTAAGGGGCAATTGAATATTCTATGATACTAGCGGCAAATTTATAAAATGGCAGATTTAATTTAAGCTTTTAAATCTAATTACACATCTCACAGCACTTTAAGTTATAACTCTTGACAAGCTAATATCTGGCGAAAGGGTGAAGAATTTTTAAAGGCAAAAAGCCAGCACAAGTTGGCACAAAACGCTACCGTAGAAAATGACAAATAAACGTAAAAGGATAAGGAACTAGGGACTAGGGACTAGGGACTAGGGACTAGGGGACAAGGAGGACAAGGAGGACAAGGAGGACAAGGAGGACGACTTGGGGGAAATATTTTTTCTTTGTTACCCATTACCCATTCCCCATTACCCATTACCCATTACCCATTCCCCATTCCCCATTCCCCATTCCCCATGCCCAATGCCCCATTACCCAATTAATCGATGATGCAACCACCCATTACTGTTGGTACTGTCCTACAAAACCGTTATCGCATAATTCAAATTCTCGGTCAGGGGGGATTTGGCAGAACTTATTTGGCAGAAGACCAAAGGCGATTTAATGAACTTTGTGCGATCAAAGAATTAATTCCCACCGCTACTGGAACTGACGCTTGGGAGAAAGCACAAGAACTATTTGCACGAGAAGCAGCTACTTTATACCAAATTCAACATCCGCAAATACCGCAATTTAGAGAAAGATTTGAACAAGACCAGCGCTTGTTTTTGGTGCAAGATTATGTTGCGGGTAAGACTTATCGTGCTTTGCTCGATGAGCGCAAGGCTGTTAATCAAACTTTCACAGAAGCGGAAGTTTTGCTTCTTATGCGTTCTTTGTTGCCAGTGTTAGAGCATATTCACGGACGCGGGATTATTCACCGGGATATTTCACCGGAAAATATTATTTTGCGAGAAAGCGATCGCCTACCCGTTTTAATTGACTTTGGGGTGGTGAAAGAACTGGCAACTAAATTACAATCTTTAAATGCGTCAACGCCCATCACCACTGTGGGAAAATTAGGCTACGCGCCGAGCGAGCAAATGCAAACAGGAAGGGCTTACCCCAGTAGTGATTTGTATGCGCTTGCAGTCACAGTGCTAGTTTTGCTGACGGGTAAAGAACCGCAAGAATTATTTGATGAAAATCAATTAACTTGGAATTGGCAAAAGTTGGTAAAAGTCGATCCGCGATTTGCTCAAATATTAAATCGGATGTTGAGTCATTCACCAAGCGATCGCTTTCATAGTGTCGCCGATCTCACCCAAGCTTTACAACTTTTGGCGCAACCAAATCAGGCAAATCCGCCTTTGTCCAACATGCAAACAGTCGCTGTCGGTGGTCGTCCAGATCCAATCCCACCTGTCGCACCTAAAAGATTAGATCCGGTAATTCCCGATCCGCCCAGCAATTCTATTTTAGATAATCCCTTGGCGCTGGGTGCAATTGGCAGTGCCGTAATTATCTTAGCAGGAGTCGGTTCTTGGGCAATAGTAAGTTCTATCCGCAGTCAACCAAAAACATTAGCACCAGAAGCCCCACCACAAACTTTTCCTTCGCCAGTTATTACAGGTAGTGCTACACCGACGCCGACATTTACACCTACACCCACACCTACCAATGTTGAGCCTATTGTCACTAAGAAACGCTTAACTTTTGTCACTCCAAATCAACTCAATCTTGATGGAACTATCAAAGCAAATGAAACAGTTGAATACAGCTTTTTTGGCAGAAAAGGTTCCAAATTAATTGCATCGCTTTCCCCAGAAAGTAAGAATGTTTTGCTAACAGTTTTATCTCCAAATCGAGAAGCAATAGATAATTCGGCACAGCAAGTCACATCTTATCAGGGAATATTGCCTGAAAGTGGCAGATATATTATTCAGTTAACAGCACCAGAAGTACCTGAAAGCAATTATGTTCTTAATGCCGGGTTAGAAAATTTAGAAGCGACACCTACAATCACGCCAACATTAGAACCGACATTTACGCCCACACCAGAGTCTACACCGACACCGACAATCACGCCAACACTGGCGCCAACTTTTCCAGCACCACCTGTTAACAATTCGCCTACACTTCCTCCTTTACAGCCGCCGGAGTTTCCGTCTACATCTTCTCCAGAAGAAAATAATAATCCGCCTGTTGAGCAAACTCCTATTCCTAATCGCAATTAATAATATGTGATATTAGAAAAAAAATTGATTAACTAACCGCAGAGAACGCAGAGAAGAGGACACTTCTGTGCGGGGGTGGAGGAGTGAAGAACGTGTCCGTCGCAGAGGAGGAGGAAGGGGAGAGTTTTGGGAATGATTTAGGATTACCATATAGCATTTCAGTTGAATAAAGTAAATAGGGTAAATTCAGTGCTAAGAATTAATAATTGTCAATGAATACATTACTAATTACGGGAACGGATACGGAGGCTGGTAAAACTGTTTTCACAACAGCGTTAGCAGCTTATTGGCAAATATATTATCCGCAGCGACGTTTGGGAATTATGAAACCGATTCAATCGGGTGAAGGCGATCGCGAACTTTATCAAAAGTTGTTTTCTTTAGATCAATCTGCGTCAGAAATTACACCTTTGTATTTTAAAGCACCTCTGGCACCACCGATTGCCGCTGCACGCGAAAATCGAGAAGTGGATTTAGGACTGGTGTGGCAAACTTTGGAAAAAGTGCGATCGCGTCATGATATTATTTTAATAGAAGCTTTGGGCGGATTAGGTTCACCTATCACTTCGGAGTTGACGGTAGCAGATTTAGCAGGTGAATGGCGTTTGCCGACGGTATTGATAGTACCTGTGAAATTGGGAGCGATCGCCCAAGCTGTAGCGAATGTAGCATTGGCTAGACAATCTCGCGTGCATCTAGTTGGTATTGTTCTTAACTGCGTCGAACCGCGAACTGAAGCGCAAATCGCCGACTGGACACCACCACAATTGATTCAATCATTGACTAACACGCCTGTTTTAGGTTGCGTGCCTTACTTAGAAAATACATCTGATTTAGAGAAAATGGCACAAGTAATATCAAATTTAGATTTGGAAACTTTAACTATCTGCTCGTAACGCATCCTACAATCCTTTTATGTCTAATTTGATTAGGTTACTTGTCAGTCCGATACTCTTAGATAGATGGTTTAATCAATGGTATCCCACACTTGGAGCAGAATTTGAAATTAGACGGATTATTGTTACCACAATTGGTACATACAAGATGATTTTGAACTGGAGTTGGAGGCTGAGAAGCGCTATTACCAACATTAGTTAAATCAGGTTTAGTTGGTGCGTTATTCCTGTCAATAGACTGAGGAATTGGTGCGATCGTTGATTGAACAGATACTGACGCCATCTGAGCAAAATGTTCGAGCAGCATTCGATGAACAAAAATGTAACCACCCCCAACTTTTTGTAAAAAGATGCGTTCAGTGCCATAGTCAAGGAAGTGGGCATAGTTGCTGGGGATATAACCTTTAGTGTAAAGAATAAAGCGTAAGGTAAAGTGTTGGATGCAGGCTTTACCACCCCCAAAAATTAGTCCAAAAATTAGCCCAAAGTCCAGCCCCAACAATACCCAATTTGGTTTACCGCTTAATTGTCCGATTAATAAGCCGATTAATCCACCAATTAATCCAACAATCAGGGCATTCCTGCCTGAGTTTGAAATGCCCTGATTGGGACTTGTTTTTCTCTGTATTTCTAAACCTCTTAGCCCACCAAGCAGCCCCAAAATCAGTTCAGCAATTAGCCAATAAATCACCCCCAATAGTAAATTACCTTTATTAAGCAGCCCCACAATCAACCCCAGAGGCAGTGTAACAACTAGTCCATTGATCAGAAGCTTCCTTGCTTCTTGCCAAGACCACAATTTCAGGGTTTCAACTGTTTTGATTTCTGTCATCTGCAATAATAAACTCAGCCCACCAATAGGTACACCAATTAGCAAACTAAGTTCAAAAGACTTACTTTGATCTAGCAATCCGATTAACGCACCAATCAGTCCCCCAAGTAGCCCCCCAATCAGAAAACTTCCAATCCTATAAAGTATTTTTTGAGTCTTAGTCTGGAAGCAAGTAGGCTGCAATCCTTCAATTAAAAACATCGTCTGAGAAGTTTGAGACAAACGCTTTGCTAGCCAAATTAGCCAGCGCGTTGCTTGTTCTTTCGGGTATTTCTGTTTAGCTTCCTTGCGGCTAAACATCGTTTCAATATAAGTATTAAACAGATGCCGGCGGTGTTCTTCTATCGAGTTTGTTTGGGGTAAGTCTTCAACTAATTTGCCCTCATATGCGAGGGTCATGACGCTGAGAGTCAGGGGAGATTTGGCTAACTCTTGCAGTGCAGTATCTTTTTCAAGTAGTGTTCTCAAGGCTTCTAATTGATTGCCAGCACTGTTTAGATATTGCTTAATCTGCTCATCGGTTAATGATTGGACGCAGATAGCACCTTGTAGTTGCAGACGAGTAGAGAGAGCATTATAATCTTGGATGCGGCTACACACGACAATCTCGGTTTGTCCATGCTTTTGCATGAATTCATTCAAGGCTTGAACACAGTCTTCCCGATACTCAGATTTCACCTCATCCAGACCATCCAGCGTCAGTAGCAGTTGTTGCTTTTTAATCCAAGCTTTAGCTAAGGATTTGGAAACTTTATATTGCCTATTTAATTCTTGAACAACCCAATCAGCAATATTTTGCCGCTTACTTGCCCAAGAGGATAAATTAAATACGACTGGAATCGGTCGGCTTAAGTCCTGTTCAGTACGAGTTATCAAATGCTTTGTCAGTGTCAGGAGAGTTGTGGTTTTACCCGCTCCCGGTTCTCCTAATATCAAAAGAGTTCGTCCCTCTCCCATCTGATTGAAGACATCTGTTACCCCAACTCCCGTGGGTAATGCTTGTCCAGATTTATCAGGTAACTCGTCAATACCAAGATGTTCTACTGCGTCTAATCGCTCTTCCAGACCCAATGAAATCATCACTCTGGTATGCAATGACTTTTCTAAGACACCTTCAATCCAATAGTTTTTAACTTTATTGAGCAAAACCTTACGTTGTTTATACTCCTCTTGAGTAGCGGGTTTTGCTACATCAGATGTCCGACGACCTAATAAATCAGATATCTGAAAAAGACTTTTATTTACATAAATGACGCTTCCCTGAATGAAGTCACCTTGGATATAATCACCCTGAATTGACTCATTATAATTGCCGCTTCCTATATTAATACTGCGGTTATCAGGCTCTTGATTTGTTGTCATAATATAACCTGCGTGAAGTTATTAAATAATAAGAAAAGCAGACGAGTAAATTTTATATCACAAATCTCTTAAGGCTTAATTCCCCTTAGTTTTCTGCCAATCTTCCAAAGCAGCAATGACAAAGCTAGCTGCTGGATGATTGAGCAATTGCCCAAAAGCCTGCACACCACCTGCTTTCGATGCACTAAGTATCCTCTCTACGAAAGAGGGATTATTTTCAATACTTTTAATAGTTTCGGCAGCTATTTGCATTTTACCCAAGGTGGTATCAGCAGGGTAAGACTTGTCTAGTTGTTCAAGTATTTTTTGAATTTCAGCCGCAACTTCAGTAATGCTTTGCTTTTCACTATTAGCATAATAATTACCTTGTACATAATTGCCTTCAATGCGCTCGTTGTAGTTACCGGTTCCTATGTTGATACTGCGTTTATCAGTCATATTATATTTTTCTTTTTTATTGGGAAAAATTCTTTTATTATTAGAAGGTATAATGCCTATATTTTTGTTAATTTTGATGGTGGTAATTAAAGACTGCGGAATGCCATTTAGGTCAATATTATTAGAGCCTAGTTGAAAAGCATCCTCATAGTTTCTCCCAGCACCAATCACATCATAAAACCCTTGGGCAAATTTAATTGCTGCATCATCTCGTATAGAACGCTCCATGCCAATAACGCAATAAATATGCTTATGAATTTCTTCTGCCTGGACTTCTGAATAGCAGGCATTGAGTAGCACACATTCAATTGTGTTTTGAAAATTCTTAAATAAGTCTGTTAGTGATTTTGTACTTACTAATTGCATTTCCCCAGAGTTATTCTCTAAAGCTATACCTCCTGAAGGTGAATTTAAACGGTAAGCTTCGCGGTGTTGTTGTAATTGTCCGGAGTTATTTTTGACAACTATGTTATTATTTGCTGTTGCATGTCCGGAGAAATGCAGAATCTGTGGTTCGCAATCTAACAAAGCACGACGCAAATCATCAATCCGAACAGCCCCCTCAGTAATAACTTCAAAATTATCTCGATATTTGGAACGTTTCAACGCTGTTTTTATTTCCCGAATTTCCTCATCTAAACGTAGCCAATCTGTGTTTCTCGGATTAGCTGATAAAATTAGAATTTTTTTCATACTTTTGGATGAAGACAGGATCTACAATAAAATGTATTGATTCTATATCTATGTTGAGTTTTTTTGAACCTCAAGCTGTTCAAATCAGTTTGAGTCACACAAATGAGCTTGTACTTAATATAGTACACAGGTTTAACTTGAAGCATTTACCTGTTTATGGATGCAAGCGAAGTTGAAATATACGTAGAGTGCGTTAGTAACGCACCCTACAAATACTAATTTACAAAATATTAACGGTGTCAAAAAGATTAAACTAGGAAAATAACATCAGTTAGCCGTGTTAAATTAACCTGTTTAAACAATGATTTCCACGTTCCCCAACGCTCAGAGTGTAAATTTATCTCGCGTCCGCCTGGATATTAGATCGCTACAACCTCAACTGGTAGAATGGCGACGCCGGCTGCATCAACAACCAGAGTTAGGTTTTCAAGAAAAACTCACTGCTGAGTTTGTTTCACAGAAGTTGCAGGAATGGGGAATTGAGCATGAAACGGGTATTGCTCAAACTGGAATTGTGGCAACAATAAAAGGTGGTAAAATTGATAGTGGGAAAGTCTTGGCAATTCGGGCAGATATGGACGCTTTGCCAATTCAAGAACTGAACGAAGTGCCATATAAATCGCAACATGATGGTGTAATGCACGCTTGCGGTCATGATGGACATACAGCGATCGCTTTAGGTACTGCTTACTATCTGCAATCAAATCGCCAAAACTTCGCCGGCACTGTCAAAATTATCTTTCAACCAGCGGAAGAAGGACCCGGAGGTGCAAAGCCGATGATTGAAGCTGGGGTACTAAAAAACCCTGATGTGGATGCAATTATCGGTTTGCATTTGTGGAATAATTTGCCTTTGGGAACTGTCGGTGTCCGCGCTGGGGCATTAATGGCAGCGGTAGAATGCTTTAAATGCACGATTTTGGGCAAAGGTGGACACGGGGCAATGCCTCATCAAACGATTGATTCTGTGGTGGTTGCTGCTCAAATTGTCAACGCTTTACAAACTATTGTCTCACGCAACGTCGATCCAATAGATTCGGCGGTGGTGACGGTGGGAGAACTTCACGCAGGAACCAAGCTGAATATTATTCCCGATACAGCTAGGATGAGTGGGACGATACGTTATTTTAAACCTGATTTAAAAGGCTTTTTCAAAAAGCGAATTGAGCAAATTATCGCTGGCGTTTGTCAAAGTCATGGTGCGAGTTATGACTTAGAATACTGGGAACTATACCCACCAACTATCAACGATGCAGGGATGGCAGAATTTGTGCGATCGCAAGCCGAACAAGTGATAGAAACTCCTCTCGGAGTTGTCCCAGAATGTCAAACAATGGGCGGCGAAGATATGTCATACTTCTTACAAGCCGTTCCCGGTTGTTATTTCTTCCTCGGTTCTGCAAACCCCAGCAAAGATTTAGCATATCCGCATCATCATCCCCGCTTTGATTTTGACGAAACCGCTTTACCAATGGGTGTAGAAATCTTCGTCCGCTGCGTTGAAAAATTCTTATCGTAATAAGCGCTTTAGCGCTTTTCCTTAAGCGCTGAAGCGCTTACTACGGTCGCAAACTTAGGTAAATTTTCCTGGCGCCACTTCGCATCTACTTTCCGATTTGTTCGCAATTCCAAAACCCGAATTCCCTTACTTGGTAGCGGGTTTAAGTTTTGTTGCAACTTCTCCCAAGAAGTAATCAATTCATGCTCTACTCCATAAGTGGCGCACAATTGAGCAAAATCAATATCTTGCGGAGTGGCAAAAAATTCTTCAAATGGGGGGTCAAATTGAGCGATGGGTAACATTTCAAAAATCCCACCGCCATTATTATTAATTAACACGATGGTAAGATGTCCAACAAACTTATTTCTAATTAAAAAGCCATTGGTATCGTGCAATAAAGATAAATCTCCAGTTAACATGACACTGCTTTGATGACGATGAGCGATTCCTAAAGCAGTGGATAATGTACCATCTATACCATTCGCACCTCGATTAAAATGCGATCGCACTCCTAAATTATTCGGCTTCCAGAAAAATTCTACATCACGCACCGGCATACTGTTGGCGATAAATAACGGCGTTCCCGGTGCTACGGTTTGTGAAAGCAACCAAGCGGCTTTACTTTCAACTAACTCATTCATTGTCGCCATAGTTTGGTCAACATTTGACCTAACTTGCGCTTCCGCATCACACCAAAGTTGAAGATAGGGAGGGGGAGATGAGGGAGACAAGGGAGACAAGGGAGAGGGGGGAGACAAGGGAGACAAGGGAGAGGGGGGAGACAAGGGAGACAAGGGAGATGGGGAAGTGGCAATAATTCCCCCTTGTCCTCCTTGTCCTCCTTGTCCTCCTTGTCCCCCTTGTCCTCCTTGTCCCCCTTGTCCCCCATCTCCCTTCACTAGCTGTTCAATCGATACTCGTAGGTGGATTGTCTTTCCGTGGAGGGGGTCAAGGTTTTGGTCGCTAGGGTCAATTATCCAGCGTTTGGATTGTGTAGTATTTAACCAGGTACGCAGTTGTTTACTGGTGGGAAGTTCCCCGATTTGAATTACTATTTCTGGTGTTAACTGCTGGGAAAGATGCTGTAAACGCAGAATTAGGTCATAGGTAGATATCAAATAGGGGTTAAGGTCAGCATAATTTCTTACAGGTGAGAGTCCCTCTGCAAGAACCGGGAATTTTAAGGTTTGGGAAAGTTGCGCGATCGCACTACAATATTCTTTTGGCTGCTGCACGCTCGCAACGCCGGCAATTATTATCCCTCGTTGAGATTGTAACCATTCTTGGGGAATGGGGATTGGGGAGTAGAAAGTGGGGGAAAAAGTTGTTATTGCAGAAAAGAATTCTTCTGGGTCAATTTCTACTTGTATATTTGCATCGGGAATTGGTGCGAGGGGGTCGCGAAAGGGTACATTTAGATGTACCGGACCTGGGACAGGATAGAGCGACTTTTCCCATCCATGAATTACCGTTTGTCGCAGATAGCAGCGCATTTGCATATCTGGTGAGGGTAAGGCTAACTCTGTTTGCCAGTTTGGGTAATTTCCATATAGCTTTAATTGGTCTATAGTTTGTCCGGAGTGGCAATCTCGCAATTCTTGCGGTCTATCAGCAGTTAATATCAATAAAGGGACGCGACTTTCTCTAGCTTCAATGACTGCTGGGTAAAAGTTTGCTCCTGCGGTTCCCGAACTGCAAATCAATACTACAGGACGTTTGGTTGCTTTGGCTACTCCTAAAGCGAAAAAGCCGGCGGAACGTTCATCGAGAATGGAAATCGCTTCAATATTATATGAAGCTTTGGCAAAGGCAAGTGCTAAAGGTGTGGAACGCGAACCCGGACAAATTACCGCACAAGTCAATCCTAAGCGCAAAAGCGTTTCCGCCAAGATAAAAGCCCAAAGTTGATTAGTATTGTTAAAGGCGATCGGCATTAATTCAAATAATAGGGAATGGGGAATGGGGAATGGGGAATGGGTAATGGGGAATGGGTAATGGGGTAATGGGGAATGGGTAATCGGGAATTGTTAGTTGTTAGTTGTTAGTTGTTAGTTTTAATACTCCCTACTCCCTACTCCCTACTCCCTACTCCCCAGTCCCTAGTCCCCAGTCCCTGACAAAGACAATATTAATTTTAGATTTTGTATGCGAGAATTCACTTTAAAATCCAGAATGCAAAATTCATTTTTAGACTGAAATTTCATGGACTCGATTCATTTAACGGGAATTCGCTGCTATGGCTATACTGGCTATCTGGCTGAGGAACAGGTGTTAGGACAATGGTTTGAGGTGGATGTGAAGTTATGGCTAGATATCTCCACAGCGGCTAAAACTGACGCGATTGAAGACACTGTGGATTATCGCAGCGTCATCGCCAAAGTGCAACATTTAGTAAAGACATCTAAGTTTGCTTTGATAGAACGTTTAGTAGCGACGATCGCTGATTCTATTCTCATTGAATGCGATCGCGTTTCAACTGTGCAAGTCACTTTAAGCAAACCCGCTGCACCCATTCCCGACTTTGGTGGCAAAATTACCATTGAACTGACTAGAAGTAAGTCCAACCCATTTTAAGGCGATCGGGCGATCGGGCATTGGGCATGGGGCATGGGGCATTGGGCATGGGGCATGGGGGAGGCAGTGCGGTCTTGGGGATCACCTGCGTGGAGCATCTGCCGTCATGGGGCATGGGGCATTGGTAAAATTTCTCTCCCCCTGCCCAAGAACAGCCCCCTTGTCCACGCCAGACGCCTCAACGGAGGATGCCTCCGCACAGCGCTGGCTCCCCTTGTCCCCCTTTCCCCCTTCCCCTTTCTTTGTGGTTTTATTAACTTTTAAATTATTTTTTCTCTGCATACGTAAATACCGCATAACATTAGTTTTTTTTAAATCAAATAGTTACTTAGATATCAAAAACTGCCTTTAACTTTTATAAGACTTACGCACTCATGTCGTCTTACCAATTGAATTTATGTAGAAGCAATTCATGAAGAGTTTCCTACAAGACTAAAGTGGTGCGTAAGTTTTATTTTAGTAATTTGATGGCAATTTACATCATGCATAAACAACTTGATATTAACTGCATGTCAAGATCCAATTAATACCAAATACTGAGAATCCGCATTGTAACAAAAATAGTGGTAATAATTATTCAGCATTTTTATTGAGCTATGACGCAGTTAGTTTACAGATTGATTATTATAGGATTATTCTGTTTCAGATTGCGTTGACACCGACAACATCTGAGCCTTCGCAAATCGGTTATTTTAGCATGGACAGTCCGAAAATCCTAGTTGTTGAGGACGAAAAAGTCCTAGCCGTAGATATTAGAAACAGATTACAAAACTTAGGATACACTGTTCCGGATATCACTGATTCTGGTGAGGAAGCAATAAAAAAGGTAGCAGAAACTCATCCACATTTAGTGTTAATTGATATCTGCTTGTCAGGAAAAATCAATGGAGTGCAAGTGGCAGACATCATTCAGAATAATTTCGACGTACCTGTGTTATATTTGACTAAATATTCACCAGAGCCTATATTACATAAACAGCAATTAACTGAACCCTTTAGTTACATTCTTAAACCAATTGCAGAAAGAGACTTACATGTTGCGGTAGAAATGGCTCTTTATAAGCACGAGATTGAAAAGAAATTAGAGGAAAAACATCAGCAATTGACTGCAATTATTAATAGTATGGGCTGTGCCGTAGTTGTGACAGATACAAATGGTTGTGTCCAAATTATGAATCCTGTAGCAGAAAAGCTAACGGGATTCAAGCAAAATGAAGCAATTGGTAAAGATTTAACCGAAGTTTTCAATTTGATTGACAAGGAGATGAACGAACCAATTGAAAATTTAGCAAAACTTGCAATAAAAGCGGATGCGGTTTTGAGTTTACCGGAAAACTGTACCCTGATTGCGAAAGATGGCAGACAAATAGCGATTGGAGATAGTGTTGCACCCATCCGCGATGATGATGGGAAAATAACTGGTGCGGTTTTAGTTTGTCAAGACATCAGTAAACGCAAGCACAAAGAAGCGCAACTGCTCCGCAATGCATTTTATGATGGGCTAACAGCACTACCAAATCGCATTTTATTTATAGATAGACTGAGACAAGCAATTGAGCGAAGCAAGCGACGCAACGATTACGATTTTGCGGTTTTGTTTTTGGATTTAGACGGCTTTAAAGCAATCAACGATCGCTTTGGGCATCAAATGGGAGATAATTCCTTAGTAGCGATCGCTCGACGATTAGCTGAATGCTTGCGTAGTGGCGATACCGTCGCTCGATTTGGCGGTGATGAATTTGCTATTATTTTAGAAGAAATTAAAGACGTTAGCGGTGCTATCAATATTGCCAAACGCATTCATGAGTCTTTAGCATTGCCACTTAACCTTAATGGACATGACATAATTTGTACAGCCAGTATTGGCATAGCTTTGAGTGGCAGCAAGCATAATGAACCAGAAAGTCTGCTACGAGATGCTGATATTGCCATGTACCGCGCCAAGCACCAAGGTAAGGCTCGTTATAGTATATTTGATGAAGCTATGACTCGTTAGTTGATGGTTGATGGTTGATAGTTGATAGTTGATAGTTGATAGTTGATAGTTATTGACTCCTAAGTTTTAACTCCTAACTTTTAACTACTGACTAATCCGTAAAAATTCTTGCAAAGCCGCTTGTATTTTTGGTTGCTGAATGTAAGCATCTGCCGCTTCAATCAAATTAGTGATATTCTCTAAACTGACATCATCAATGTCATCGCTTAACCGTTTGCCTGTTAATTTATCAAGTTTGAATTGCAACCGCACGCAGACGATTATTCATTATTTGATTGCTGATGTATTCGTAAACATCTGATGAAGCATCTAATAATAAATTAACGAGCGGCTGTGCCCATTGAATTGTACCCCAATTTTGCGCCTTTTCAAATGGAATAATCCGACGAAGAATCGCCTGTGCCGATGGAAAGTATGCTAATATGTTCTATTGCATAGCCTAACCTCAACTAAAGGTTGATTAATTTGCTTTTCAATTGCAGCTAGTATTCTTGCTGCAATCAATCCGCGAATTCCTCCACCATCTAAACTTCAAATCCGAAAATGCATATTGAGTGCAAATTATATACAACTATCTTTCATAAATTTACATGAATTTTCACAATTGCAAGACCCAGATCCCCGACTTGTCGCTCGAAGTTGGGGATCTTGTTATTATGTTAAAAACAAACTAAAAATTTTGGTGATGGAAAAAACCGAAAAACAGAAAATGCTCGCAGGTGAGTTATATTTAGCGACAGATCCAGAATTAAAGAGCGAAAATAAACGCGCATGTCGTCTGTTAAGACAGTACAACTCAACCACAGAAGAACAGCCAGAACAGCGAAGCCAAATTTTGCAAGAATTGTTTGGTAAAGTAAAAGAAAAAATTCAAATTGTGCCGCCTTTTCACTGCGATTATGGCAGTAATATTTATGTAGGCAACAATTTTTATATGAACTATGGCTGTGTAATTTTAGACTGTAATACAGTTCACATTGGCGATAATGTTTTATGCGCTCCTAACGTGCAAATTTACACAGCTTACCACCCTACAGAACCGGAAATTCGTCTTTCTGGTAGAGAACTTGCTGCCCCGATTAAAATCGGCAATAATGTCTGGATTGGTGGTGGTGCAATTATTTGTCCGGGAGTAACAATAGGTGATAACACTACCATTGGTGCTGGTAGTGTGGTTGTAAAAGACATACCAGAAAATGTCGTAGCTGCGGGTAATCCCTGCCGTATTATTCGGCATCTTTAAAAATGGGGAGACAAGGAGACAGGGAGACAAGGAGACAAGGAGACAAGGAGAAATTTTAGAATCCAATGCGAGCGTGCCCATTGCCCATTGCCCAATTTAAAATTTGTATCCTCTGGCTAGCCAATAGTGCCAATCAGCGATCGCTTCTGTGGTTTCGCTATCAGCATCAATCGCTTCTATTTCCGATAGCTTGGCAGTAAACACATCTTCATCTTTACCACCAACGTAAACCACTTCTAACAACATATCACGCTCGCACTCGTCTTCTGGTGCCATTCCCAGCACTTCCACTGTTTTTTCTTCCACGGTGGCTGATTTGCGTGTCTTCTTTTTCCACTTCGCATTAAATGGAACGTTTAAAGTATCGTCAAGATAATAGTACCAACCCATCGCTCGTTCTTCTTTGTCTTCGGCATCGGCAATTATCTCAGTTTCAATGCGATCCTCGCGGCTTTGGTCTTTTTCAACGCTCGGCATAGAACACCCGATCAAAATGGTTGGACTATAGAATATGGTACTAGAGAGCGATCGCTTGTCAATTCCCTATCTGCTGTCTCACCCAACCACGGAATGAGCGAATCATCGCAATTTCCCCAATATTCAGACTTTCTTGTATAAATCGAGGAATTTCTGTAGTTAAAGGCAAATTTGCAAAAGTCGGGGAAACATCACATTCAACATAAACATTCTCGCGCAGTTGGTAAATCTGGATCACAGGTTAGTTATAACGCCAAATTTCCGGTACACCCAAAGCTAAATAAATTGGCATTCTATCAACAGAAGAACTGGTGTAGTCTACCTCGATTACTAAATCAGGTGGTGGATCTTGTGTCAAGTCAAGATTTTGCTTTTGTCTCATTACAAGTTCATTTTGAATGTAAAAACTAGAATCTGGTTCCACACCCCGCAATAAATCTTGACGCTTACAAGTTACTGAACCAGTACTTTTGAGGTTGAGGTTGAGTTCTTCGGCTAAAGCAAAAACCAAGTGTTCGAGTAGTCTATTGTTATGCTCATGCGGCATTAAAGGTGTCATAATTTCCAATATTCCTTGGTCATAAGCCAGCCGAGTAGCACGATTATCTCCCATTTCTGTGAGGATGCTTTCAAAGGTGTGCCAACTGATGTTTTGCAGTATGACTCGTTGGGAACTGCTTGCTGCTGTCGTCACCATAAGATTTCACCTCAGTTTTCTACTAAGGTATCAAGGAATTGGCTATAATCAGCCAATTTTTCAGCTAATACAACTTATGGTAGATGTGAACAAACCGTTTTGCAGTTTATTTTGCCAATATACTAAGGGTTAAAGACTAATTATTGTGGCTAGCTTAAAAGCATTTTCCGTAGTTTCTGTAGGTGTAGCATTGATTGTTTGGGGTACAGAGAAAACGGCGACTGCGGCGACATTTAATGATGCACCTTTATTTGATGATGTGGCTAGTTACACTACAACAATCTCTGGGAATAATAACTTAGCTGATATTTACTTTCCTAATCCAAAAGATTTGAAAACTGGTAAATACTCGTTTCCTATCGCGCTTTTGTTGCAAGGTGGACTTGTAGATAAATCAAATTACTCAAATTACGCCAGTATAGTAGCTAAGTACGGATTTATTGTAGTTGTACCTAATAACAAACGTTTGCTTCGACAATTTGGTAGAGCACTTGCACCGCAAACCTCACAAGTCAACGCTGTTTTAACACAAATGCTCGTAGAAAACTCTAATCCTACTTCACCTGTGAGGGGCATTGTCAATACGCAGAAACTCGGCTTACTCGGTCACTCTTTAGGAGGTGCTGTCGGTCTTTCTGCTATTACCAATCTTTGCGTTCCGACTGGATGTGAAGGCTCGTTTAGCCGACCCAAGGAACTGGTAGCCGGAGCATTTTTTGGTGCAAATCTTCGCGACGAAAATGATAAGTTTATCCCCATTAAAAATTCCGCAATTCCCATTGCTTTGTTGCAGGGAACTGATGATGGTAGAGCGCTTCCTTTTAGAGCGCAAGCAACTTATGATAATATAAAAGACGCTCCTAAGGCGTTAATTAGCATTATCGGTGCAAATCACTTTGGCATTACAAATACCAATAATCCTTTAGGTGCAGTACCAGACCCTAATGCCCCTAAAATCGAGCAAAATGTAGCAGTAGAAACTATAGCCCGCTGGAGTGGATTGTTTTTGCGTGCAAGTGTTCTTAATGATAAAGGTGCTTTTGATTATATTTATTCTACAGGTGATGTCGCAAAAGTGACAGTAATTAGTCAAACTAAACCTATTCCCGAATCATCTTCGACATTAAGTTTGCTGGTGTTAGGTGCGTGGAGTATCCTGTTGGGAATGAAGAAAAAGACAATGAGAGAATCGCAATAAAGACGCAAAGTTTAATTTACGCGATGTCTACTTTAAGGGGCTACGCCTACGCACCCCGAACAACTTATACTACTTATAGTATGACTTTGAGTAGGATATGGCTAAAATCTCTATTTCGCTGCCAGATGAATTACTAACTTACATCGACCAAAAAGTTGAAAACCGCAGTGCGCTGATTGAATCTCTCTTGCAGCAATGGCAGCAGCAACAAGAAGATGAAGCATTAGCGGTAGCTTGTGCCTTGGTAGACGAACTCGAATTAGGTTGGGGTAGCGAATGGCAGAACGCAGCGATTACGGACTGGGAAGCATCTGGATTGTAACTTTTGACCCATCTGTAGGCACTGAAATTCGTAAAATACGTCCAGCATTAGTGATTTCTGGCACTGTCTTTAATGCCCAACGTAGTAAAGTTACAGTTTTACCCTTCACTTCAGCACGACCTAATGACCCTCGGATACAAGCAGCAGTGGTGGTAGTACCCTCATCACTGCAAAATGGTTTATCTGTTGATAGCTTGTTGGTGTGCGTCGAACCGATGACCTTTGACAAAGTACGCTTAATTCAAAGATTGGGCGAACTAGAACCAGAACTATTACAGCAAGCTCAAAACATCCTCCGTCGATACTTAAGCTTAAACACGGGATAATAAAACTGTGCGCTACTCCCCAAAATTATGACAATCATCGTCTTCGGCAGCATCAACATAGACTTGGTAGCAACAGTACCCCGCTTGCCAATTGCCGGCGAAACGCTGTTAGGAAACGATTTTTTTCTTTCCCCTGGGGGTAAAGGTGCAAATCAAGCCGTAGCATCAGCGAGATTGGGTATTTCTACACAAATGGTAGGACGTGTTGGTGCAGATAATTTTGGCGCAGAACTTGTGAAAAATTTGCAAATTTCTGGCGTACAAACTAATAATATATTCATAGATAAAACTGTCAGTTCTGGTGTTGCAGTTATCAGCGTTGATGTAAAAGGTGAAAATCAAATCATTGTCATTCCCGGTGCAAATAAGCGCGTAAATCACGAAGATATAGAACGATTATCGCACTTATTACCAACAGCTAAAGCGCTACTTTTACAATTTGAAATTCCCATGTCTGCTGTTGTTGCTGCTGCAAAAGCAGCCAGAAATGCACAAGTAAAAGTAATTCTCGACCCCGCACCCGCACAAAATGATGTACCAGATGAACTTTACCGCTTGGTAGATATTATTACACCAAATGAAGTTGAGGCGGGGCAATTAGTCGGTTTTCCGGTGGATGGGGAAGAGTCGGCAGCAAAGGCAGCGGCGGTGTTATTGCAAAAAGGCGTGAAAAATGCGATCGTCAAATTAGGCGCTAAAGGTGTTTTTTGTGCAACTCCTGAAGAAAGATTTTTTATACCTGCGTTTGCAGTGCAAGCTGTTGACACCGTTGCTGCTGGTGATGCTTTTAACGGTGGTTTAGCAGCAGCGCTTTCTCAAGGACATTCTTTGCGCGACTGCGTTATTTGGGGTGCAGCAGCGGGTGCTTTAGCGGCAACGAAATTAGGTGCCCAACCTTCGCTACCGGATAGAGTTACGTTTGATGCGTTTTTGGGGGAGTGGGGAGTGGGGAGTGGGGGAGTGGGGGACAAGGGGACAAGGGGGACAAGGGGAGCCAGCGCCGTGCGGAGGTTCCCTCCGTTGAGGCGCCTGGCGTGGACAAGGGGGACAAGGGGGAGTGGGGGAGATAACAACTAACAACTAACTCCTAACTCCTAACTCCTAACTCCTAACTCCTAACTCCTAACTCCTAACTACTTCCCAATGTCTTCATTCCACAATTCGGGGTTGGTTTCGATAAATTCGCTCATCATCTGTTCGCATTCATCCAGATTCAAATCAATAACTTCGACACCGTGGGATACCATAAATTCTTTCGCACCAGGAAAGGTTTTGGATTCGCCGACGATGACTTTTTTGATACCAAATTGTACCACTGCCCCAGCACACAAATAGCACGGCATTAAGGTTGAATAGAGTGTTGTGCCTCTGTAGCTGCCAATTCTGCCGGCGTTGCGGAGACAATCAATTTCGGCATGGGTGACAGGATCGCTGTCTTGTACGCGCTTGTTGTGTCCTCTGCCGACGATTTTACCTTCTTTCACAAGAATGGAACCGATGGGAATTCCACCTTCTTGTCTACCTTGTTTTGCTTCGTCTACGGCAGCTTGCATAAATTCATCCATTTGTTAATTCTCCTACTTATGTCTAAACAACTCGTTTTAATGGATCACGATGGTGGTGTTGATGATTATCTAGCAACTATGCTGCTGATGACGATGGATCATATCCAACTTTTGGGTGTCGTCGTCACTCCCGCTGATTGCTATGCTGAACCTGCTGTCAGCGCTACACGCAAAATTCTCGATTTGATGGAATCTTCTCATATCCCGGTAGCTCTCAGCACTGTGCGCGGTATCAATCCTTTCCCCCGTCTCTACCGTCGCGATTCGTTTATTGTCGATCATCTGCCGATTCTCAATCAAAACGAAACTATTAGCACACCTCTGCTTGCACAACCAGGTCAAGATTTCATGATACAAGTGTTGCGTGATGCACCATTACCAGTAACGTTGATGGTAACGGGTCCCTTAACGACGGTCGCAGTAGCGTTAGATAAAGCACCAGAAATTGAAGCGAAAATTAAAAAAATTGTCTGGATGGGTGGTGCATTAAATGTTGGTGGTAATGTAGAGAAAAGTTTGGAAGCAGGACAAGACGGTTCAGCTGAATGGAATGTTTATTGGGACCCCATTTCCGCAGCGCGAGTCTGGGAAACTCAAATTGAAATTATCATGTGTCCTTTGGATTTAACTAACAATGTACCTGTTACATCTGAGGTTGTTTACAAAATGGGACGACAACGCCATTATCCCATTTCTGATTTGGCAGGACAATGTTATGCGTTAGTTATTCCCCAAGATTATTATTTTTGGGATGTGTTAGCAACAGCTTATCTCGCTCATCCAGAGTTTTATCAATTGCGGGAGTGGGAAACAGAAATTATCACAACAGGTTTAAGTCAAGGACGTACTAAAGTAGTATCTGGAGGTCGGAAAATTTCGGCTATGGATAAAGTTGATAAAGAGGCTTTTTACAATTACATTTTACAACAATGGGCAAGGTAGAAGAGTTAGGAGGAGCCCGGGAGCAAAGTTGTAGAGACGTTCCGGCGGAACGTCTGTACTAAAGTTAGGAGTTAGAAAATTAAAAGATTTTGTAGGGTGCGTTACACTACGTTAACGCACCTTCCTTAGTTTAGTATTTTTTCAACGCAGAGGGTCGCGAAGGTAAGCGCAGCGAAAAGTGTGGTCTTGGGGGTTTCCCCCATGAACAACTTTTCAAGACAGAGTAACGCAGAGTCTTTGTTTTAATTTTCGCGCTCATTTTTGTTGAAATAATTCAAACCCAATAAAAGGGCTGCAACAGTACCGGAAACTGAAATTTTCCCTAGGGTAATTTTCTCTATTACTGATTCTACAGGAATCAAGACAACTTCTATTTCTTCTGTAATATCTAAATTTTGCTCTCCGATTTTTCTCACATTCTCAGCTATAAATAAATGTATTTTATTCGTATCTTTAACCGGATTATCATATAAAGTCGCTAATTTGATAACTTTTTCGGCAGTATAGCCTGTTTCTTCTTTAAGTTCTCTGATTGCCGCTGTTTCTGCACTTTCATATGTTGCATCAAAACCTCCAGCAGGTAGTTCTAATAATATTTCACCTACCCCATGTCTGTATTGCCGCACAAAAACAATTTCTTGATTGCTGGTGATAGGTAAAATTAAGGCAATTTCTGGTCTAACAATTACAAAAAAATCATCTATAATTTTGCCGTTGGGTAATTCTATCTCATCTTGCCTCACTTTGCACCAAAAATTATCTAAGACCATTTTGGATTGCAATATTTTCCATTTTTTTAATTTGTGCATAAAGGGGATTAGGGACTGGGGATTAGGGACTGGGGACTAGGGAAAAATTTAACCAAATTAACGGGCGTTGCATTCTTCTTAGTTTTTAAGAAAATAAAATATATAGTAGTGGTAGGGTGCGCTCTTCCTAACGGCATAACACACCCTACCACTACTAGTTTTTAATAAAAGAAAATATATATGGCAATTTAGTAAAGAATTGTAAAAAAGTATAACTAAGACGTTAGAGAATTTAAAGTTGGGGACTGGGGACAAACAGATCCGTGTGAATAAACTTTTCCCTAATCCAAGCGTCCCTAATCCCTAATCCCTAATATTAAGCATAATCATGCAAATTGAGGTAAAAACATTCACTGTTAATAAGCGCTTTCCCTTGACAATTAGCCGGGGAACTACGGCACAGACGACGAATGTCTGGGTAAAAATTTCTCAAGATAATATCGAGGGTTGGGGGGAAGCGTCACCGTTTAGTGTCGGTACTAATCCGCAATCAACGGAGATAATTAAAGGCGCTTTGCTGCAAGTTGCACCGATGTTGCAAGCATACAATCCATTGCAGCGATCGCCTATTGACCAAGTATTAACCAAACTCGGTATTCCTTCCGCAGCTAAAGCAGCATTGGATGTGGCAATGCACGATTGGCTGGGCAAATATGTAAAATTACCACTGTGGCAACTCTGGGGACTTGACAAAAACGCCATTGTACCCACTTCGGTGACAATTGGCATTAATACACCCGAAGGAGCAAGAGCGAGGGCGCGAGACTGGTTACAATTTACAGATGTCCGTATTCTCAAAGTAAAGTTAGGTAATCCCGATGGCATTGCCGCAGATCAAAAAATGCTGTTAGCAGTCCGTGAAGAAGCACCAAATTTAGAATTTTACGTTGATGCAAATGGGGGTTGGAGTTTGTCAGATGCTGTTGAAATGTGCATCTTCCTGGCTGATTTGGGTGTAAAGTATGTGGAACAACCACTTCCACGAGGGCAAGAAAAAAGTTTACCAGAATTGAAGCAGCATTCTCCTTTGCCCATCTTTGTTGATGAAAGTTGCTTTACTAGCGCTGATATTCCTCATCTGGCAGACTGCGTAGATGGTGTTAATATCAAGCTAATGAAATCAGGTGGTTTAAGCGAAGCGATGCGGATGGTACATACAGCGCGTGCTTTTGGATTGCAAGTGATGTTTGGCTGTTATTCTGACAGTACGCTAGCGAATACAGCAGCAGCACAGCTTGCACCGTTAGCTGATTATTTAGACTTAGACAGTCATCTTAACTTAATCGATGACCCCTTCACGGGTGCGATCGCTCTTGACGGAAAAATTTTACCGAACGATTTACCAGGTTTGGGGGTACAATACAGTGCGTTTACCGCTTGATCGACGGATAGCGATTCTGCTACATGAACAAGTCAAAGGAACTCATGGCAAAACAGGGCTATCACTTTTACGCTACAGTGAAGCTCCAATTGTCGCCGTTATCGATCGCACTTGTGCAGGGCAATCTTTACCGGAATTAACGCGCATTAAGCGAGATGTCCCAATTGTCGCATCAGTTGCCGCTGCATTACAATATCAACCGCAAGTTTTGGTAATTGGTATTGCCCCTAAAGGCGGTATATTACCAGATGATTATTGGCATGATATCAAAGATGCGTTAATGTCCGGCATGTCATTGGTAAACGGTTTGCACACACCTTTAGCAGACATGCCAGATTTAAAAGCACTGTTGAAACCAGGACAATTAATTTGGGATGTGCGAAAAGAACCACCAAATCTTAGTGTTGCGACTGCCTTGGCACGCACTCTTCCTTGCCGCCGAGTGTTGACTGTGGGAACTGATATGGCAGTCGGGAAAATGTCCACAAGCATACAATTACATTGGGCATCACGTTTGCGAAATTGGCGTTCTAAGTTTCTCCCAACCGGGCAAACGGGTTTGATGTTAGAAGGTGATGGTGTGCCATTAGATGCCGTGCGGGTAGACTTTGCCGCCGGTGCTGTGGAACAGATGGTGATGCGCTTCGGCAAAAATTACGACATTTTGCACATTGAAGGACAAGGTTCGCTATTACACCCAGGTTCTACAGCAACATTGCCCTTGATACGCGGTTCGCAACCAACGCAAATGATACTGGTACATCGTGCCGGACAAACTCATGTGATGGATAATGTACCAATTCCGCCTTTATCAGAGGTGATTAAGCTGTATGAAATGGTTGCTGGTGCAGGTGGTGCTTTTGCATCTGTGCCTGTTGTGGGTGTAGCACTAAATACAGGTCATTTAGATGAGTCAGCGGCAAAAGAAGCGATCGCTCAAGTACAATCAGAAACTAACCTACCTTGCACAGATCCAATTCGCTTTGATGCAGGTTTGTTATTAAATGCGATCGTGCGTGGGTAATCATCTGCTGAAGAAATTTAGCAAAAAATAGATAAAACTCTATACATGAAAAAAACCGTTTGTGTGGCAGGTTGTGGAGTTATCAAAATGGCTATTTAGCAAGCCTATAAATTGATAGGAGATATTTTATTCAATATCTCAGATTCTTGTGCAGCATTCCAGAGGTCATATTTTTGTTGGAGATTTAACCAAAGTTCTGGAGTCGTTTGAAAAGCCTTTGCTAAACGAAGCGCCATAACGGGAGAAACACTAGCTTGTTCGTTAACAATTTCGGAAACGGTTTTACGTGAAACACCTAAAATCTCAGCAAGTTGAGTATTAGTCATTTCTAAAGGTTCTAGATATTGCCTCTTAATCAAAGCACCTGGGTGTCTTGGTTTTCTTTTATTTATCATAATTTTTACTAAGAGTGATAATCTTCGTAATTAACAACGTAAGCATCACCGTTTTCAAATTCAAAAGTTACACGCCAATTACCAGATACTGCGATTGACCATTCGCTTTTTCGATTACCTTTTAGCTGGTGAAGTTTAGAACCTGGGTATCTCATATCCTCAACTTCAATAGCAGCGTCAAGTCTATCAAGAATATCTAGTAATTTTTCTGCATGTTTAGGCTGAACACCACTTCTATCATCATCCTCAAAAAGGTTTCTCAATCCTTTATGCTGAAATGTCTTAATCAATTTTTATCGTAACCCCAAGGGTTACACTTGTCAACTGTAGATATATTATCTAGTTAGTAGCTATTTTTTTTCTTTTATTCTAAAACTGCATAAGTTGATGGTGCTTACACCTATTCTAAATAAAGAAGGAAAGCGAATTCATACTTAACTTCTGTTGGTGCAAATCAAGCAAGGGTTTACGCATAAAATCAAAGCAAGTAAATGCGTAATATCATGTCCGCGTAGTTAGTTATGATTCCCATAGTCAAGAAGCACCCCACCCCCAGCCCCTCCCCGCAAGCGGGGAGGGGAGACAAAGCGTAGCTTTGGCGGGGTGGGGTTCTTTGAGTTTAGTAAGTAATCAAACGGACATGATATAAGTCCTATATCAGTCTGACGTATTAAACCAAGTGTATTGATTTGGGTACAGAATCTATAAGTGAGGGTAGGATGCCAGAAGAAGACCGCAGTGCCAAAGTTGGAGGAAGCGCTGACCGCAGTGCGATTATTACAGGAGATAGCAATACTGCTACTATCACCATCACCAACTACTATTATCGTGATACAACGGTAGTACCTATTGAATCTACTGATGTAAGTAGTGAAAATCTTGTCTGTCCCTATCGCGGTTTGTTTCACTTTGGTCCTGATGATGCGGAGTTTTTCTTTGGACGTGAGGTTTTTGTAGAAGAACTATTCGCTGCCACTCAAAACCGTAATTTTATACCCGTTTTAGGTGCGTCGGGAAGTGGGAAATCTTCGGTGGTGTTGGCGGGATTGGTGCCGAAGCTGCAACAATCAAGTCACTGGAAGTTTACCCATTTTCGTCCTGGTTCCGACCCTTTTCATGCCCTAGCTTTGGCGCTGGTTCCGCTTTACACACAAAATCTGGATGCTACTGATAAGATCATCCAAGCTCGTAAGTTATCACAATCCCTTGGCGATGCTGAAATCTCTCTAGCTGATGTATTTGCCCAGATTCACCAAAATCACCCCACGGATCGGGTGTTGCTGATTGCCGATCAATTTGAAGAAATTTACACTTTATGCGCGGATCATAAAATTCGCCATAGTTTTCTAGATAGTTTATTAGTCAGCTTTCAATCCTCTGCTTATCAGTCGCAATACAATCATGTGCTAGTTGCAACCATGCGGGCAGATTTCTTGGGGAATGCTCTGTCATATCCCGCTTTTGGAGATGTATTAAAAACTGATATCAAGCTCAGGTCGATGAATCATGATGAACTTTCACAAGTGATTGCAAAGCCTGCTGAAAAGTTGGGGGTAACATTTGAAGGGGGACTGGTGGAACGCATATTAGATGATGTGGAAGATGAACCGGGGAATTTACCTCTTTTGGAGTTTGCGTTGACGGAATTGTGGAAGCAGCGAAAGGGTAAACAGTTAACTCATGCAGCTTATCAGCACATAGGTAAGGTACAAGGTGCGTTGGCTCGTCATGCAGATCGCAATTATGGTAAGTTGAGTGCAGCCCAGAAAGAACAGGTACGGCGGATTTTCATCCAATTAGTGCATCCGGGTGAAGGCACACAAGATACGCGACGAGTAGCGACGAAAGCCGAATTGGGTGAAGAACGCTGGAAATTGGTGAAACAGTTAGCGGATGATCGATTAGTAGTCACCAGTCAAAATGCTGCTAACCAAGAAACTGTGGAAGTTGTTCATGAAGCGTTGATTCGTAATTGGGAAGAACTGGGAAAATGGATGAAAGCAGACCGTAGCTTTCGCGCTTGGCAAGAAACGCTGCGGTTCGCAATGCTTCAATGGCAAAAAATGCAACGGGATGAGGGGGCATTGTTGCGGGGTGCAGTGTTAACGGAAGCGGAAGAAAAGCTGAAACAACGCCGAGAAGAACTGAGCAAAGGGGAGCAAGAATTTATTCAAGCTAGTGTAGCACTGCGTCAAGGTAGTAAGCAGCGAATTTACTTGAGTTTGGGGGGGATTGGGAGTATCCTTTTACTGGCGCTGGGGATTTGGGGTTGGTTGAATTATACAACTTCCGGGCAATTGACTCAAATTCGCTGGCAATTAACTAATATAAGTCAGCAGATAACGAGTCCTGAGTATCAATCACAAGCGGCTGTCGCCTTTGCTAAGGATGAAAATTACGATCAAGCCTTGAAACTTGCCAACCAGATTCAGGATTCCCGTTACAAAGCAAGAGCCTTAAGTGCCATTGCCCAAGCCATTGGCAAGCTCAAGCAACCCGAAAAAGCCGCTCCCTTGCTCGAAAACGTAATCGCCTCTGCCAACCAGATTCAGGATTCCT